>NZ_CP136921.1:32500-638000 GCF_033100095.1 Diaphorobacter limosus | reverse complement strand
CTATGGCGTTCTTGAGCACACCGGGGATGGAGCGGTTGTATTCGGCCGTGACGAACAACACCCCCTGGGACTCTGCCACCTCCTGCTTCAGGCGCAGTACCGGGGCTGGCTGGTGGCCGTCGTCGTCCTGGTTGTACAGCGGCAGGTCGTCGATGCGCGGGTAGTGGAACTCGAACTCGGGCGCGCCCAGGCGCGTGAGGGCGTGGGCCAGGCGGCGGTTGTGCGAATCCTTGCGCAGGCTGCCGACAATGACGGCAATGCGATATTTGCTCATAAGAAATCTCCAGTCAGGGGGGTTATGACTGTGGGCAGCTTATGAGCCCGCCGCGTATTGCGCTGTCGGACAACAGGCCATCAACCAGCCATTACCAGCCAGCCAGCACCGAACCCTTGAACTGGGTGTCGATGAACTGGCGTATCTCCGGGCTGTGATAGGCCTTGACCAGCTGCGCCACCCAGGGCTTGTCCTTGTCGGCGGCGCGCACCACCAGCAGGTTCACATAGGGGCCGTCCGGGTTCTCCTGGGCGATGGCGTCGGTCTTGGGGTTCAGGCCGGCCGAGATCGCAAAGTTGGTGTTGATGGCCGAGGCGTCCAGGTCGTCGAGCGAGCGCGGCAGCTGGGCGGCGTCAAGCTCGATGAACTTGAGCTTCTTGGGGTCGCCCACCACGTCCAGCGGCGTGGCCTTCAGGCCCGCGCCGTCCTTGAGCTTGATCAGGCCCTGGGCCTGGAGCAGCAGCAGTACGCGGCCACCATTGGTAGGGTCGTTGGGAATGCCGAAGCGCGCGCCCTCCTTCAGATCGGCCAGTTTCTTGATCTTTTTGGAGTAAATGCCGATCGGGAAGTTGACCGTGTTCGCCGCCACGGCGAACGGATAGCCGCGATCCTTGATCTGCGCATCCAGATAGGGCTTGTGTTGGTAGCTGTTGGCGTCCAGGTCGCCCGCGGCCAGGGCGGCGTTGGGCTGCACATAGTCGCTGAACTCCACCACCTGGATCTTCAGGCCCTGTTTGTCCGCCACCTTCTTCACCTGCTCGAAGATCTGCGCATGCGGGCCCGCCGTCACGCCAATCTTCAGCGGCTTGTCCTGTGCCATGGCGGCGCCGCCAAGGCCGGTGGCCAGCGCCAGGGCCAGGGTGGATTGAAGCAGGGAGCGTTTGGAAATCACGATGAAACCTTTCTTGTGCAATCGGCCGCCTATCGTAGACCTGTCGCAATACCGGCGAGGCCAGTAAGTTCCACAATCACGGCATGCATGCCGCCACCCGCCCGATTGTCTTTCGCGACCGCCTGGACGCCGCCCGGCGCCTGGCCGAGCGGCTACAGGCCTATGCCGGCCAGAACCCCTTGGTGCTGGCCATTCCGCGCGGCGCCGTGCCCATGGCGCAATGCATCGCCCAGGCGCTGCGGGGCGAGCTGGACCTGGTGCTGGTGCGCAAGCTGGGCGCGCCCTACCAGCCCGAATACGCCATCGGCTCGGTCGATGAGAGCGGCTGGACCTACCTGTCGCCGCACGCCGCGGCGACGGGCGCCGATGCGCATTACATCGCCACCGAAAAGCGCCGGCAGCTGCGGCTGATCCACCAGCGGCGCGCGCAGTACACGCCGATACGCCCACCGCTGGAGGTGGCCGGGCGCATCGTCATCGTGGTGGACGACGGCCTGGCCACCGGGGCCACCATGGCCGCTGCGCTGCACAGCCTGCGCCAGCGCAAGCCTGCCCGGCTGATCTGCGCCGTGCCCGTGGCCTCGCACGAGGCGCTGGCCCTGGTGCGCCCGCTGGCCGACGAGGTGGCATGCCTGCAGGCGCCGCAAGACTTCGAGGCCGTGGGCCAGTACTACGAGGATTTCACCCAGGTGGAGGATGACGAGGTCATTCAGATACTAAGCAAATGGGCCTCCAACGCTTATCTATAAAGCGTGAGCAGCTATCAAATCAGAAGTAGATATCAGCGGTGCGACATGCGCCGCACCACCCAGTCGCCCAGGCTCTGTATTGCCTGCACGAAGACGATCAGGATCACCACCACCGCCAGCATCACGTCGGGCAGAAAGCGCTGGTAGCCATAGCGGATGCCCAGGTCGCCCAGGCCGCCGCCGCCCACGGCGCCGGCCATGGCCGAATAACCAGTCAGGCTCACAAAGCTGATGGTCAGCCCGGCGACGATGCCCGGCATGGCCTCGGGCAGCAGCACCTTCCAGACAATCTGGCCGGTGGTCGCGCCCATGGACTGCGCGGCCTCGACCAGGCCGCCGTCCACCTCGCGCAGCGCAGTCTCGACCAGGCGCGCGATGAAGGGCGCGGCCGCCAGCGTCAGCGGCACCACGGCCGCCCAGGTGCCGATCGACGTGCCCGTGACCAGGCGCGTGAACGGGATGATGGCCACCAGCAGGATGATGAAGGGCGTGGAGCGCACGGCATTCACGATGCCGCCAACTACGGTGTTAGCCGGGGCGTTCTGCAGGATGCCGCCCTTGTCGGTCAGGCGCAAAAACACCCCCAACGGAATGCCCACCAGCGCGCCGAGGATGCCCGACGCGCCGACCATGATTACCGTCTCCCACAGCGAGGTGGCAAACAGCTCCAGCATCATTTCGGAAAAATTCTCGAACACCATCCGCTCCTTATGCGCTCACGTCCACGGTGCGCACCACCACCCCCTGGGCGCGCAGATAGTCGATGGCCGCGCCAATGCGCGCCATGGGGCCGCTGGCGTACACCGCCAGCGAGCCAAAGGTCTGCTCCTGGATCTCATCGATCTGGCCGTGCAGGATGGACAGATCCAGCCCCAGCTCGCGGATCAGGTGCGACAGGATGGGCTCGTAGGCATGCTCGCCGGCGTAGGACAGGCGCAGCAGCTGGCCGCTGGCCCCCGCCTCAAGCCGCGCCGCCAGGCTGCGCACGCGCGAGAGCACGCCAGCCGGCAGCTCCTGCGGCACGATCTCGTCGATCAGGCTCTTGGTGATGTCCTGCTGGGGCTTGGTGAACACATCGATCACCGGGCCCATCTCGACGATGCGGCCGGCTTCGATCACCGCCACGCGGTCGGCGATCTGCTTGATGACCTGCATCTGGTGCGTGATCAAGACCACGGTCACGCCCAGCTCGCGGTTCACCTGGCGCAGCAGGTCCAGGATGGAGCGCGTGGTTTCGGGGTCCAGCGCACTCGTGGCCTCGTCGGACAGCAGCACCTTCGGACTGCTGGCCAGCGCGCGCGCAATGCCCACGCGCTGCTTTTGCCCGCCTGAGATCTGCGCCGGGTAACGGTCGGCCAGATGCGCCAGGCCCACCATGTCGAGCAGCGGATCGACACGCTTCTTGATCTTGTCCGGCGCCATGCCGGCCAGCTCCAGCGGCAGCGCGGCGTTGCCGTACACGGTGCGCGACGACAGCAGGTTGAAATGCTGGAACACCATGCCGATCTCGCGGCGCGCGGCGCGCAGCTCGGCGTCACTCAGTTGCGTCATGTCGCGCCCCGCCACCATGACCTGGCCGGCCGACGGGCGGTTCAGCAGATTGATGACGCGCACCAGCGAGCTCTTGCCCGCGCCCGAGCGCCCGATGATGCCGAACACCTCGCCCGGCGTGACATGCAGGTCGATGCCGCGCAGGGCCTCGACCGGGCCTTGTGGGCCCTGGTAAATCTGGGTGATACCCCGGAGATCGATCATGGAAAACGAGGAAAAATGCCGCGCAAGGCCATTCACATGCCTGCGCAACTATCAAAAAAATAGCGGCTTGCGCTGAATGGGCAAGCCGGATGGCGCTATTTTACGCCCAGTCGTGGAAACCGCGCCTCAGCGCCAGCCCAACAGCAGGATGGCGATGTTCACCGCCAGGCCCAGGCCCCAGACCAGGCTGCGCGCCATGGCCTTGTCGCCCACATACAGGGCGATATAGGCCAGGCGCAGGACGATGAAGGCGCAGGCCAGCTGATCCAGGCGCGCCTGCGGCGCACCCAGCTGGTGGGCGATGATGACCGCGCCGATGAAGAACGGCAGGCCTTCGAAGCCGTTGGCCTGGGCCGCATTGGCGCGGGCACGCCAGCCGCTTTGCGCCGCCAGCCAGGCGCGCGGGTCGCGGTTGCCGCCCCTGGGCATGGCCCCGGCCTTGGCCAGGAGGGCACAAAACATGGGCAGCAGCGCCGCCACCAGCACGCAGCCGTACGCCAGGGTGAAAGAGGTGTTGGACATTGGGGCCTCGGTTGTGCGTTGTGCGTTGTGCGTTTATGTCACCGCCGATCCGCCAGCGCATGGGCAATGGTGCCCAAATCCACGTATTCGAGCTCGCTGCCCACCGGCACGCCGCGCGCCAGGCGCGTGACATGCATGCCGCGGCGCCTGAGCGCCTCGGCAATGGCGTGGGCCGTGGCCTCGCCCTCGGCGGTGAAGCTGGTGGCCAGGATCACCTCCTGCACCACGCCGTCGCCGGCGCGCTCGAGCAGCTTTTGCACGCCAATGTCGCGCGGCCCCACGCCGTCCAGCGGTGACAGCCGCCCCATGAGCACGAAGTACAGGCCACGAAAGGCGGCAGTGCGCTCCATGGCCGCCTGGTCGGCGGGCGTCTCCACCACGCACAGGCGGCTGGCGTCGCGCGTCGCGTCCATGCAGGTGGCGCAGACCTCGCCCTCGGTGAAGGTGTAGCAGCGCTGGCAATGGCGCACCTGCGCGCAGGCCTGCGCCAGCGCCTGCGACAGCTGCTGGGCCGCTGGACGGTCATGCTGCAGCAGATGAAAGGCGATGCGCTGCGCCGACTTCATGCCCACGCCCGGCAGGCGCCGCAGCGCCTGGATCAGTGCGTCGAGGGAATTGGTATCGGACATGGGGCGGTGCGCCCAGGCACCGTCAGAAGGGGAACTTCATGCCGCCGGGCAGGCCTGGCATGCCGGCGGTGATCTTGCCCATCTTTTCCTGGCTGGTTTCCTCGGCCTTGCGCACGGCGGCGTTGAAGGCGGCAGCCACCAGGTCTTCGAGCATGTCCTTGTCCTCGGCCAGCAGGCTGGGGTCTATGGTCACGCGCTTGACGTCGTGCTTGCAGGTCATCAAGACCTTGACCAGTCCGGCGCCGGATTCGCCCTCGACCTCGACGCTGGCCAATTCGTCCTGGGCCTTCTTCAGGTTGTCCTGCATGGCCTGGGCTTGTTTCATCAGGCCGGCGAGCTGTCCCTTGTTGAACATGGAAATTTCCTTCGTTGATTAAAAAAAGTAAGAGCGTGTCACGCAGGCTTGATGCTGCCTGGCACGATTTTCGCGCCGAAGTCGCGCACCAGCTGCTGCACATAGGGGTCGTTGTGGACGATGTCCTCGGCCGCGCGCTGGCGTGCGCTGGCGGCCTGGGCGTTGCGGCGCGCGGGGCTGTCGCTGACCACGCCCAGCTCCACGCTGATCTCGCGCGCATGGCCCGCGGCCTCCAGCGCCGCGCGCAGGCGTTCGCGCGCCTGGGGCTGGTTCAGTGATTCGCGCTCAACGCGCAGCAGCCAGTGGCCCTCGTCGCGCGCCATCAGCTGCGACTGCAGCGCCAGCTCGCGCACCAGGGCGGTGATGGCGTCTTGCGCGATGAGCTGCTGCACGGTGGCATGCCAGACATCACCCTCCTCGGTGGTCACCAGCGGCGGCGCTGCCGCACCGGCCTGCCCCACGGCCTGCAGGCGTGGCCCGGGTTCGGGCGCGGAGCGCACCGGTATTGCTATTGTTTCAGAAGCTGTTTGCGCTTGATTGGCGGGCGCTGGATGCTGTTTTTGCCTTAAATCCTCAGGGCTGCGCACGGGTAGGCGCACCGTGGGCGCGGCAGCCGGGCCCGGCAGCGCCGCAGGCACGGCGTTGGGCGCCGCCGCATCCTGCAGCATGGCCTCGGTCACCGCGCGGTTCACATCATCGGGCGTGGCCGGCTCGGGTGCGGCGGGTGCAGCCAGTGGGGCTGGCGGCTGCGGTTCACGCGCCACATGGATGGGCTGCTGCACTGCGAGCGGTGCAACGGGCGGATCAGCTGCGACGGCAACCGGTGCTGGCGCGGCGGGTTCAGGCCGCGTCAGAGTTTTTTTTTCCGCCGTGGCGCCAGCGGCACCGGCGGGCTTGAAGGCCAGCAGGCGCAGCAGCACCATGGTCAGGGCGGCGTACTCATCGGGTGCCAGGCCCAGCTCGGTACGGCCATGCAGGCAGATGCTGTAGAGCAGCTGCGTTTCGTCGGGCGGCAGGGCGGCGGCCAGGCGGGCCATCTCTGCCGCCTCGGGGTCGCTGGCGTCCACGGCGGCGGCCATCTGCGGCACCGCCTGCAGCACGGCCATGCGCTGCAACACGGCAGCCATTTCCTCCAGCGTGCTGGCGGCAGACAGGCCGTTGACGCGCAGGGCGTCGGCCGTCTCCACCACGGTGCGGCCGTCGCCAGCGGCCAGCGCCTCGATCAGGCGGAACACATGGCTGCGGTCCACGCTGCCCAGCATCAGGCGCACGCTGGCCTCCTGCAGCTGGCCGCTGCCGAAGGCGATGGCCTGGTCGGTCAAACTCAGCGCATCGCGCATGGAGCCGCGCGCCGCACGCGAGAGCAGGCGCAGCGCCTGGGGCTCGGCGGCCACCTGTTCGGCCGCCAGCACGCGCGTCAAATGCTCCAGCACCGTCTCGGGCGCCATCGGCCGCAGGTTGAACTGCAGGCAGCGCGAGAGCACCGTCACCGGCACCTTCTGCGGGTCGGTCGTGGCCAGCACGAACTTGAGGTATTCGGGCGGCTCCTCCAGCGTCTTCAACATGGCGTTGAAGGCGGTGTTGGTCAGCATGTGCACCTCGTCGATCATGAAGACCTTGAAACGCCCCTGCACCGGCTTGTAGACGGCCTGCTCCAAAAGGCCCTGCACCTCGTCCACGCCGCGGTTGGATGCCGCGTCCAGCTCGGTGTAGTCGGGAAAGCGCCCGCTGTCGATGTCCTGGCAGGCCGGGCACACGCCGCAGGGCTGGGCCGTGATGCCGCCCTGGCCGTCCGGCCCCTGGCAGTTGAGCGACTTGGCCAGGATGCGCGAGACCGTGGTCTTGCCCACGCCGCGCGTGCCGGTGAACAGATAGGCATGGTGCAGCCGCTGCTGCGTGAGCGCATTCGTCAGGGCTTGCACCACATGCTCCTGCCCGACCATCTCCGAGAAGGTCTTGGGGCGGTATTTGCGGGCGAGCACGAGATAGGACATGGGGGGTGATTCTATGTGGCCCGCCGCCGCCCTTTGGCGAGCCCGAAACGCCCCCCGGTTCCGCGTACAATTGCCGCTGACGGGCCTCCCCGCATGGTGAAGCGGCCAACCGGGTCAGGTGGGGAACCAAGCAGCCCTAACTGTGGAGCCAGTGCCGGGGGTAAGGCTCGTCAACTTCTCTTCCCCCTCCCCCTCTTTTTCTCTTCCTGTGCCAGACGCCCACCGGGCCCGGCATGGGCTGCGTGCGTGTCAGCCCTGTCCCACAGGGGCTTGGGGCCTTGGCTGGCGGGGGGCGCACCCCGGTGATTCATACTGATCCCAGGCTTTGTCCTCCAGGGTGTCGTCATGAATGCACTCATGTTTGCACCATTTGCCCGCAGATCGGCCTTGGGCCGGCGCCCATGGCTTTGCGGCGCCTTGCCCCTTGTGGTCTGGGTCGGGGCTGCGGTGGCGCAGGTGGCCGACCCGCTGACCAGCGCGGCATCGCCCCCCATCACGCTGCGTGGCCACAGCTACCCCGACTTTGGCGCCCTGTACCCGTCCGATGCACTGCGCCAGCCGGGAGCCATGTCGCCGCAGGCCATTCACTACACCGATATCACCGGCTGGCTCACACCACGCCAGGCGTCCAGCCTGGGACTGACATTGGGCGTGGTGTCGTATGCCAGGGGCGTGGAACTGAGCCCGCAAGCCTTTGACCTGGGCGTGCGCTGGCGCTCACAGCTCGATCGCAGGGTGCAACTGGACATACATGCCTGGGCCCGCACATCGCAACTGCATGCCATGCCCAATGCCATGGGCATGATCTGGCACCAGGATCAACCGACCTTCGGCACCCGGGTGGAGGTGCAGTGGTCCAGCTCGCGCACGCGCGGCCTGGTGCCAGAGTTTGGCGCCGTGGGCCTGCAGCTGGAGGGCAACTCGCGCCTGCTGCTGCGTGCCAGGCGCGGCGGGCCCATGCTGTACTACCGCACCAAGTTCTGATCCGCCGGCACCGGGCTCGCCAGCCAGTGCGCCGCCCCCGCGCCTGCCACGCGCCCGGTGGCGCAGCAGGCCGTGAGCAGGTAACCGCCGGTGGGCGCCTCCCAGTCCAGCATCTCGCCGGCGCAGAACACCCCGGGCATGGCCCGCAGCATGAGATGCGCATCCAGCGCCTCGAAGGACACGCCGCCGGCGGTGCTGATCGCCTCCTGCACCGGGCGCATGGCCAGCACGGTGATGGGCAGCCGTTTGATGGCCTGTGCCAGCAGCTGCGCATCCTGCATGCCGACCTTGCCCAGCTGTTCGTAGAGGATGGCGGCCTTGATGCCATCGAGCCCCAGCCGTCCCTTGAGGTGGCTTGTCAGGCTGCGCGCACCACGCGGATGGCGCACCTCGGCCAGCACCCGTTCGGGGCTGTGGTCGGGCAGCAGGTCCAGATGGAAGGTGGCGTGGCCGTGGGCCGTGATTTCATCGCGCAGCAGGCCGGAGGCGGCATAGACCAGGCTGCCCTCCACCCCCGTGGCGGTGGCGACGAACTCGCCGCGCCGCGCAAACTGACGGCCCTGGCTGTCGGTGAAGGCAATGGCCACCGACTTGAACGGCTGGCCCGCAAAGCGCTCGGCAAAAAACGGTGTCCAGCCCACGGCGGATGCCTGGCCGCGCCCCAGCAGCTCGCGAAAGAACTCGCGCCGCGAAATGTCAAAAAGGTGGCCCACGGGCGCGTCCACGCGCGGCACGTCAAAGCCGCAGTTGGCCGGCTGCAATGGCGCAATCTGCACCCCCCTGGCCGCCAGCAGCGGCACCCAGGCAGCGTCGGAGCCCAGACGCGGCCAGCTGGCGCCTCCCAGCGCCAGCACCGTGGCGCGCGCGGCCACGCGCTGCTGCCCGGCGGCGCTGGCAAAGCACAAGGCGCCGTCGGCATCCCAACCCAGCCAGCGGTGGCGCATGTGCAGCACCACGCCAGCTGCACGCAGCCGCGCCAGCCAGGCGCGGAGCAGCGGCGCGGCCTTCATGTCGGTGGGAAAGACGCGCCCCGAGGTGCCGACAAACGTATCGACGCCCAAGCCCTGCGCCCAGGCGCGCAGCTGCTCGGCGCCAAAGACGCTCAGCAGCGGCTCGATCTGTGCGCGGCGCTCGCCGAAGCGCGACACAAAGGCCTCGAAGGGCTCGGAGTGGGTCAGATTCAGCCCGCCCTTGCCGGCCAGCAAAAACTTGCGCCCGACAGAGGGCATGGCGTCGAACACATGCACAGAATGGCCCGCCTGGGCCAGTATTTCGGCAGCCATCAAACCGGCCGGGCCGCCGCCGATGATGGCGGCGTCGCACGCGAGGGGCGCGCTGGAAGAATCGTTCACATAAGACATGCGCCGATCATCCCACCTTGCGGCCCTGCATCCACGCAGTCGGCCGCACCGCCCGCAGCTCTTCAGCTACGCGGCAGCCACCACACCACAAAAGCAGCCACCGCCGCCGGCACGGCAAAGACGATGAGCAAAATGGGCGCCTCCTCGCGCACGCTGTAACCCGCGTGCTGCACGCCCACCCACATGTTCACCGCCGCCACCAGCAGCCAGGCCGGCACAAACCACTTGGCCGCCAGCGCCATGCCAGCGCTGCTGGCGCCCCACAGCCAGCCAAACAGCACGAACAGGCCCAGCAGCACCAGGCCGCCGGCCATCACAAGCGCCACATGCATGGCTTCCCCCCGTTACTTGGTGGTATAGCCGCCGTTGATCAGAATCGTCTGGCCCGTGATCCACCAGCCGTCGCTGACCAGGTGGCGGATGAAGGGCACCACGTCTTCGATGTCAGTCAGGCCGGTCTTGCTGAAGGGCGATAGCGCGGCGGCACTCTTGTGGTAGGCCTGGGCGTCGGTGCTTTCCTGGCCATAGAAGAAGGGCGTGTCCATGGGGCCGGGGCCCACGGCCGTGACCGAGATGCCGCGTGCGCCCAACTCCTTGGCAGCCGCGCGCGTGAAATGCTCCACCGGCGCCTTGGTGCCCGCGTAGGACGCATAGAACGGCGTGAATGCGCCCAGCAGCGAGCTCACCAGGGTGCAAATCTTGCCGTTGTCGTTGACATGCTTGCCCGCTTCTTTGAGGAAGAAAAAGGCCGACTTGGCGTTGACCGCACTCATCTCGTCGTACTCGGCCTCGGAGATGTCGGCAATCGCCTTCTTGAGCACCTTGCCCACGGTGTTGATGGCAATGTCCGGGCGGCCGACGGCGGCCACGGCGTCGGCAAACAGCTTTTCCATGGCGGCGGCGCTGGTCAGGTCGGCCTGCAGGGCCACGGCCCGTGCACCGGCCTTTTGCACCGCCGCCACGGTGGCGTCGGCGTCGGCCTTGCTGGCGGCACTGTTGTAGTGAATGGCCACGGCCTTGGCGCCATGCGCCGCCAGGTCACGCGCCAGCAGGCCACCGAGGTTTTTGGCGCCACCGGCGATCAGAACGACTTTGCCTTGGATGCTGTGTGTGGACATGGATGGCTCCTTGTGGGTAAAAGCGCCACTTTATTGATAAGCAAAACACAAATAAATGCTGAAAAATAGATGCTCCATCCATAAATCACTACCAATCACCCTCCATGGATCGCATTGACCAGCTGCGCATCTTCATCCGCGTAGCGCACAGCGGCAGCTTTACCCTGGCGGCCGACCAGCTGGGCCTGCCGCGCCCCACCGTGTCGCTGGCGCTGCAGCAGCTGGAAGCGCGCCTGGGCGCCCGCCTGCTGCACCGCACCACGCGCCGCGTCAGCCTGACGCCCGACGGCGCAGCCCTGCTGGAGCGCGCGCCCTCGCTGGTGGCCGATGTGGAGGAGCTGGAGCAGCAGTTTCGCCCCGACGCCGGGCCGCTGGCCGGGCGCATCCGCGTGGACATGCCCAGCCGCATCGCCCGCCGCCTGGTGGCGCCGGCGCTGCCCGCATGGCTGGCCCTGCACCCCGGCCTGCAGATCGAGCTGGGCAGCAGCGACCGCAGCATCGACCTGGTGCAAGAAGGCGTGGACTGCGCGCTGCGCGTGGGCACACCGGCCAGCAGCAGCCTGGTGGCCCGGCCCGTGGGGCGGGTGCGGCTGATCCACTGCGCCAGCCCGGCCTATCTGGCGCGCTACGGGGTACCGCACAGCCCGCTGGACCTGCCGCGGCACCAGGCCGTGCACTACGCCGCGCCCGGCAGCGGCCGCGCCGCGCCCTGGGAATGGGAGGAGCAAGGCCGCATCCAACAATGCCCCATGGACGGCAGCGTGACCGTGAACAACGCCGAGACCTATATCGCCTGCTGCCTGGCCGGGCTGGGGCTGATCCAGATTCCGGCCTTCGACGTGCGCGAGCACCTGGCCGCCGGCGAGCTGGTCGAGGTGCTGCAGGACTGGCCCGCGCCCGCCATGCCCATGCATCTGGTCTACCCGCACCGGCGCCAGCTGTCGCAGCGGCTGCAGGCCTTCAGTCAATGGCTGCTACCCCTGCTGCAGCAGGCCTGTTGCGAGGATGGCGAGCCGCCTCGCCCCTGACGAAGCTGTCGTCTCAATCAGCCGCCAGTACCACCACCCTGCCCTCGCCCGTCAGGAACGCCGCGCCCACGGCCTCGCCGGGCTGCTGCTGCTGCTGCTGGACCGCCTGGCGGTAGCGTTGCAGCTGCTCCATCAGCGCCGGTTGGCGCGCGGGGTCGGCGGCGCTCTTGTAGTCCAGCACCCACCAGCGCGCGCCGGCGCGGGCCTGGCGCAGGCGCACCAGGCGGTCGATGCGCAGGCTTTGGCCCTGGTGCTGCAGCGGCGCTTCGTTGACCGCCATGTCCAAGGCATCGTCGTCCCAGGCCCAGGCGCCGTCACCGTTCAAGATGGTCTGCGCCATGGCGGCGGCGGCCTGGGCGGCGCTGGCCGGCAGAGAAAATTCACGCGCCAGGCGCGCCAGGCGGCGCGCGTCCCAGCCGCTGCTGCGGGCCTGCGCCAACGGGACGCCGGCCCCGCCCACCTGCTCGAGCAGCGCGTGCATGGCCTGGCCCTGGCGGGCGCTCAGGCTGTCCGGGTCTGCTGCCGTCGCCGGGCTGGGCTGGGCGCCCTCACCCCCTGCCATAGGGGGTAGCGCCGGCAGCTCCAGCAGGGTGAAGGCGGCGTCCGCGCTGGCAGCGGCGACGGCGTCCTGCGGTTGCACGTCTTGCTGCATCAAGGGCGCCAGGCGCTCCCACCAGCTGCCGGGGTTGGCGTTTTTCGATTGCACGCAGGACAGCACCAGGCATTGCTTGGCGCGTGTGATGGCGACGTACAAGGTGTTCAAAAACTCACGCTGGCGCTCGGCCTTCTCGTGCGCCATGGCGGCCTCTGCGCTGGGTGGCGGGCTGGATTCGCGCGCCAGAAATATGAAGCGCCGCGGCAGCGCCTGCTCGCCCGGCCAGTCCACCAACACGGCCATGGTCTCGGCTTTTTTTGGTTGGGCGTCGGTGTCGAGCAGCAGCACGCTGTGGGCCTCCAGCCCCTTGGCGCCGTGCACGGTGAGCAGGCGCACCGCCCCCGCGTCGGCGCGCGCCGGGGCCGGGGTGCCGCCCTTCTTGAGCGCGCGCACCAGGGCGTAGGGCGTCAGATAGCGCCCGCCGTCCTGCGCCAGCGCCGCGCCCAAGAGCGCGCGCAGATTGGCCAGCACCCCGGCACGCTCGGGCGCGGGGGCGCTGGCGGCAAAGCGCGCCAGCACGTCGCCATGCCGGTAGATGGCCTGCAGCGCGTCGTGCGGTGGCAGCGTGGCGACCCAGTCGCGGTATTGAATCAAACTGGCCGCCAGCGCTCTTGTATCAAGCGTAAACAGCTCTTGTTGTAGTAGCAAATCGAACCAGCTCGATTGCCGGTGCTTCTCCTGGCGGCGCAGCAGCGCCAGCTGGGTGAGCAGCGCGTCATCACAACCAAACAGCGGCGACTTGAGTGCGCGCGCCAGCGACAGGTCGTGCGCGGGCGAGACCAGCACGTCGAGCAGGGCCACCATGTCCTGCACCTCGGGCGCCGCGGCCAGGTCGGCCTTTTCCGGCTGCACGCAAGGGATGTGCAGGGCGCGCAAGGCCTCCTCCATGCGCGCCAGGCGCTCGCGCTGGCGCGCCAGCACCATGATCTCGCCCGGCGCAATGCCCGCCGCCATCTGCGCCGCCACCCAGCGCGCGGCCTGGGCACTCTCCTGCATGCGCAGGGTTTCCTCGGCCTCGTGGCGCGGCTCGGTCAGGCTGTCGCGCCAGGGCAGGCCCTCCCCGGCATCACCTTCATCATCCTGCGCCGCGTCCATCTTGGTGATGGGCGGCAGGCGCAGCAGCAGCCCCGCTTGTTGCGATTCGGTGGTGTGCTCGCGAAAACCGCTGTATTCCTGCTGGCCCTGCGCCGCCTGCATGGCGCTGTTGACGGTGGTGATCACGCCCAGCGCGTTGCGCCGCGTGTGGTCGCAGGCCAGCAGGTCGCCGCCAAAGGCATCGCGCACAAAGGCCTGCGCGGCCTGAAACACCTGGGGCTCGGCGCGGCGAAAGCGGTAAATGCTCTGCTTGGGGTCGCCCACGATGAACAGGCTGGGCGGCTGCTGCCCGCCACCCGCGCCGGCGTAACCCGACAGCCAGGCGTGCAGCGCCTGCCACTGCAGCGGGTTGGTGTCCTGAAACTCGTCGATCAGCAGATGCCGCACGCGCGCATCCAACCTCTCTTGCACCCAGCCCGAGAGGATGGGGTCGGACAGCAGCGTGAGCGCCGTGCGCTCCACGTCGTTCATGTCCACCCAGCCGCGCTCGCGCTTGAGTTGCGCAAAGCAGGCGATCAGGCAGCGCGACAGGCGCGCCATGCGGCCCTGGTGCTGCCAGGCGGCGTGCTGCTGGCAGGCCTTGCGCAGCGTCTCAGCCTCGTTCTGCGCGGCTGTCACCACGTCGGGGCGCGATTTGCCAAAGGCACGCGGCGTGCCCTGGCCATCGTCGGTAAACAGCGCCACCAAAACGCCCTGCCAATCGTTGGCCTGCAGCGCCGCCGTGAGTTCTGCGCCCTTTGCGGCAAAGGTCTTGGCCAGCGGCGCCAGGGCCTGTGCCGCTTCCTCCAGCAAAGCGCGGCCAGCGGCGCGCTGCAGCAGCCATTCGCTGGGGTGCGCCACCCCGGCCAGGCCAGGGTAGAGGTCGGCAAAGGGCGGCACCGAGGCAGCGACGATGCCCGCCTCGTCGGCCAGAGCAAATTCCACCCGCTTGTCCAGCGCCGCCTCCAGCGCCTTGTGCGTCTGGCTGCGGCCATGCGCGGCGACCACCGCAGCGTAGTCGGCGCGCAGGCTGGCGTCTTGCTCCACGGCGGCCAAAAACGGCCGCCACACCGCCGCCTTGGCCGGGGCGTCGTCCTCCAGCAGCTCGTAATGCGTGGGCAGGCCGCGCTCTTGCAACAGCGCCAGCGGCGCGGTCGAGAGCAGCGCGGCAAACCAGCTGTGAAAGGTGCGAATCTGCAGCGGGCGGCCATTGGCCAGCAGTTGTTGATATAAATTTTGTAGCTGCTCGCGCTTATTGTGCGCGCCCTGCGGGCCGTTTTGATCCAAACCGCGTGCCACCAGCTCTTGCTCGAGCTGCTCCAGCGGCGCGTGGGCGAATGCCTCCAGCCACTCCTGCAGGCGCTGGCGCATCTCGCCCGCCGCCTTCTTGGTGAAGGTGATCGCCAGGATTTCATGCGGCTGGCTGCCGTCCAGCAGCGCGCGCAAGATGCGCGAGACCAGCATCCAGGTCTTGCCCGCGCCGGCGCAGGCCTCCACCGCCACGCTGCGCGCCGGGTCGCAGGCGATGGCGTAGAAGGCTTCGCGGGAGATGGGCTGGGTGTTGTGGGTGTAGGCGGGAAAAACCGCTGGCACTGACGTCCCTTCAATCATCGCGATGGCACCTTGATAGCGCCCTGCACCGCAGGCAATATGTCTTCGTAGTTGAAGCCATTCTGGGTCTTCTGCACCGGGGTGCTGACCCGTTGATTGAGCCAGGCACGCAGGCTCGCCCCTTCACCGGGGCGCACCAGTGGATCATGGCTGTTGCCTGGATAGCGAAACTCCGTCAGGTTTTCCGGATGGGTTCTGAATTTTTCCCGGAACCCCACTGCGGGATGCTGTGCACTGCCTCCAGCCCAGGGGTCTTCATCCTCGATGGACGACCACATCGGCAATCGCGCATCCCATTTCCATAGATGTTCGTATTGCCGATTCACGCTTTGTTTGTGGCAAATCCCACCTACGACTTGGGGGTCTGCACGATCCCAGTGATACGTCGTGCGGCACCCCTCGCTGTGGCCGCTCAGAATGACTGGCAGGGTCGAAAACGTTTTGAACCAGCGTATGACTTCGGCAATGTCGTCTCCCCGGGCGTCCAACCTAGCAGGGTTGACCGCCGTATAAATCCCCTCACGCACACGCTCGCCCGCACGCTTGAGCATTTCTTCTGATGTCCCGCCTGGGCAGCCCAGCTTGTTGCCATCACGGGTGACGAATTCGGGCGTGATAACGGCAAACCCCTCACGGTAGTAAAACTGCGCCACCGTGGTCTCCCAACCCCACATGCCACCACAGCCATGGTTGTGAATCACCAGTCCGCGCACGCCTGGATGGCGAGGCAACGCTGCAGCAAACTTCTCGCGATACACGGCGCCAAAAAGTGGCAAGTAAAAAACGCTGCGATCAAGCACGGTTTTGGCTTGTTCCTTGTCATAGGCTGGAACCTGACGGCTCTGCTGCGCAGCCGCCGACGAAAGCAGAAACCAACCCACAACACCCCATAGCATCCATACGCGGAAATTCATACCCACTCCTCTCACGTGCTTCAAGCCCAAAAATCCTTGCGGCACAGCCCACGCACCGCGCACCAGTCGCACACGCTGCCCTCACCCAAGGCCGGCAACGGCGCGCCTTGGGTGATGCGGTCGAAGTCCTGGCGGATGCCGGCCAGCAGGGCGTCGCGCAGCGCGGCCACGCCCTGCGCCTCGTGGGTTTTGGTTTCGCCACGCTCGCCGACGTTGACGTAGGCGGCGCGCAGCGGCTGATTGGGGTCGGCCTGCAGCGCGGCGTAGAAGGCGAGTTGCACGTCTTCTGCGCCATCTGCAATGCGCGCCTTGGTCTTGCTGTCGCTCTCGGTCTTGTAGTCGATCACCAGGGGGCTGCTGCGGCCGCCCTCGCCGGTAGCCTCGTCGATGCGGTCCAGCGTGCCGACCAGCTCCAGGCTGCCGTGGGCCAGCGCCAGGCCCTGGCTGGCCTGGACTTCGGCCTGGGCAAACTGCGCGCCAGCGGCTTCGTGCTTGTCCAGCCATTGCAGATAACCGGCGCGCAGCTGCGGCCAGCCGCTGGCGTAGGGCAGAAAGTCGCTGCCCGATAAGCCCAACTGTTCGCGCGCAGCCTCGGCGGCGGTGTCCATCATCTGCGTGCGCGTGGTGGCGTCTTGCGTGGGCGCTGCCAGCAGCGCCTGGTGAAAGCGCTGCAGCACGGCGTGCAGCCAGGTGCCGAAGTCGCGCTTGTCGACCTCGGCCTCCAGCTCGTCCTGGTCTTGCAGGCCCAGGAGGCGCTGGGCGTAGAAGCGGTAGGGGCACTGGCGCAGGTCGGTATAGGCCGTGGCCGACAGCTGGGCCAGCGGCAGCTGCGCGCCCAGGGGCTGGGGCCGCGCCACCGGGCTGGGCGTGATGGCGCGCGGCACCCGCGTATCGGGCGCTGCCGTGCCCGGCCCCAGGGCCAGCACCAGCGGGCTGGCCAAAAGCGGCTCGCCGCCTTCGCTGGCGCGCCACAGCAGGTCAACCTGCGGCGCTTGCAGGGCGCAGGCCCAGGCGGCGCGCTGGGCCAGTTCCAGGCTGGCGCGCGTGGGCAGGCCCAGCGATGCGCGCTGCGCCGCCGTCCACGCGCCGGGCGGCTCGGGGGCGGTCTGCAGTCGCTTTTCGTCGCAGCCGGGCAGCACTAGGGCGACAAAGGGGCGCGCCAAGAGCTGCGCCAGCGGCAGCAGCACCACGGCGGGCTCGCCCCCCTCCCAGTCGGGCTTGAAGCGTGTGGCCTCCAGCACCTGATCGGCCCAGTGGGTGAAGTCCTGCAGACTCAGCTTGCGCGCGGCCCCTTCCACGTCGGCCAGGTCTTCGTCCAGGCCTTCGTGCAGGTGCAGCTCGAGCAGCACGCGCGCGCCGGCGTCGTCTTGCAGCAGCGCTGTCCATTGGCCGCTGGCCTGCAGCTGCTGGCGCAGGCTGGCCAGCCAGGCGGCCAGAGGGCGGGCTGCGGCCAGCGGCTGGCGCAGGGCTTCGATCTGCGCCGCGCTGGCGGCGATTTGCGGCTGGCGTTCGGGGTGCTCGGCCAGCCGTTGCACGGCGCTGGCCCAAGTCTGCAAGGTGTTGCGGCGCAGCCAACGTTCGAGCGCGCCCTGGTCTGGCGCCGATAGGGCGGGCACGGCCTTGAGCCAGTCGAGCACGGCGTCGCTGCGCGCGTCCCAGGCGGCCGCGCGCAGCAGCGTCATGACCCAGGCAGCGGCGCGGGTGGTCGACAGCGTCCAGCCGTTTTCGTCCTTGGGCACGATGCCCGCGCCCTGCAGCAGCGCGGTGATGCGCCGCACCAGGGCGCGGTCGGTGCTGGCCAGGGCCACCGGGGTGCGGCCTGCCTGCACATGGGCGATCACGCAGGCGGCGGCGCGCTGGGCTTCGTCCTCGGCGTCCTGCGCCGGGTGCCGGGCGATGTGGGGGCTGCCGCCCTCACTCCAGCCCTCTCCCAGGGGGAGAGGGGGGGAGTCCGCCCGCCACAACGGCAGCACCAGGGCGGCTTCGCCCCAGGCGGCGCACAGGCTGGTGGCCAGCGCATCGGGCTGAAAACCTTGCAGCAGGACGATGGCGTCGACCTCGGCGCGCACGGCGGGGGTGAATAACACGTCGGTGGCGTGGTGCGAGGCGGCCACCCATTCCAGCGCCAGACGCGCCACGGCGGCCTCGTAGCGCAGGGCGCTGCCCTCCCCCGCCAGGCCAACCACGGCGCGCTGCTGCTCCAGCCACGCGCTGCGCGCCTCGGGCGGCACGGCAGCGGCCAGGGGGGCGAGCTGCGCGGCGGCGTCGAGCAGCGCCGGCAGCAGCATTTCGCGCTGGAGGGCCAGGCCCGCCTTTTCCAGCAACGCCGCACCGGTGAAGCGGTCGCGCGCCTGGTCCTGGGCGTAGTCCAGGCCTTGCGGCATGAAGCCGATCAGGCGCTGGGCCCAGTTGCGCGTGGTCTCAAAGCGCGGGGCAAAGCCTTCAGGGCACAACAACGCCCATTGGCGCTGGGCCTCGCCCATCAGCTGTGCGTAGGGCAGCAGCACCATGCAGCGCGCCGGGTGGGCGCCACGCGCCTGCAGGTGCGCGCGCACCGCCTGCAAAGCCTGCACCCACAGCATGCGCTGCGTTTTGCTATCGTTTTTCGCTATGACAGTCATAGCGTCTGGCGCGCCGGGCATACCGGCAGTCGGGGGATTGGTTTCTGTCACAATGGCCCTAATTTAACCTCTGTCCAATCCCAAAATTCCCAAGGAAAGCCCATGGCCAGCGACCTCATCAAGCAACTCTCCGACGCCAGCTTCGAAGCCGACGTGCTCAAGTCCAGCACCCCCGTGCTGGTCGACTACTGGGCCGAGTGGTGCGGCCCCTGCAAGATGATCGCCCCCATCCTCGACGATGTGGCCGGCGCCTACCAGGGCAAGCTCACCGTGGCCAAGATGAACGTGGACGAGAACCGCGAGATCCCCGCCAAGTTCGGCATTCGCGGCATTCCCACGCTGATGCTGTTCAAGGACGGCCAGCTGGCCGCCACCAAGGTTGGCGCCATGAGTAAGGCACAGCTCACCGCTTTCATCGACCAACAACTCGCCTGATGAACCCTGCGCCGGCCAGCCCTGCGCGGGCCTGGCCGGTGCCGTGCCAAAAGCACAAAAAATTTTCCTGTCATAATTCGCGCCGACCGTCTCGCCGCACATATCGACCAGCGGCCAGTCTCAGGTCACCGGCTCGCCAGGGCAACCCAAGGCCCATACGGCACGCAGCCTCTTCCCCTCCAGTCACAGACATATCTACTCCGCGTCAGGAGTCATTTCATGCACCTTAACGAACTCAAGGCACTGCACGTGTCCGAGGTCCTCAAGCAGGCCGAAGCCCTGGAAATCGAAAACGGCGGCCGCATGCGCAAGCAGGAGCTGATGTTCGCCATCATCAAGAAGCGCGCCAAGGCGGGCGAGCAGGTGTTTGCCGACGGTGTGCTGGAGATCCTGCCCGACGGTTTCGGCTTTCTGCGCAGCCCCGACAGCAGCTACACGGCCAGTACCGACGACATCTACATCAGCCCCAGCCAGGTGCGCCGCTTCAACCTGCACACCGGCGACATGATCGAGGGCGAGGTGCGCATCCCCAAGGATGGCGAGCGCTACTTTGCCTTGACCAAGCTCGACACCGTCAACGGCGGGCCACCCGAACAGAATAAGCACAAGGTGATGTTCGAGAACCTGACGCCGCTGTTCCCCAAGGAGCAGATGCGCCTGGAGCGCGACATCAAGGGCGAGGAGAACATCACCGGCCGCATCATCGACATCATCGCCCCCATTGGCCGCGGCCAGCGCGCGCTGATCGTCGCGCCCCCGAAGAGCGGCAAGACGGTGATGATGCAGCACATCGCCCACGCCATCACCGCCAACAACCCCGATGTGCACCTGATGGTGCTGCTGGTGGACGAGCGCCCGGAAGAAGTGACCGAGATGCAGCGCTCGGTCAAGGGCGAGATCATTGCCTCGACCTTCGACGAGCCGGCCGCGCGCCACGTGCATGTGGCCGAGATGGTGATCGAGCGCGCCAAGCGCCTGGTGGAGCTGAAAAAAGACGTGGTCATCCTGCTGGACTCCATCACCCGCCTGGCACGCGCCTACAACAACGTCGTGCCCAGCTCGGGCAAGGTGCTGTCGGGCGGTGTCGATTCCAACGCACTGCAGCGCCCCAAGCGCTTCTTCGGCGCGGCGCGCAAGGTCGAGGAAGGCGGTTCGCTGACCATCATCGCCACCGCGCTGGTCGATACCGGCAGCCGCATGGACGAGGTGATCTTTGAAGAATTCAAGGGCACGGGCAACTGCGAAATCCACCTGAGCCGCCGTCTGTACGAAAAGCGCGTGTTCCCGGCGATCGAACTGTCCAAGAGCGGCACGCGCCGCGAGGAACTGCTGCTGGCGCCCGAGATCCTGCAAAAAACCCGCATCCTGCGCCAGTTCATGTACAACATGGACGAGATCGAGTCCATGGAGCTGATGATCAAGAAGATGCGCGAGACCAAGAGCAACGTCGACTTCTTCGAGGCCATGCGCCGCGGCGGTTGACCACCCAGCCCCCCGCCCCACAACGCCCCGCAAAATTGCGGGGCTTTTTTTTTGCGGGTCAGTCCTTGAACTGCGGCTGCTGCTTGCTCATGCCCGCCATCATGGCGGCCATCAGGTCGTCGCTTTGCAGCATGGCGGCGTTCCAGGTGGCGACATGGTTCAGGCCGTCGGCCACGCTGTGGTCGCGGGCGTAGTTGAGCATCTCCTTGCTGCCGCGGATCGACAGCGGCGACTTGGCGGCGATCTGCGCGGCGATCTCGTGCACGCCGGCGTACAGCGCCTCACGGCTGTCGAAGACGCGATTGACCAAGCCTATGCTCTGCGCCTCAGCCGCGCCCAGCTTGCGCCCGGTGTAGGCCAGCTCGCGGGTGATGCCCTGGCCCACCAGCTTGGGCAGGCGCTGCAGCGTCCCCACGTCGGCCACCATGCCGATGTCGATTTCCTTGATGGCAAAGCTGGCGTCGCTGCTGGCGTAGCGCATGTCGGCGCAGACCACCAGATCGACCCCGCCGCCGATGCAGGCGCCGTGGATGGCGGCGAGCACCGGTTTGCGGCAGCGCTCCAGGCTGGTCAGGCTGTCTTGCAGGTCGAGGATGACGCGGCGCAGCTTCTCGCGCTGGCGGCCTTCGCAGTCGTCGGCGATCTGCGCGGGCATCTGCATCATCATCGCCAGGTCGATGCCGGAGCAAAACAGCTTGCCCTCGGCCTGCAGCACGGCCACGCGCACCGCCGCCGTGGTGTCCACCCAATCGAATGCCTGGCGGATCTCCTGCCACATGGCGGCATTCATGGCGTTGGCCTTGTCAGCACGGTTCAGGCGCACGGTGGCGACGTGGTTTTCCAGCGTCACCCTCAGCGTGCTCAGTTCCAAGGCCGTGTTTTTTGCATCATTATGGCCTATAGCGCTTGTTGGTATTGCGCTAGTAGCTACTGTTTTTGTAGTATCCGATGTATCCAGGCGCAGCGCCAGCTCCGTGCCCTGCTTGATGGCGCGCTTGGCGTCCAGTTCCGCCGCCTTGTCCGCGCCGCCTATCAGGTGCACGGCCACGCCCTGGGCCTGCAGCACCGCCTGCAGCTCGCGGTTGGGGTCCTGGCCGGCGCAGACGATGACGTTGTCCACCTCCAGCAGCCTGTCCTGCCCGTCCACGGTGATGTGCAGGCCCGCGTCGTCGATCTTGCGGTAGGTGACGCCCGCGAGCATGTGAACACCCCGGTTTTTCAGGCCCGTGCGGTGGATCCAGCCGGTGGTCTTGCCCAGGCCCTCGCCCACCTTGCTGCTCTTGCGCTGCAGCAGGTGGATGTGGCGCGGCACTTCGCCGATGTGCGCAGGCTGCAGGCCCCCGCGCGTGGCGCCGGTGGTCTCCACGCCCCATTCGGCAAAGAATTTGGCCTTGTTCAGGCTGGCGCTCTCGCCCTCGTGCAGCAAGTATTCGGACACGTCAAAGCCGATGCCGCCGGCGCCGATCACGGCCACCTTCTTGCCCACGGGTTTCTTGTCCTTGAGCACATCGAGGTAGCCCAGCACCTTGGGGTGAGCGATACCGTCGATCTCGGGCAGGCGCGGCGTGATGCCAGTGGCCAGCACCACCTGTTTGAAGCCCTCCTTCACCAGCGCATCGGCATCCACGCGCTGGCCGAGCTTGACGCTCACGCCGGTTTGCTGGAGCTGCTCGCCAAAGTAACGCAGGGTCTCATGGAACTCCTCCTTGCCCGGAATTTGTTTGGCCACATTGAACTGGCCGCCAATTTCACTGCCTGCGTCGAACAGGGTCACCTCCATGCCGCGCTTGGCCGCCTCGGTGGCAAAGGCCAGGCCGGCAGGGCCCGCGCCCACCACTGCCACGCGCTCTTTTTTCGATAGCGGCAGCGACACCAGGATGGTTTCGTGGCAGGCGCGGGGATTGACCAGGCAGCTGGTGATCTTGCCGGCGAAGGTGTGATCCAAACAAGCCTGGTTGCAGGCGATGCAGGTGTTGATGTCCTGCGCCCGGCCAGCGGCGGCTTTGTTCACAAACTCCGGGTCGGCCAGGAAGGGCCGCGCCATGCTGACCATGTCGGCCTGGCCGCTGGCCAGAATGCCCTCGGCCACGTCCGGCGTGTTGATGCGGTTGGTGGCGACCAGGGGAATGCCGACCTTGCCCTTGAGCTGCTCGGTCACCCAGGCCCAGGCGGCGCGTGGCACCTTGGTGGCAATCGTGGGGATACGCGCCTCGTGCCAGCCGATGCCGGTGTTCAAAATCGTCACGCCGGCGGCCTCCAGCGCCTGCGCCAGCTGCACCACCTCTTCATGCGTGGAGCCGCCCTCGACCAGATCGAGCATAGACAGGCGGAAGATGAGGATGAAGTTCGCCCCCACCCGCTCGCGCGTACGGCGCACGATCTGCAGCGGGAAGCGGATGCGGTTCTCGTAGCTGCCGCCGTACTCGTCGTCCCGCTGATTCGTCTGCGCGGCGATGAACTCATTGATGAGGTAGCCCTCCGAGCCCATGATCTCCACCCCGTCGTAGCCCGCGCTTTGCGCCAGCGCGGCGGCATTGGCGTAGTCCTCCACCGTCTGCTTGACCTCCTCGGTCGTCAACGCCTTGGGCGGGAATGGGCTGATGGGGGCCTTGAGGCTGCTGGGCGCCACCAGCTCCGGGTGGTAGGCGTAGCGGCCAAAGTGCAGGATCTGCATGCAAATCTTGCCGCCGGCGGCGTGCACGGCCTCGGTCACCACCCGGTGCTTGTCGGCCTCCGCCTGCGTCGTCATGGCCGCGCCGCCAGGCATGGGGCGGCCCTGCTCGTTGGGCGCAATGCCGCCGGTCACGATCAGCCCGACGCCGCCTTTGGCGCGCTCGGCGTAGAAGGCGGCCATGCGCTCAAAACCGTTGGGAGCTTCTTCCAGGCCCACATGCATGGAGCCCATGAGAACGCGGTTTTTCAAGGTGGTAAAGCCCAGGTCGAGGGGTCTGAGCAGGTGCGGATAGGCAGAGGTCATGGGGCTTCCTTGTCGATGGAACGGTCATCTATGCAACCGGTTGCATAAAAGTGTACGGTCGTTCGTTTATCTATGCAACTGGTTGCATAGCAGATTGGCCCTGGAATAATCGGCGCCATGTCTCTACCCCATGCCGTGCTCACCTCGCTTTTGGAAAAGTCCACCTCGGGCTACGACCTGGCACGGCGTTTTGACAAGTCCATCGGCTATTTCTGGCACGCCACACACCAGCAGATCTATCGTGAGCTGGCGCGCATGGAAGGCGCAGGCTGGATCGATGGCTTTGTACCGCCCGATGCCGGCAAGACGCGCAAGAAGCACTACCGCGTGCTGCCCGCCGGGCGCGCCGAGCTGGTGCGCTGGGCCAGCGAACCCACGGCTCCCGTCGATTTGCGCGACGGCTTCACCGTCAAGCTGCGCGCCGACGCGGTGCTGGACGAGGTCGATCTGAGCGCGGAGCTCAAACGCAGCCTGGCCCGGCACGAAGAGCGCCTGGCGCAGTACCGCCAGATAGAAGCGCGCGACTTCCCGCCCAACCAGGCACGCACCCGGCCCCAGACGCTGCAGTACATGATTTTGAAGAAAGGCATTCTCTACGAGGAGGCCGAACTGGCCTGGGGGCGCGAGATGCTGGCCCTGCTGCAGCCCTGATGGCAATTGGCGAAGTCATGCCATAATCGAGGGCTTTTTGCGGAAAGTACGCCGAGTTTTTGAATGCGCAATGGGTTTGTGCATGGCCGGCACGGCTCCCGCAGCCATGAAAGAGTTAGCATGAAAGAAGGCATTCACCCCAACTATCGCGAAGTGCTGTTCGTTGACCTGTCCAACGGCTTCAAGTTCGTGACCCGTTCCTGCGTGAACACCAAGGAATCCGAGACCTTCGAAGGCAAGGAATACCCGCTGTACAAGCTGGACACTTCCTCCGAGTCGCACCCCTTCTACACCGGCACGCAAAAATCCGTGGACAACATGGGTGGCCGCGTGGAGCGCTTCCGCAACCGTTTTGGCAAGAAGTAAACGGCCAGGCCCGTCCCGGGCCTGTGACAAGCCATCAAAGGCAGCCCGGCTTTACCGCGCTGCCTTTTTTTACGCCCTCCAAACCACCTTCGTGTGAATCACCCCACCCCCGCCATCGTTGCCCAGAGTGCCGTGCGGCCGCTGCCGCGCTGGGCGCTGCTGCTGCTGTGCCTGGCCTATGCCGTGCCGGGCTTTGTCGGGCGGGCGCCCTGGCGCAGCGACGACATGGCCTCGTTCGGCTACATGCGCGAACTGGCGCTGGGTCACACCAGTTGGCTGCACCCGCTGCTGGCCGGCCTGCCGGGTGACGGCGACGGCTTGCTGCATTACTGGCTGGGGGCCTGGGCCATACAGGCCTTGGGTGGCTGGCTGCCCCTGGATCTGGCGGCGCGCGTGCCTTTCATCGCTCTGCTGCTGCTGACCCTGTCGGCCACCTGGTATGGCGTGTACTACCTGGCACGCGGCCCAGGAGCCCAGCCCGTGGCCTTTGCCTTTGGCGGCGAGGCCCAGCCTGCCGACTACGCCCGTGCCATGGCCGATGGCGGCCTGCTGGCCCTGATCGCCTGCCTGGGCCTGGCCCAGCTGTCGCATGAAACCACGGGCTACCTGACGCAGCTGGCCAGCACGGCCTTGCTGTTCTATGCCGGCGCCGCCCTGCCCTGGCGCATGGCCTGGCCGCTGCTGGCGGGCCTGATCGGACTGCTTGGGCTGGTGCTCAGCGGCGCGCCCAGCATCGCCGTGCTGCTGGGCCTGGGCTGCGCCTGGCTGGTGTGGCATAGCCACGGCCCCACGCTGCGCACGCGCGCAACCGCGCTCGCGCTCATGCTGGCGGTGACCCTGCTGGCAGCCCTGCTGGCCCAGCAACTGGACCTGTGGCGCTGGCGCATTGTGAGGGTGGATGGGCCCTGGGAATGGCAAAGCCTGGTGCGACTCTTGACCTGGTTCAGCTGGCCGGCCTGGCCACTGGCCCTGTGGACGCTGTGGCGCTGGCGCCAGCTGATCGCCAGCCGGCACTGGCACCGCCACCTGTGGTTGCCGCTGTGGTTCGCGCTGGTGACCCTGGGCGCCACGCTCGCCACGCGCCCCGCCAACCGAGCCCTGCTGCTCAGCCTGCCGGCGCTGGCAGCGCTGGCGGCCTTTGCCCTGCCCACGCTCAAGCGCAGCATCGCGGCGCTGATCGACTGGTTCACGCTGCTGTTCTTCAGCATCTCGGCCATCGCCATCTGGGTGGTCTGGCTGTCGGTGCAGACCGGCTGGCCGGCCAAGCCCGCGGCCAACGTGGCCAAGCTGGCTCCGGGCTATGTGTCCACGTTTTCTGTGCTGCCGTTTGCCGTGGCGCTGGTGGCCACGCTGGCCTGGTGCCTGCTGGTCGCCTGGCGCACGGCGCGCAACCGTCCCGCCATCTGGAAGAGCCTGGTGCTGCCCGCCGGCGGTGCCACGCTGGGCTGGCTGCTGCTCATGACGCTGTGGCTGCCGATACTGGACTACGGCCGCAGCCTGGCGCCGCAGGTGGCCGGCGTGCGCGCCGTCATCACCGAGCGCCAGGGCTGCGTGGCCGCCTATGGCCTGAGCCGCGCCCAAGTGGCTGCGCTGATGTACCACGGCGAATTGCCCATGGTCGATCTGCCGCGGCTGGCGCAGTGCGACTGGCTGGTGGCAGACCCGGACGCCAGTCCTTCCGTGGTCACGCTGCTGCCCCCTGGGCAATGGACCGAGGTGGCCATCGTCAGCCGTCCGACGGATCGCAACGATAGGCTGCTGGTGCTGCATCGCAGGGACGACGGGCGCTGATGTCCGAGCTGTCCACCATCTCGCGCCACGCCCTGACCGTGCTGGCCGGGCAACTGGCGGTGATGGCCTTTGGCGTCACCGACACCATCGTCGCCGGCCGCTATGCGCAGGAGGCGCTGGCCGCGCTGTCCATAGGTTCGGCGGTGTTCATCAGCGTGTACGTCGGGCTGATGGGCGTGCTGCAGGCGCTGATGCCCGTCTGGGCCGAGCAGCGCGGCGCCAATGCCCAGGCCGCCATTGGCCGGAGCGTGCGCCAGTCGCTCTACCTGTGGGCCGTGGCCACGGCGCTGGGCATGGCCGTGCTGCTGTCGCCCGAGCCGATACTGCGCTGGACCGAGGTGCCGCCCGAGTTGCGCGGCGCGGTGCGCGCCTATCTGGCCATCCTGGCCTTCGGCCTGCCGCCGGCGCTGCTGTTTCGCATCTACAGCACGCTCAACCAGGCCCTGGGCCACCCGCAGCTGGTCACCTGGCTGCAGGTGGGCTCGCTGGCGCTGAAACTGCCGCTGTCTATCTGGTTCACCTTCGGCGGCGCCGGCCTGGCGCCCCAGGGCGTGGCGGGCTGCGCCTGGGCCACGCTGGTGGTCAACTACGGCCTGATGCTGCTGGGCTGGGCCATGCTGCGCCGCCACGCCATGTATGCGCCACTGCAGCTGTGGCGCGCTCTGGAGCGCCCCGACGGCACGCAGATCGCACGCTTTCTGCGCCTGGGGCTGCCTGCGGGTCTGGCCATCCTGGTGGAGGTGACCTCGTTCACGCTGATGGCCCTGTTCATCGCGCGCCAGGGGGCCCTGGCCTCGGCCGCGCACCAGATCGCTGCCAACCTGGCGGCGGTGGTCTACATGGTGCCGCTGTCGCTGGCCATTGCCACCAGCGCCCGCGTGAGCTACTGGCGCGGTGCGGGCGACGAGCGCCAGGCCGGTGCCACAGCCTTGAATGGTTTTTGGCTCGCAGCGCTTATGGGATGCGCGCTTGCAGCTACGCTTGTAATAGCAAAGCAACCGATTGCCGGGCTGTACTCGACCAGCCCGGAGGTGGTGGCATTGGCCGCATCGCTGCTGGTGTGGGTAGCCGCCTATCAGGTGGCCGACGCGCTGCAGACGCTGTGCATCTTCGTGCTGCGCAGCTATCACATCACACTCGCGCCCCTGGTGGTATATGGGGTGCTGCTGTGGGGTGTGGGGCTGCATGGCGGTTACCGCCTGGCCTACCAAGGCTGGGCTGGCTGGGGGCCGTATCACTCCCCAGCCCCCTTCTGGGCCGCCAGCGCCGCGGCCCTGGCGGTAACGGCCCTGGTCTTTGCGGCGCTGCTGCTGGGCGTGCTCAGGCTGTCACGGCGCCAGGCAGACGAGCGCCAGGTGCACGCCTGAAGCCCAGGCCAGGCCTGCACCAGACAAAGCCACTGCGCTCAGGCGGCCCGTGCGGCGTCCGCCAGGCGCTGGGCGCAGCGGCTGGCCTGGTCTGCGTCGCGTGCCTCGACCATCACGCGCAGCAGCGGCTCGGTGCCGCTGGCGCGCACCAGCAGGCGGCCGTTGTCGGCCAGCTCGGCCTGTACCTCACGCGTGGTGTCGGCGAGCGCGGCGTTCGCCTTCCAGTCCTGATCGGGTTTGAGGCGCACGTTGAGCAGCACCTGGGGAAACAGCGGCACATCGGCAAGCAACTCGGCCAGCGTCTTCTGGCTGCGCACACAGGCCTGCAGCACCTGCAGCGCGCTGATCAGGCCATCGCCCGTGGTGTGGCAATCAAGCGCCAGCAGATGGCCCGAGCCCTCGCCACCGAGCAGCCAGTTCTGACGCTGCAGCTCTTCAAGCACATAGCGGTCGCCCACCTTGGCGCGCACGAACTTCACACCGCGCCTTGTCAGGGCCTGCTCCACGGCCATGTTGGTCATCAGGGTGCCGACCACGCCGGGCACATGCTCGTCACGTGCCAGGCGCTCGGCGGCCATCAGGTAGAGCAGCTCGTCGCCGTTGTACAGGCGGCCGCTGGCATCGACGATCTGCAGGCGGTCGGCATCGCCATCCAGGGCCACGCCAAAGTCGGCCTGGTTGGTGCACACGGCCCGTACCAGCGCTTCGGGGTGGGTGGCACCCACCTCATGGTTGATGTTCACGCCATCGGGGGCACAGCCTATGGCGACGACGTCGGCGCCCAGTTCGTGGAACACCATGGGGGCGATTTGGTAGGCGGCGCCATGGGCGGCATCGACGACGATCTTCACGCCGCGCAGACTCAGGTCGTGGTCAAAGGTGCTCTTGCAGAACTCGATGTAGCGGCCGGCCGCATCATCGAGCCGGCGCGTCTTGCCCAAGGATGCCGAATCGGCCCACATGGGCGGCTGCTGCAGCGCTGCCTCGACCTCTTCCTCCCAGGCGTCGGGCAGCTTGGTGCCCTGGGCGCTGAAGAACTTGATGCCGTTGTCCGGGTAGGGGTTGTGGCTGGCGCTGATCACCACGCCCAGGCTGGCGCGCTGCGCGCGCGTGAGGTAGGCCACGCCCGGCGTGGGCAGCGGCCCGAGCAGCACTACATCGACCCCGGCGGAGTTGAAACCCGATTCCAGCGCCGCCTCCAGCATGTAGCCGGAAATGCGCGTGTCCTTGCCGATCAGCACCGTAGGGCGCTCCTCGGTGCGGCGCAGCACGCGCCCCACCGCATGCGCCAGGCGCAACACGAAGTCGGGCGTGATGGGCGCCTGGCCCACGGTGCCGCGGATGCCATCGGTGCCAAAGTATTGACGGGTCATGGGGTGCGTCCTCTCTTGATCAATGGGTCTGTTCTATAGGGGTCTACTCTTGCATGGCGCGCCAGGTAGCCAGCGCGCCGACGGTGTCGCGCACATCGTGCACGCGCACGATGCGCGCGCCCTGCTGCACGGCCAGCAAGGCGGCCGCCACGCTGGCGCCCAGGCGCTCCTGCACCGGCAGGCCGGTGACCGCGCCCAGCGACGATTTGCGTGACCAGCCGGCAAGCACGGGGTAGCCCAAGGCCAGCAGCTCGCGCTGGCGCGCCAGCAGTGCAAAGTTCTGCTGTACGGTCTTGCCAAAGCCTATGCCGGGGTCGATGGCGATCCGAGATTTATTGACACCCAAGCCTTGTAGATATTGAGCCTGCAGCTCTAAAAAAGTGAGTACCTGCGGCACGACATCTCCCTGCATGGGGGCCGTCTGCATGGTCTGCGGGTCGCGGTGCATGTGCATCAGGCACAGGCCGCAGCGCGGGTGCGCCGCCACCACCTGCGCCGCGCCGCTTTGGCGCAGGGCCCAGATGTCGTTCACGATGTCTGCGCCCAGATCCAGCGCGGCCTGCATCACCTGGGGCTTGTAGGTATCGACCGAGATGGGCACGCCCAGGCGCACGGCCTCCCGCATTACCGGCAAGACGCGTTGCAGCTCGTCCTGCAACGGCAGCGCCGGGCTGCCAGGGCGGGTGGATTCGCCGCCAATGTCCAGAATGTCCGCCCCCTCCTTGAGCAACTGCTCGCAGTGGCGCAGGGCCGCCGCCGTGCCGGCGTGCTGGCCACCATCGGAGAACGAATCGGGCGTGACGTTGACGATGCCCATGACCCGCGCATGCGTCAGGTCGAGGTCAAAGCGGGCGGTTTGCCAAAGCATGGGGCTGGGATAGATGGACAAACGGGGCCCCAAGGCCCCGTGAATCAAACGCTGCGGCCTCTCATCAGGCGGCAGTCGGCGTGGGATCGGGCTTCACGGCAGGCGTGCCGCCACCCGAGCCATCGCCACCGGAGGGGGGCGTGCGTGGCGTCCAGTCCTTCGGGGGACGCGGCTCCTTCCCGGCCATGATGTCGTCGAGTTGCTCGGCGTCGATGGTTTCCCACTCCAGCATGGCCTTGGCCATGGCGTGCATCTTGTCCTGGTTGTCCTCGATAAGCTTGCGCGCCAGGGCATATTGCTCGTCGATGATGCGGCGCACCTCGGCGTCCACCTTCTGCATGGTTTCTTCCGAGATGTTGGTGGTCTTGGTGACCGAGCGGCCGAGGAAGACCTCACCCTCGTTCTCGGCGTAGACCATGGGGCCCAGGGCCGCCGTCATGCCATAGCGCATGACCATGTCGCGCGCGATCGAGGTCGCGCGCTCGAAGTCGTTGCTGGCACCGGTGGTCATCTGGTGCATGAACACCTCTTCGGCGATACGTCCACCGAACAACATGGCGATCTGGTTCAGCATGTACTCCTTGTCGTAGGAGTAGCGGTCTTTCTCGGGCAGGCTCATGGTCACGCCCAGGGCCCGCCCGCGCGGGATGATGGTGACCTTGTGCACCGGGTCGCATTTGGGCAGCAGCTTGCCGATGAGCGCATGGCCGGCCTCGTGGTAAGCGGTGTTGCGGCGCTCCTCCTCGGGCATGACCATGCTCTTGCGCTCCGGGCCCATGATGATCTTGTCCTTGGCCTTCTCGAAGTCCTGCATCTCCACGGTGCGCGCATTGCGGCGCGCGGCCATCAGGGCGGCCTCGTTGCAGAGGTTGGCAAGATCGGCCCCGCTCATGCCGGGCGTGCCGCGTGCGATGACGGCCGGGTTCACGTCCTGGCCCACGGGGATCTTGCGCATGTGCACGTTCAGGATCTGCTCGCGACCACGGATGTCGGGCAGCGTCACATACACCTGGCGGTCAAAGCGCCCCGGGCGCAGCAGGGCCGCGTCCAGAATGTCGGGGCGGTTGGTGGCGGCGACCACGATCACGCCCAGGTTGGTCTCGAAGCCATCCATCTCAACCAGCATCTGGTTCAGCGTCTGTTCGCGCTCGTCGTTACCGCCGCCCAGGCCCGCGCCACGCTGGCGGCCGACGGCGTCGATTTCGTCGATGAAGATGATGCAGGGGGCGTTCTTCTTGGCGTTCTCGAACATGTCGCGCACGCGCGCCGCGCCCACGCCGACGAACATCTCGACGAAGTCGGAGCCCGAGATGGAGAAGAACGGCACCTTGGCCTCGCCGGCAATCGACTTGGCCAACAGCGTCTTGCCAGTGCCCGGAGGGCCGACCAGCAGCAGGCCGCGCGGGATGCGCCCACCGAGCTTCTGGAACTTCTGCGGGTCTTTCAGGAAGTCAACCACCTCCTTGACCTCTTCCTTGGCCTCGTCGCAGCCGGCCACATCAGCAAAGGTGACGGTGTTGTTGTTCTCGTCGAGCATGCGCGCCTTGGACTTGCCGAAGCTGAAGGCCCCACCCTTGCCGCCGCCCTGCATCTGGCGCATGAAGTACACCCACACGCCGATGAGCAGCAGCATCGGGCCCCAGCTGACCAGCAGCGTCATGAGTAGCGAGCCTTCCTCGCGCGGGCGCACGTCGAACTTGACGTTGTTGTTGACCAGGTCGCCAATCAGGCCCCGATCCAGATAGGTGGCCGTGGTGCGGATGCGACGATCATCATTGGTGATGGCGACGATCTCGGTGCTGCCGCCCTGGCCTTCCTGGATGGTGGCACTCTTGATGCGGTGGTTGCGCACGTCCTCCAGGAACTCCGAATAGCCCACAGCCCCGGCGCCAACGCCCGTGCGGGTGTCAAACTGTTTGAACACCGTAAAGAGCACCATGGCTATGACCAGCCAGACTGCGACTTTTGAAAACCACTGATTGTTCAAGCGGGGCTCCAGATTCAGAAAAAGATGAGCGGCCAGGAAACCGTCATGGGGACGTCCTGGCGCATTTGGGGGTCATTTTAGGCGTTTCAACCACTGCCCGGCGCTGGATTAACCCCGGCGCGGCCCATGGGCAAAGATCAGGCGGTTGGCTTGCGCCCTATTCCGACCAAAAAGGTCTCGGAAGACCGGTCGCGCGAGGCCTTGGGCTTGACTGGCTTGACCACGCGGAAAGTGTCCTTGAACAGCTGCACCAGCTGCGCGTAGCCACTGCCGTGGAACAGTTTCACGACCAGGGCGCCATCGGGCTTCAGGTGATGCACGGCAAAGTCCACCGCCAGTTCGACCAAATGGGCAATGCGCACGGCATCGACCGACTCCACGCCCGAGAGATTGGGCGCCATGTCGGACACCACCAAGTCCACGGGCCGGCCCTGCACGGCCTGCTGCAGGCGCGCCAGCACCTCGTCGTCACGAAAATCGCCCTGCAGGAACACCACGCCCTCGATGGGCTCCATGGGCAGGATGTCCAGCGCAATGATGGTACCCGCCAGCTGCCCCACGGCCGCGCCACCCGGCGACAGGCGCCGGCGCACATACTGGCTCCATGCGCCTGGCGCGCTGCCCAGATCCACCACCGTATGGCCGGACTGGATCAGCCCGAACTGCTCATCGATTTCCTTGAGCTTGTAGGCCGCGCGGGCGCGATAGCCCTCTTTTTGTGCGAGCTTGACGTAAGGGTCGTGGACATGGTCATTGAGCCACGCCTTGTTGACCTTCTTGCTTTTTGTCTGGACTTTCATGCCTTGAGATAATACGGCCTATGCCTCAAATTCAACTGACCCCGGCCGAGCGCCGGGAACACCGCGCCAATGCCCACCACCTCGATCCCGTGGTCATGATCGGCGGCGATGGCCTGACCCCGGCGGTGCAAAAGGAAATCGACGCCGCCCTGAACGCCCACGGGCTGATCAAGGTGCGCGTATTCGGTGACGACCGCGCCGCGCGCGAGGCCATGTACCAGCAGCTGGCGGGAGAGCTGAACGCCGCCCCCATCCAGCACATTGGCAAGCTGCTGGTGCTGTGGCGCCCCATCCCGGCCAAGGACAAGCCCCTGGACGAAGACCGCAAGAGCGGCCCGCGCGACGTCAAGGTTTTGAAGTACGGCCGGCCCGGCCAACGCCCCGAGGTCAAACAGCTGCGCGTGCTGGGTAACCAGCGCCTGACATCCGGCGGCCAGATCAAGCGCGCCAAGCCCAAGCTGAAATCCGTCAAGAAAAACCAGGGCCAGTGATGACCTCGCCGCGCCAGCGCCACATCCTGTGCATGAAATGGGGCACCAAGTACGGCCCCGAGTACGTCAACCGGCTCTACGCCATGGTGCGCCGCCACCTGAGCGGCGACTTTAACTTCGTCTGCCTGACCGACGACAGCGCCGGGATCAGGCCCGAGGTGCAATGCCTGCCGATTCCCCCCCTGAACCTGCCCGCCGGCATACCCGAGCGCGGCTGGAACAAGCTGGCGACATTTACCGGTGATCTGTACGGCCTGAAAGGGACGGCGCTGTTCCTGGACGTGGATGTGGTCATCACCGGCAGCCTGGATGATTTCTTCACCCAGCCGGGCGACTTTCTCATCATCCACGACTACAAGCGCCCCTGGCGCATCACCGGCAACTCGTCGGTGTACCGCTTCGAGCTGGGTGCGCACCCGGATGTGCTGGCGTACTTTCGCGGCCATTTCGAAGAAATCAGGCGCCAGTACCGCAACGAACAGGCCTACCTGTCGGACTTTTTGCACAAGCAGGGCAAGCTACAGTACTGGCCCAAGGACTGGTGCCCGAGCTTCAAGTACCACGGCATTCCGCCCTGGCCGACCAACTACTGGAAGGCACCCTTCGTGCCCGAAGGTGCGCGCATCGTCATCTTCCACGGCGAATGCAACCCGCCCGACGCCCTCGCCGGCCGGCGCAACCGGCGCTTTCGCCATATCCAGCCCGCCACCTGGGTGGCCGAACACTGGCGCGAATAGCCGGTCAGCGCCGCGCCGCCGTACGCCAAAGCACGGCCAGTGCGCACAGCCACTGCAGGGCATACATGGCACTGCCCGCACCGTGCCACAGGCGCAGGTTCTGCCGCGCCAGGATGCGCGGGGCCACGACGTACTGCTGCAGCAACGCCAGCAGCAGGCCGGCAATCACAAAAACCATAGCTGCTTGCGCCCATGGTTCCTGCTTTTCAGCATATTTATGCTTTGAAATCACCAACAATAAAGCGCAACACGCTATAGAAATATAGGTCTGCGCCTCGAACAGGCGCGCCGCCATGTTCCCCGCCAGCGCTGGCGTGGGCAGGTGGGCGAACAGCAGCGGCACGGCGACAAAACCCATGGCGCACAGGCTGCCCCACCACAGGGCGGCGGCCAACACCGGCAGGCGTTCACGCATGGCCGGCAGACCGTCAGAGGTAGCTGACGGTGACCACTTCGTAGCGGCGCAACCCGCCCGGAGCCTGTACCTCGGCGGTGTCACCCTCTTCCTTGCCGATCAGCGCGCGGGCGATGGGGCTGGACACATTGATCAGGCCGTGCTTCAAGTCGGCCTCGTCCTCGCCCACGATCTGGTACTTGACGGTGTCGCCGCTGTCCTCGTCTTCGAGCTCGACAGTGGCGCCAAACACCACGCGGCCGCCGGCATCGAGTTGCGAGGGATCGATGATCTGCGCGGCCGACAGCTTGCCCTCGACCTCCATGATGCGGCCCTCGATGAAGCCCTGGCGATCCTTGGCGGCCTCGTACTCGGCGTTTTCACTCAGGTCGCCCTGGGCGCGCGCCTCGGCAATGGCGTTGATGACCGCGGGGCGCTCCACGGTCTTGAGGCGGTGCAGCTCGGCCTTGAGCTTTTCGGCGCCGCGCTTGGTGATGGGAATGGTGGCCATGATCGAAGTCTCCAGATTCCAAAAAAGCAAAAAGCAAACCGCCGCGCGTTGCCGCGCGGCGGTCTTCTCAAGGGCGAATTATGCCGCGTTTGCCTGCGCGCTCAAGCGGTGGGCAGCTGCGCATGCAGCTCCTGCACCGAATACACGTCGAGCTTATCCAGGTGCTTCATGCCCTCCACCGCCGCCTCGGCGCCAAAGATGGTGGTGAACGTGGTCACGCGCGACTGCAGTGAGCTGGTGCGGATGGCACGCGAATCGGCAATGGCATTTCGGCGCTCTTCCACGGTGTTGATGACCATGGCGATCTCGTCGTTCTTGATCATGTCCACGATGTGCGGCCGGCCCTCGGTGACCTTGTTGACCACCTGCACGGCCACGCCGGCCTCGGCAATCGCCGCCGCCGTGCCCTTGGTGGCCAGCAGCTCAAAGCCCATGGCCGAGAGGTCGCGCGCTATGGATACAGCACGGCCCTTGTCGGCGTTCTTCACCGTGAGGAACACCTTGCCCTCGGTCGGCAGCTTGGTGCCCGCACCCAGCTGGCTCTTCACGAAAGCCTCGCCAAAGGTTGCGCCCACACCCATGACTTCGCCCGTGGATTTCATCTCGGGGCCGAGGATGGTGTCCACACCAGGGAACTTGACGAAGGGAAACACGGCTTCCTTGACACTGAAATAAGGCGGCGTCACCTCCTTCGTGATGCCCTGGCTGGCCAGGCTTTGCCCCGCCATGCAGCGCGCCGCCACCTTCGCCAGTTGAATGCCGGTGGCCTTTGACACAAAGGGCACGGTGCGGCTGGCGCGGGGGTTCACCTCCAGCACGTAGATCACGTCGCCGGCATCGGTTTCCTGAATGGCGAACTGCACGTTCATCAGGCCCACCACGTTCAGGCCATGGGCCATAGCCGTGGTCTGGCGCTTGATCTCGGCCACTGTGTCGGCCTTGAGGTAGTACGGGGGCAGCGAGCAGGCGCTGTCGCCCGAGTGCACGCCCGCCTGCTCGATATGCTCCATCACGCCGCCGATGAAGACGGCGCCGGTGGCGTCGCGCACGCAGTCCACGTCGCACTCGATGGCGTTGGACAGGAAGCGATCCAGCAGCACGGGCGAATCGTTGCTGACCTTGACGGCCTCGCGCATGTAGCGCTCCAGGTCGCGCTGCTCGTGCACGATCTCCATGGCGCGGCCGCCCAGCACGTAGCTGGGGCGCACCACCAGCGGGTAGCCCAGGGCGGCGGCCTTTTCCAGCGCCTCGGCCTCGGTGCGGGCCGTGGCGTTGGGTGGCTGGCGCAGGCCCAGGTCGTTCAAGAGCTTCTGGAAACGCTCGCGATCCTCGGCGGCATCAATCATGTCGGGTGTGGTGCCGATGATGGGCACGCCCTCACGCTCCAGGCCCAGGGCCAGCTTCAAAGGCGTCTGGCCACCGTACTGCACGATCACGCCCTCGGGCTTTTCCTTGTCCACGATCTCCAGCACGTCCTCCAGCGTCAGCGGCTCGAAGTACAGGCGATCCGAGGTGTCGTAGTCGGTGGACACGGTCTCGGGATTGCAGTTGACCATGATGGTCTCGTAACCGTCCTCGCGCATGGCCAGCGCCGCGTGCACGCAGCAGTAGTCGAACTCTATGCCCTGGCCGATGCGGTTCGGGCCACCGCCCAGCACCATGATTTTCTTCTTGGTTGTCGGCGCTGCCTCGCATTCCTCGTCGTAGCTGGAATACATGTACGCAGTATTCGTCGGGAATTCGGCCGCGCAGGTATCGACGCGCTTATAGACCGGGCGCACGTTCAGGGCACGGCGTGCTTCGCGCACCGCCTTCTCGGTGGTATGCAGCAGCTTGGCCAGGCGGCGGTCGGAAAAGCCCTTCTGCTTCAAGGCGCGCAGGGTGGCGGCGTCCAGCAGGGCCAGCGCCTGGTCACCCTTGTCGGCATAGTGTTTGTCCAGGTCGAGTTCAATCTTCACGATCTCCTCGATCTGCACCAGGAACCAACGATCGATCTTGGTGAGATCAAACACCTCATCGACGCTCATGCCCTGGGCGAAGGCGTCGCCCACATACCAAATTCGCTCGGGGCCGGGCTCGCCCAGCTCCTTTTCCAGGATCTCGCGATCCTGGGTCTTCTCGTTCATGCCGTCCACGCCCACTTCCAGGCCGCGCAACGCCTTCTGGAAGGACTCCTGGAAGGTGCGGCCCATGGCCATGACCTCACCCACACTCTTCATCTGCGTGGTCAGGCGGCTGTCGGCCGTGGGGAACTTCTCGAACGCAAAGCGCGGGATCTTGGTAACCACATAGTCGATCGAGGGCTCGAACGAGGCCGGTGTGGCGCCGCCGGTGATCTCGTTCTTCAGCTCGTCCAGCGTATAGCCCACGGCCAGCTTGGCGGCCACCTTGGCGATCGGGAAACCCGTGGCCTTGGAGGCCAGCGCGCTCGAGCGCGAGACGCGCGGATTCATCTCGATCACGATCATGCGCCCGTCCTTGGGGTTGACCGCAAACTGCACGTTGGAACCACCCGTGTCCACGCCGATCTCGCGCAGCACGGCGATGCTGGCGTCGCGCAGGATCTGGTACTCACGATCGGTGAGGGTCTGCGCCGGGGCCACGGTGATGGAATCACCCGTATGCACGCCCATGGGGTCGAGGTTCTCGATCGAGCAGATGATGATGCAGTTGTCCGCACGGTCGCGCACCACCTCCATCTCGTACTCTTTCCAGCCCAGCAGCGACTCTTCGATGAGCAGCTCGTTGGTCGGCGAGGCCTCCAGGCCGCGCTTACAAATGGTCTCGAACTCTTCCGGGTTGTAGGCAATGCCGCCGCCCGTGCCGCCCAGCGTGAAGCTGGGACGGATCACCGTGGGAAAACCCACATTCTTCTGCACGGCCCAGGCTTCGTCCATGCTGTGTGCAATGCCCGAGCGTGCCGACGCCAGGCCGATGCGCGTCATCGCGTCCTTGAACTTCAGGCGATCCTCGGCCTTGTCGATGGCCTCGGGCTTGGCGCCTATCAGCTCGACACGGTATTTGTTCAGCACGCCGTTGCGCCACAAATCCAGCGCGCAATTGAGCGCGGTCTGCCCGCCCATGGTGGGCAGGATGGCGTCCGGACGCTCCTTGGCAATGATCTTTTCCACCGTCTGCCAGGTGATGGGCTCGATGTAGGTCACATCGGCCGTGGCCGGGTCGGTCATGATCGTGGCGGGGTTGCTGTTGATCAGGATGACGCGGTAGCCCTCCTCGCGCAGCGCCTTGCAGGCCTGCACGCCGGAGTAGTCGAACTCGCAGGCCTGACCAATGATGATGGGGCCGGCGCCGATGATGAGAATGCTTTGAATGTCTGTGCGCTTGGGCATTATTTCTTCTCCTGGCCTGCTGCTGCCATGGACACCATGAAACGGTCGAACAGGTGGCCAATGTCGTTGGGGCCGGGCGCGGCCTCCGGGTGACCCTGGAAGCTGAAGGCAGGCTTGTCGGTGCACTCCAGGCCCTGCAGCGTGCCGTCAAACAGGCTCACATGGGTGGCGCGTGCGCTGGACGGCAGCGTGGCCGCATCCACGGCAAAGCCGTGATTCTGGCTGGTAATGCAGACATGGCCGCTGGCCAGCGTCTTCACCGGATGATTGCCGCCATGGTGGCCATGGGGCATCTTGAAGGTCTGGGCGCCCAGGGCCAGGGCCATGATCTGGTGGCCCAGGCAGATGCCGAAGGTGGGGATGCCTTTGTCCAGGAAGGTGCGTGCCGCCTCGATGGCGTAGCTGCAGGGCTGCGGGTCTCCCGGGCCGTTGGACAGGAAGATGCCATCGGGCTGAAGGGCCAGCGCTTCCTCGGCCGAGGTCTGCGCCGGCACCACGGTCAGCTTGCAGCCACGCTCGGCCAGCATGCGCAGGATGTTGCGCTTGACGCCAAAGTCATAGGCCACGACATGAAAACGCGGCTTGTCCAGCTTGCCAAAGCCCTGGCCCAGCTCCCATTCGGTCTGCTCCCAGGCATAGGGCTGCTGCGTGCTGACCACCCGGGCCAGATCCAGGCCCGCCATGCTGGGGGCGTTCTTCGCGGCGGCGATGGCCGCGGCTATGCGCTCGGGCGTCACCGCCTCGCTGGCGGCCAGGCCCACGATGGCACCGTTTTGCGTACCCTTTTCGCGCAGCAGGCGCGTGAGCTTGCGGGTATCGATATTGGCAATCGCCACAGCACCCTGCGCGTTCAGGAACTGCGACAGATTTTGCTGCGCACGGAAATTGCTGGCGATGAGCGGCAGGTCGCGAATGACCAGGCCCGCAGCCTGCACCTTGGACGATTCCATATCCTCCTCATTGACACCATAGTTACCAATGTGCGGATAGGTCAGGGTGACGATTTGCTGGCAGTAGCTCGGGTCTGTGAGAATTTCCTGGTAGCCGGTCATGGCGGTGTTGAACACCACTTCGCCGACAGTCGTGCCGACGCTACCAATGGAATTGCCGATAAACACCGTGCCGTCTGCGAGCGCCAGAATGGCTGGCGGGAAAGCTGCCTTGAGTGACGAAAGCACTGGGATCTCCGAAATGAGTCGGGTCGCCCGGAGCCCACAAAACCTTGTTTGCGGACTGCTGCTTGTTGGGGAGTTGCTTTGGATGCGTCCGGGCGACGTTTTTGCAGAAAAGCCTCTCATTATAAAGGGAGGTCACGCCATCAAGCCCGAGAGGTTTTTCTCGCAACAGGCCCGAAAATAGGCACCCGCGCCGAACCAAAAACCAAAAGGGCCACCGCGTAAACGGTGGCCCTTTTCAATCAATGGTCGGCGTGGCGGGATTCGAACTCGCTACCCCTTGCACCCCATTTAGGTGAGATTACAATTTCACCACCATGAGCCGGGTACGGCAAACCACCAATTTAACTAGGTTTGTCAAACACTTAGGCGCTTTCAGTGTCTCATTCACTAGCCAAAGTGTTACGCTGTAGCTCATGAAGGTGTTGGGCTATTTGTTGGGCTATTTTTCGATAGCCCCAGCCCAACAAGGTACAGCAAGGCCACCAGAAGGCCGCACACGGGGCGAACAATGACCGACACCATCCAGACCACCACCAGCACGGCGAAGCCCAAGGGCGACCGCTGGCAGCACAAGGAACTTGAGGCCATACTGAAGTCGCCCGCGATCACCCGCGTATCGGAAGCTGGTGGACTGTATGGCGTGGTGAAGCGCCTGAAGGACGGTTCCGCTTCCGTCTGGTTCCGCTGGCGCTTCCGTCACGGCGGGAAGCTGGTGGACTTCACGGCGGGTTCCTGGCCTGGTGACTCCCTGGCAACCATCCGGCAAGCCCATGAGTGGGCACAGTCCGAAGTCAAAGCAGGCCGCAACCCCAACGCCACCCGGCAACTGTCCAAGGTGAAGGAAGCCCAGGCCCAGGCAGAACAGGTGCGAATCCATGAAACTGAAACAGTGGAAGCCCTCGCCCTCAAGTGGCAGTCCGTGGAGTTGACCAAGCGCGTGTCTGGCGAACAGGAAACCGGGCGCTTTGATAACGGCGTAGAGTTGATCCGCTCCTTCACCAAGGACGTGTTCCCCGCCATCGGCTCCAAGCCAGTGCAGGCAGTCACCAAAACCGATTGCCTCCACGTCCTGAACAGCGTGAAGGAACGCGGAGCCCTCCGCATGGCTAACCGCTTGCTCAACGACCTGACGCAGTTTTTCAACTGGTGCAGGCGCATGGGTTACATCCAAGCCCACCCGCTGGAAGATGTGCGCCGCAAGGACATAGGCGGTAAGGCCACACCACGCGACCGCGTTCTATGGGACGTATCACCCACCACCACGCAGCCGGAAGCCGAGCTTCAGGAACTCCACACCCGCCTGCCATCGGCACGCCTGCAACGAGAAAGCGAACTCACCATTTGGATTCTGTTGTCCACCCTGGCCCGTGTGGGCGAGATTGCCAAGGCACAGTGGAAGGACGTGGACTTGACCAAGGGCGTGTGGTTCCTACCCGAGACAAAGAACGGCAAGGCGCACCACATCTACCTGAGCGCCTTCGCACTCCGACACTTCCGTGAACTCCACTCACTCACTGGCACCAGCCAATGGGTACTCCCCGGCAGGAACAACCGCAAGGACGGCACCCCAGCCGATCACGTATGCCCGAAGTCCTTGGCAAAGCAGTTTGGCGACCGACAAGAACGTGACACGCCCATGAGTGGCCGCACCAAGGCGACCGGCACCCTAACCCTCCCTGGTGGCAAGTGGACACCGCACGACCTCCGCCGCACTGGTGCAACGATCATGGCCCATCTTGGCGTGTCGGTGGACATCATCGAAAAGTGTTTGAACCACACGCCAGCCAACCCGCTGATTGCCGCTTATCAAGTCTCCAACCGCTGGGCCGAACAGCAGGCCGCATGGGACAAGCTGGGTCAGCACCTGGATTGGGTACTGAGCGGGAAGAAGTCCAACGTGGTGGCGCTGCCTCTGAAATTGAGTGCATAACCCCTTGAGCAACAACAGCCGCGCATGAGACAATGGCGGCTCCTTTCGCAATGGAGTGCGGCCCGATCACCGGGCAAAGGAACCGGCGCAACGCCGCTTTCTGCCTCCGAGCCGAGTCCCATGGCCCGAACAGAAACGGTTGCACACGCAACAACCTTTTCTGCACCCCACTGCCATGGCGATCACAGTCAACAAAGCCAAGTCCACCCGCACACCTGCCACCACCCCCGCTGGTGTTGATGAACTTCTGAGCCCCCTGGAAATTCAGGGATGGATCAAGGTAAGCCGACCGACCTTTTACCGGCTACTCAAAGAAAAACGTCTTCCACGTCACGACCTGACGGTCGGATGCAAGCCCAGGTGAACACATCGGAACGGATGAGCTTGTCAGAAATTTTGTGTGTGAGGCATAGCATGTCGACAAGGAGCATGAATGCCACGCAAGACCAAACCCACCGCTTTGGCGGACCAGGCGGCACAGCCGCAATTTCACATCCCGGCCGAGCTGCTTGACCAGTTGGTGACCGGGCCCATGACGCCGGGCCAAGTCCAAGGGCTGTTCGATCAGTTCAAGAAGTCAATTCTTGAGCGGGCGCTGGGCGCCGAGATGAGTCATCACCTAGGCTATGCGCCCGGCCAAGCCAAGCCCACAGGCGGATCAGCCAACCACCGCAACGGCAAGAGCACCAAGACCGTACTGACCGATGTGGGGGCGCTGCGCATCGATGTCCCACGCGATCGCGAAGGCAGCTTCGAGCCGCAGCTCATTGGCAAGCACGAGCGGCGCTTTACGGGTTTCGACGACAAGATCATCGCCATGTACGCACGCGGCATGACGGTGCGCGAGATCCAGGGTTTCCTGGCTGAGATGTACTCGGTGGACGTCTCGCCCGAGCTCATCAGCCGTGTCACCGATGAGGTGATGGGCGAGGTCACGGCCTGGCAGACACGGCCGCTGGAGGCGATGTACCCGGTGGTGTTCTTCGATGCGCTGCGGGTCAAGATTCGCGAGGATGCGGTGGTGCGCTCCAAGGCCGTCTACCTGGCGCTGGGCGTACTGCCTGACGGCTCGCGCGACATCCTGGGAATCTGGATCGAGAACACCGAGGGGGCGAAGTTCTGGATGAAGGTCTTCAACGATCTGAAGACGCGCGGGGTGCAGGACATCCTGATTGCCGTCACCGACGGCCTCAAGGGCATGCCAGAGGCGCTGGGCGCAGTGTTCCCGGCGACGACGCTGCAGACCTGCATCGTGCACCTGATCCGGGGTGGCCTGGACTTTGCGTCATGGAAAGACCGCAAGGCGCTGGCCGCAGCCATCAAACCCATCTACACCGCGGTGAGCGCCGAGGCGGCCGAGGCCGAGTTGGATGCGTTTGCGGCCGGCCCCTGGGGGCAGCGGTTCCCGACCGTGGTCAGCGCCTGGCGCCGGGCCTGGGACAAGGTCATCCCGTTCTTCGCCTTCCCGCCCGAGGTGCGGCGCGTGATCTACACCACCAACGCCATCGAGAGCGTGAACGCACGGCTGCGCAAGATCATCAAAACGCGCGGCCACTTCCCCAGCGACGAGGCGGCCACCAAGCTGATCTGGCTGGCGCTGCGCAACATCACCGCGGACTGGGGGCGGGCGGCCAACCACTGGAAATCAGCGATGAACCAATTTGCGATCCTCTACGAGGACCGATTTACCAGATCGGGCCAGTAAGATCACCAAACCGCCTCACGATTGAGTGACGGATTCAACAGCCTCACACACAGAAATCCTGACACTCCCGAACGGATGCGAACATGCCCACGCTCACACCACGCCAGATTCAGGCCGCAAGCCTGATTGCATCGGGTCAATCTCAGCGGCAGGTAGCCAAGGCCGTGGGCGTGAGTTATCAGACCGTCAACGTGTGGGCACTGACCTTGCCCCTGTTTCGTGTAGCTCTTAACCCACGGTTCACGCGGCCTTTTTACGCTGTGCCTCGTACCAGCGCTGCTCGTACTGCATCGGGCTGAGGTAGCCCAGCGACGAATGCAGCCTGCGGTGATTGTAGAAGGCCATCCAGTCCTGTTGACGCCGACCGAAAACTGAGCCACTTTTTGCGGTGATGCCGACGCAAATTTGAGCCAGGTGTTTTACCTACCCTGCTGCATTTTTGAGCAGGGGAATGAAGAAGGTGATCACCATGGACATGATTGGCAAGATCAGGCGGATGCACCGCCGGGACAAGAAGACGAAGAGGCAGATATCGAGGGAGACGGGGCTATCGAGGAACACGGTGGCCAAGTGGCTCGATGAGGTTGAGTCGCTCGAGCCCAAGTACCGCCGGGAGGCGGTCAAGACCACGAAGCTGTCGGCCTATGAGGCCGAACTCACACAAGCGTTGAAGGCCGATGCCAGGCGGCCCAAGAAGGAGCGGCGCACGGCCAAGGCGCTGTTTGCGCAGATCAAGGCGGCCGGATACGAGGGTGGGTACACACGGGTGACGGACTTCATCCGCAAGTGGCGCCAAGGCAAAGGCCAGGGCGATGCAGCCAAGGCTTTCGTGCCCCTGACGTTCGAGCTGGGCGAGGCCTTCCAGTTCGACTGGAGCGAAGACGGGCTGGTGATCGGTGGGGTGTACTACCGGCTGCAGGTCTCGCACATGTTGCTGTGCGCCAGCGGCGCGTTCTGGCTGGTGGCCTACCCCAGCCAGGGCCACGAGATGCTGTTCGATGCCCACACACGCAGCTTTGAGGCCCTGGGCGGCGTGGCGCGCCGGGGTATTTACGACAATATGAAGACGGCCGTTGACAAGGTCAAGAAGGGCAAGGGCCGCGTGGTCAACGCCCGCTTTGCCGCCATGTGCGCGCACTACCTGTTCGATGCGGACTTTTGCAACCGCGCCAGCGGCTGGGAGAAGGGGCGCGTGGAGAAGGACGTGCAGGACAGTCGCAGGCGCATCTGGCTGGAGGCCGGGCAGCGGCGCTTTGGCAGCTTTGCCGAACTCAACGCCTGGCTGGGCGAGCGCTGCCGGGCCCTGTGGCAGGAGTTGCGCCACCCGCAGCACAAAGAATTCAGCATCGCTGAGATGCTCGAACTCGAGCAAGAGCACCTCATGCCCATGCCTGCGGCGTTTGACGGCTACGTCGAGCACCCGGTGCGGGTCAGCAGCACCTGCCTGGTGACAGTGGCGCGCAACCGCTACTCGGTGCCCTGTGAATGGGCAGGGCAGATGGTCAGCACGCACCTGTACCCGGCGCAGATCGTGGTGGTGGCCGGCGATACCGTGGTGGCCACGCACGAGCGCCTGAGCGAGCGCAACCAGACACGCTACGACTGGCAGCACTACGTGCCACTGATCGAGCGCAAGCCAGGGGCGCTGCGCAACGGCGCTCCGTTTGCCGATCTGCCCGACCCCTTGCAACGCATGCGGCGCGCCCTGCTGCATCAGGACGGCGGCGACAAGGTCATGGCGCAGGTGCTGGCCGAAGTGCCCAAGCAAGGGCTGGACGCGGTACTGGTGGCGGTGGAGCTGGCGCTGCAGAGCGCCCCACCCTCAGGGCGGGTGAGCTGCGAACACGTCATCAACGTGCTGGCACGCTTGCAGGCACAGCCCCTGCCCGAGACAGTTGCGACCATCCTGCAGGTGAGCCAGGCCCCCCTGGCCGACACGGCACGCTACGACAGCCTGCGCACAGACATTGTCGTGCAGGAGGCCGATCATGCGTGAGTTGGACAAAGAGCTCAAAGAGCTGCGCCTGTATGGCATGGCGGGGGCCTGGGAGGATCTGGTCAAGCAAGGCGGTCATGCGACATTGGAGAGCTCGCGCTGGTTGCTGGAGCACCTGCTGCAGGCCGAGGCGGCGACCGTGCCATGCGCTCGATCAGCTACCAGATGCACACGGCCAAGTTCCCTGTGCACCGCGACCTGGCGGGCTTTGACTTCGAGTGCTCGCCGGTGGGCAGAAAGCTGATCGAACAGCTCGCAGGCATGGCGTTCACCGAGCAGGCGCACAACGTGGTGCTGGTAGGTGGCCCCGGCACGGGCAAGACGCACCTGGCCACGGCCATCGGCGTGGCGGGCATCACGCGCCATGGCTCACGGGTGCGGTTTTACTCCACAGTGGATCTGGTCAACGCGCTGGAGCAGGAGAAGGCCCAGGGCAAGGCGGGGCGCATCGCAGCGAGCTTGCAGCGCATGGATCTGGTCATCCTCGATGAACTGGGTTATCTGCCCTTCAGCCAGGCTGGAGGTGCCTTGTTGTTCCATCTGCTCTCCAAGCTCTACGAGCACACCAGCGTGATGATCACGACCAACCTGGACTTCAAGGAGTGGTCCAGCGTGTTTGGCGACGCCAAGATGACCACGGCGCTGCTGGATCGGCTCACGCACCATTGCCACATCGTGGAGACGGGCAACGAGTCGCACCGCTTCCTGCACAGCACGGCCGTGGCCAAGAAACGCATCAAGGCACGTGAACAGGCACACAAGGGGCAGCCGTTTTGAAGGCCAGAAGGCAAGCCGCTGGCGCGGCTTGCCTTCTTCAATACCGATGACAACAGTCCTTCAAGGAGATTACTAACCGGGATCAGGCACTACACTTATCCACAGCCGGCCCTCTCAGGCTGGCTTGCAGCCCTGGCTCAAAATTCAAGCGGCACGGTGGCTCAATTTTGAATCGGCGCCAACAGGCTGATCCGCCTGTGGGCTTGGCTTGGCCGGGCGCATAGCCTAGGTGATGACTCATCTCGGCGCCCAGCGCCCGCTCAAGAATTGACTTCTTGAACTGATCGAACAGCCCTTGGACTTGGCCCGGCGTCATGGGCCCGGTCACCAACTGGTCAAGCAGCTCGGCCGGGATGTGAAATTGCGGCTGTGCCGCCTGGTCCGCCAAAGCGGTGGGTTTGGTCTTGCGTGGCATTCATGCTCCTTGTCGACATGCTATGCCTCACACACAAAATTTCTGACAAGCTCCGGGCTTCTTTTCCAGGCAGCGCCAGTAAGGGACTACGCAGCAGCCTTCACTTTGTCGATCAACGCCAGAGCGACATGTTCCTGGCCTACTTCACCGATGGCTTTATCCAGCGCAGCCAACAGTTGTGCACGGAGTTGCATGTGTGCATTCACCCTTGCGATGTACTGTGTAGATGACATAGGAACCTCAGGTAGTAGTAGTTGAAATAGATCGCAAAACAAGCCAACGACCTTCCTTCTTCGCATCAAAGTCGGAGCCCGATGACTGAAGAGTCGCTAGTAGCGTAGTAAGCAACTTTAGCATAGCTTCATTCCGCCCGTACAACTTCAAGGTATCCGCGTTGTGCTCAAGCTGCGCATCAAACGCACCAGAAACCGCAGTGCGATACGCCATGACAGCAGTTTGGATAGCCTCCACATCCCCCGCTTCAACCTTCGCTTCCACCTCAGGGGAGAGGATGACGCTCAAGAGCTTCAGCCAGCGCTCATTCATTGTCTTCCGAGAAATGACCAGCTCGCATACCGCTGCCGGTACGTCTGAGCCCACGGTGAAAACGCCATACGCCAACGACCGATAGTTCGGGTCACCCTTGCCGTTAGACAAAAGTTCACCGACCCAGCGAAGTTTGCGCTCTACCTCGTGAGGGAAAACGTCATTGGCATCAGCCTCCCATGTCCAGCGCTCCAAGGTGGCTTTGTAGCTCTGTTCGTTGAGTTGTTCAAACTGCATCGCTTCTCCTTCTTTCTTATCCATTCTATGGCTCACAGTCCATGTTGGAGTCTGCCCGGCACTCTTCAAGGTGCCCGTACAGCAATGCCATCAGCCAGAGTGCCCTACCAATTCGAAGTGTTGGGCTATTTGTTGGGCTATTTCCACGGAAAAGAAAAAGGACTTAGCTCCTTTCGAAGCTAAGTCCTTGATATAAATGGTCGGCGTGGCGGGATTCGAACTCGCGACCCCTTGCACCCCATGCAAGTGCGCTACCAGGCTGCGCTACACGCCGACAAGACTTGGATTCTATACCGAAAAATCAGCACTAAAAAAGAAGTGCGCGAATTTCTTCCAATTCCGTTCTGAGCGCATTGGAGTCCAGCGGCAGGGCCAGGGCGGGGGCACGATCAATCGGCTGATCGTCCAATGCATCCGGCGGCAACGCGGCGTCACGCGCTCCCTTGTCTGCCTGCGCCAGCTCATGCAGTCGGTTGCGTGCGCCGACGATGGTGAAACCCTGGTCGTACAGCAGGTCGCGGATACGGCGGATCATCAGCACCTCGTGGTGCTGGTAGTAGCGCCGGTTACCCTGGCGCTTCATGGGGCGCAGCTGGGTGAACTCCTGTTCCCAATAGCGCAGCACATGGGGCTTGACGCCGCACAACTGCGCCACCTCACCAATCGTGAAGTAGCGCTTGACTGGTATGGCGGGCAGCGACTGGCTCATGGTGATGCGTTGACGCGGCGAAAGCGTTGAGAGTACTGCAGGTCTATTGCGGCCACCAGGCTTGCCACCGGTTGCAAAAGCAAAGCAGTGTCAACCTGGCATTGGCGCCGCTCACCCCTGGATCTGCTCCTTGAGCTTGCTGCTGGCATGGAAGGTGACCACGCGGCGTGCCTCGATGGGAATGGCCTCGCCAGTGCGCGGATTGCGCCCGGGCCGCGCGGCCTTGGTGCGGATCTGGAAGTTGCCAAAACCCGAGAGCTTGACATCTTCGCCAGCGATCAGGCTTTGCGCGATCAGGTCGAAAAACGCGTCCACCATGTCCTTGGACTCGCGCTTGTTCAGGCCGATATGCTCGAACAGCAAATCGGCCAGCTGCGCCTTGGTGAGCGCCGGCGACTCCAGACTGTCCACGGCAAACTCGATTGCCATCGGCTCGGATTCCATCGTCATCGCAACCTCGCTGCGGTTTGCTGGGTCAACGCCTGCAGCACGGACTGCACGGCGGCATCAATTTGCGCATCGGTCAAGGCCTCGGCGTCGCTGCCCAGGGTCAGGCGAATGGCCAGGCTCTTCTCGCCCTGGGCGATGGCACCAGCAGCCATAGCCTCACCTGCGCGTTGCGGCTGAGGGCGGAAGACGTCGAACAGCACAGCCGAGCGCAACAGTTCACCCGGCAACGAGCCTCGGATGGCACGCATCACCTCGTCATGCGTAACGCGCTCGGCCACCACCACGGCAATGTCACGCTCCACCAGCTGACGCTTGGCGACGGCGCGGAAGGCCGGCACCTGGCGCTGCAGCACGGCGTCGAGCTCCAGCTCGAACAGCATTGGTGCCGTCGGCAGATCCCAGGACTGGCGCCACTGCGGATGCAGCTCGCCGACATAGCCAATGGCCTGGCCGGCCAGCAGCACACGGGCGCAGCGGCCCGGGTGCAGCGCGGGGTGCGTGGCCGACTCGAACGTTGGGCGCAGCGGCGCCAGCAGCGCCTCCACGTCGCCCTTGGCGTCGTAGAAGTCCACGGCCTTATCCTTGCGGCCCCATTGCAGCGCATCGGGCGCGCCATAGGCCAGACCGGCCACGCGCATGGGCTGATGAAAGCCCTCCACCGTGGTGTCGGTGTTCTTCACGCTGGCATCACGCAGGAATACACGGCCCAGTTCAAACACGCGCACGCGGGCAGCCTTGCGATCCAGGTTGAACTTCAAGACCTGCAAGAGCGAACCCAGCAACGACGAGCGCATCACGCTCAGCTGGCTGGCAATGGGGTTGAGCAGCTTGATGGGCGTGTCATTGCCGGCCAGCTCCTTCTCCCAGTGCTCTTCGACAAAGCTGAAGTTGATGGTTTCCTGGTAGCCCAGGGCGGCCAGTTCGCGGCGCACGGCAAAGCTGCTGCGGTGCGACTCCAGGCGTAGCTTGGGCGTGATGGGCGCCAGCGGCGGCGTCGTGGGCAGGTTGTTGTAGCCGACCACGCGGGCGACTTCCTCGATCAGATCCTCCTCCAGCCGCAGGTCGAAGCGAAAGGACGGTGGCTGCACGGTGAGCACGCCCTCGCCCTGCTGCACCGGCAGGCCCAGGCGCTTGAGCGCATCCACGCATTGCGCCAGCGTCAGCGGCATGCCAATGACCTTGGCGGCACGCGCCACGCGCATGCGCACCGGGTTCGGCGCGGGCAGATTCACCTGCTGGTCATCAATGGGGGCACAAGCCGTCTCGGGCGTGCCGCAGATCTCGACGATGAGTTGCGTGATGCGCTCGATATGTTCCACGGTGAGCTGCGGATCGACGCCGCGCTCGAAGCGGTGGCCGGCGTCGGTCGAGAAGTTGTAGCGGCGCGAGCGCCCGGCCACAGCCTCGGGCCACCAGAAGGCGGCCTCGACGTAAATGTGGCGCGTGTCGTCGGACACGGCCGTGGCGTCGCCGCCCATGATGCCGGCGAGCGACTCGACTGCACGCTCGTCGGCGATCACGCCGACCTTTTCGTCCAGCGTGACGGTGTTGCCGTTCAGCAGCTTGAGCTGCTCGCCCGCAGCTCCCCAGCGCACATCCAGACCGCCGTGGATCTTGTCCAGGTCGAAGATGTGGCTGGGCCGGCCGAACTCGAACATCACGTAGTTGGAGATGTCCACCAGCGGCGAGACGCTGCGCTGGCCGCAACGCGCCAGGCGGTCCACCATCCACTGCGGCGTGGCCGCGCGGGTGTTGACGTTGCGGATCACGCGGCCGGAGAAACGCCCACACAGATCGGGCGCGCTGATGATCACCGGCACGCGGTCGGCGATGGAGGTTGCGGCCTTGGGAAATTGCGGCTGCGCGAGCGGCGCACCGGTCAGCGCAGACAGCTCGCGCGCAACGCCATAGACGCTCAGGCAATGCGCCAGATTCGGCGTCAGTTTCAGCGTGAACAGCGTGTCGTCGAGCTTCAGGTAGTCGCGAATGTTCTGGCCCAGGGGTGCGTCTGCAGGCAGCTCCAGCAAGCCGCCATGGTCTTCAGACAGCTTGAGTTCGCGCGCCGAGCACAGCATGCCGTAGCTCTCCACACCGCGCAGCTTGCCAACCTTGATCAGGAACGGCTTGCCATCGTCGCCCGCAGGCAGCTCGGCGCCCACCATGGCGCAGGGCACCTTGATGCCCACACGGGCGTTCGGCGCGCCGCAGACGATGTTCAGCAGGGCGCCCTGCCCCACGTCCACCTGGCACACGCGCAGGCGGTCGGCGTCGGGGTGCTGCACGGCCTCCTTGATCTCGCCGACGACAATCTTTGTGAACGGCGGGGCCACGGGGGCGAGCTCTTCGACCTCCAGGCCGGCCATGGTCAGGGTGTCGGCCAGCTCTTGCGTGGAAAGTGCGGGGTTGCAGAATTCGCGCAACCAGGATTCGGGAAATTGCATAGTCAGATTCTTTGGCGTGCTCTTTAAAAATGAGCTTATTGCGCTTGCTATACGTGCGTTTCAATATGAAAACGTGTTGAAATCCAATCAGGACAAGCGCGAACAACTCACCTTTTTGCGTTACTGGAACTGCGACAGGAAGCGGATGTCGCCGTCGAAGAACAGGCGCAAATCGTTCACGCCATAGCGCAGCATGGTCAGGCGGTCCGGCCCCATGCCGAACGCAAAGCCGATGAAGCGCTCGGGGTCCAGCCCCATGTTGCGCACCACGTTGGGGTGCACCTGGCCGCTGCCGGCCACCTCCAGCCAGCGGCCGGCCAGCGGCCCGCTCTGGAACTGAATGTCGATCTCGGCGCTGGGCTCGGTGAACGGGAAGAAGCTGGGGCGAAAGCGCAGTACCAGGTCATCGCTTTCAAAGAAGGTCTTGCAGAAGGCCGTGAAGATGACCTTCAGGTCCTTGAAGCTGACGTTCTCGCCAATCCACAGGCCTTCGCACTGGTGGAACATGGGCGAGTGCGTGGCGTCGCTGTCGACGCGGTAGGTGCGGCCGGGCGCGATGACGCGGATCTCGGGCATGGCCTGGCCGGCGTCAATCAGGTCGCGGTATTTCTTCACATGCTGCACGGCATGGCGGATCTGCATCGGGCTGGTGTGCGTGCGCAGCAGGTTGGGCGCTGTGGCGGTGCCTCCTTCCACGTAGAAGGTGTCGTGCATGGAGCGCGCCGGGTGGTCCTCGGGCGTGTTCAGTGCCGTGAAGTTGAACCAGTCGGTCTCGATCTCGGGGCCGTCGGCCACGTCAAAACCCATGGAGCCGAAGATGCCCTCGATGCGCTCCAGCGTCAGCGACACCGGGTGCAGACCGCCACGGCCTTGCTTGCGGCCGGGCAGCGTCACGTCCAACGCCTCGGCCTGGAGTTGGCGTTCCAGCTCGGCCTGGGCCAGGGCCTGGCGACGTGCCGTCAATGCGGCCTCCACAGCCTGCTTGGCGACGTTGATGGCTGCGCCGCGCGTCTTCTTGTCCTCGGGCGAGAGCTGCGCCATGCCCTTCATCAGTTCAGTCAGGCGGCCCGACTTGCCCAGAAACAGCGCCTTGGCGTTTTCCAGGTCGGCAGGGGTTGCAGCATGCGCGAAGGCTTCGCTCGCGCTTGTCACCAGGGAATCCAGCTCGTTCATATCGACTCTTGAAATAAAACAAGGGCTAGCGCCTTTTCAAGCCCTAGCCCTTGCTGTTTGTGCGCAGACAGCTACAAAACAAGTAGCTATCTATCGTGAACTCAAGCAGCCAGCTTGGCCTTGACTTGCTCCACGATGCTGCCAAAGGCAGCCTTGTCGTGCACCGCGAGGTCGGCCAGCATCTTGCGGTCGATCTCGATGGCGGCCTTCTTCAGGCCGTTGGTGAACTGGCTGTAGGTCAGGCCCAGTTCACGCGCAGCAGCGTTGATACGCGTGATCCACAGACGGCGGAACACGCGCTTCTTGTTGCGGCGATCGCGGTAAGCGTACTGACCAGCCTTCATCACCGCCTGCTTGGCGATGCGGAAGACATTGCCGCGGCGACCGCGAAAACCCTTGGCCAGGGCGAGAACCTTTTTGTGACGGGCGCGGGCCGTTACACCACGTTTGACGCGAGGCATGTGTTTTCTCCTTGTTCGTCAGTTGATTACAGGCCAGCCATGGGCAGCATCTTGGCGATGGAGCCCATGTCACCGTCGTGCACATTCACGATGCCACGCAGTTGGCGCTTGTTCTTGGTGGTCTTCTTGGTCAGGATGTGACGCTTGAAGGCTTGACCGCGCTTGACGGTGCCACCCGGACGAACGCGAAAACGCTTCTTCGCGCTGCTCTTGGTCTTCATTTTGGGCATTTGCATGCTCCTTTGATTTGTGCTCGTGAGGCGTCTGCACACCACTGTGCATCCTTGCTGGCCCCGAGCCACTTTTTAAAACGGCAGGCTTTACAGTCCGCCGTGCGGCAATGCTCTCGCACCGCCTATCGGCTGGCGCCCATCTCGCAATGGACGCCGGCCAAATTTTCTTTGCTTACGCCGCTTCGCTGCCGCTGGCGACCGGCGCGGCATCTGCCGCCGGCTTGACCCCAGGCTTCTTGCGCGCCGGCGCGATCATCATGATCATCTGACGGCCTTCGAGCTTGGGAAACTGCTCGACCAAAATGGTGTCGGCCAGGTCGTCACGCAGGCGGTTGAGCAGTGCTAGGCCTAGTTCCTGATGCGTGATCTCGCGGCCACGAAAGCGCAGCGTGATCTTGCATTTGTCACCATCGGCCAGGAAGCGACGGATGTTGCGCAACTTGATGTTGTAGTCGCCATCATCCGTACCCGGACGGAATTTCACTTCCTTGATGTCGATGACCGTCTGCTTGGCCTTGGCCTCGGCCGCCTTCTTCTGCTCCTGGTACTTGAACTTGCCGTAATCCATCAAGCGGCAGACGGGAGGACTGGCCGTAGCGGCGATTTCCACCAGATCCACATCCAGGTCGCCCGCCATGCGCAGGGCTTCCTGCAGGCTGACGATGCCGATGGGCTCATTTTCAGGACCAGACAGGCGCACTTCAGGCGCCGTGATTTCACGGTTCAGACGGTGCTTGCGTTCCTCACGCTGGCGACGGTCACGAAATTCAGTAGCGATGGCTTTCACCTTCAATCAAAAAAGCTACGAAAAGCGTAGCTGCTCACGCACCACCTGTGCGCTTCAAAGCGATGTTTGATTCTCAAAAATCAGGCTTTGGAGGCGATGTCCCGTGCGATCAGTTCGACAAAGGCGTCGAGGGACATCACACCCAGGTCTTTGTTGCCCCGGGCGCGCACTGCGACGGCTCCGGCGGCCTTTTCCTTGTCGCCGGCGACCAGGATGTAGGGCAGCTTTTGCAGCGCATGCTCGCGTATTTTATACGTAATCTTTTCGTTGCGCAGATCGGTCACCACCCTAAGGTCTTGATGGGGCAGTGCTTTTTGCAGCTTTGCGGCAATTTCGCGACAGTAGTCCTGCTGTGCATCGGTGATGTTGAGCACCGCCACCTGCAGCGGCGCCAGCCACACCGGCAGCGCGCCCGCGTGCTGCTCGATCAGGATGCCGATGAAGCGCTCCAGCGAACCAACGATGGCGCGGTGCAACATCACCGGACGGTGGCGGCCGCCATCCTCGCCGACGTATTCGGCGTCCAGGCGCTCGGGCATGGAAAAGTCCACCTGTATCGTGCCGCACTGCCAGTGCCGGCCAATGGCGTCCTTCAAGGTGTATTCGATCTTCGGGCCGTAGAAGGCGCCCTCGCCGGGCGAAATCTCGAACGCGCAGCCCGACGCCTCCAGGCTGTGGATCAACGCCGCCTCGGCCTTGTCCCAGCTCTCATCCGAGCCGATGCGCGCCTCGGGGCGCGTAGCCACCTTGTAGATGATGTCGCTATAGCCAAAGTCGGCGTAGACCTTCTGCAGCAACTGCGTGAAGGCCAGCACCTCGGGCTGGATCTGGTCTTCGGTGCAGAAGATATGGCCATCGTCCTGCGTGAAACCGCGCACGCGCATGATGCCGTGCAGGCCGCCGGTGGGCTCGTTGCGGTGGCATTGGCCAAACTCGCCGTAGCGCAGCGGCAGGTCGCGGTAGCTTTTGATGCCCTGCTTGAAGATCAGGATGTGGCCCGGGCAGTTCATCGGCTTCAGGGCATAGTCGCGCTTTTCCGACTCGGTCGTGAACATGTTCTCGCGGTACTTGTCCCAGTGGCCGGTCTTCTCCCACAGGGTCTTGTCCAGGATTTGCGGACCCTTGACCTCCTGGTAACCGTTGTCCTGGTAGACGCGGCGCATGTATTGCTCGACCTGCTGCCAAAGCGTCCAGCCCTTGGGGTGCCAGAACACGGTGCCGGGCGAATGCTCGTCGATGTGGAACAGATCGAGTTCACGCCCGAGCTTGCGATGGTCGCGCTTCTCTGCCTCTTCCAGCATGTGCAGGTAGTTCTGCAGTTCGTCCTTGCTGGCCCAGGCCGTGCCGTAGACGCGCTGCAGCATCTCGTTGCGATGGTCGCCACGCCAGTAGGCCCCGGCCACCTTCATCAGCTTGAAGTGCTTGAGCTTGCCGGTGCTGGGCACGTGCGGGCCACGGCACAGGTCTTCAAACGCGCCTTCACGGTACAGACTGACGTCTTCGTTGCTGGGGATGCTGGCAATGATCTCGGCCTTGTAGTGCTCGCCCAGGCCCTTGAAATACGCCACGGCTTCGTCGCGCGGCAGCACGCGGCGCACCACCGGTTCGTCCTTGGCGGCCAGCTCGGCCATGCGCTTCTCGATCGCCACCAGATCCTCGGGCGTGAACGGGCGCTTGTACGCAAAGTCGTAATAAAAGCCGTTGTCTATCACCGGGCCTATGGTGACCTGCGCGTCCGGGAACAGCTCTTTGACGGCGTAGGCCAGCAGGTGGGCGGTGGAGTGGCGAATGACCTCCAGGCCATCGGCATCCTTGGCGGTGACGATGGCCAGCGGGCTGTCTTCGGTGATCAGGTGGCTGGTATCGACCACCCTGTCACCGATCTTGCCGGCGAGGGCTGCCTTGGCCAGGCCAGCGCCGATCGAGGCGGCCACCTCGGCCACGGTCACCGGGCCGGGGAATTCGCGTTGGGAACCATCGGGCAGCGTGATGTGAAGCATGTGAGAAATCCTTGGGAATTGCGGTTGCGGCGCGCGCTTTGAGGCCCAGAAGCAAAAAAGCGCGGTACAAAAGTCCGCGCTTTGGTGAGGGTGAGAAAAGCTCTCGTGCAGGCGCGAACGGCCAGCCTTAGCGGCCGGTGGAGGTCTCCGTCGTAGTTCGCGGTGTCATAACCGACATTGCCTTTCTCGCCCTTGTTATCTTGTAAAGCGCATATTCTAGCCGGCAGTGGCCTGGAGCTGCGCTCACGGCGCGCGCGCCGCCTCCACCAGGCGCTGCGTGTAGGGGTGCTGCGGCGCATCCAGCACCTGCTGCACGCTGCCGGACTCCACCACCTCGCCGTCCTTCATGACGATGACCTCATGCGCCATGGCGCGCACCACGGCCACATCATGGGTAATGAGCAGGTAGGACAGGGCGTGCTCCTTTTGCAGCCGCTGCAGCAGCGACAGCACCTGCTGCTGGATGGTCACGTCCAGCGCGCTGGTGGGCTCGTCCAGCACCAGCAGCTGCGGCTGCACGATGAGGGCGCGCGCGATCGCCAGGCGCTGGCGTTGGCCGCCCGAGAATTCATGCGGGTAGCGCGCGAGCAGGCCGGGAAACTGCGCCTCGGTCAGGCCCACCTCGGCCAGCATGGCGGCCACGCGCGCGCGGCGTTCAGGCAGCGGCAGCTGGGGTGCGTGCACCTGCAGGCCCTCGCCGACAATCTCTTCCACGGTCATGCGCGGCGACAGCGACGAGAACGGGTCTTGGAACACCACCTGCACCTGCTGGCGCAAGGCCTGGTTATGGGAGCTGTTGCCATGCGACGGCTGCTGCCAGGCCTGGCCCGCCACCTGCAACTCACCCGTTGACGGCAACAGGCCCAGCAGTGCCTGGGCCAGCGTGGACTTGCCCGAGCCCGACTCGCCCACCACGCCCAGGGTGCGCGCGCTCTGCAGTTGAAAACCCACGCCGTTGACCGCCACGAACTCGCCCTTGGCAAACCAGCCACGAAAACCCGGCAGTGGCACGGGATAGGCAACGCGCAGTGCATCGGCCTGGGCGGCGGGGGTGGCGCCTTCGGCCGCCGCACCCTCGATCACGTCGCGCTGCGGCGTGCTGCCGATCAGGCGGCGCGTGTAGTCATGTTGCGGGGTACCAAACACCTGCGCCACCGCGCCCTGCTCCACCAGCACGCCCTGCTCCATCACCGCCACGCGGTCGGCAAAGCGGCGCACCAGCAGCAGGTCGTGCGTGATGAGCAGCACGGCCATGCCGGTCTGGCGCTGCAGGTCGGACAACAGATCGAGGATCTGGCCGCGCAGCGTGACGTCGAGCGCCGTCGTCGGTTCGTCGGCCAGCAACAGCTTGGGCCGCGAGGCGAGGGCCATGGCGATCATGGCGCGCTGGCGCTGCCCGCCCGAGAGCTGGTGCGGGAAGCTGCCGGCGCGTCGCGCGGGCTCGGGGATGCCCGTGCTTGCTAACAATTCGATAGCTGATTGCGCGCTCTGTGCCTTGGTCAGGGCCTGTTTCAGCATCAAAACCTCGGCCACCTGCTCGCCCACGGGCATGAGCGGGTTCAGCGCGGTCATGGGCTCCTGGAACACCATGGCGATGTCGCCGCCGCGCACGCCGCGCAACTCGCGTTCGCTCAGTTGCAGCAGATCGCGCCCGGCCATCAGCGCGCTGCCCGTCAGCTGGGCGTCGCCGGCCAGGCGCAGCAGGGCCAGCGCCGTCACGGTCTTGCCCGAACCCGACTCGCCCACCAGGGCCAGCTTCTCGCCGGGGGCGATGTCAAAGCTCACGCCGTGCACCACCTGCTTGGCGCCAAAGCGCACCTCCAGATCCCGTACTTGCAAGAGCGGGGGCGACTGAGGGTTCATGGGGGCAGTGGCGCGCATGTCAGTGCTCCGCCTTGCGGGGGTCGAGGGCGTCGCGCAGCGCGTCGCCCATGAAGGTGAGCAGCAGCAGCGTGGTCACCAGCACGGCGAAGGTGAAGATGGAGATCCACCAGGCGTCGATGTTGTTCTTGCCCTGCGATAGCAGCTCGCCCAGGCTGGGTGTGCCCGGCGGCACGCCCAGGCCCAGAAAATCAAGCGAGGTCAGCGCCAGGATGGCCGCGCCCATGCGAAAGGGCAGAAAGGTGACCACCGGCGTCATGCTGTTGGGTAGTATGTGGCGCCAGATGATGTGGCCGCTTTTGACGCCCAGGGCGCGCGCGGCCTTCACGTAGTCGAGCTGGCGGTTGCGCAGAAACTCGGCGCGCACATAGTCCGACAGCCCCATCCAGCCGAACAGGGAGAGCAGCACCAGCAGCAGCGCAATGCTGGGCGCAAACACCGCACTGAAGATGATGAGCAGGTACAGCTCCGGCATGGAGCCCCAGATCTCGATGAAACGCTGGAAGGCCAGGTCGGTCTTGCCGCCAAAGAACCCCTGCACGGCCCCGGCCGCCACGCCCAGCGCCACGCCGACCACGGTGAGCGCCATGCCGAACAGCACGCTGACGCGAAAGCCGTAGATCAGCTGCGCCAGCAGGTCGCGCCCGCGGTCGTCCGTGCCCAGCCAGTTATCGCGCGACGGGCCCGAGGGGTTGGGCTGCTTGGCGAAGTAGTTCAGGGTATTGGCGCCGTAGGGGTTGAGCGTGTACAGCGCCCAGTTGCCGCCCTCGGTGATGCGCCGGCGCACATAGGGGTCGAGGTAGTCGGCGGGCGTCTGGAAGTCGCCACCGAACGTGGTCTCGGGGTAGTCCTTGAGCATGGGGAAGTAGGTCTGCCCCTGGTAGCGCACGATGAGCGGCCGGTCGTTGCTGACCAGCTCGGCAGCCAGGCTGATGACGACCAGGGTGCAGAACAGCACCAGGCTCCAGAAGCCCAGGCGGTTGGCACGGAAACGCCGCCAGGCGCGGCGGCCGGGGGACAAGGATGGGCTTGCGGCGCTCATGCGGTAAAGGGGTTGAGCAGGCCTATGCCGCAGCCGTCAAAGTCGCGCACATTGCGCGTGACCAGGGTCAGGGCGTGGATCTGGGCGGTGGCGGCGATGAGCATGTCGGCCTGGCTGCGCACCACGCCACGCCGGGAAAAGCCCGTGCGCATCTCGCCGGCGCGATAGGCAATGGTCTGCGTCACGGGCAGTACCTCGTTGCGGCCGATGAAGCCGTCAAACCAGGCCTGCAAACCCGCATCCTGCTTGCGCGCCAGGCCGTACATGATTTCATCGACGGTCACCGCAGAAATGGTCACTTTTCCATAGGTGGCATCGACCATCTCGCGCCACGCCAGCGCGCCCGCATCCGGGCGTTTGCGCATGAGTTCAGAAACGACATTGGTATCGGCCAATTGCATTGCCAGCGTCCCCATCAATCCCAGTAATGCGGGTCATCGACCATGGGGTTGTAGCGGGTGGTGCGCGGCGGCAGTTCGATACCGTCCTCGCCCCGCGCGGCCAGCAGCGCCCGGATCTCGTCGAACTGCTCGGCCAGCGTGGGGCGTTTTTTCTGCGCCTGCCAGGCCTTGAACTCCTCGTACTCCTGCGCCGAGATCAGCACCGCCACGGGTTTGTCGCGGTTGTAGATGGCCTGCGGCTCCTCGGCTGTCAGGCGCACGACCTCGGAGAACTGCTGTTTGGCACTGGCGATGTTCCAGGTCATGATGCACCTCCAGACGATGAATGATGGACAAGTTGGATATAAATTATGTCCATTTTTAACCCAGGCATCAATCGAACTTCACGCGCGGATCGACCCACACGTAGCACAGGTCGGAGATCAGCTTGGTCACCAGGCCGATCAGCGTGAACAAATACAGCGTGCCCAGCACCACGGGGTAGTCGCGGCGGATCACGCTCTCGTAGCTGAGCAGGCCCAAGCCGTCAAGCGAGAACAGCGTCTCGATGAGCAGCGAACCCGCGAAGAACGCGCCAATGAAGGCTGAGGGAAAGCCGGTGATGATGGGGATCAGCGCGTTGCGGAACACATGGCCCCAGAGCACCTGGCGTTCGGTGAGGCCCTTGGCGCGCGCCGTGAGCACGTATTGCTTGCGGATCTCCTCCAGAAACGCGTTCTTGGTCAGCATGGCCGTCACGGCAAAGCTGCCCGCCACCATGGCGGTGATGGGCAGGGTGATGTGCCAGAGGTAGTCGGTCACCTTACCCATCAGGCTCAGTTGCTCCCAGTTGCTTGACGTCAGCCCGCGCAGCGGAAACCACTGCAGCTGCCCGCCAAACACCACCAGCAGCGCCACGCCCAGCACAAAGCCCGGAATCGCATAGCCGACCAGGATGATGAGCGTGGTCACCAGGTCAAAGCGCGAGCCCGCGCGCACCGCCTTGGCCACGCCCAGCGGCACGGCGACCAGGTAACTGATGAAAAAGGTCCACAGCCCCAGGCTGATGGACACGGGCAGCTTTTCCTTGACCAGCTGCCACACGTCCTTGTTCTGAAAAAAGCTGCGCCCCAGGTCGAAGCGCGCGAACTGCCCCAGCATCTGGATAAAGCGCTCGTGCGCCGGCTTGTCGAAACCGTACAGCGCCTTGATCTGCTCCAGGCGCTTGGGGTCCACGCCCTGCGCGCCGCGGTAGGCCATGCCGCCGCCCTCGCCGCCGCCCCCTGCACCGGCGGCGCCCGCCTTGGCCTCGGCCAGGTACTGCTCCACCGGGCCGCCGGGCACGAACTGGATGACGACGAAGGTCAACAGCAGCACACCCAGCAGCGTGGGCAGCATGAGCAGGATGCGCTTGAGGATGTAGGCAAACATGGGCGTCGATGATATTCAGAGCCAGCGCCGCACCAGGCGCAGGTACTGGCGGTATGGCTCGCCAAAGTTCTGTGCCAGCGCCCGCTCCTCGGGCAGGATCTGAAAGCGCGTGATGTAGGCCACGAATGCCACCAGCGCCAGCAGCGCCAGTGGGTTGCGCAGGTACGCGCACCAGCCCAGCAGCTGCAGGGCCACGCCGACATACATGGGATTGCGCGTGAAGCGGTACGGCCCGGACTGCACCACGGCACGCGCGCGTTCGGGCGCCAGCGGGTTGGGCGTGGTGCGGTGGCAACGAAACACCCACAGGCCCCACAGCTCCAGCGCCAGGCCGGCCAGGGCCAGCAGCAGCGCCACGGCCAGCGCCAGCCGAGCCGACCACGGCAACGCCAAAGCTGGCGCGGCGCCGGCCAGCAGCCAGGCCAGGCCGGCGCAGGCCAGGCCGACGACCGGCGGGGGGATCTTGTGTTCCAGATTGAACATTTTGATTAAAACAGGCTGTAGCCCTTATCCATCAAGCGCAAACAGCTATGGTTTTTTAGACCACCAGGTATCGATGACCCACATCTCGCCCGGCGAGTACGGCGGCACCACCGGGGGCTTGGCCAGGCGCCAGGCGTCATACACCATGCGGTGCGTGGAGGCAGACCATTGCGGGATCAGGTAATGCTCGTGGGCGATGATGCGGTCCAGGTCGTGGCAGGCGGGCAGCATCTGCTGCAGCGTCTTGGCCGACACCATGGCGCGGATCATCGCGTCCACGGCCGGGTTCTTCACGCCGGGGAAGTTGCCCGAGTCCTCCTGGTCCGCCGCCTTGCTGCCGAACAGGTCGGCGAACTCCTGGCCGGGGTTGTTCGTGCCCTGGTAGGCGATGGTGGTGATGTCGAAGTCGAACTTCTGCAGCCGCTGCTGGTAGAGCGCAAAGTCCACCGAGCGGAACCTGAGCGTTATGCCCAGCTTCGCCAGGTTGCGCTGCCACGACGACAGCGTGCGCACCCCGCCCTCGTTGCTGTCCATGTACTCCAGCACAAAAGGCTCGCCCTGGGCGTTGCGCAGCACGCCGTCCTTGACCTCCCAGCCGGCTTCTTTCAACAGCACCAGGGCGCGCCGCAGGTGCTCGCGCAGCGCCATGGCGTCCTTGGTGACCGGCGGCTCGAACATGGGGCCGAAGACCTCGGGCGGCAAATTCTGGCGCCAGGGCTCCAGCAGGGCCAGCTCCGCCGCAGTGGGCAGGCCATGGGTTTCGCACATGGTGTTGCCGAAGATGCCGTGTACGCGCCGGTAGGCGCCGTAGAACAACTGGCGGCTCATCCATTCAAAGTCGAACGCCAGGCCCAGGGCCTCGCGCACGCGCCGGTCTGCCAGCAGTGGCCGGCGCGTGTTCAGCACATAGCTCTGGAAGCCCGTGGGCAGCTTGTTGGCAAATTCGGCCTTGACCAGCTCGCCGGTATCAAACTTCTTGCCGTTCACGCGCCGCGCCCAGTCGCCGGCGCTGAAAAAACGCATCAGGTCGAACTCGCCGGCCTTCAGCGCCTCCAGCCGTGCCGTGTTGTCCTTGTAGATCTTGATCAGCACCCGGTCGAAGTTGGCCGTGCCGCGGCGCACGTTGAGGTCGCGCGCCCAATAGTTGGGGTCGCGCACGTAGGTGATGTCCTTGCCGAAGTTGACCGGGCCAACACGATACGGCCCGCTGCCTATCGGAATATCCATGACCACCTGGTCAAAGGGCTTGGGCTTGCCGTCCTCGCCCAGGCCCCAGTCGCGACTGAAAACCGGCAGGCCGCCCACGGTCAGCGGCAGCTCGCGGTTGGGCGCCTTGAAGCGGTAGCGCACCGTGTGATCGTCCAGCACATCCACGCCGGCCACCTCGATCAGCAGGGTCTTGAAGCCTGGCGAGGTGTAGGGGCCGACCAGCGTGTCGTAGCTGTGCTTCACATCCTGGGCCGTGACCGGCTTGCCGTTGTGAAAGCGCGCTGCGGGCCGCAGGCGGAAGGTGGCCGACAGACCGTCAGGCGCCACGCTGACGTCCTCGGCCAGCAGGCCGTAGCCGGTGGCGGTCTCGTCCATCGAGCCGGACAGCAGCGTGTCGAACATCAGCGCCGACAGGTAGGCCGGCGCGTTGCCGCGGATGGTGAACGGGTTGTACTTGTCGAAGGTGGATGCGCGCAGGTTGCTCACCAGGCGCAGCTCGCCGCCCTTGGGCGCATCGGGGTTCACATAGGGCAGGTGCGCAAAACCGGCCGGCAAGGCGGGATCGCCCCACATGGCGTAGGCGTGCGCGGCCCGCGCAGGCGCGCCGGGCCACAACGCCAGGCACGGGAAGAACAGTGAACAGATCAGCCAATACCGCATGCGACAATTCTGCATTACCTCTGAACGCATCCACAGGAGAACGAATATGGGTTTTCTCGCCGGCAAGAAGCTGCTCATCACGGGCGTACTGTCCAACCGCTCCATCGCCTACGGCATCGCCCGCGCCTGCCACCAACAGGGGGCCGAGCTCGCCTTCAGCTACGTGGGCGAGCGCTTCAAGGATCGCATCAGCGAGTTTGCGGCAGAGTTCGGCTCCAAGCTGGTGTTTGACTGCGACGTGGCCGACGATGCACAGATCGAGAAGATGTTTGCCGACCTGTCCGCCACCTGGGGCAAGTTTGACGGCTTCGTGCACAGCATAGGCTTTGCGCCGCGCGAGGCGATTGCCGGCAACTTCCTCGAAGGCCTGTCACGCGAAGGCTTTCGCATCGCGCACGACATCAGCGCCTACAGCTTCCCGGCCATGGCCAAGGCCGCCCTGCCCTACCTGAACGATAAATCGTCGCTCTTGACCCTGTCCTACCTGGGCGCGCTGCGCAGCATCCCCAACTACAACACCATGGGCCTGGCCAAGGCGAGCCTTGAGGCCAGCGTGCGCTATCTGGCAGAGGCCGTGGGCCGCACGGCGGACGGCCGCGCCATCCGCGCCAACGGCATCAGCGCCGGCCCCATCAAAACCCTGGCCGCCAGCGGCATCAAGGACTTCGGCAAACTGCTCGGCCGCGTGGCCGACGCCGCCCCGCTGCGCCGCAACGTGACGATCGAGGACGTGGGCAATGTGGCGGCCTTCCTGCTCTCCGACCTGGCCAGCGGTGTGACGGCCGAGATCACCTACGTGGACGGGGGCTTCAGCCAGACGGCGGGGCTGAGCGCGGATCAGGTATAAACCGCCGCAAAGCCAAAAAACCCAGCCCTGCGGCCAATGCGGTGCGCAGGGCTTTTTAGCGCCAATACTGGGCATACTTGTGCGGACTGGTGGTCTTGATGACTTTCCGTCACCCATCAGAAACCGGTCTGCAGATTGCGCTTCTTCTGGTCCGTCACGCTTTGCCAGCGTCCGGATCGTAGTAGAAATTGGCCGTCGCACCACCGTCGATCAAGAATTCACTGCCAGTGATAAAGCCGCCTTCCGGCCCCATGATCAGCCCAGCCACTTCGTCCGGCGTACCGGCGCGTCCGGCTGGCATCTTCTTCAGCATCGCCTGGGAGAAGTCCGCGCGTTCGCCATGCAGTTCGTCGTGCGCCAGCGGCTTCACGATGATGCCGGGCGGATCGAATTGACCTGCGCGCCGCGCTTGGCCCACTGCACTGCCTCGCCGCGCACGCGCAGCGAGTTGCACGCATGCAGCGTGCTTTCGACGTTCTTGACGAAGTCGAGTGCCAGCAAGTCGTCCGCCGGCGCGGTCGCCAGCAGCGCATCCTGTGCGGCAGTCAGCGCCGGCATGCGGTAGCCGGACTGCGAGGAGATCACCACGCCCAAGCCGCCTTTGGCAATCACCCGGCCGAACTCTTCCAGCAGCATCGAGATGCCGTACAGATCGACCTTGAGGATCGCCTCGATGAACGCCTGCGAGGGCGACACGCCCGCCACCTGCACCAGCGCCTTGATCTGCCCCAGTTCCTGCGCCTTGCGGATCACGGCCTGGATCGAGTTTCGATCCGAAACATCGGCCTGCATGGCCGTGGTTTCGAATCCCGCGTTCTCGAGCAATTTGGCGGCCGCGTCAGCGGCTTCCTGACGGTGATCGGAGAGCAGGACATGGCGGCCGCTGCTGATGCGGTGGACAATCGCCAAGCCGATGCCGCCGGCGCCGACGACTACGGTTACATCTGTCCTTTCAGTTCTCTTTCTGAGCTTGGGAGTCGATCTTTCATATATGTGTTGACGCCGACCGAAAACTGAGCCACTTTTTGCGGTGATGCCGACGCAAATTTGAGCCAGGTGTTTTACCTACCCTGCTGCATTTTTGAGCAGGGGAATGAAGAAGGTGATCACCATGGACATGATTGGCAAGATCAGGCGGATGCACCGCCGGGACAAGAAGACGAAGAGGCAGATCTCGAGGGAGACGGGGCTATCGAGGAACACGGTGGCCAAGTGGCTCGATGAGGTTGAGTCGCTCGAGCCCAAGTACCGCCGGGAGGCGGTCAAGACCACGAAGCTGTCGGCCTATGAGGCCGAACTCACACAAGCGTTGAAGGCCGATGCCAGGCGGCCCAAGAAGGAGCGGCGCACGGCCAAGGCGCTGTTTGCGCAGATCAAGGCGGCCGGATACGAGGGTGGGTACACACGGGTGACGGACTTCATCCGCAAGTGGCGCCAAGGCAAAGGTCAGGGCGATGCAGCCAAGGCTTTCGTGCCCCTGACGTTCGAGCTGGGCGAGGCCTTCCAGTTCGACTGGAGCGAAGACGGGCTGGTGATCGGTGGGGTGTACTACCGGCTGCAGGTCTCGCACATGTTGCTGTGCGCCAGCGGCGCGTTCTGGCAGGGCAAGGGCCGCGTGGTCAACGCCCGCTTTGCCGCCATGTGCGCGCACTACCTGTTCGATGCGGACTTTTGCAACCGCGCCAGCGGCTGGGAGAAGGGGCGCGTGGAGAAGGACGTGCAGGACAGTCGCAGGCGCATCTGGCTGGAGGCCGGGCAGCGGCGCTTTGGCAGCTTTGCCGAACTCAACGCCTGGCTGGGCGAGCGCTGCCGGGCCCTGTGGCAAGAGTTGCGCCACCCGCAGCACAAAGAATTCAGCATCGCCGAGATGCTCGAACTCGAGCAAGAGCACCTCATGCCCATGCCTGCGGCGTTTGACGGCTACGTCGAGCACCCGGTGCGGGTCAGCAGCACCTGCCTGGTGACAGTGGCGCGCAACCGCTACTCGGTGCCCTGTGAATGGGCAGGGCAGATGGTCAGCACGCACCTGTACCCGGCGCAGATCGTGGTGGTGGCCGGCGATACCGTGGTGGCCACGCACGAGCGCCTGAGCGAGCGCAACCAGACACGCTACGACTGGCAGCACTACGTGCCACTGATCGAGCGCAAGCCAGGGGCGCTGCGCAACGGCGCTCCGTTTGCCGATCTGCCCGACCCCTTGCAACGCATGCGGCGCGCCCTGCTGCATCAGGACGGCGGCGACAAGGTCATGGCGCAGGTGCTGGCCGAAGTGCCCAAGCAAGGGCTGGACGCGGTACTGGTGGCGGTGGAGCTGGCGCTGCAGAGCGCCCCACCCTCAGGGCGGGTGAGCTGCGAACACGTCATCAACGTGCTGGCACGCTTGCAGGCACAGCCCCTGCCCGAGACAGTTGCCACCATCCTGCAGGTGAGCCAGGCCCCCCTGGCCGACACGGCACGCTACGACAGCCTGCGCACAGACATTGTCGTGCAGGAGGCCGATCATGCGTGAGTTGGACAAAGAGCTCAAAGAGCTGCGCCTGTATGGCATGGCGGGGGCCTGGGAGGATCTGGTCAAGCAAGGCGGTCATGCGACATTGGAGAGCTCGCGCTGGTTGCTGGAGCACCTGCTGCAGGCCGAGGCGGCGACCGTGCCATGCGCTCGATCAGCTACCAGATGCACACGGCCAAGTTCCCTGTGCACCGCGACCTGGCGGGCTTTGACTTCGAGTGCTCGCCGGTGGGCAGAAAGCTGATCGAACAGCTCGCAGGCATGGCGTTCACCGAGCAGGCGCACAACGTGGTGCTGGTAGGTGGCCCCGGCACGGGCAAGACGCACCTGGCCACGGCCATCGGCGTGGCGGGCATCACGCGCCATGGCTCACGGGTGCGGTTTTACTCCACAGTGGATCTGGTCAACGCGCTGGAGCAGGAGAAGGCCCAGGGCAAGGCGGGGCGCATCGCAGCGAGCTTGCAGCGCATGGATCTGGTCATCCTCGATGAACTGGGTTATCTGCCCTTCAGCCAGGCTGGAGGTGCCTTGTTGTTCCATCTGCTCTCCAAGCTCTACGAGCACACCAGCGTGATGATCACGACCAACCTGGACTTCAAGGAGTGGTCCAGCGTGTTTGGCGACGCCAAGATGACCACGGCGCTGCTGGATCGGCTCACGCACCATTGCCACATCGTGGAGACGGGCAACGAGTCGCACCGCTTCCTGCACAGCACGGCCGTGGCCAAGAAACGCATCAAGGCACGTGAACAGGCACACAAGGGGCAGCCGTTTTGAAGGCCAGAAGGCAAGCCGCTGGCGCGGCTTGCCTTCTTCAATACCGATGACAACAGTCCTTCAAGGAGATTACGAACCGGGATCAGGCACTACACTTATCCACAGCCGGCCCTCTCAGGCTGGCTTGCAGCCCTGGCTCAAAATTCAAGCGGCACGGTGGCTCAATTTTGAATCGGCGCCAACACTCGGTGGAGCGGCGCATCACACACCCGGCTGTATCCGTCATCACCGCCACCGCGCGCGGCAAGCTGTTCGCACGCCACCCGCCGTGACGGCCGCAGCGCGTGCGGGCAGGCGGCGCGCCGGGGTTGGCGGGAGGGTTATTACGGGACTAGAGCCGCTGCACGACAATGAAACCATCGTCTCTCCCACGGGTGCTGTATATGTCCGGTCGTGCGTTGGCGTTTTTGCTCGTTATTTCTCACCCGATGGCCTTCGCGGGCGTCCCCAGTGTCCCGCCGGCACCGACCGCAGCCGCAGCCGGCGAGCAGGCCTTGTCTGGTTGCCCGGCGGTGCTCAGGCACAGGTTTCCCAGATTGCAAGATGACAGCCCGCAATCGCTGTGCCAGTACCAGGGCAAGGTGATCCTGGTGGTCAATACGGCCAGCTATTGCGGGTTCACGTACCAATACCAGGGCCTGGAGGCGCTGTTCCAGAAGTACAAAGACCGCGGCCTGGTCGTGCTGGGCTTTCCCTCGAACGACTTTTTCCAGGAAAAAAACGACAACAAGGAAATCGCGGACTTTTGCTACAACACCTATGGCGTGATCTTCCCGATGTTCGCGCGCTCTGCGGTGCGGGGCTCGGATGCCAACCCACTCTACAAACAGCTGGCGCAGATGACCGGCAAAGTGCCGGGATGGAACTTCAACAAATACCTCATTGACCGATCGGGGCTTTCGGTCACCCACTACCCGAGCACGGTCGAGCCCGAAAGCACGGCGTTTCTGGGGCAGTTGGAGAAACTGCTCGCCAAACCCTGATGAGGCGCCGAGCCATTGTTACAGGCACTGGCTACGGGTTTCGACCCCAGGATCAGCGCGCCATACGCTACGATTTTTACTATGATTTTCGCAGCAGCTGCGCCAGGGCCGCTGCCAGCTGGGGATGGCGCCAGGCAAACCCTGCCCCCTGCGTGCGGCGCGGCGCCAGGCGCTGGCCCCCGAGCAGCAGCACCGACATTTCGCCCAGCGCCAGGCGCAGCACCCAGGCCGGTGCGGGCAGCACGGCCGGGCGGCCCAGCGTGCGCGCCAGGGTCTGGGTGAATTCGGTGTTGCGCACCGCCTCGGGTGCGCAGGCGTTGTAGGGGCCGCTACAGGCATCGTTGTGCAACAAGTGGTCCATCAGAGCCACCTGGTCGTCCAGATGGATCCAGGGCATCCACTGCTGGCCGCTGCCCAGGCGCCCGCCCAGGCCCAACCTGAAAGGCGGCAGCAGCCGCGCCAGCATGCCCCCCTGCGGGGCCAGCACGGGCGCGGTGCGCAGCAGCGCCACGCGCACGCCCCACTGGCGCGCGCGCTCGGCCTCTTGCTCCCAGGCCACGCACAGGCGGCTGCCGAAGTCGGCGTTGCCCGGCGCGCTGTCTTCGGCCAGCCATTGCTCGCCGCGGTCGCCATACCAGCCGACGGCCGAGCCTGACAGCAGCACGCGCGGGGGCGCGGCTTGCCGGCCCATCCAGTCGACCAGGGTGCGCGTCAGATCCACACGGCTGTGCCACAGCAGGTCGCGCCGCGCAGCGGTCCAGGGGCGGTCGGCAATCGGCGCGCCTGCGAGATTGACCACGGCGTCCAGCGGCGCGCTACCGTCAAGCGCTTGCAGTTGCGCGATGCCCTGTGCGCCGCTGCACAGGCGCGGTACTTGAGCCGTGTCACGGCTCCAGACGAAAAGGTCGTGGCCCTGTCGCTGCCAGTGCTGGCACAAGGCCCGGCCGATCAGGCCGGTGCCGCCGGTGAGCAGAATGCGCATGGTGCGTTTCCTTCCAATCGTTGTGCGGGTTACCAACGCAGGCGCTGGCCGTCATAGGCCCAGAAGCCCCCGCTGTCCTCGGGCTGCAAGCCATCGATCACCGCCAAGAGGTCGCGCGCAGCGTCGCGGGCAGGCCGCCAGATTTGCGCGCCGCGAAACGGGGCCGAGAGCGCCGAGTCCACGGTGCCCGGGTGCAGCGCTGCGACCACCGCCTGCGGGTGGGTGCGGGCCAGTTCGATGGCCGCCGTCTTTACCACCATGTTCAGCGCCGCCTTGGAGGCGCGGTAGCTGTACCAACCACCCAGGCGGTTGTCGCCAATGCTGCCGACTTTGGCTGAAAGCACCGCGAGCACGCTGCGCTCGCCGTGCGCCAACTGCGGGGCGAAATGCGCCAGCGCCAAGGCTGGCCCAATGGTGTTGACGGCAAAGCTAGCCGCCATGTGCTCGGCACTCAGGTCTGTCAGACGCTTTTCGGGCTTGCCCGTGGGACCTTGCAGCATGCCTGTGGCCACCAGCACCAGGTTCCATGGGCCTTGTGTAAACAATGAGTGCGCCGCCTCGGCAATGCTGGGCGGGGCGTCGAAGTCCACAGCTGGCGTGGTGGAGCGCCCCAACGTGAGCATCTTTGCGCAGTATGGGTCGTCTCGCAATTGGGCGGCCAGTGCACCACCGATAGCGCCTGAGGCGCCAAGCACCAGCGCGCGGTAACCAGCAGGTAGGGATTGCATGGAGAGTCCTTTCGGGTGCTGTAGTCAGAGCGTGTCCAGCCGTTCGCGCAGATGCCCGGCTTGCGTTCGCAGCGCCGCGCGCTGCGCGTCGGACATTTTTTGCAGCTGGCGGTACACCAGCGCCAGGCGCCGGTTGCCTTGCAACGTCGGGGCGTGACGCTCAAAAAAGTCCCAGTACAGGGCGTTGAAGGGGCAGGCGCGCGCGCCGGTTTTTTGCTTTGGGTCGTAGGCGCAGCCCTGGCAGTAGTCGCCCATGCGCTGCAGATAGGCGGCGCTGCTCACATAGGGCTTGGTGGCAATCACGCCGCCATCGGCGCGCTGGCTCATGCCCAGGGTGTTGGGCAGCTCCACCCACTCGAAGGCGTCGATGTAGATACCCAGGTACCAGCGGTGCAGCGCCTGCGGCTCCAGCCCGGCAAGCAGCGCGAAGTTGCCGATCACCATCAGCCGCTGGATGTGGTGCGCGTGCGCCGTTTGCAGCGACTGCGTGATGGCAAGGTGCAGGCAGCGCATGTGCGTCTCGCCGTTCCAGAACCAGCGCGGCAGCGGGGCGTGATGACCGAGGGCGTTGCGCGTCTCGTAGCCGGGCATGTTGGCCCAGTAGATGCCGCGCACGTATTCGCGCCAGCCCACGATCTGGCGCACAAATCCTTCTACGGCAGCCAGCGGCGCCTGGCCCCCGCGCCAGGCGGCTTTGGCGCGCTGCACCACTTCCAGCGGGTGCAGCATCTTCACATTGAGCGCAAACGACAGCAGCGAATGGAACAGGCGCGGCGCCTGGGCGGCCAGTGCATCCTCATAGTCGCCAAAATGCGGCAGCGCTGTGGTGATGAAGGCATCCAGGCAGGCCAGCGCTTCTGTGCGGTTCAGCGGCCAGCGCAGGGCGGCGGCTTGCGGGTCGCCAAAGCTTTGCACCCCGGCGCGCTGCACCATGCGCCACAAGTCGCTGTGGTCATGCTGGGGGCGCCAGTCGGCGGGCACGGGCGGGGTGCCGGGCCAGCGTTTGCGGTTGTCGTGGTCAAAATTCCATTGCCCGCCTTCGGGTGCGCCGTCGGCGTCCAACAACAGCTTGTAGCGGCGGCGCATGTGGCGGTAGAAATGTTCCATCAGCCACTGCTTACGCTGGCCCATCAGTGCGGCAAGCTCGCCGCGTTGGGTCAAAAAATGCTCGCTGTCCATCACCGCCCAATCCAGCGGCTGGGCGGCGCCCCAGGCCTGCAGTTGGGCGTCCAGCCGCCATTCGTCGGGCTGCTGCCACTCGATGCGCTGGGCGGCGTAGTGCGCGGCCAGTGCTGCCAGGTTGCCGGGGATGGACTGGCGGTTGCCGGGGTCGTCCAATGCGACGTAGCGCACGCGGTGGCCGCCCGCGCGCAAGTAGCGCGCAAAGTCGCGCATGGCGGCGAAGATGGCGAGGATTTTCTGCGCGTGGTGCAGTACGTAGTCGGTCTCCTGGCGCACCTCCATCAGCACATACACCACTTGCTCGTCCACCTGGGAAAACCAGCTGTGGCCTGGGTGCAGTTGGTCGCCCAGCACCAAGCGCAGGGTGTGGGCGGCCGTCATTCCTGCAACCCCGATGGCGGATGCGGGGCCTTGCGCTGGCGGCGACAGCGCTCGGAGCAGAACTTCACCTCGTCCCACACCTTGGCCCATTTTTTGCGCCATGCAAAGAGGCGCCCGCAGCACAGGCAGTGCTTTTGCGGCAGATGCGGCTTGCGGTGCATGGCTCAAAAATCCAGGCTTTGCTGGGGGGAGGTGAACGGCAGCTGGCGGCGGCCGGCGGTGCGGCGCAGCAGGCGCGAGCCATGCTTTTCCACGATCGCCGCCTTGGCCGCCCGTATCGGTTCCTGGTTGCGCAAGGCGTGTAAGCGCGCCTTGGCGGCCTTGGTGGCGCTGGCCAGATCGACCAATGGCGTCGCAATGTCCTGCCCAACGCGTACGCCACAGCGCGCTTGCACCTCGGGCGGCATGCGCCAGGGCTCGAACAGCCAGGCATCGGGCACGCGCCGCAGCGCGGGCAGCCAGCGGCGCACGAACACACCATGGGGGTCGTGATCCTGCGCCTGCTTGATGGGGTTGTAGACGCGCGTGGTGTTGATGCCGGTGGTGCCGGCCTGCATCTGCATCTGGCTCCAGTGAATGCCGGGCTCGTAGTCCAGAAACTGCCGCGCCAGCCACAGCCCCACGGCGCGCCAATGCAGCCACAGCGGGTAGGCAGCCACCGACACCAGCATGGCGCGCATGCGAAAGTTGACCCAGCCGGTCTCGCGCAACATGGCCACGCAGGCGTCCACCATGGGCCAGCCAGTACGGCCCGCCTGCAGGGCATCGAAGTGGGCGGGGTTCCAGTCCTCTTCACGCAGGCCGTCGTAGCCGCGGTGCAGGTTGCGCCACTCCAGTTCGGGCTCGGATTCGAGCTTCTGGATGAAGTGGCAGTGCCAGTGCATCCGGCTCATGAAGGCGGCCAGGCCCTGGCGCAGGCGCGCCGCCCGGGGGTCATCCGCGGACTTGAGCTGCACTTGCCGCAGCTGCGTGGCCTGCACCACTTCGCGCATGCCCAGGCAGCCCAGCGCCAGGTACGGCGACAGGCGCGAGCAGGCCGTGGGTGCTGTCAACGGAGACGAAATGCCGTCCCGATACCAGGCCCCGCGCATGTGCAAAAAATCATGCAGCACCTGCTGGCCCGGCGTGCGCCCGCCACGCTGGCGCTGGGGTGGATCGTGCGCGTCGGCCAGCTCCATGGTCTCGGGCGCGGGCCAGGTGTCGCTCCAAGGTAAAGAAATAGATCGCAGGCTGGCCGGCAGCGGCGGCGGCAGGCAGGGCGCCTGCATATGCGCCTGCCACAGACCGTGCCAGCGCTCGCGCGAGGGCAGGCGCCGCACCACGCCGTGCTGCGGCCATTCCTGCCAGGCCACGCCCTGCCGGCGGCACCAGCGGGCTACGGCCAGATCGCGGGCATAGGTGGCACCGTTGCCGGTTTCCTCGTGCGACACCAGGCGCGCAAAGGGCTGCAGTGCGTGCAGCCGGGCCAGTACCTCTGGCACCTCGCCCAATGCCAGCTGCAGCCGCGCGCCGCAACTGCGCAATTGCTGCGCCAGGTCGCGCAGGCTCTCGCGCAGAAACTGGTAGTGCTGCAGCGCACTGTCTGGCTGCGCCCACAGGCTGGGCTCCACCACGTACAGGCACAGCACCGGGCCATGCGCGGCGGCATGTGCCAGCGGGGCATGGTCGTGTACCCGCAAGTCGCGCTTGAACCAGACGACGGTGTAGCCCATGACTCACATCCGCTCAATGCGCCGGATCCTGGCGCTCGTGCGGTACCCAGATCAGCGACGAGGTATCGACGCCCAGCGCCTGCGCCCGCGCCACGATGGCGTCGCGCTGCGCGGCGGGCAGCTGCTTGTCGCGCGCCAGAATCCAGCAGTAGTTGGTGTCCGGCCCCAGCACCAACGCCCAGCGGTAGTCCGGGTCCAGCGCGGCGACGTGGTAGCCGCCGTAGAACGGCCCGAAGAAGGATACCTTGAGGGAGCCCGTGGTGGGCGCGCCGGTGAACAAGGCCTTGCCCACGGCCTCGCGCCACTGGCCGGTGGCGCTCGCATAGCCGCGGTTGACCACGCGCACGCTGCCGTCAGCCTGCGCGGTGTAGGTGGCAGTGACATCGGTCATACCGCGCTCGAACGCGTGATCGAGCCGCGCCAGTTCGTACCAGCGGCCCGCGTAGCGCTGCACGTCAAAAGGGGTGACGGCCGTGACGCCGGGCGGCGGGCGCGTGCTGGCGCAGCCGGCCAGCAGCAGGCCAGTGCCGACCACCAGCAGGGCCAGCAGCCCGAGGCGTTGGCGGCGCGACAGGGGGGTGCGTGCGCTGGCTAACGTGCGTGCAATGAACTGCATGGCCAATCCTTCCTTCGGTCAATGGGCGTGGCGCCACTGCGCCACCAAGGGCTGCAAGCCCGACAGATGCTGTACGGCGCTGATGCCGGGCAGCGGCCATTGGTGTAGGGCGGTACACGCGCCGCCCACCCACAGTGCGGTGGTGGCCGGCAGTTGGGCGCGCAGCTCGCGCAGGCTGGTCTGCACCACGGCAGCCTTGTGCAGGTTGCTGAAGCTCAGCGCCACCACATCGGCGCGATGCGCCAGCGCCGCCTGGGCGATGTCGGTCAACGGGGTCTGCGTGCCCAGCGACACACAGGTGCAGCCCTCCAGCGCCAACAGCGCCTCGACCATCAGCAGTCCCAGGCTGTGCTGCTCTTGCGGCACGGTGGTGAGCAGCACCTTGGGGCCTTGTGGCACGGGCTGCGGGGTCAGCGAGGCGATGGCATGGCGCAACACGCCGGTGATGACCTCGGTGTACAGATGTTCTTCAAAGACTTCAAAACACCCCTGCGCCCAGGCTTCGCCCACCGCCGTCGTCAGCGGCGCCACCAGATCGGTCACGAACGGGGCCAGCCCCATGCGCAACTGGGCATGGCTGAGGCCGTGCCGCAGGGCGCGCGGGTCGTGCGTGCCAATGGCGTGAAGCAGCGCCTCAATCAGGGGATCAGCGCCTGCATTGTCCATGATTGTCTTGGACAAAATGACAGCCGATACCGGGGCGTGCTGCGTCAACAGGTCTTGCAAAGCAGCCTGACCCAGGCCGACCACCTTGCCAGGGCGCAAGCCGGAATCGAGCAGCCGACTGATCAGCTTGAGCTGCTGCACCTGCTCCAGGCTGTACAGCCTGTCGCCCGAGGAATCACGCGACGGCGTGGGAAACCGATAGCGCCGCTCCCACACGCGCAGCGTGTCCTTGCCCAGGCCGGTTTCGCGTTCGACAGCGGCAATCGGCAGCCCGGCATTGCCGGGCGCGGGCGGTGCCGTGACGGTCGGAGGGGTCAGTGAATTCATGGCGATTGGGGCTGGTTCGTTTAATTGTCTAGGACAAAAATGTTTTTGTCTAGTACATTACGCCACAGGAGCAGCGCAACCGTGCTGCACGGGCAAGCATCACGGATCGGAAAAGTCCATGAAAGTCGCAGTCATTGGATCGGGCATTTCGGGCCTGGCGGCCGCACACCGGCTGCGCGGGCAGGCGCGGGTCACGCTGTTCGAGGCGGGTCGCTACTTCGGCGGCCACACCCACACCGTGGATGTGTCCTTGCCCGATGCGCATGGCCAAACCGTGACGCACGGGGTGGACACCGGCTTTCTGGTGTTCAACGAGCGCACCTACCCCGGCTTGATCGCGCTGCTGGACGAGTTGCAGGTGCCCACGGCCGCGTCGGACATGTCGTTTTCCGTCCAGGTGCCGGGCGCGGGCGCGTTGGGCGCCGGGGCGCTGGAGTGGAGCGGCTCCAGCCTGACCACCGTGTTTGCCCAGCGGCGCAACCTGCTGCGCCCGCGCTTTTTGGGGATGCTGTCGGAGCTGCTGCGCTTCAATCGCCTGTGCACTGCGCTGGCCGACAGTGGCCAGGAGCAGGCGCTGGCCCAGCCGCTGGGTGAGTTTTTGGACCAGCACGGCTTTGGCGCGGCGTTTCGCCACTGGTATTTCCTGCCCATGCTGGGCTGTATCTGGAGCTGCCCGACCGATCAGATGCTGCGCTTTCCCGTGGCCACCATGGTGCGCTTTTGCCACAACCACGGCCTGATCCAGGTGCAGAACCGGCCGCAGTGGCACACCGTGGCGGGCGGGGCGCGGCAGTATGTGCATGCCATCCTGGACGGCCTGGATGCGCGGCTGCAAACCCCTGTAGAGCGCATCGAGCGCAATGCCGCTGGTGTATTTATCCGCACTGGCAGCGGCGTGGAGCACTTCGATGCCGTGGTGCTGGCCGTACACAGCGACCAGGCATTGCGCCTGCTGGCGCGGCCCAGCGCCGCCGAGCAGCGGGTGCTGGGCGCCATCCGCTACCAGCCCAACCGCGCCGTACTGCACACCGACACCCGCGTGATGCCAAGGCGCCGCGCCGCCTGGGCGGCATGGAACTACGAGCGCGCAGCCAACGGCACGCAGGAGTCTGCCCGCGTCTGCCTGCATTACTGGCTCAACCGCCTGCAGCCGCTGCCGTTTGCGCAGCCGGTGCTGGTGTCGCTCAACCCCGTGCGCGGCATCGACCCGGCGCGGGTGCTGGGCGCGTTCGACTACGACCACCCGGTGTTCGACCTGGGGGCGCTGGCCGCGCAAAAGCAGCTGCCGCTGCTGCAAGGCGCGCAGCACACCTGGTTTGCGGGCGCATGGACGGGCTATGGCTTTCATGAGGATGGCCTGCAGTCGGGCTACCGCGCCGCCGATGCGCTGCTGGCGCAACTGCGCCGGCGGGAGGCAGCATGACCCCGGCAATGCACCTGGCCGCCCCGGCGGGCAACGTGCCGCACATCGGCTTTGGCCATGTGTGGCACACCCGGCTGCGCCCGCGCCGCCACCGCTTCATCGTGCCCACCTTCTTTCTGCTGCTACCCATGCGCACACTGCGCGGGCGGCCCGAGGCAGCGGGCGTGCTGGCGCTCAACCGCGCGGGTGCGCTGTCGTTTCGCGACGCCGACCATGGCGGCGGCAAAAACCCGCGCCAGGGCGGCGCGCTGGCCTGGCTGGAGACGCTGCTGCAGGCCGAGGGCATCACCGATGCGCAGGGCGAAATCTGGCTGCAGTGCTACCCGCGCGTGCTGGGCTACAGCTTCAAGCCAGTGAGCTTTTGGTACTGCCACCGCCAGGACGGCAGCCTGCGCGCCATCGTGGCCGAGGTGAACAACACCTTTGGCGAGCGCCACGCCTACCTGCTCGACCACCCGCACTACGGCCAGGAGCTGCGGGCGCGCAAGGCCTTCCACGTCTCACCGTTTTGCGCCATCGATGGCGGCTACCGCTTTGAGTTTCGCCGGGGTGGGGCCGACGGCCTGCAATCGGCGCGCGTGCGCATCGACTACCACGACGCCGAGGGCCCCGTGCTGCTCACCGGCATGGCCGGGCGGCTGGAGCCGCTCACCGCCGCCAGCCGCCGCCGCGCGCTGTGGCGCTACCCCCTGCTGACGCTGGGCGTGATGGCCCGCATTCTCTGGAACGCCTTGCTGCTGTGGCTCAAGCAGGTGCCGTTCCACACCAAGCCCCAGGCGCCGGCGATGCCTGTGTCCCGTTCATCTTCCCGTTCATCTTCATCCGACCACTGACCATGAACACCACGACCACTGCGTTTCAACTTTCGTTGCCTGCCGGCCTGCCGGCCCCTGCGCGCCACGGCCTGCGCCTGCTGCAGCGCCTGCAGCACGGCACGCTGCACCTGGAGCTGCCCGACGGCAGCACGCTGCAACTGGGCCAGGGCAACCAGCCGCACGCCAGCCTGCGCCTGCACGATTGGCGGGTGTTTGGCGCGGTGCTGCGCTCGGGCGACATCGGCCTGGCCGAGGGCTATATCGATCAGCACTGGAGCACGCCGCACTTGGGTGACTTGCTGCGCCTGCTGATGGCCAACCGCGAGGCACTGGAGTCGCTGGTGTACGGCGCCTGGTGGGGGCGGCTGGCCTACCGGCTGCGCCATCTGCTCCACCGCAACACGCGCACCGGCAGCCGGCGCAACATCCAGGCCCACTACGACCTGGGCAACGCCTTCTACCAGTTGTGGCTGGACCCGAGCATGAATTACTCGTCCGCCTGGTTCCAGGGCGATCTGGCGGGCGATTTGACCGCCGCGCAGCATGCCAAGGTGCGCCGCGCGCTGCACAGCGCCGGCGTGCAAGCGGGTAGCCGGGTGCTGGAGATTGGCTGCGGCTGGGGCGCGCTGGCCGAGATGGCGGCGGGCGAGTTTCAAGCCCGGGTGACCGGCGTGACGCTCTCCAACGAGCAACTGGCGTTTGGCCAGCAGCGCTTGCAGCGCGCCGGGCTGGCGGCCCGGGCCGAGCTGCGCCTGCAGGACTACCGCGACATCCAGGACGCGCCGTTCGACGCCATCTGCTCCATCGAAATGGTCGAGGCCGTTGGCCAGGCCTACTGGCCCAGCTACTTTCGCACCGTGGCGCGCTTGCTCAAACCGGGCGGGCGCGCCTGCGTGCAAAGCATCGTCATCGACGACGTGCTGTTCGAGCGCTATGTGCAGGGAACGGACTTCATCCAGCAGTACGTCTTCCCCGGCGGCTGCCTGCCCAGCCCGGCGCGCTTTCGCGCGGCGGCGCAGCAGGCCGGTCTGCGCGTGGTGGAGGAGCTGGCCTTTGGCGCCGACTACGCCGAGACCTTGCGCCGCTGGCACCGCCAGTTCACCCAGCAGCATGCCCAGGTGCTGGCGCAGGGTTTTGATGCGAAGTTCCTGCGCACCTGGGAGTTCTACCTCGCGTACTGCGAAGCCGCCTTCGACAGCGGCAGCACCGATGTGGTGCAGTACACATTGGTGAAAAATTAAAAAATGATAGCTGCCAGCGCTTGATGCATATGCCTTACCGCCTGATTTCACCATTGATTTACCTGGCGAGAGTCCGCGTGCTGGCCGCAGCGGTGGCCATGGGGGTGGCTGTTGCCAGCGCGGGCCCTGGCGTATCGGCAGCGGACGCATCGGCCCCGCCCGCCTTCATACACCAGGCGCTGCCCGATGCAACGCTGTGGGGCCAGGGGCAGATGCGATTTTTCGGGCTGCGCATCTACGACGCGCGCCTGTGGGCCGGCCCGCAGTTTGAAGCGGCCAACTTTGGTGCCTACCCGCTGGCGCTGGAGCTGACCTACCACCGCGCCTTTACCGGCGCCGCCATTGCCCAGCGCTCCATCGAGGAGATCGAGCGCCAGGGAGATCTGGCGCCAGCGCAGGCCCAGCGCTGGCAAAGGGCGCTGGCCGCCGTGCTGCCCGACGTCCAGCCGGGCGAGCGCCTCACGGGTCTGTACCAGCCTGGCCTGGGAATGCGCCTGTGGCGCGGCCAGCAGGCCCTGGGTGCGATTGACGACGCGGAGCTGGCACGCCGCTTTTTCGGCATCTGGCTGTCGCCACGCACGTCAGAACCCGGCCTGCGCAGCGCCTTGCTGGCGCGCAAGCCAGGAGCCGGGCCATGACCCACACCGTGCCATGGGATGCGTCGCAGGTGCTGCCCTGGCGCGCCGGGCTGGCCTACGGGCTGCTGGGCTTGCCGCTGGCCTTTGCCGCGCTGCCGCTGTACGTGGTGCTGCCGCACTATTACGCCAGCAACCTTGGCCTGCCGCTGGCCAGTGTGGGGGCGCTGCTGCTTCTGGTGCGGCTGATCGATGCCGGGGCCGAACCGCTGCTCGGGCGCCTGAGCGACCAGTTGTACCGCCGCACCGCGCACACCGTGCTGTGGGTGGCGGGGGCGGCGGCGCTGCTCTTGAGCGGCGGCATGGCGGGGCTGTTTTTTCCGCCGGTGCGGGGGCCGGGGGCACTGGCGGCGTGGATGGTGGCGGGCCTCTTGTTCACCTGCCTGGCGCACAGTCTGCTGGTCATTGCCCACCAGGCCTGGGGAGTGCGCCTGGGGGGTGACACCGTGCAGCGCAGCCGCATCGTGGCCTGGCGCGAGGGGCCGGGCTTGATCGGCGTGGTCACGGCCAGCGCGCTCTCGGTGGCCTGGGGCGCGGGCACCATGCTGGGCGTGTTCGCACTGGCATTGCTGGCCGGTTGGCTGGCGCTGTGGCAGGCGCCGCGTCCGCCGTTTTCAGCCGCGCCGCAGGAGGGGCATGAGGGACGGGAGCCGCGCTATCGCCAACTTTGGCAGCCGCTGACCCAGGCGCCCTTCCGCCGTCTGCTGACGGTGTTTCTGTGCAATGGCATCGCCAGCGCCATACCAGCCGCGCTGATGTTGTTCTTCGCCCAGGATCGGCTGCAGGCTACGTCGCCGCAGATTGCGCTGTTCCTGGTGCTGTATTTCGTCAGCGGTGCGCTGTCCATGCCCGGTTGGCTGCGGGTGGTGCGCCGCTTCGGGCTGGAGCGGGCGTGGCTGGCCGGCATGTTGCTGGCGGTGGCCTGCTTTGGCTGGGCGGCCGCGCTGCAGGGCGGGCAGGTGGCGGCATTTGCCGTGATCTGCGTGCTGTCGGGCGCGGCGCTGGGCGCCGACCTGGCCGTGCCCGGCGCACTGCTGGCCTTGCTGATCGAGCGCAGCGGCGCACAGGGAACGAATGACGGAGCCTACCTGGGCTGGTGGAACCTGGCCACCAAGCTCAACCTGGCGCTGGCGGCCGGGGCCACGCTGCCGCTGCTGCAATGGCTGGGCTACCTGCCGGGCAGCCAGGATCCGCTGGCACTGCAACGCCTGGCATGGATTTATGCGCTGCTGCCCTGCGCGCTCAAGCTGATGGCGGCCTGGTTGCTGCATCGCCTGTTGATCGCCTCTCAAAACCCACCCCAAGGAGTGACACCATGAACACACGCCGCCATGTCTTGCTTGCCCTGCTCGCGGGCTCGGCTGTGCTGGCCGGCTGCGCCAGCCCCCAGGTGAACGACTACGCGCAGCAGCGCCCAAAGCTGGAGCTGGATCGCTATTTCAATGGCCGCATCCGCGCCCACGGCATTTTTCAAAAACGCGGCGGCGAGGTGGTGCGCCGCTTCACCGTGGTGATGGACTGCCACTGGGAGGGCAACCAGGGCGTGCTGGACGAGGCCTTCAGCTATTCCGACGGCAGCACCCAGCGCCGCGTCTGGCGCCTGGCCAAACTCGCGGATGGCCGCTACACCGGCCGTGCCGATGACGTGGTGGGCGAGGCCAAGGGGCAGGAATCTGGCAACGCCTTCCGCTGGAACTACACGCTGCGCCTGCCGGTGGACGGCAAGGAGTACGACGTGCAGTTTGACGACTGGATGTTCCTGGTCGATGAGCGGGTGATGCTCAACCGCGCCACCATGAGCAAGTTTGGCATCACGCTGGGCGAGGTGCTGCTGTCTTTCACCAAGGACTAACGCCGTGCCGCTCAATCCCCCCATCACCGACTGGCGCGGCCAACGCGTGTGGCTGATCGGCGCGTCCAGCGGCATTGGGCGCGCTGTCGCGTCGCTGCTGCACGCACGTGGCGCGCAGGTGTGCGTGTCGGCGCGCCAGCAGGCCTTGCTCGATGCCTTCGTGCGCGAGCACCCCGGCAGCCAGGCGCTGGCGTTGGATGTGACCGACGCGCAGGCCGTCGCCGGCGCGGCGCAGCAGCTGTTGGCGGGCGGCCTGCTGGATTTGGTCTGCTACTGCGCCGGCCACTACCGCCCCATGTCGGCTGGCGCGCTGGACTTGCCCGAGCTGCTGCAGCACCAGAGCGTGAACGTTACGGGCGCGCTGCACGTGCTGGCCGCCGTGGTGCCCGCGTTGCTCCAGGCCGCCGGCGCTGGGCGCGCGCCGCACCTGAGCCTGGTGGCCAGCGTGGCCGGTTGGCGCGCCTTGCCACAAAGCCTGGCCTACGGGCCCACCAAGGCGGCGCTGATTAACCTGGCGGAAAACCTGTTTCTTGACCTGCGCCCTCAGGGCGTGGGCGTCAGCCTGATCAACCCCGGTTTCGTCGATACCCCGCTGACGGCGCAAAACCAGTTTGCCATGCCGGCACTGCTCACGCCGGAGCAGGCGGCACAAGCCATCATGCGCGGCTGGGAGCGGGGGCAGTTCGAGCTGCACTTTCCCAAGCGCTTCACGGGCGTGCTCAAGCTCATGCGCTGCCTGCCGTACCGCTGGTATTTCCCGCTGGTGCACCGTTTCACGGGGCTTTGAGCATGCGCGTTTCCACCCCGATCGTTTGCGGCGACACCCAGGCCACAGCGCAGGCCGCCACCCAGCGGCTGATTGCGCTTTACGAGCAGCTCTCGCCCGAGCACCTGGCCACGCTGGACGCCTATTACGCGCCCGACGCGCATTTCAAGGACCCCTTCAACGACGTGCACGGCGTGCCCGCCATCGCGCAGATTTTTGCGCACATGTTCGCCACGCTGGATCAGCCCCGCTTTGCCGTCACCCAGCACATCGTGCAAGGCGACCAGGCCTTTATGGGCTGGGAGTTCCGCTTTCGCATGCGCCGCTGGCGCCCGCAGGTGGAGCAATGCATCCACGGTGCCACCCTGGTGCGCTTTGACGCCCAGGGCCGCGTGGCGCTGCACCGCGACTATTGGGATGCCGCCCAGGAGCTGTACGAAAAACTGCCCGTGCTGGGTGGCCTGATGCGCTGGCTGCGCCGATCCGCCTCGGCTACTTTAACCACCAAGGTGCCCCATGCTTACCGTCCATCACCTTGAAACGTCGCGCTCGCAGCGCATCCTCTGGCTGCTCGAAGAGCTGGCCGTTCCCTATGACATCCGCCTCTACCGGCGCGACCCGGTGAGCCGACTGGCGCCTGCGGCGCTCAAGCAAATCCACCAGCTGGGCAAGTCGCCCGTGGTGACCGATGGCGATACCGTGGTGGCCGAATCGGGCGCCATCATCGAATACTTGGTGGAACGCTTTGGCGCCCAGGCACGGAACGAACTGGCCCAGCTGGAGCCGGCGCGGGGGACACCCGAACATCGCCAGTGCCGCTTCTGGATGCACTACGCGGAAGGCTCGTTGATGAACTGGCTGGTCATGAAGCTGGTTTTCGACACCATTCCGCGCCAGCCCATGCCGTTTTTTGTGCGCCCGATCGCACGCGCCCTATGCAGCAAAGTGCAGCAAAAACTCATTCACCCCAACGTTCAAACCGCGCTGGCGTTCATCGATGGGCATTTGGCCAAGAACCGCTGGTTTGACGGCGAGCACCTGAGCATGGCCGATTTTCAGATGAGCTTTTCCGTTGAGGCCGCCCTCGCGCGGGGCGGCGACGAGTCCCAGTGGCCGCACCTCGTTGCCTACCGCCAGCGCATGCAGGAACGGCCGGCTTACCAGCGAGCGCTGGACAAGGGCGGGCCGGTGTTGATGCAAGCCTGAAGCCCAACCAAGATGACAGCCCCAGCCCACACCGACACGCAACAGCCGCCTGCCAGTGCAACAAGCGCCCTGGTCTGGCTGCGCCGCGACCTGCGCTGCGGCGACCATGCCGCGCTGTACCACGCGCTGCGCCGGTATCCGAGGGTGTATTGCGCCTTCGTGTTCGATACCGACATCCTGGACGCGCTGCCCAATCACGGGAATCAGCGCCAGGATCGCCGTGTGGAATTCATCCACGCCAGCGTGCTGGAGCTGCACGACGGCCTGCAGCGGCTGGCCGCGCAAAGCGGCGCGCCCGGCGGCGGGTTGATCGTGCGCCATGGCCCCGCGCTGCCATGCATCGTGCAGCTGGCGCAAGAGCTGGGCGTGCAGGAGGTGCTGGTCAATCGCGACTACGAGCCCCAGGCCATCGCCCGCGACCAGCACGTGGCCCAGGCCTTGCATGCGCTGGGCATTGCCTTCAGCGACTACAAGGATCAGGTGCTGCTCGACCGGGACGAGGTGCTGACCCAGCAGGGCCGGCCCTACAGCGTGTTCACGCCCTACAAGCGCGCCTGGCTGCAAAGTCTTGACGATTTCCAGCTCACACCCTACCCCGTCGATCGCTACGCCCAGCACCTGGCGCCGCTGCCCGCCGGTGAACGCCTGCCCACGCTGTCAGAGCTGGGCTTTGGCCCCACCAATTTGCACGAGCTACCCCTGCCCACGGGCATGAGCGGCGCACAGCGGCTGCTGCAAGACTTTGTGCCGCGCATGGCGGCGTACCAGGAGGCGCGTGACTACCCTGGGCGCAAGGGCGTGTCCTACCTGTCGGTGCACCTGCGCTTTGGCACCGTGTCCATCCGCCAGCTGGCGCGGCTGGCGGCAAAACAGGCTGTCCAGGGCTGCCAGGGCGCACAGACCTGGCTATCCGAACTGGCCTGGCGCGACTTCTACTTCATGATTCTGTGGCACCACCCGCAGGTCGTCACGCAGTCGTTCAAGCCCGAGTACGACCGGTTGCAGTGGGAAGAAGCGCCCGCGCTGTGGCAGGCTTGGCGCGAGGCGCGCACCGGCTACCCGCTGGTCGACGCCGCCATGCGCCAGTTGCTGCAAACCGGCTATATGCACAACCGCCTGCGCATGGTGGTGGCGAGCTTTCTGACCAAGGATTTGGGCATCGACTGGCGCCGCGGCGAGCGCTTTTTTGCCCAGCACCTGAACGACTACGACCTGGCGGCGAACAACGGCGGCTGGCAGTGGGCAGCGTCCACCGGGTGCGACGCCCAGCCTTACTTTCGCATCTTCAACCCCATCATGCAGTCGCAGCGCTTCGACCCCGACGGGGGTTTCATTCGCCGCTACCTGCCCGAGCTGGCGCGCGTGCCCGATGCGCACATCCACTTTCCCGCAGCCATGAAACCCGCCGCTCTGGCCGCCTGCGGCCTGCGCCTGGGCGTGGACTACCCGCTGCCCGTGGTGGACCACGCGCGAGCGCGCCAGCGCACGCTGATGCGTTTTTCGATTCTTTCAGAAAGCGAAATTTCATGAAGGCGCAAAATTATGGAATTACGTCACCTTCGTTACTTTTTGGCGGTTGCTGAGGAGCTCCACTTCGCCCGTGCTGCAGAACGGTTGCATATCGATCAGTCGCCCCTGTCCCGCGCCGTCAAGGAGCTGGAAGAGGAACTAGGAGCACGCCTGTTTGTTCGCACCACCCGCAGCACTCAACTGACCCGTGCGGGGCGACTTTTCCTGGAACACGTTCCACGCGTCTTTGCCTCCATAGAGCAGGCACGCGACAGCGTCAGATCGGCCGCCAATGGTTTTCACGGCCAGTTGCGCATCGCCTTGTCGGACGGTATCACGCCATCGCGACTACCGGCGCTGCTAGTGTAGCGTTCGATTCTTGATTGAACTTAAAAAGTCGGCTGGTATCCCATGCTTAACTGGAGCTTGAAAGGGAGCCAATCCATGCGAGTTGCGCCAAAGATCGAATTGACGGATGAAGAGCGTGCGGCGTTGACGAAGCTTTGGCGCTCGGGCCTGACGAGCGTACGTCTGGCGCAGCGCGCACGCATCATCTTGCTGGCAGACCAGGGCCTGAACAACAAGGATATTGCCGCGCAACTGGGCATCGGTCGCATGCAGCCGGCGCGCTGGCGCGAGCGCTACCTGCAAGGCGGCATCAAGGCTATCGAGCGCGACTTGCCACGCGGCGCGCCGCCGGTAAAGGTGGACGTGGCCCAGCTGGTGCAGTTGACAACCCAGAGCAGCCCCGAAGCGATCACGCACTGGAGCACCGCAAGATGGGCACGCTGCTGGGCGTCAGCGCCAGCACCGTGATGCGCCATTGGCATGCGCACGGGCTCAAGCCGCATCTGGTGCACAGCTTCAAGGTCTCGCGTGACCCCCAGTTTGCCCAGAAGCTCGAAGACATCGTGGGCTTGTACATGTCCCCGCCTGAGCATGCCCTGGTGCTGTGCTGCGACGAGAAGAGCCAGGTGCAGGCGCTCGATCGCACGCAGCCGGAACTGCCCCTGAAGAAGGGGCGTGCGCAGACGATGACGCACGACTACAAGCGCCACGGCACGACCACATTGTTTGCGGCGCTCAACGTGCTCGATGGCCAAGTCATCAGCCAATGCCAGCAGCGCCACACCCATGTGCAGTGGTTGAAGTTCCTCAAGCAGATCGACCGCGAGACACCCAAGGACAAAACGCTGCACCTGATCGCCGACAACTACGCCACGCACAAGCACCCGGTGGTGCAGGACTGGCTGGCCAAGCACCCGCGCTTTCACATGCACTTCACGCCGACCTCGGCGTCGTGGCTGAACATGGTCGAGCGTTTCTTTCGTGACCTGACCACAGAACGGCTGCGCCGCGGCGTATTCACCAGCGTGCCGCAGCTGGTGGCCGCCATTGATGAATACGTGGCACATCACAATACCAACCCCAAACCGTTCATCTGGACCAAGAGCGCCCGCGACATCCTGCAGAAGGTCATTCGGGCCAATAGCCGATTAAGCTCCAAACAGAATGGAACACTACACTAGCCTCGCGTAGCCCGCTGCCCCCCGAGGGGGGCTTTTCATCTTGGGGCGGCCCGGCAATGAAAAAACCCTGCCAGCAACAATGGCCTGCGGGGCTGGATGGTTCAGGCAGGCAGCATCAGGCTTGCGCCCCGTCCACGCGTCGCAGGTGCGCGTAGATCTGGTCCTTGAGCAGCAGCTTCTCCTTCTTCAGTTTCTCGATCTCATGGATCGTGGCGGCGACGATGCGCGCCTCCATGTTCTTGATCAGTTGGTCCAGCTCGTTGTGCTTGTCAAACAGGCGCGTGAAGTGGCCGTCCTGGCCCTTGATCTTGGTAATCAGGTCGCGATACTCGGGAAACATCGGTGCTCCTTAGGGGGGTGAATGACGCCTACAGTTTACGGGCTCGCCCCCGCCTCCCGAATTCACCACCGAGGCCGCCGCACCACCGCTGCCCCTGTGCAAGCATGTTCATGCGGCCTCGACAAGCCACCCGGGAGATCCCATGCGCCGCGTTGATGCCACTTTGCGCCCGAACCGCCATGATACTGAGCATGTTTTTCACATGCAGCGCTTATATATAAAGCGTTTGCAGCTATGTTTTTTGATGATTTTGGGTTGCATGGCGGCGCATGCCGCTCCGCCCTCGCCCACGTTGGCACAGCGTTACCACCCTGGAATAGACGTGACCGCCTACCGGGTCAGCGAGAAATACGACGGCGTACGCGCGCTGTGGACGGGCAGCCAGCTGCAAAGCCGCCAGGGCCTGCCGATTCGCGCACCCGCCTGGTTTACCGCCGGCTGGCCGGCAGAGCCCCTGGATGGCGAGCTGTGGGCCGGACGCGGCCGGTTCGCCGCCGCGCAGGCCGCAGTGGCGGCCGGCGCGCCCGACGACGCGCAGTGGCGCGGCCTGCGCTACATGGTGTTCGATGTGCCCAGCGCGCCGGGTGGTTTCGATGCCCGGCTGCCCACTCTGCAACGCCAGGTCGAAGCCATTGGCCAGCCCTGGGTGCAGGCGGTGCCGCAGTGGCGCGTGGCCAGCCATGGCGAGCTGATGCAGCAGCTGCGCGCCCACGACAAGGCCGGCGCCGAGGGCCTGATGCTGCGCCGGGGGGATGCGCCCTACCGCGGCGGGCGCAGCGAGGATTTGCTCAAGCTCAAGTCCTTCGACGATGCGGAAGGCCTGGTGGTGGGCCATGTACCGGGACGCGGCAAGTACGCGGGCCAGACCGGGGCGCTGCTGGTGCAAATGCCGGACGGCCAGCGCTTTCGCCTGGGCAGCGGCCTGAGCGATGCACTGCGCCGCGATCCGCCACCGCTGGGCACGCTGGTGACCTACCGCTTCAACGGCACGCACGCCGGCGGTCTGCCACGCTTTGCGCGCTTCTGGCGCGTGCGGGCGGATCAGCCACCGGGTGAAAAAACTAGCCAAATCGGGCCCTAGCGCCCGTCCATAAAGCGCTATCAGCTATCAAAACAATGGCTCAAGTAGCGATTCCTATTGACGCCGAATGACAAGCCTACCGAGCGTGGCACGGGCCAATCAACAGATATCGCTACTTGAGCCAAAACAATAGAAAAAACCGAGGGCCATAGCTCACCCTCGGTTCTGGCCTGACCGGTATGCCAGGTGGCGCGTCAGAGGGTGCGGCCGAAGGGGCCGTCGCTGCCCACTTGCACCAGCTTATCCTTGGCCGATGCACGTGCGCTACGCGCCTTGGGCGCAGCGGTGGCGCCCGGCTGGGCCACGCAGTCAGCGTAGTAGTGCACGTTACCGCTTTCGTCCTCGATCTCCACCAGGCCGTGGATGTCGGTTTCGAAACCGGGACACAGCTTGGCGAACTCGCGCGCGAACTTGAGGTAGTCCACGATCTTCCTGTTGAAGACCTCACCCGGGATCAGGAGCGGAATACCCGGCGGGTACGGCGTGATCAGACTGGTGGTGATGCGGCCTTCCAGCTCATCGACGGGCACGCGCTCGGTCTTGCGCTTGGCAATGTGGGCATAGGCGTCGCTGGGCTTCATGGCCGGGGTCAGGTCTGAGAGGTACATCTCGGTCGTCAGGCGCGCGATGTCGAACTTTGCGTATAGCTCGTGCACATGCTGGCACAGGTCACGCAAGCCCATCTTCTCGTAGCGTTTGTGCTGCTGGCAAAACTCTGGAAGGATGCGCCACATCGGCTGGTTCTTCTCGTAGTCGTCCTTGAACTGCTGCAGCGCGGCCAGCAGCGTGTTCCAGCGACCCTTGGTGATGCCAATGGTGAACAGGATGAAGAAGCTGTACAGCCCCGTCTTCTCGACCACCACGCCGTGCTCGGCCAGGTACTTGGTGACGATGGAGGCCGGAATGCCGGTCTTGCCAAATTTTCCGTCCAAGTTCAGGCCGGGGGTGACGATGGTGGACTTGATCGGATCCAGCATGTTGAAGCCATCGGCCAGATCGCCAAAACCGTGCCACTTGCTGGCATTGGCGGCGCCGTTCTTCTTTTTGCCCTTGCTGCGGAAGACCCAGTTCTCGGCCGTGCCCAGGCCCTCATCCACGAGCTCCTCGGGGCCCCAGACCTTGAACCACCAGTCGTCCTTGCCGAATTCCTCGGCCACCTGGCGCATGGCGCGGCGAAAGTCCAGCGCCTCGACGATGCTTTCCTCCACCAGCGCCGTGCCGCCGGGCGGCTCCATCATGGCGGCCGCCACGTCACAGCTGGCGATGATGCTGTACTGCGGGCTGGTCGAGGTGTGCATCAGGTAGGCCTCGTTGAACAGGTGGCGGTCGAGCTTGGTGGTCTGGCTGTCCTGCACCAGCACGTGCGAGGCCTGGCTGATGCCGGCCAGCAGCTTGTGCACCGACTGCGTGGCATAGACCACCGAATGCTGTGGCCGCGCGCGCTTCTTGCCCATGGCATGGAAGGTGCCGTAGAACGGGTGGAAGGCCGCATGCGGAATCCAGGCCTCGTCAAAGTGCAGGTTATCGACATAGCCATCGAGCATGCCCTTGATGGTCTGGGTGTTGTAGAGCACGCCGTCGTAGGTGGACTGCGTCAGCGTCAGCACGCGCGGCTTGATTGCGGCCGCATCCACATCCTTGAGCAAGGGGTTGGCGCGGATCTTTTCCTGGATGGTGGCTGGTTCGAACTCGCTTTGCGGTATCGGGCCGATGATGCCGAAATGGTTGCGCGTGGGCTTAAGGAACACCGGAATGGCCCCGGTCATGATGATGCTGTGCAGTATCGACTTGTGGCAGTTGCGATCCACCACCACCACGTCGCCCGGCGCCACCGCGTGGTGCCAGACGATCTTGTTGGACGTGCTGGTGCCATTGGTGACGAAGAAGCAGTGGTCGGCGTTGAAGATGCGCGCGGCATTGCGCTCGGACTCGCCAATCGCGCCGTTGTGGTCCAACAGCTGGCCGAGTTCTTCCACCGCGTTGCACACGTCGGCGCGCAGCATGTTCTCGCCATAGAACTGGTGGTACATCTGGCCGACCGGGCTCTTCAAAAACGCCACGCCACCCGAGTGGCCTGGGCAGTGCCAGCTGTAGGAGCCATCCTCGGCATAGTCCAGCAGCGCCTTGAAGAACGGCGGCTGCACCCCCTCCAGGTAGCTCTTGGCCTCACGGATGATGTGCTTGGCCACAAACTCGGGCGTGTCCTCGAACATGTGGATGAAGCCGTGCAGCTCGCGCAAGATGTCGTTGGGCAGGTGGCGCGCGGTCTTGGTCTCGCCGTGCACGTAGATCGGCACCTCGACGTTCTTGCGCCGCACCTCCTCGATGAAGGCGCGCAAGCTGTGCACGATGGGATCCTGCCCCGTGCCCAGGGTGAACTCCTCATCATCGATGGACAGGATGAAGGCGCTGGCGCGGCTTTGCTGCTGGGCAAATTGGCTCAGGTCGCCATAGCTGGTCACGCCCAGCACCTCGAAGCCCTCGGCCTCTATGGCCTGGGCCAGCGCCCTGATCCCCAGGCCGGAGGTGTTTTCTGAACGATAGTCCTCGTCGATGATGACGATGGGAAAGCGAAATTTCATGCGCTGCCTCCGGCAACCTGGTCAATAAACAAAATAGGCGCGAAGTGTATGAAAAATGGGCTTGTTACCTATGAAACTGCTGGTATTTCGCCCAAAATTCGTCGCACTGGAAACAAAAAACCACAATACGAGCCAAGGAGATACAACATGAACCTCAATCCCGCCACTCTCTGGTGGCTGATGGCAGGTGTCACCGTGGCCATAGAGCTGCTCAGCGGCACCTTCTACCTGCTGATGCTGGCCATAGGTATGGCCGCAGGCGCCGTGGCAGCGCACATGGGCCTGGGCCTGACGATGCAGATCGTGACCTGCGCCGTGGTCGGGGCCAGCACGGTGCTGGTGGCCTATATCAAGCGCCGCTCACGCCCGGGCGAACCCAGCCCCCGGGCCGAGCGCAGTGTGAACCTGGACGTGGGCGAAACCGTCTTCATCGACGCCTGGCAGGCCGACGGCACCGCTCAGGTCAAATACCGCGGCGCCAATTGGACTGCCATCCACCGTCCTGGCATCACCCCGTCGGTCGGCGCTCATCGCGTGGCCGAGCTGGTGGGCAACCGGCTGCTGGTCGATCCGCTGTAACTTGAAATCACAGAAAGAATACCCCCCATGGAAGTCGCCATCGTCCTCTTCGTCATCGCCGTGATCTTCATCGCCCGCGCCGTCAAGATCGTGCCCCAGCAGCATGCCTGGGTGAAGGAGCGCCTGGGCAAGTACGCGGGTACCCTCTCGCCCGGCCCGAAGTTCATCATTCCCTTCATCGATCGCATTGCCTACAAGCACAGCCTGAAGGAAATTCCGCTGGACGTGCCCAGCCAGGTGTGCATCACCAGGGACAACACGCAGCTGCAGGTGGACGGCATCCTGTACTTTCAGGTCACCGACCCGATGCGCGCCAGCTACGGCTCAAGCAACTACATCAGCGCCGTGACGCAGCTGGCGCAGACCTCGCTGCGCTCGGTCATCGGCAAGCTGGAGCTGGACAAGACCTTTGAGGAGCGCGACCTGATCAATGCCAAGGTGGTCGAAGCCATCGACGAGGCGGCGCTCAACTGGGGCGTGAAGGTGCTGCGCTACGAGATCAAGGACTTGACGCCCCCAGCCGAGATCCTGCGCGCCATGCAGGCGCAGATCACCGCCGAGCGCGAAAAGCGCGCCGTGATCGCGACATCGGAGGGCAAGCGCCAGGAGCAGATCAACCTGGCCGAGGGCGAGCGTCAGGCCTTCATCGCCAAGTCGGAGGGCGAGAAGCAGGCCGCCATCAACAACGCCGAGGGCGAGGCCGCCGCCATCACCGCCGTGGCCGATGCCACCGCCGGCGCCATCGAGCGCATCGCCGCCGCCATCCGCCAGCCCAGCGGCGACCAGGCGGTGCAGCTCAAGGTGGCCGAGAAGGCCGTCGATGCCTACAGCAAGGTCGCCGCCGACGCCACCACTACCCTCATCGTGCCCAGCAACATGACCGAGGTCTCGGCCCTGGTGGCGTCAGCCATGAAGATGATCCAGACCAGCCAACGTTGATGCCTACTCCTGACTACCCGCGCACTGCACCAGCAGCCAGTCTCTGAAGCCCATGACCAGCGGCGTCTGCGCACGCGCTTCGGGGTAGACAAGGTAGTAGGCGTCGGCGCTCACAACCGCATCGTCAAACAATTGCACCAAGCCGGCGCTGGCCAGCTCCTGCGCGATCAAGAAGCGCGGCAACAGGGCCACGCCCTGGCCACACACCGCGGCCTGGGCAATCATGGCGAAATGCTCCAGGCGCGGGCCGCGCAGCGCCACGGTGGTGGGTGCGCCCACCTGTTCAAACCACTCGGCCCATTGCGTGGGGCGCGTGCTTTGCTGCAACAGCACCACGCGCGTCAGATCCTGCGGGCTGCGTATGCCATGCCCCTGGCGAAAGGCTGGGCTGGCCACGGGCACCACCTCTTCGCGCATCAGGAACTCGCACACGGCGCCAGGCCAGGTGGGGGCGCCAAAATGGATGGCGGCATCAAAAGGCGTGCCGGCAAAGTCAAACGGCTCGGTGCGCGCTGCACAGTTCACAGTTACATCAGGGTGCTGCGCCGTGAACGATCCCAGGCGCGGTATCAGCCAGCGCGTGCCCAGCGTGGGCAGCACGGCCAGGTTCAGCAGGCCGCCCGCGTGCGAGAGCGCCATGGCCTTCTGCGGGGTCTCCTCGTTTTCAGTGCAATAAGTGACGGTACGCAAAGCTAGCACTGGCGCGGGGGTGGTCTGGGTAGACCGTTGATTTCATTGACTTTCCTGTTCGCTTTGTAAACGGGTATGGTGCCCGTTTGCTTGGTTTTGATCTTTGCCCGCGGTTGAAGGAACTCAAACAGCGCCACCTCTTTGTGCCACGCGGCACCAAAGTGCCCGCAGAAATCGCTGCGGTGTGCGAAGCCAATGTCGACGTCGCTTTGATCGAAAAGCATTGGGATAGTCTGGTGCACCTGGCAGCCTCGGTCATGAGCGGACATGCCAGTGCGGTGGCAGCTCTTGCGCGGTTCGGTTCTGCCGCCCAGGGCGATCCAATCTATGAGGCTGGCGTGCAATTGGGGCGGTTGCTGCGTACGGCGTTTTTGGCTGACTACTTTGTCAAGGACGCTTTCAGGAACGAGTTGCGCCGGGTGCTCAATCGGGGCGAGGCTGTTAACGCCCTCAAGCGCGCCATTTATACCGGCCGGATCAGCCCGGCGCAGGCCAAACGTGTCGATGAAATGCAGGCTGTGGCCGATGCGTTGAGCCTGATGGCCAACATCGTGATGGCGTGGAATACCTCACAGATGCAGGCGGTCCCTGGATCGCTGGTCGAACCGCCGCCAGGTCATTCCACCGGAACTGATCGGGAAGATTGCGCCCACCAGGCTGGAGAGCATCAACTTGCGGGGTGTGTTTCGCTTCCCGGTTGACCGCTATGCTGACCAAATCCTGCCTTCGCGGCCAAATGCATCGATAACTGGCACCAATGGATGAAACCGACCACGGTTTGACGCCACGAATCGCAGATTTGAAAGTGAACAGGAAAGTCAATGAAATCAACGATCTACCAACACCACCTCCGCGCCAGTGCTAGCTTTTCGTACCGTCACTTATTGCACTGAAAACGAGGAGACCCCCTGAAAGCGTCCTTGACAAAGTAGTCAGCCAAAAACGCCGTACGCAGCAACCGCCCCAATTGCACGCCAGCCTCATAGATTGGATCGCCCTGGGCGGCAGAACCGAACCGCGCAAGAGCTGCCACCGCACTGGCATGTCCGCTCATGACCGAGGCTGCCAGGTGCACCAGACTATCCCAATGCTTTTCGATCAAAGCGACGTCGACATTGGCTTCGCACACCGCAGCGATTTCTGCGGGCACTTTGGTGCCGCGTGGCACAAAGAGGTGGCGCTGTTTGAGTTCCTTCAACCGCGGGCAAAGATCAAAACCAAGCAAACGGGCAGCTTTGCAATGGCGACGAGCAACGACCGCACGGGGCGAATTCCATCAATCAATCCCTCGCGGACCAGGGAGGCCCTGCTCGGTGGTTTGCGTTTCTGGGTTTCGGTGATCAAGGCTTCAAGACGGGCACGCAACTCAGCATCTGGCACCGCACCTTGCGCGCTCAAGGCAACAAGTTCGCCGAGCAGCGTTTTGTACATTGCGGCCCAATTGACGGTAGCGGGGACATCGGCGGCAGCCTGACGCCACAGATCGGCGATCCGGCGCTGCACCATAAGGATCAACTGGTCTGTGGTGGTGAACAGGCAATACCGAAGAAAGCATGCGACCTCCACGGTGCGCGCTGGCTCTTTGATCTTGGCTCCGGCTGAGGGCGGCCTGGAGACAAGTCGGCGCGCGTAGCGGCGCAAGATGAGATCGGGGATGTCTGCCAGGTGCTTATGAACGTCCAGCGTGTAAAGCAGGTCGATGCGCTCCAGTACCTCGCTGATTTGGCGGGTTGAGTGTTTCGCCGGTGCAGCCCATAGCCAACTCTGCTGGGTTTGTCCATCTGGGCGCAGCTCTGAAACTGAGGCTCGCCAGCGATCAAGTGTTGCTGGATCAACGCTGGCGGCGATGGCGGTGCCTGTTTCAACTTCAAACTGGGCAAGTGCCGCCGCAATCAGTGTCCGAATTGCCCGCTCGTGCACGATCACCAGCTTGTTCTTGTACAGCCATTGACGCGCCCGCACGAGTAGCTGATCGCGGTCGGCGCAGCGCGCCACTTCGTCGCGCAGTTCACGTACCAGTGAGCGGCGCTGGTGCTCGCTCATCCACTGGAATCCAAGGGCACCGTGCAGGCTACTTGTTGGTGATCGAATAGCGTGCGCCCGCGTTCATACATGGCTCTCAGCGAGGCGACTTCTGGTGCTGCAATGCCAAGCTCGTTGCCAAGGTGGCGCCACAAGGCTACTGGAATTACCCGAAAGGCACCGAGCAAACGCCCACTCATGCGCAGGAAACCAATATGGAGCGCCAGACCAAGCTTGTGGGAATCACCTCGGCGTGCATTGATTGCGTCGCGCTCGGCACCATCGAAGGTGAAAAATGCCTTCATCTCGAAGTCGCTGATATCGCGGGGGAGCCCACGCATCCCCAAAAACGTTGTGTGCCAACCCTGCATCGTGAACCTCAAAAGTGGGAGGCCACCATACCCGTTTACAAAGCGAACAGGAAAGTCAATGAAATCAACGGTCTACCCAGACCACCCCCGCGCCAGTGCTAGCTTTGCGTACCGTCACTTATTGCACTGAAAACGAGGAGACCCCTTGTAGGCCCAGGAATCGCGCCCAGAAGCAACGCCCAATGAGAAGTTGTCAAACAGCTTCGCGTCGTCGCTCTTTTTATCGCCCAAGACAATGAACTCGCCAAAGCTGTCATCACGCTGCTTGAGCCAGTCACCGTGTTCATCTGGGGTGATGCTGCTCCAGCCATTTTTGGCGGTAACACCCGCCAGGCTTTAGTAAGCAGCTATCTTTTCTAGCTTTTCCTCACGGCTCAGGTAGTTGCCAATGTCGTGAAAATAGATGCGGCCATGCTGTGCGGCATTCGGGTTTTTGACCAGCAGCGAAATCGCAATCGGTGCGCGGCTACCACTGCCAAAAATCTTGCCGCCCTCTTTGCGCGATGTCTCTCCGCTGGTGCGTTGATTCCCCCGCAAGTGAAACACATAAATGTTGGAGAACTCATCGGCCAGACATTTACGCAGGCCGTCGGCTTGGTTGGACTCAACCCATCCCGCATTGGTCACAAAACCAATCACCCCCGCATTGCCAATGCGGTCGGAAGCCCAGCGAATGGCGCGGATGTAGCTGTCATAGAGCTGCCTGACAGAAGTCATTACTGAGCCAGTCGCATAGGTAGAGCGGATGCGCTCGTCCAGGTGCGGGTAGTCGATATTGGCGTTGTTGTCGTTGGCGCTGGTCTGACCTACGGAATACGGAGGATTCCCCACAATCACCCGAATATCCAGCTTCTTCTGCCGCTTGCGCCGGGCGCTGTTATCCACCGTAAGGGCACTGACCAAATCGTCCTTCTCGTACATCCGGAAGGTGTCGGTCAAGCAGATGCCTTCAAATGGCACGTACTTGCCGCCCACCAGGCTGTGGTAGCTGGCCTCGATGTTGATGGCGGCGATGTAATAGGCCAGCAGCACAATTTCATTGGCGTGAATCTCGTGCTTGTACTTGTGCGGCAGCTCGTCAGGACTGATAAGGCCCGATTGCAGCAGCCGGGTGACGAAGGTGCCGGTGCCAGTGAAAGGGTCGATGATGTGCACGCCCTTGCTGCCCAGGGTCTGGCCGAACTCCTGCTTGAGCAGGTCATTGACGCTGTGCAGGATGAAGTCCACCACCTCCACGGGCGTATAGACGATGCCCAGGCGCTCGGTCATCTTAGGGAAGGCGTTGCGGAAGAACTTGTCGTACAGCTCCACCACGATTTTCTGTTTGCCTGCGGCGCTGTCGATGCCCTCAGCGCGTAGCTTCACGCTGTCATAGAACTTTTGCAGGGTGTCAGCTTCTTTGTCCAGGCGGTGCTCGTGCAAGGCTTCCAGCACGCCCTGCATGGCCTTGGACATGGGGTTGTGCTCGGCAAAGCTGTAGTCGGCAAACAGGGCATCAAACACCGGCTTGGTGATGAGGTGCTGGGCCAGCATTTCCACAATCTCGCCATCGCTGATGCTGCCGTTCAGGTCGTCGCGCAGCTCTTCGGCAAAGGTGGCAAAGGCTTGCTGCTCTTTGGTATTGGCGGGGTTGTCCAAGATGCCCTGGATGCGATCGATGTGGGTGCGGGCAATCTTGGCAATGTCGTTGGCCCAGTCTTCCCAGTGGTGGCGGTTGCCCACCTTTTGCACCAGCTTGGCGTAGATGGCTTTTTCCACCTCGCCCACCTCAAATTGCAGATCGCCTTGCAACTGCTCCTGGCTGGGGCCACCCGGCGCGTCAGGGTTGCCAATACTGAAGCCGTTGCGGCCAGCATTTTTGTTTTTGGGGAGGGTTTTGCCGTCACCGTCTTTGGACTTGCTGGTCTGCTTCTTGTCCACCTTGTCGGTGATGGCGATGACTTCCATCTTGGCAGGATCGCGGCCAATCAGATCCAGCTTGTTGACCAGGGCGTCAAACTTGTCGTCGTGGCTGCGCAGCGCTTGCAACACCTGCCACACCACCTTGTAGGTCTGGTTGTCGTTCAGGGCTTCGTGTGGCTCCACGCCTGCCGGGATAACCACGGGCAACACCACATAGCCGCGCTTCTTGCCGGGGGCATTGCGCATGACACGACCCACGGACTGCACCACGTCCACCTGAGAGTTGCGCGGGGTGAGGAACAGCACGGCATCCAGAGCGGGCACGTCCACGCCTTCTGAGAGGCAGCGCACGTTGGAGAGGACGCGGCAGGTGTTTTCTGGCGGTTCGTTTTTGAGCCACGTCAGCAAGGCCTCTTTCTCGCTGGCGTTCATGCTGCCGTCCACATGGTCGGCCTCGCACGTCAGGTTAAAGGACGGGCTGTTGCGTTCTTCGTCGCTCAGGTCGGTTTCACTGGCCTGGTAGGCTTCCACCACGGCCTGGAACATGCCCGCAATCTGTTTGGAGCTGACCTTGTGAGTCTTGCTGCCTTTCTTCTGCTCGATGACCTGGCAGAAGGCCACGGCGCGTTTCATGGGGTCGCCATCGCCCACCAAGTCGTCATGCAGACCCTGCTTGGCCAATGCTTTCCAGCAGCCAATGATCTTGGCGGCATCGTCCACGCGCAGCTCGTTGTTGTCGTTCTTGAGCAGGTCTTGAATGCGGCGACTGACGTGGCTTTCTTCAATCGCCAGAACCACCACCTTGTAGTCGCACAGCAGGCCCAGGCGCACAGCCTCCGAGAAGTTGATGACGTACAGCTCCGGCCCGTACAGCAGTGGGTCGTCCATGGAGCACAAAGCCACGTTGTCGGCTTCAGCCTTGACCTTGGCGTTGTCGCCATAGATGCGCGGCGTGGCCGTCATATACAGGCGCTTGCCCGCTGCAATGAATCCCGCGTCATGCACCTTGACGAAGTTGCTTTCGTCATCGTCTCCAAAGGTGGCCCCCGTAGTGCGGTGGGCTTCGTCGCACACGATGAGGTCAAACGCGGGCAGGCCGTGCGCTTTCTGCGCCTGGCTGATGGTGTCGATGGAGTGGTAGGTGCTGAACACCACGCTCATGTGGTCACCGTCATGGCGCTTGCCCATCTCCTGGGCCAATCGTGCAGGGTCTGTCGTGGCGGGGTAACGCAGCTCGTGGGTGAAGGTCTGCACCACGTCATCATCCATCTTGCGCTTCTTGCCCACGTCGCTGTCAGAACACACGGCAAAGCTGTGCAAGGGGATGGCGCTTTCCTGAGTCCACTCGGTCAGGGTCTGCGACAGCAGCGACAGACTGGGAACCAGGAACAGCACGCGCTTTCCTGCTCCTGCATAGGCTTCGGCAATTTTCAGGCTGGTGAAGGTCTTGCCCGTGCCGCAGGCCATGATGAGCTTGCCTCGGCTTTCACGTACAAAGCCTGTCAGCGTGGCATTCAAGGCGCTTTGCTGGTGCGGTCGTAGCGCCTTCTTGGGCTTGAGCGTGGGCGCTTGCTGCGGCTGGTACTTGGCCCAGTCGATCTGGCTCGCCTCCAGGTCACTCAGGTCAATCTTGCTGACAGGAGGCTGCTGGTCGCGCAGGGCATCTTCGGCGTGTTCACTCCAATGCAGGCAGGTGCTGACGATGATGCGGTGAACAAATGGCTTCTTGCCGGAAGCAGTAAAGAAGCTGTCGATATCGCTTTTTTGCAGGCGGTAGTCACTGGCGTACAGCTTGCACTGGATGGTGTGAATTTCGCCGGTCTGCGTCTGAGCCACCAGGTCAATGCCCGCATCGCGCTTGTCCAGGTCTTGCTCACCCGCCCAGTCGGCATACGTCCATACCTTGGCGTACAGGTCGCGGTAGCTGGCTTCGTTGCGCAGATAGGCCAGCATCAGCTCTTCAAAGTAGGTGCCTTTTTCGCGCTCGGAAGCGGCTGCATTGCGGTAGGTGTCCAGGAGCTGGGAGAGAGCGGTCATTGTTTTTGATTCTTCAGTGTTCAGGGCTGGGCATCGTCCACTTGGCGTGGCGCAACCTTGTTAGGTATTTCCACGGCAAAACTGCTTTCTTCTGGTACTTTGAATAAGCCTTGCGCGGTTTGCGGCGTTCCCGCCAGCCAGGCGTCCCACACCTGCGGTGCCAGTGGAATCACGCTTCGTTTGTCCTGCAGATCAGGTGGCAAGCGCGGATCTAGTTTGTGCATGCGCCGCATCAGCGGGTGATGATCGGCGTTGGCGGTAAGCATGGTGTAGCTCTCGTGAACTTCGCCGGAGGATTGGTCGATCCAGGTGTTCCATAGTCCAGCCAGACCCCATGGCTGACCGTCGGCACTCCTGAAGCGCCACCAGACATTCTTGCCAGTCTCCCAGCAAGGCTCATCGAACGATCTGGCCGGAATGATGCAGCGCTGACCGCGGGCCCAGGGCTGCTTAAATGTCGCCTTCGCGGCCAATTCCTCGCTGCGAGCGTTGTTGGTGCTGTACGGCAGCTTCGCCGCCTTGGCAAACCATGGGATCAGGCCCCACTGGCCGGTCACCAGCTCACGCCGATACCCCGCATCGTGCGCGGCTCTGCGGATGAAAACCCCCTTGCCACGCGGAAACACGACCTCATCCCACCATCGTCCAGGCTGGTCTCGTCCGACGTGCCAGGTGCGCTCGATTTCGCGCTCCTCGGGTGTTTCATAACGATTGCACATGTCGCAAGGATATAGCCATGCCCGTTCGTCGCAGCCGAGTTTTGCCTCGATTGGTACGCAACGTCGTTGGCGAGCAAGTCGGATGCGGGACTTATGGGTGTTCTACGATACGACCTCCTATCGATGAGAAAAAAAGACGTCGATATCGTATCTGTATCGCATACCATATATGTCTAAATATGAAAGGATATGATATGGCGCGCCCAGGAATCACCGCCGCCCACGTCGCAGCAGCCGCCGAGGCGCTGCATGCCGAGGGTCAGCAGCCCACCATTCGCGGGGTGCGCGAGCGGCTCGGCGACACCGGAAGCCCGAACACCATCCAGAGGCACTTGGCCGCGTGGCGCAAGGCACGCCCAGCAGCAGCACCTGGGCAGGAGCTACCGCCGGCGCTGGCCGCTGCCATTGCCGCCGAGCTGGCAGGCGCGGCAACCGCCGCGCGTGAAGCCGCCCAGGCCGAAATCGACCAGGCGCAGGCCGAGGCTGCGGATCTGGCCGCAGCGGGCGAGGTGCTGGAGGGCGAGCGTGACGAGCTGGCAGCGCAGGCACAGGCACTGCGCGGGGAGCGCGATACGCTCACGGGGCGGGTTGATGCGCTGCAGGCCGAAGGCGAGCGCCTGCGCGCTGTTCTCGATGCGGCGCGGGAACAGGCCATAACTGCGCAGCAAGCCGCAGCCGTGGCCCAGGCGCAGGCGCAGGCGGCGCTGGAGCGCGCCACGCGCGCCGAGACACTGGCCGCGCAGCAGGCCCAGGAGCTGGCCAAGGCCCAGCAGGAGGCCGCCCATCTCCGGGGCCGTCTGGAAGCTGCATGACAGTCCAAAATCACCCAGACGCTCACGCTGCTGCGTGAGTGCATTGAGGCACTGCGGCCTGACCGGCGGCAGCTGATGCGCTGCGGTCGCGGGCTACGTCCTGGGCGCGGACGTGAATGCCGAACACATCGCCCAGGCGCTGACCGCCCTGGTGGGTGATGCCTAAGCCTCTTGCAGCGGGTTGAGCAGGCGACCCAGGCATAGACAGCGAAACGACGCACGGCCAGCCGAGACAGGCAGCGCCAGATAGGTCAGTCGATTTATACTGTACGTATGTACAGCACAACTGAGAGTACCTCATCCCTGGGTGACACGATTGCGATCCCCATGGGGTCGGGGCGGGTCGATCCCGCTGTCTGCTATCTGCCCATGGCTGCGGCGCGCGCGGCGCTGGGCTTCCCATCGCCAGCCGAGGATTTTCAGGAAGACAGCCTTGACCTGAATGAATTACTCGTGCGCAACCCCGCGGCCACCTTTCTGTACCGCGCCGAAGGCTCGTCCATGATCGAGGCCGGCATCTGGGGGTCTCCTCGTTTTCAGTGCAATAAGTGACGGTACGAAAAGCTAGCACTGGCGCGGAGGTGGTGTTGGTAGATCGTTGATTTCATTGACTTTCCTGTTCACTTTCAAATCTGCGATTCGTGGCGTCAAACCGTGGTCGGTTTCATCCATTGGTGCCAGTTATCGATGCATTTGGCCGCGAAGGCAGGATTTGGTCAGCATAGCGGTCAACCGGGAAGCGAAACACACCCCGCAAGTTGATGCTCTCCAGCCTGGTGGGCGCAATCTTCCCGATCAGTTCCGGTGGAATGACCTGGCGGCGGTTCGACCAGCGATCCAGGACCGCCTGCATCTGTGAGGTATTCCACGCCATCACGATGTTGGCCATCAGGCTCAACGCATCGGCCACAGCCTGCATTTCATCGACACGTTTGGCCTGCGCCGGGCTGATCCGGCCGGTATAAATGGCGCGCTTGAGGGCGTTAACAGCCTCGCCCCGATTGAGCACCCGGCGCAACTCGTTCCTGAAGGGGTCTCCTCGTTTTCAGTGCAATAAGTGACGGTACGCAAAGCTAGCACTGGCGCGGGGGTGGTCTGGGTAGACCGTTGATTTCATTGACTTTCCTGTTCGCTTTGTAAACGGGTATGGTGCCCGTTTGCTTGGTTTTGATCTTTGCCCGCGGTTGAAGGAACTCAAACAGCGCCACCTCTTTGTGCCACGCGGCACCAAAGTGCCCGCAGAAATCGCTGCGGTGTGCGAAGCCAATGTCGACGTCGCTTTGATCGAAAAGCATTGGGATAGTCTGGTGCACCTGGCAGCCTCGGTCATGAGCGGACATGCCAGTGCGGTGGCAGCTCTTGCGCGGTTCGGTTCTGCCGCCCAGGGCGATCCAATCTATGAGGCTGGCGTGCAATTGGGGCGGTTGCTGCGTACGGCGTTTTTGGCTGACTACTTTGTCAAGGACGCTTTCAGGAACGAGTTGCGCCGGGTGCTCAATCGGGGCGAGGCTGTTAACGCCCTCAAGCGCGCCATTTATACCGGCCGGATCAGCCCGGCGCAGGCCAAACGTGTCGATGAAATGCAGGCTGTGGCCGATGCGTTGAGCCTGATGGCCAACATCGTGATGGCGTGGAATACCTCACAGATGCAGGCGGTCCTGGATCGCTGGTCGAACCGCCGCCAGGTCATTCCACCGGAACTGATCGGGAAGATTGCGCCCACCAGGCTGGAGAGCATCAACTTGCGGGGTGTGTTTCGCTTCCCGGTTGACCGCTATGCTGACCAAATCCTGCCTTCGCGGCCAAATGCATCGATAACTGGCACCAATGGATGAAACCGACCACGGTTTGACGCCACGAATCGCAGATTTGAAAGTGAACAGGAAAGTCAATGAAATCAACGATCTACCAACACCACCTCCGCGCCAGTGCTAGCTTTTCGTACCGTCACTTATTGCACTGAAAACGAGGAGACCCCAACAAGTCCGGGCAGTTGGCACACCGGCTGATGTACGTCGATCTGGTGATCCTGGATGAACTGGGCTACCTGCCGTTCACGCAGTCGGGCGGTGCGATGCTGTTCCACCTGCTCTCCAAGCTCTACGAGCGAACGAGCGTGGTGATCACCACCAACCTCACCTTCTCGGAATGGAGCAGCGTCTTCGGCGACGCCAAGATGACAACCGCCTTGCTCGACCGCCTCACGCACCACTGCCACATCGTGGAGACAGGCAATGAGAGCTGGCGATTCAAGCACTCCAGTGCCGCTGGCGCGGCACCGTCCAAGCCACGTGCAAAAGCTCAGAAAGGAGATCGAAAAGCAGCAGACCCGATAGACTTATCCACAACCGAGTAGCCAGAACATCCATCAACCCAGTGGCTCAGTATTCGACGTGATCACTGGCTCAGTTGTGCTGATGAATCAACAGGCACGTATCGTTTTTCCTAACAGCGCACCCGTCCTTGATGGACGGCTCCGAAGATACATCTCAAACAGTCCACAAACCGTCTACTAAAGCCATTTGAACCAGCGAAAGACCGCTACCAACCCAACACTCATTAGTAAGCAAAGACCTACCAACACCCAGAAGCCATTGGTGGCATCTGCGAACGGCAGTCCCAGAAGATTGGCGCCAAACAGGCCAGTGACAAAGTTCAAGGGCAAGAAGATTGTGGATACCACGGCAAAAACATAAGAGCTTTGATTCAGCTGTCGCTCCTGAATGCGGTTTGCCCGGTCACTGAGGATATCGATACGGTCACGCAAATTCTCCAGCGTTTCGAGCAACCGCAACAGCTGGTTCAGGTGCTCCTCCAGTCGGCCTCGATGATTGGTATTCAGCGGCGGGACGACGAGGGTTGTCAACGTTTGAAGAACGGCCCGCTGGGGGCCAAGATGACGGAGAAAGCCAGAGATCGCGGTCTGGGTATTGGCCATGCTCGGGCATGCCGCTTCCGTCTGGTGTTGAACCAGAAGGCCGCCGATCAGATTCACCCCATCCTCTAGCATCTCGACCTGCTCGGAAACTTCCGAGAGGTGCTCTTCGATGAGATCGCAAAGGAAGTCACCTGGCGTTGCCGAGCCCCGCCCCTGAGAGATGTCTTCCGCAAGTTCGAGGATGGGATCCACATCCTCCTCGCGGGTCGTGATAACCCGACGCTCATCAATCCAGATTCGCATGGACACCATGTCCTCCGGATGCCCCACTCCATCAGCTCTCAAATGCATCGCTTTGAGCAAAACCATCACGCCCTGCCCGTGGACGCGCAACCGCGAGCGGGTATCTTCAGACACCATCGCTGCGGCGATCAGCTTGTCCAGGCCGGTCACGCTTGAGAGAAAACTCTCCGTCTCGCGGTGGTGGATGCACATGTGCAACCACGACGCACCGCCGGTCATCTGGAGAAGATGGAGAAACCCAGGCGTACGCTCTGCTTCGATCATGGCTATCAACCCACGGTGGATTCAACGTCAAGGTTAACGGTATCTCCAACCCGTAGCACGCCACCTACGACGATCCGTGCCGTGGCGCCCCCGTGACCGCGCAGCGCGGCGTAACCGCCTTCACCGAGTTCGTCCTCCATGCGTGAACAAGGAGGACATGGCCCCGTGATTTCAATGCGGACCGATCCGCCAATTCGCCAGACAAAGCGTTCTTCCCGGAAGGGTGAATGCATTGCGGCGACGTTGATGCCCGAGATCACAAGGTTGCGCCGCAAACGCTCCGGGGCAATTGGAGCTTGCCCCGTCCAGACCCCGAGCAAGCCAAGGTGCTCAGCTTGGATCAGACTCAGCTCGCGATGGCGTTGCGCATCCGACTGACGAAGCTTCAGGGAGCGGTGATCGCCAATCAGCCCGAGACCCGGTTCGGCCCTGGCCTCCTGCACGGACACTGCGTCCTTGAGGCGATCCGGGCGCAGAACGATGGCATCAAGCCGACCTGTGCCATGAAAGCGCCGGACCAGGTCGCGCAGCGTGCTGCCCATCGTTCAGACTCGAATGAGGTGCATCACAAGACTTCCTCTATGTGCAGTTCGCGTTGCCGGAAGCTGACAACATCACCGGCTCGGGCATCTGCGATCGCTGCGTAGATGGGCGCCTGGGTGGAAATTCCCATGTAGGTGTTGCCGTCGCACTGGAAGGCATCGCTGGCAACCGCAATCACGAACCAACGCCCGTCGATGCGAACCACGGCGCCTGTCTCCACCGAATCCCGGGGACCGAAATCGATCTGACGCAAGACTTCCAGGGCCTCCTGGTGGTCGTGAATGGGGCATTCGAACGCCTGCGCCAGAGCAGCATTGTTGACGGCCCGCGACGCCGCATCGCTTTCACTGGGTTCATCTCCGCGGCCCGCCGCACCGACCAGGTATTGCGCATAGGTCTGTTCAGCAAACCGCAGGCGCCCTTCGGCAAGGTCCAGCATGGTCTGGCGCAGATGGGTCTTGTTGCTCATTAGGACTCCTTTTTCAGGTCGACGTTTGTTGCGTTGGGGTGAACGGTAGCCGGTGCCAGACGGTGATGGCGTACCAGCCTCGGGGGTCGGTCAGGGTGCAGGTGTTGTCAAACCCGCTTTGGGCTGCGAGGTGTTCAATAGAAGCCATCGTGTACTTCTGAGATTGCTCCGTGTAGATGGTCTCGCCGGCAAGGAAAACGAAACCTCGGTCGAGGGTCTTGCTGTTGACCACCTGGTCCACCTGGCTAACCAGAAAGCTCCTGGCCACGTGTTCCAGCGGACAGTAGCTGGCGTAATGACGAAATTTCGCAAGATCGAAGTCCATGCCCAACTCGCGATTCAACCGTGTCAGCAGGTTCAGATTGAACGCAGCTGTCACGCCTTGAGAGTCGTCGTAAGCTGCGCGCAGCATGGCCGGGTCCTTGACCAGATCCAGACCAAGCAGCACAAGGTCACCCGGGCGCAAATGCGAATGCACCCGCTGCAGCAGCTTGACGGCACCGTGTTCGTCGAGGTTGCCCAGATTGCTGCCCAGCAACATTGCAACCTGGCGTCGCCCTTCGGCAATCTGAGGCCAATGCTCGAAATAGTCTCCCAGCACCGGTTCGATGGCCATGCGGGGGAGGTACGTGTCAAAGCGGCGGCTCAGATCCGCTAGGGCGTGTGCGGACACATCCATAGGCCTGTAGATGCAATCCACTTCACGTTGCGCCAGTGCCTGGCACAGCGACAGCGTTTTGGCCCCGTCGCCGCTGCCCAGTTCAATCAGATCGATCGGGCTGCACCGAGGATCTATCCACCGGGAAAGCTCATCCGCGCGTGAGCGCAGCAGCTCGTGCTCAAGGCGTGTGAGGTAGTACTCGGGCAGCGCCATGATCTGCTGAAACAGGCGCGAGCCCTCATCGTCGTAGAACCAAGCGGATGAGAGCGCCTTCTGTGGTCGCGTCAACCCTTGCAGAACATGCTCCGTCAGTCTGTCCCGATCAGTCATGCGGACTCCCGCGAGCGAACAGGACGGATGCCCGTGAACTGCCAACGCAACGGAGCGTGAAAGAAGTTCCGGTATGTCAAACGGGCGTGGCCCGGCGATGTGGCCCAGGACGCTCCGCGCAAGACCTGCTGGTTCACCATGAACTTCCCGTTGTATTCGCCCACTGCGCCCTCGCTGCGGGCAAAACCGGGATAGGGCTGATAGGCACTGCGCGTCCATTCCCATCGACGCCCCCAGTCGAACCGGCTTGCCGCTGCTTCCCACTCGAACTCGGTGGGCAATCGCCACCCCGCCCAATCGCAGAAAGCGTGTGCCTCGTAGTAACTGACATGCGTGACTGGTGCCTGACTGGTCAGCGGCATCACCCCCTGGAGCGTGTAATGACCCCATCCGTCAGGCTGGTTAGGGTCGGGCTGCCAGTACATCGGCGCACGGAATTTAAGCGTTTGCACCCAGTCCCAGCCTTCCGCATGCCAGAGCGAATGGCGCTGATATCCTCCGTCGCGCATGAACTGAAGGTATTCATCATTGGTGACTAGCGCCACACGGATGTCTACTCCTTGAATGAGCGCCAAATGCGATGGCGACTCGTTGTCGAAGGCGAACCCTGGCCCCTGGTGGCCCATGCGAATCGTCTGCCCTTCGACGCTAAGCCAATCGTCCAGTGGTGGGCAGGTTCCATCATGTTCGGCCGTCACATCTTGGGGACCGATGCCCAGAGGGTCATACGCCGGATGCAATGGGTTGTGGCCCAGGATGTACTTGATGTCTGTGATCAGCAACTCCTGATGCTGTTGTTCATGCTGCATGCCCAGCTCTACCAAGGCCGCGACCGCGGGCTCCAGTGGTTCCTTCAGCATACGGCGCATGGACTCGTCCACATGCGCGCGATACGCCATCACCTCAGCCACCGTCGGGCGACTCAAGCTCCCTCGCTGCGGGCGTGCCAGGTGAGCGCCCTCCGATTCGTAGTAGCTGTTGAACAGGTAGCCATACAGAGGATGGAACAGTCGATAGTCCGGCTGTTGTTTCGCGAGGACAAAAGTCTCGAAGAACCACGTGGTGTGGGCCAAGTGCCACTTCGGCGGACTGACGTCGGAAACCGGTTGGGGAACATGGTCCTCGGCACTCAGAGGGGCACACAGACGTTCGCTGCGCGAACGGACAGAGACGTATCGGGTTAGGCGGATGTCTTCAGGTGTCACGGCAGATGAGAAAAAAGAGAGTCAACTTCCGAAGCGCTCGGTGCGGATGGAGACCTCGGGCACATTTAGCCCGGTGACCATATGAACGATGGACTCGACAAAGTCATTACGCCCGCAGATGAAAACCTGCGCAGATTCGGTCGCCACATCACCCAATTGCTGCAATGCCCAAGCAACATCGGCTCCATCAATGCGGCCAACGTGGTCCTGTGCGCGCGGGGCACAGGTATCCCGCGAGAGCGCCAGTCGGCTGCGAAACCGCGGCGTAAACGCTTCCCATCGCTGCAGGGTGGGCCAGAGCAACACTTCGTCAAGATGGCGTGCGGCAACCAACAGCGTTGTATGCGCTTGGCTGTATGCACCCACGCGTTGCGCTGCCATGGACAAAAGGGGAACGACGCCAGATCCTCCCCCAATCAGCAAGGCTGGTCGTGTGTTCGACTCGTCAAGCACAAAATGACCTCCAACCGGTCCGAGGACTTCAATCGTTTCGCCGTGCTGGGCCTTGTCGTGAAACCAGGTGGATACTTCGCCATCGTCCAAACGCTCAATGCCAAGCTCATAGAGCCCGGTACGTTGAGGAGGTGAGAGGAGTGAATAGCTCCGTTGTGCCTGATAGCCGTCTTCCGCTGTCAGTCGGACATCCAAATGCTGGCCCGGCCTCGGGCGAACCCATCTGTCAGGACGCAGCACCACCCGCATGACGCGTGGAGTCAGTGCCTGCAACGCATCGATGCGTGCGGTCTGCCAGCTCAGCCGGTGTTGACCAACAGCCTCATCCATAGCGCTCTTCCTTGAAAGGGTCGCCTCGCATGTGATAGCCCCGCAGTTCCCAGAACCCGGCCTCGTCGCGCTCGTTGAACTGCAGCGCATTGACCCACTTGGCCGACTTCCAGAAGTAGAGATGCGGCACCAACAGGCGTGCCGGTCCCCCGTGCTCGGGCGCGAGCGGTCGGTCGTCGTAGTGCGTTGCGATCATTGCGCGCCCTTGTGTCAGATCGGCCAACGGCACGTTGGTGGAGTAGCCGTCCTGAGAATGCGCCAACACCCAAGGCGTGGGCGCTTCCAGTCCGGCCGCCTGCAACAAGGTGTCCAACGTCACACCGCGCCAGCGGGTGTCGAATTTCGACCAGGTGGTAACGCAATGGATATCGACCACCTGCTCGGTCTGGGGCAGGGCCTGGAATTCGCTCCAGGTCCAAACGCGAACCGGCCGCACACCGACCTTCAAGGTCAAGCGCCAATCGCCAAGCGCCAAGGCTTTTGGGGTGGGGCCCGCAGTCAGCACGGGAAAACCTTCCGTCAGGGACTGTCCTGGCGGAAGTCGACCGCCGTGGTTGTGGACATCGCGATTGCGGCCGCTGAATGAGCGGTTGATGGGCATGGTGTGGGTCCTCCGGCTCACCCAGAACTTGCGGTCAAGGGCTTGCGTCGATCAATGATGGTGGGCAGGAACTCGGTGACCGTCGGGTGAACGGGCAATGCATCCCGGACCAACTTCCAGGTGCCGCCACTGGCCATCACCAGACCGATCGCCTGAATGATCTCGTCCGACTGGATCCCGAGCATGGTCGCTCCGAGGAAATGACCACTGTCCTCATCGATGAGGAGCTTGATCTTGCCCACGGTTTCGCCTTCTTCCTTCGCGCGACTGACGTCCTTCATGGCGTGAACCGCCTGGGAAATGCGTCGCCCTTCGGTCACGAGTTTTCGCGCGTCGGCCTCATAAAGACCGACGTGGGCCAGCGGAGGATCGGTAAACATGGCATAAATGCCGACGCGCGCGGCGGCGCTGCGTTGCCCTCCGGCCAGGTTCTCCGCCACGATGTCCTGATCGTGGTAGCTGGTGTGGGTAAAGGCCCCGCGCTGATTGATGTCACCCAGCGCCCAGATGCCGGGAACCGCGGTTTCGAGCCGGTCGTTGGTGACCAGGTAGCCTCGCGCACTGACCTCCAGGCCCACCGTTTCCAGGCCCAGACAGTCGGTGTTCGGTATTCGCCCGGTGGCCACCAGCAGGTGGCTGCCATCCACGCTGCGGCCACCAGCCAACTGCACCCGCACGCCAGCGTCGTTGTCCGCCTTGCCGACCCGCTCAATGCGCACGCCGGTGTTCACTTCGATGCCTTCCGCTGTCAGCATTCCGGTCACAGCGGCTGCAATGTCCTCGTCCTCGCGGGCCGTGAGGCGGGGCCCTGTTTCCAGAATGGCAACCTCACTTCCCAGCCGCCGAAAGATCTGAGCCATCTCCAGGCTGATGTATCCACCGCCGATGATCACCAGCCTGGACGGTAATTCACGCAGCGCCAACAGCCGTTCGTTGTCCAGGAACGGCAGCTCGTCCAGCCCAGGCACCGGCGGAACAAAGGGACGTGTGCCGGTGTTCAGCACCACCTTGGGCGCCACCAGCTGATGCTCGCCGGCCAGCACCACGAACTGTTCGCCTTCACGGCCCGCCAGGCGACCGCGCGCCTTGATGATGGTGAGTCCTTCCAACTGGCCCAGCCAGGCCTGCAGGCCAGAGCGAGCCTCCTCCACCCGGCGTTGCATGCGCTCCATCGCTGCCCTGAAGTTGACCTGGACCGACCCGGTTTGCACACCGAATTCGCTGGCCCGGCGCGCCATGTGAGCCACACGAGCCGACTTGCGTAGGGTCTTGGTTGGGGTGCAGCCCCGATTGACACAGGTACCACCCAGGTCACGCTCCTCGATGAGCGCCACCTTCATACCCCGGGCAACGAGTGTCGCGCCCAGAAAGGGACCGGCCTGACCGGCTCCGATCACGATCGCGTCGAACCTCTGTTCCCCGCTCATGGCCGCACCTCGACACCGCGCCAGAACGCCACCCTGCCGGTCACCGCCTCCGCACCAGCCTTGGGCGACGGGTAGTACCACGCCGCGTCAGCGTTCACGTCTTCGCCGACCACGACGTCGTAGTAGCTGGCCCGCCCCTTCCATGGACAGGTGGTGTGCGTATCGCTTGGTTTGAAATGTTCCGGGCGCAACGCGTCGTGTGGGAAATAGGCGTTGCCTTCAACTTCCACGATGTCATCGCTCTCAGCGATGGTGGTGCCTTTCCAGATGGCTCTCATGCTCCGTCTCCTTCGTTTGTGTGTGGTTGGGATCAGTCCCGAATCAGTGTGGTGGTGATCACCGGATGGTTCTCCAGCGTTCGATGCACGGGGCAACGATCGGCGATGCGCAACAGGTCCTGTCGCTGGCTTTCACTCAACGGTCCGCTCAGCAGGAGCTGCCGCGTGACGTGGTCAACCTGTCCCGAGCGATCCCCGCACTCCTGGCAATCGGTCGCGTGCGCGCGCTCATGACGCAACCTGACCTGGACATCCTTGAGCGCATAGCCTTTTCGCTTGGCGTACTGGCGCAATGTCATGGACGTGCAGGCGCCCAGCGACATCAGCAGAAGTTCATAAGGATCGGGCCCGCGTTCGCCACCACCCACTTCCTTGGGCTCATCGGCGTCGAGGTGGTGCGGACCTGCTCGCATCGATCGCCAGAAGGCGTGATCGTGCTCCCCCACCCACACCTCGCCCGCACGAAGGTCCGACGGCGCATCGTTTCGCTCGGCTCGCATCGGCAGAAACCGCGAGGCCCAGGCGCCAATCAGGTCAGCCGCATACTGCGCATCGGCCGGGCGCGTGAGCAGATGGTCCGCATCGTCCAGGCTGATGAAACTCTTAGGATGTCTGGCCGCCTTGAACAGGTCCTGTGCCTCGCCGATGTCCACCACCGCGTCACTTGGCGCGTGCATAACCAGCAAGGCCGCGCGAAGCCCCTTGACCGGGTTCTCGTGGGCTTGGGCCTGGAGCTCTTCAATGAAGGCCGGCGCGATCCTGAACGCCCGGCCGCCCAGGTCGACCTGGATCTGCCCATCCTCTTCGGACTTGGTCGGACCGAAGTGACGAAGCACATGGTCGGCCGTCGCGGGTGCGCCCAGCGTGCAAACCGCCCGTATGCCGTCGAGGCGGGCAGCCGCCGCGATGGCCGCCGTCCCCCCCAGGCTGTGTCCGACCAACAGTGCAGGCATGCCGATCGTGCTCTGCATCCAGTGCACCGCCGCCACAATGTCCGCCACGCTGGACGAAAAGCCACCGCGCCCGAAGTCGCCTTCGCTCTCGCCCAGACCGGTGAAATCAAAGCGCAGCGTGGCGATGCCCTGCTGAGCCAGCGCCCGGCTGATGCGGGTCGCGGCGAGAGAGTTCTTTCCGCAGGTAAAGCAGTGGGCAAACACCGCCAGGGCTTGTAACGGTGCATGGTCCGGGCGTTCCAAGACACCCACCAGCAGACCCTGGCTGCTGCCAGCGAAGCCTACCTTTTCGCTGCTCATGCTTTCTCCAGTGCCAGGGCGTTGATGCAGTAGCGCAGACCGCTGGGCTTGGGTCCGTCGGGAAACACGTGACCCAGGTGGGCGTCGCAGACGTTGCACGTCGTCTCCACCCGCACCATGCCGTGGCTGTTGTCTCCGTGATAGCCCACCAGACCCGGGGCAATGGCCTGCGTGAAGCTGGGCCAGCCGCTGCGGCTGTCATATTTGGTCGACGCATCGAATAGTTCAGTGCCGCAGCACACGCACCGGTAGATCCCGGGCGAAAACAGCGTACACATCGAGGAGCTGTGCGCCCGTTCGGTGCCCTTGAGCCGCGTGATTCGGAACTGCTCGGGCGTCAGCTGTTGGGCCCACTCGGCTTCGCTGCGCTCAACTCGGCGCGGTGGCGTCGGGTTGCCCGTTTCCACCAGTTGAATCACTCCTTTCCAAGTCAACATGTCGGGCCCAGGCTCCGGTGCCGCCGGTTCGTTTTCCAGCCGCTTGAGAAAGGTGACGAGCTTGTCGGCGTCGATTCGGAAATGGTTGTAGACCACTCTGCCATCGGGATCGATCAGGATGAACCAGGGTGTGCCGCCGTTGCGGTAGCGGCGCATCAGCTCCGAACCCGCGCCGTCCTGTTCGTCACCGGCGTCGTGCCCGAAGGGAATGCCCAGCGCGTAGCGGGAGTGATTGGCCAGCATGCGCTCCCAGGTGTTCGAACCGAAGTCCTCGAACACGGTCTGGACTGCGGCGAACCCGACGAAGTCGCTCCCCCGAAACGCGTCGACCACCCGGGCAAGCGCCGGAAAGCCGGTCGCATGGCACCCCGGGCAGGCGTCCTGAAAACAGAAGATGAGCTTGAACCGGCCGGGCATGCGGTCCAGGTCGAAGTGTTCCAGCGCCTGGCCCGACGCGTCCACCCACCGGGTCACACCCAGGGGAGCGGCCGCTTCGCCAAGGACACCGGGTTCCTGTTTCGTTGTGGTCATGCGAAGTCTCCTTTCAGAAATCGTTGGGTACCCCAATCAGGTGCCGCAGAAGGTGCGGTGGGCTGCGGCCACTTCGGGCGAGGCCGGCAGCGTGAATGGCCGCGCGGACTCCACCGTCTCGTACGGCCGCCCCAGCACCGCCAGCAGGCGCTCGAACGGACCGAGGTCGGCCTCGTCCACGGCACTCGACAGCGCCGCCTCCACCTGGTGATTGCGCGGGATCACGAAGGGATTGACCGACCACGCCGTTGCGGCGCAGTCCTGCAAGGTCCTTCCCTCCCGGGCCATGCGCTGGCGCCAGCGCGCCAGCCAGTCCGAGAGCGCCGGGCGCTCCCGTCCGAACAGGTCGTGCAGTGCGGCATCCGGCCCCGTGATGGCGTCGGACAGGAGGCGGAACGCCAGCGTGAAGTCCACCTTTTCCCGCTGCAGCAGCTGCAGGAAGTCGTCCGCCAGGGCGCGGTCGTCCGGCTCTTCAGCGGCCAAGCCCAGCTTGGCGCGCAGCTGCCCGGTCCAATGCCGGTCAAAGCGCACGGCAAACCCGGCCACCACCTGTTCCACCCGTTCCACGACGTCGATATCGCGGGCGTCCAGAACCGGCAGCAACGCTTCGGCCAGACGGGCCAGGTTCCATTGCGCCATGGCCGGCTGCTGGCCGTAGGCATATCGCCCCTGACGGTCGATCGAGCTGAACACCGTGGCCGGATCGAAACCCTCCATGAACGCACACGGACCATAGTCGATGGTCTCGCCCGAAATGCTCATGTTGTCGGTGTTCATCACCCCGTGGATGAAGCCCACGCCCATCCAGCGTGCAATCAGCTGCGCCTGCCGCTCACAGACGGCCTCCAGCATCGGAATGGGCTTGTCGGAAAGCTTGGCGAGGGCGGGGTCATGCCGCGCCACGGCATAGTCGAGCAGCCGCCGAAGCATCACCTCCTCCTCCCGCGCCGCGAAGAACTCAAAAGTGCCCACCCGCAAGTGGCTGGCCGCCACGCGCACCAAGATCGCCCCGGGGGGCGAGCCCTCGCGGTTCACCCGCTCACCGGTCCGGATCACCGCCAGCGCACGCGTCGTGGGAATGCCCAACGCGTGCATGGCCTCGCCCATGAGGTACTCGCGCAGCGCCGGGCCCAGTGCCGCCTTGCCATCGCCACGGCGCGAAAACGGCGTACGGCCCGACCCCTTGAGGGCCAGGTCCCGACGCTGTCCTGCCGTGTCGATGAGTTCCCCGAGCAGCAAGGCGCGGCCATCCCCCAAGTGTGGCGAGAACTGGCCGAACTGGTGTCCCGCGTAGGCCTGCGCCAGCGGCGCCGCCTCAGCCGGCATTTCCACGCCGGACAGCCACGCCAGACCGGTCGCAGACTTCAGCGTCGCCGGCTCCAGCCCCAGCTCCAGCGCCAGGGCGTCGTTGAACTGCACCCAGGCCGGGGCCGGGGACGGCTCGGGCTTCCAAGGCACATAGAACCCCTGCATGTCCCGGAAGAAGCTGTTGTCAAACGGCAGCCGAAACGCCGGGCCCGTCCCCGGCGTCTTCGGCTCCGACACGGCCTTTGGTGTGGACGCACGCATGACTTCAGGCCGCCTTGAGACCATCGTTCGAAGCGCCGAACGCCCCGATCAGCTGCCGCTCGTCGAGCTCGAAGTCGCTGTAGAGCACCTCGTCCAGCGGATCGATCACCAAAAACCACGGCATGCCGCGCGTCCCGTAGTCCGCCATGAGCGACGACGCGCGTCCGATCGCAGGGTCGTGTCCGAACGGAATGTTCAAGCCGTAGCGCAACTGCGTCTCGCGCAGGCGCTCGAAGGTGTTGGACTCGGCGCCCTCGAACACGGTCTGCACCGCGGCAAACGCGAAGCCGCGATCGCCCAACGCCTTGATCAGCTTCTGCAGGGTCGGAAAGCCATGGCTGTGGCAGCCCGGACACCAGTGCTGGAAGCAGAAGATCACTTTGAACCCGTCGCCCAGATCGGACAGCTTCAGCGGTGCCATGCTGCGCCCTTCGCCGTCGATCCACCACGGCACCCGCAGCTCGGGCGCCTGTTGAATGCACCGGGATTGCATCACCATCTCCTCAGGAAAAAAACAGACACACCGGGTCGGCCCGCCCACTGGCGCGCCGACCCCCACCGTTCTTGAGCGTTGGCCGTCAGCCGATCTCGCGTCGCGGCAGCTTCCAGCCCGCACGGGGGTAGTGGCAGGTGTAGCCGTTGGGGTGCTTGACCAGGTAGTCCTGATGCTCGGGCTCGGCCTCCCAGAACGGCCCCGCGGGCGCGAGCTCGGTGACCACCTTGCCCGGCCACAAACCCGAGGCATTCACATCGGCAATGGTCTGCTGCGCCGTGGCCAGCTGCTCGTCCGAGGTGTAGAAAATGGCCGACCGGTAGGAACTGCCGCGGTCATTGCCCTGGCGCCCCGGGGTGCTCGGATCGTGGATCTGGAAGAAGAACTCCAGCAGGTCGCGAAAGCTCGTCTGCGTGGGGTCGAACTCCACCTCCAACGCCTCGGCGTGGGTGCCGTGGTTGCGGTAGGTGGCGTTGGGCACATCGCCGCCGCTGTAGCCCACACGGGTGCGCAACACGCCAGGCAGCTTGCGCACCAGGTCCTGCATGCCCCAGAAACAACCGCCGGCCAGGACTGCTTTTTCGCTCGGGTTCATCGTGATCTCCTTCAAAGTTCTGCCTCAAGGCATTGAACCTGAAGTCGGGTCCGTTCGGCACAGCACAACGGCATTCGGCGTCCGCATCACGCCACCGATCGTCCAGAACCAGGGCGCGATGGACCTACGGCTGACTCAGATGCTCCATCTGCCAAGCGCTGGGCGATTGCCCCGAGGCCCGTTGAAACGCTCGCGCGAATGCGGTGGCATTACCGTAGCCCACCTGAGAGGCCACCGCCTTCACTGCCTGCCCTTGCGCGAGTAGGTTGCGGGCAACCGCCATGCGCCAGTGGGTCAAGTAGGTCAACGGCGGTATGCCCACCACCTGGACAAAGCGCAGGGCAAAGGCAGACCGGGACAGGTGCGCCAGCTCCGCCATGCTGTCAAGCGTCCAGTCGTGCTCTTGCGATTCGTGCAGCATGGACAGCACCACACCCAGACGGCTGTCGACCATGGCCTCCAGCACACCGCCGGACAGCAGTTGCCGATCAATCAGGTGACGCACAAGCACCACGAAGGTGTATTGCAGCAGGCGGTCGATCGCTGCCCGATAACCAAAAGCACGTGCCTCGGCCTCCTCGAACAGCAGCTCTACCGGTCGCTGCAGCGATGACGTGGCGGTCAAGTCAATCACCGTGACGTCCGGCAAGATCATGTCCAGCGGCGGCGCCAATTCACTGAGGGTGGCGCACATCAGGTCCACCCCCTGCGGCCCTGAGCCCTGAACCCAGTGCTCCAACGCGCGGGGAAGCAACAGCACGCTGGGCGCCCGCACGTTCAGCGGCGCAAAGCCCTTGCGCGTCAGTTGCAGCTCGCCGCGACTCAGCAGGTGCATCGTCCCCTGCTTGAGGCCGTCAGCCTCGGATCCCTGCGTCAGGGTACAGAGATTTCCCGAGAAAAACATGCGCGCCGTGGGGGTGAACCGTAACAGCTGGTTCAGCAGAGAGGCGTTCGGCAAGGGAGTGCTTTGGTTCAAGCGCGTGACACCTGTTGTGGGTTAGACCTTGATTATCTTGGAGCTTCCGCCTCTCCTTAGAATGACTGCATGCCCCCCCCGTCCCTTTCGTCCAGCATCTCTCGACACCACCAAGCTCCCGCAGAAATTGAGGGCCAGGCGCTCAGGACGTCAAACTTCCTGCGCCAGGTCATTGAAAAAGACCTCGCCACCGGCACCTACGCCCAGCGCCAATGGGGCGGCGGCCCGGGTGATGCCGCCTTCCACGACGCCGGCCAGCCCGACCCGGCCAAGATCCGCACCCGCTTCCCGCCCGAACCCAACGGCTACCTGCACGTGGGCCACGCCAAGAGCATCTGCCTGAACTTCGGCCTGGCGCGCGACTACGGCGGCGTCTGCCACATGCGCTTTGACGACACCAACCCCGAGAAGGAAGAAAAGGAGTACGTGGACTCCATCCTCGACGCGGTGCAGTGGCTGGGTTTCAACTGGGAATCCAACTTCAACGGCAAGCAGGAAAGCCACCTGTACTACGCGTCGAACTACTTCGACTTCATGTACCGCGCGGCCGAATACCTTATCACCGCCGGCCACGCCTATGTGGACGAGCAGACAGCCGAAGACATGCGCATCAACCGCGGCGACTTCGGCAAGCCCGGCGTGGACAGCCCCTTCCGCAGCCGCAGCCCGGAAGAGAACCTGGCCCGCTTCCGCGAGATGCGCGACGGCAAACTGGCCGACGGCGCCGCCGTGCTGCGCGCCAAGATCGACATGGCCTCGCCCAACATCAACCTGCGCGACCCGGCCATCTACCGCATCCGCCGCGCCACGCACCACAACACGGGCGACGCCTGGTGCATCTACCCCATGTACACCTTCGCGCACCCCATCGAGGACGCGCTGGAGCAGATCACCCACAGCATCGCCACGCTGGAATTTGAAGACCAGCGCCCGTTCTACGACTGGTTGCTGGAGCGTTTGTGCGAAGGCGGCCTGCTCAAGGCCCCACCGCCGCGGCAGTACGAATTTGCGCGCCTGAACCTGACCTACGTGATCACCAGCAAGCGCAAGCTGGCGCAGCTGGTGAACGAGAAGAAAGTCAGCGGCTGGGACGACCCGCGCATGCCCACCATCGTCGGCCTGCGCCGCCGCGGCTACACGCCCGAGGCCATCCAGCTGTTTGCCGAACGCATCGGCGTGACCAAGAGCGACTCCTGGATCGACTACAGCACGCTCGACGGCTGCCTGCGCGAAGACCTGGAAAACAAGGCCCACCGCGGCATGGCCGTGCTTGACCCCGTCAAGCTGGTGCTCACCAACTGGGCCGAAGTGTTCGGCTCTGACGGCTACACCGAAGACTGCACCCAGCCCGCCCTGCCCCACAGCACCATTGCCGAAGGCCAGACGCCGCCGCCTGACCGCGTCTTCAAGATCGGCAAGGACGTGTGGATCGAACGCGAAGACTTTGAAGAAGTGCCGCCCAAGGGCTACAAGCGCCTGTTCCCAGGCAACGTGGTGCGCCTCAAAGGCGGCTACGTCATCGAATGCACGGGTTGCGCCAAAGACGCCGAAGGCAAAGTGACCGAAGTGCACGCCAAGGTCATCCCCGGCACCAAGAGCGGCACCCCCGGCGCCGACAGCGTCAAGGCCAAAGCCGCCATCACCTGGGTGGGCAACGCCGACGGGGTGAGCGCCGAAGTGCGCCTGTACGACCGCCTGTTCACCGACCCGCAACCCGACGCGGGCGGCAAGAACTTCCTGGACGCGCTGAACCCCGACAGCCTGAAGGTGGTGACGGCGGTTGTGGAGCCTTCACTGGCTGCAGCGAAGCCAGACCAGAAATTCCAGTTTGAGCGCCACGGCTACTTCGTGGCCGACCGTGCGGACCACGGGGTGGGCGGGAAAGTGGTGTTCAACCGGGTGACGGGGTTGAAGGATCGTTGGAATTGATCGCTATTCCCACTCTGTGCTTGCTTAATGCCTCGTACAAATCGTCTTTGTTGAAGACATCGCCTTGCACCACTTCACTCTCAGAATCTGGGGGTAGCTATCTACTCCGTTTTGGCGAGTAGGTGAACAGATCCGGAACAACGCGCGGTTGACACGGCCACATAGGAGTTGCGGAGCGTTTGCCCGGTAAACCTGTCTTGAATCGTCCCGAGGAGATTCGAACGCGCTGCCTAAAGCAACCACGCAAGCAACGTGAGCCGTTTTTCGACACCGACGAATCTGTGCATGCGCTGGTTATGGTCGAAAAGTGAGGCGCTCTACCAAATCGCAAAAACGGCAGGAAGTACATGGGTGTGTGGCATACCTCCCCCGACAACAGGGCGCACGCTTTACGACAAGTTGATGCGGTGTCTGGGCGAGATTGCCCATACGCACGATACCGACTGAAGTACCCGCCACCAACTTCGGCGACTAGGATGGCCATAATGAGCCAAATCCAACGGGGTCTACGGTTCCAGCAATTGCACACTGCCGAGGCCATCTTTCTGATGCCCAACGCTTGGGACGTTGGTAGTGCGCTGATGCTCGCGTCCTGCGGCTTTCCCGCTATCGCCACTACGAGTGCAGGCGTGGCTTTCTCGCTGGGATTCCCTGATCAAGAAGCTGCTGTGAGCAGGGAGACCATGCTGGATCGCGTGGGGTCCATTGCTGCGGCAAGTCCACTTCCTGTCTCCGCCGATCTCCAGTCGGGCTACGGTGCGAGCCCTGAAGAGGTTGGAGAAACCATCGCGGCTGCGATTCGTGCTGGTGTGGTGGGCGCGAACATCGAGGACTACAGCGGCAATCCTGCGCAAGCCCTGTTCGACAGAGAGCACGCTGTCGCGCGCGTTCGGGCAGCAAGACGCGCCGCGGACGCGTCGGGAGTTCCTTTTGTTCTGACGGCCCGATCCGATGTCTACCTGACTGGTGCGAGCAATGTTTTTGCAGAGGCCGTCGAGCGATGCAATGCGTACCGAGAGGCGGGTGCGGATTGCCTCTTTGTGCCGGGGGCTTCCGACCCCAAGACCATCGAAGCGCTCGTCCGGGAGATCAATGCCCCCCTCACCGTGGTCATGGGCCTGACAGGTTCACCTCTCACCGTGCCCCAACTCGGATCTTTGGGGTCTCCTCGTTTTCAGTGCAATAAGTGACGGTACGCAAAGCTAGCACTGGCGCGGGGGTGGTCTGGGTAGACCGTTGATTTCATTGACTTTCCTGTTCGCTTTGTAAACGGGTATGGTGGCCTCCCACTTTTGAGGTTCACGATGCAGGGTTGGCACACAACGTTTTTGGGGATGCGTGGGCTCCCCCGCGATATCAGCGACTTCGAGATGAAGGCATTTTTCACCTTCGATGGTGCCGAGCGCGACGCAATCAATGCACGCCGAGGTGATTCCCACAAGCTTGGTCTGGCGCTCCATATTGGTTTCCTGCGCATGAGTGGGCGTTTGCTCGGTGCCTTTCGGGTAATTCCAGTAGCCTTGTGGCGCCACCTTGGCAACGAGCTTGGCATTGCAGCACCAGAAGTCGCCTCGCTGAGAGCCATGTATGAACGCGGGCGCACGCTATTCGATCACCAACAAGTAGCCTGCACGGTCCTTGGATTCCAGTGGATGAGCGAGCACCAGCGCCGCTCACTGGTACGTGAACTGCGCGACGAAGTGGCGCGCTGCGCCGACCGCGATCAGCTACTCGTGCGGGCGCGTCAATGGCTGTACAAGAACAAGCTGGTGATCGTGCACGAGCGGGCAATTCGGACACTGATTGCGGCGGCACTTGCCCAGCTTGAAGTTGAAACAGGCACCGCCATCGCCGCCAGCGTTGATCCAGCAACACTTGATCGCTGGCGAGCCTCAGTTTCAGAGCTGCGCCCAGATGGACAAACCCAGCAGAGTTGGCTATGGGCTGCACCGGCGAAACACTCAACCCGCCAAATCAGCGAGGTACTGGAGCGCATCGACCTGCTTTACACGCTGGACGTTCATAAGCACCTGGCAGACATCCCCGATCTCATCTTGCGCCGCTACGCGCGCCGACTTGTCTCCAGGCCGCCCTCAGCCGGAGCCAAGATCAAAGAGCCAGCGCGCACCGTGGAGGTCGCATGCTTTCTTCGGTATTGCCTGTTCACCACCAAGACCAGTTGATCCTTATGGTGCAGCGCCGGATCGCCGATCTGTGGCGTCAGGCTGCCGCCGATGTCCCCGCTACCGTCAATTGGGCCGCAATGTACAAAACGCTGCTCGGCGAACTTGTTGCCTTGAGCGCGCAAGGTGCGGTGCCAGATGCTGAGTTGCGTGCCCGTCTTGAAGCCTTGATCACCGAAACCCAGAAACGCAAACCACCGAGCAGGGCCTCCCTGGTCCGCGAGGGATTGATTGATGGAATTCGCCCCGTGCGGTCGTTGCTCGTCGCCATTGCAAAGCTGCCCTGGCAGGCCACCGGCGAGCATCCTGCCATCGAGTACCTTGCCAAGCTGCAAGCTTTATATCTCAAAGGATCCAGAAAGCTGCCAGTTGAAGTGGTGGCACCAAGTCTGGGAATGATCTGGCAGGTTTCGATCTCCAGCCCAGACCGGGAACGGGCGTTTCAGGCGTTGGAGGTGGCCACCCTGTTTGCCCTGCGCCGCGCGGTGCGCAATGGCTCGGTCTGGATTGAGCACAGCCTGAGCTTTCGGGGTCGTGCGCGCTTGTTCTTCACGGACGAGCGTTGGCAGGCAGAGTCCAAGAAACACTATGCCCGTCTATCGTTACCCAGCAAGGCTGCCACTTTCTTGAAGCCTTTGCTGGCCAGAGTAACTGCCGGTGTCGATGCGGTGGCCGCTGCAGCCCGCAGTGGCGTACTGCGCGTGGATGATGAACTCCATTTGTCGCCATTGCCCGCAGAGGACGAAGACCCAGAAGTGACCAAGCTGCGCGCGGCTTTGGATCACCGCATCGGTGAGGTTCAATTGCCGGAAGTGATTCTGGCCGTTGACGCCCAGGTGCGCTTTAGCTGGATCATGCTCGGACGTGAGCCGCGCTCTACCGACGAGCTGCTGATGGTCTATGCCGGCATCATGGCCCACGGCACCAGTCTGACTGCGGTCGAATGCGCGCGCATGATTCCGCAATTGTCTGCCACCAGCATTCGCCAGGCCATGCGCTGGGCGCGGGACGAACGGCGTCTGAGCCAGGCCTGCCAGGCTGTGCTGGAATTCATGCAGCGACACCCGATTGCCGCCACCTGGGGGCGGTCCGATTTGGCATCTTCTGACATGATGAGCATGGAGACCACCAAACGGGTGTGGCAAGCCCGGCTTGATCCTCGGCGCAACACACCTTCCATTGGAATCTACTCCCATGTAAAAGACCGGTGGGGCATCTTCCATGCGCAGCCCTTTGTGCTCAATGAGCGCCAGGCGGGCGTGGCCATTGAAGGTGTCATCCGCCAAGAAAAGCTGGAGACCAGCCAGCTTGCTGTGGATACCCATGGCTACACCGACTTTGCCATGTCACATGCCCGTTTGCTTGGTTTTGATCTTTGCCCGCGGTTGAAGGAACTCAAACAGCGCCACCTCTTTGTGCCACGCGGCACCAAAGTGCCCGCAGAAATCGCTGCGGTGTGCGAAGCCAATGTCGACGTCGCTTTGATCGAAAAGCATTGGGATAGTCTGGTGCACCTGGCAGCCTCGGTCATGAGCGGACATGCCAGTGCGGTGGCAGCTCTTGCGCGGTTCGGTTCTGCCGCCCAGGGCGATCCAATCTATGAGGCTGGCGTGCAATTGGGGCGGTTGCTGCGTACGGCGTTTTTGGCTGACTACTTTGTCAAGGACGCTTTCAGGAACGAGTTGCGCCGGGTGCTCAATCGGGGCGAGGCTGTTAACGCCCTCAAGCGCGCCATTTATACCGGCCGGATCAGCCCGGCGCAGGCCAAACGTGTCGATGAAATGCAGGCTGTGGCCGATGCGTTGAGCCTGATGGCCAACATCGTGATGGCGTGGAATACCTCACAGATGCAGGCGGTTATGGATCGCTGGTCGAACCGCCGCCAGGTCATTCCACCGGAACTGATCGGGAAGATTGCGCCCACCAGGCTGGAGAGCATCAACTTGCGGGGTGTGTTTCGCTTCCCGGTTGACCGCTATGCTGACCAAATCCTGCCTTCGCGGCCAAATGCATCGATAACTGGCACCAATGGATGAAACCGACCACGGTTTGACGCCACGAATCGCAGATTTGAAAGTGAACAGGAAAGTCAATGAAATCAACGATCTACCAACACCACCTCCGCGCCAGTGCTAGCTTTTCGTACCGTCACTTATTGCACTGAAAACGAGGAGACCCCTCTGCGTGCTGGCCGACAGCTGCTGCAGGGCTGCGCGTACATCGGCGGCGTAGACACGGCCGGCGTCGGTGAGCACGATGCGCTGGCGCACGCGGTGAAACAGCGCCATGCCCAGCTGCTGCTCCAGCTGCCGTATCTGGCGCGACACGGCGCTTTGCGTCAGGTGCAGCTCCTGCGCCGCACGCGAGATGCTGGCGTGCCGCGCCGCGGCCTCGAAGGCCAGCAGATCCGCAATCGGCGGCAGAAATGTCTTGCGCAAGATGGTCATGCAGTTAAGGAATGATTGAAACACAAGGATGACACGGCCACTACGGTGCCAGCGCACTGTTTACGCCGCCAACACACACCGATACCCGAGATAACCCCAGGTAGTTCATACCAAATTTTCATGAAATAGTTCCAATTTATCGCTATGCACAGGCCCGTCAAGCATGGATAGTTGCGGCGTCGCAAAGCCAATACGATTCTTCAAGGAGACACAACATGGCAAGCTCGTACACCAAGATGGCTGCAACCGCCGCCGGCCTGGCGCTGTGGTGCGCCGCCCTGCCCGCGGCGCTGGCCCAGGCACCGTCGGCCACGCTGGACAAGATCAAGGCCTCGGGCAAGGCAGTGCTGGGGGTGCGCGAATCGTCGCCACCCATGGCCTACGCACTGGGCGCCAACGAAAAATACGTGGGCTACCACGTCGAGCTGTGCGAACGCGTGCTCAAGGAGATCGCGCCCACGGCCAAGCTTGAATACATGGCCATCACCGCACAAAGCACAATGCCCCTGGTGAGCAACGGCACGGTAGACATTGGCTGCGGCCCCACCACCAACAACCTGGCGCGCCAGCAGCAGGTGGCCTTCGCCGTCACCAGCTACGTGAGCGAGGTGCGCATGGCGGTGCGCAAGGACTCTGACCTCACCTCCATTGCCCAGCTGGGCGGGCGCACCGTGGCGGCCTCCACCGGTACCACGGCCGTGCAGCTGCTGCGCAAGCAGGAGCGCGTGGTGGGCTCGCCCATCAAGACCGTGCTCGGCAAGGATCACCACGAGAGCTTCATGCTGCTTGAATCCGGCCGGGCCGATGCCTTCGTGCTGGATGACAACATCCTGGCCGGCGTCATCGCCAACTCCAAGGATCCAAGCGCCTACCGCATCGTGGGCGAGCCCCTGGGTGCCGAGCCGATTGCCCTGCTGTTTCGCAAGGACGACCCGGGCTTCAAGGCCGCCGTGGATGGTGTGCTCACGCGCCTGATGCAATCCGGCGAGATGGAAAAAATCTATACCAAGTGGTTTGTGAACCCCATCCCGCCCAAGAACGCCAGCCTGAACCTGCCCCTGGGCAACGCCCTGCGCCAGCTGTTTGCCACCCCGAACGACAAGCCGCTGGAAACCTACCAACAGTAAAGCCCACAATGTCTCCTGCCCTCACCCCTCGCACCGGCGGCCAGATCCTGGTGCGCCAGCTCATCACCCATGGTGTCCAGCAGCTGTTCTGCGTACCCGGCGAGAGCTACCTGGCCGTTCTCGACGCTCTGCATGACGCCGACATCGCCGTCACCGTCTGCCGCCAGGAGGGCGGCGCCGCGATGATGGCTGAGGCCCAGGGCAAGCTCACGGGCCGGCCCGGCATCTGCTTCGTGACACGCGGGCCGGGAGCGACCAATGCCTCGGCCGGCGTGCACATCGCCCACCAGGACTCCACGCCCATGATCCTGTTCGTGGGCCAGGTGGCGCGCGGCGCCAAGGGGCGCGAGGCCTTCCAGGAGCTCGATTACCGCGCCGTCTTTGGCACCATGGCCAAGTGGGTGGTGGACATCGACGACCCGGCGCGCCTGCCCGAGCTGATCTCACGCGCCTTCCACGTCGCCACCTCGGGCCGCCCCGGCCCGGTGGTCGTGGCCCTTCCCGAGGACATGCTGACCGAGGCCGCCAGCGTGGCCGACGCCCTGCCCTACCAAGTCACGGAAACCTGCCCCGGCACCGCCGCGCTGCAAGAGCTGCATGCACGCCTGCAGGGGGCGGAACAACCCGTCGTCATCCTCGGCGGCAGCCGTTGGTCCGACCAAGCCGTACGCGACATCGCCACATTTGCCGAGCACTGGCAACTGCCGGTGTACTGCTCGTTCCGCCGGCAGATGCTCTTCCCCGCCAACCACGCCAGCTACGCCGGCGACCTGGGTCTGGGCGTCAACCCCAAGCTGCTGGCACGCATGCGCGCGAGCGATCTCGTGCTGGTGCTCGGCGCCCGGCTGTCGGAAATCCCTTCGCAGGGCTACGAACTGTTCGATATACCCAATCCTGCACAGCCACTGGTGCATGTACATGCCGATGCCGACGAACTCGGCCGCCTGTACCGCCCGGCGCAGACCATACATGCCACGCCCCAGGCGATGGCCGCGGCGCTGGCCGGCCTGCTTCCAGCCAGCGCACCGGGTTGGGCCGGACACACACAGGCGGCGCGCGCCGAATATCTGGCCTGGAGCGACCCTGCGCCCATCCGCATCCCCGGCCAGCTGCAAATGGGCGCCGTGATGCAGCACCTGAAGGGCGTACTGCCCGCCGACACGATCTTCTGCAATGGCGCGGGAAATTTCGCCACCTGGGTGCACCGTTTCTGGCCCTTCACCAGTTATGGCAGCCAGCTCGCACCCACCAGCGGCTCCATGGGCTACGGCCTGCCGGCAGGTGTGGGCGCCAAGCGCCTATGGCCCGCACGCGAGGTAGTGGTGTTCGCCGGCGACGGCGACTTTCTGATGCATGGCCAGGAATTCGCCACCGCCGTGCAATACGGCCTGCCCCTGGTCGTGGTGCTGCTGGACAACGCCATGTACGGCACCATCCGCATGCACCAGGAGCGCGAATACCCCGGGCGCGTCAGCGCCACCGCGCTCAAAAACCCCGACTTCAAGGCCTACGCCCAGGCCTTCGGCGGCCATGGTGAGCGCGTCGAACGCACCGAGGACTTCGCCCCTGCCCTGGAGCGCGCCCGCGCCAGTGGCCTGCCGGCAATCCTGCACTGCTTCATCGACCCCGAGGCCATCACTCCGACCGGCACGTTGCAAGGCATACGCAACGCGGCGCTGACCAATGGCTGACAGCAAGGCGGCCCCAAGAAAACGAGGGTTTTTCTGCTGATCCGGCAAATCTGCAAGATTCCGCCACAAGCATGGCTATAATCGCGGGCTTCGGAGAGGTGGATGAGCGGTTTAAGTCGCACGCCTGGAAAGCGTGTGTGGGTTAATAGCCCACCGCGGGTTCGAATCCCGCCCTCTCCGCCAGATACAGCTCTAAGTCATTGATTTTCAAAGACTTTTAGCAAAGTCATCAAACCGTTATACGGCTGGTTATACGGTTGCTTTCAGCCAGTTTTGGCTCAGAAAGTGGCACACCCACCAGCCTGAAGAAGTTCTAGCGCCCCCGGCCCTAGAACTTTTTTTCATTGGTGGCTTCCCTTTTCACATCCACCCCCAGCAGCCTGGTATCGAGCGCCAGCGCAGCCCCCTGCGGCTTTCCCGCCAGCGCCACCATGCCGCACATCAGCAGCCAGTGCTCGGTCGCTTTGAGCGCCGTCTCCAGTGCCCAGCGCTTCACATCAGTCACCGGCATATCCCGAGGCACCCACACCGCTTCATCCCAGTGCCATGTCGCCAGCCATGTGGCTTGGTGACCGCCATTTGCACTGGCATACCGCAACTGCGGCGCCCGGTGCCCTGCCGCCTCAAACCGCTCGGCAATGGCCGCTTGGTGCATTGCCGACAGCCGCCCCTCCCCCTGAATCTCCAGCCACAGCCCCAAGCCTTGCGCCCAGCTCCGTTGGTGCAGTCGCAGTGCTGTGACCATAGGGGTGTTGGCTTGTAGTTCCCTCGCCTGAGGTTCAAGCGCCACGCCAGCTTCGCCGTGACGCAATGTCGACGTTGGTGATAACTCAACACGCCATTCGTCGCTGCTTGCGGCGGTGCTTGTTTCTTGGGCTACATGCACCTGCAACGCTTCGGCCACACACTGCCACCACAGCACCCGCAGGCCTGGCACATCATCAACACCCATCGCCGCCCGCTCCCAATGGGCTACCTGCCGGGCCAGCACCCTTTGCGGCACCCCCATCGCCTCTGCCGCATCCCGAAACGCCAGCATGGCAGGCCCTTCGCTGACCGAATGCCCCAGCGCCTTGCGGGCAAACCGTAGCACCCAGGCATGGTCGGTGCGCCCTGACTTGGCTTGCCACAACAGCACCACCGCCACCGCGCCCAACGTATCGAGCGATTCCCGCAAGGCTTCTTCAAACCCACTCGTGCCCATCCACGCATGCCACTGCACCAGCTCGGTAACGTCATACGCCGCCATGAACCACACCAGCAAGCGCAGCGCCCGTACATGTTCAGGGGCCTCCACACCCCATAGCAAGCGCGCCACTTCGGCATCGCCTTCGTCACTTTGCGGGTACTGCTCCAGCAAGGCTTGCAGATCCCGCCAGGACGCCAAGCCCAGGCGGTGGCGGGCGTGTTTGCAGAAATACCGCACTGCAGCCATACGCTGGGGTTGCGCGGGCGGCGTGTGCAGCGCCGTGTCCAGCACCTCCAACAGCATTTGCGCACCTCCATCACCGGCGTCGTGGGGTAATACCAAACCAGGCCTGGGCAACAGAGGCGGCAGTTCCAGCAGCGCCGTCAGCAACCGCTCCAGCGGGGGTGGCATCAAGGAATCGTCGGTCATCACAAAGCACCTCCAAACAAGCAACACAACGTACAAACGAACTCCCGCCCAGCCGTTCGTCCATGCGGCAGCGGCACTTGGCTCACAGCCCAGTGCTACGGAAAGCGGAAGTTCAGAAAGAAGAAAAAAGGGAAAAAAGAAAACGAGCGAAGCAGAACGACACAACTGCCGAACGGCCTACTCGCCCTCTTGCGCCTGCGCCACAGGCGACAGCACCAACACCGCGTCGATGTTCACGCGCTCACTGAGCGTGGCCACCACACGCCGTGGCTGCTTGCTCGCCCAGCCGGTCAGCATGGCATTCCAGGGCACCAGCGGTATCGGGGCCATGGCCGGGTCCAGCACCAGCAAGTCAGCGGGTTCCTCCGCCTCAAAGCGCATGCCCACAGCCAGCACCCAATGCATGTAGCGCTCGGTGGAAAAGCACACCAAGCACAACTTTCCATCGGCCAGCGCATCCAAAGTGCGTTCCGCCACGCGCGAGCGCAATTCCTTGCAGTGCACTTGCTCGGCATAGGGGGCCAGTTGTTGCTGTAGCTCTTGGACCTCGCAGCCGTCGAAGTAGTACCGCTGCGCCACTTTGCGCAGCGCTTGCAGGCGCACATCGCGGGTGTCCCAGATCAGCGCATTGCGCCGCACTTGGCCCAACACCATCAATGCCATCAAAACGCAGTGGTAGCCGCAAGTGGCATCCACCTCCCCCTGGCGCACATGCAGCCGCTGGTTGCCCAACATGGGGCCATGCATGCCAGCACTGATTCGGGGGTGGCAATGGTAGGAATGCAGCATTGCTCAGTATTCCTCCGGCAGCAGCAAGGTGGTCGAGCGTCGGTCGGCCTCCGTGATGATCCACAGCCGATGGTTCGGGGGGATGTCATAGGCCGACAGCAAACGGCTGCCGTAAGTGAGCGCCGCAGCGTTCGCTTCCTTGTCTTCCTGGCACAGGTCACCCCAATCCCCCGCAACGTGGCGCAGCACAAACGGCAGCGGTGCCAACTGCAGTGCTTCGAGCATGTCGAGTGCACCGGGGGTGATCAGCACAGTGCCCAAGCTGAACAAGGGAGTGCGTTGTTGTTCGTAACGCGCGCATGCGGCGGCCTGACCAGGCAAAGAGGTCATGGAAAAGCTCCTGAGAAGAAGAGAAAGGGAGAAGGGAAAGGGGAAAAAGAACGAAGCGCAGCTATGCGCTCGGCACTACCGCCAGCACGCCCTGGCGCGATCCGCCACCACATAACCCATCACCACCGCGATGACACGGCCACGGCGGTGCCACGCGTGCTGTCATGGCGACAGCCGCGCGCACGCTACCGTGGGGTTACGGCGCGAGGGAAATCAAGCAGGGGGATGGGAGAAACGACCTGGGAACACAGGCGGGGGGGGAAAGCTGATATTGATTTTCAGTAAGTGGCTAAAAAAGCCACTTACCAAAACCAACATAAGTTTATAGTGAATTATAGCACAACGTCGGCATCATTGACTTTCAGAAATATCGGCACATCGAAATTCCAATAAATTCAAGTGTTTTCAGCGAAACCAAATTTCGAGCCAAACAAATAAATCATTCAATGCGGAGTGCCAGTAACTCACACATCGATAGATTTGAATTTCGCCCCATCGCAGAGTACTCAATTATTTTGCCTTTGTCTCCACGAATAGTGAAACCGCTCTCACAAACATACTTTCTTTCGTCTGCAATCCAATATTTTTCACAATATCCCGGTACAGCTCATTTCTATTTCCTCTGTACTTGTGACGGGAATTCTTTTCCGTAGCCTTTACAAGGCCTGCAATTTTTCCTGAAGTAACGGCCTTGTCTATAGATAGTCGGCCCTGCAAAACCCAGCCAGCCCCCATAAACACTGGGTTTGCGCTGTTTCCCCGACAGCTCCATCCCCCGAGAATCAATTCACCAGCCATTGATTTCTGAGAGTTTTGTGATGCCCCAGCCCGGTCAAACCGCCGACTTCTTCCGCCAACCACTGGCCGAGATGATCGACCTGCACCACCCGCTGGCGGTGCTCGCCAGCCGCCTGCCCTGGGCACAGATCGAGGCAGCGCTGGCACCGCACTTTGCTCGCCAGGCACGCGAGGGCCGTGCAGTGGCACAAGACGACCTGTTTGGCCCTTCTGTGCAAGTGGCTGGCGGCGCAGTCGCCGCCGCAGGCCGTCCGCGCCTGCCCATCCGCCTGATGGCCAGTCTGCTGTACCTCAAGCACGCCAACAAGCTCAGCGACGAGGAGCTGGTGCAGCGCTGGGCGGAGAACGTGGTCTGGCAGCACTTCAGCGGCATGCGCTTCTACGAACCACGCCTGCCGTGTGACGCCACGCAGATCGGACGCTTTCGTACAGCGATTGGCGAGGCCGGCGTGGAAGAACTGCTCAAGGCCACCATCGACACGGCCGTCACCTCCAGGGCCATCGGGCCCGCCGAGTTCGAGCGGTTGATCGTGGACACCACGGTGCAGGAGAAGGCCATTGCCCACCCGGTGGACTCACGCCTGCTGGAGATCGCCCGCCACAAGGTGGTGACCGCCGCCAAGCGGGCGGGCATTGCCCTGAAGCAGACCTTTGTGCGCGAAGGCAAGGCCTTGCGGCGCAAGGCCGGCGGCTACGCCCATGCCAAGCAGTTCAAGCGGCTCAAGAAGACCGTCAAGCGCCAGCGCACCATCCTCGGCATCGTGTTGCGCGAGGTGGGGCGCAAGATTAAGCAGATGCCTCAAGTGCCGGCCGAGGCGCTGACCGCCCTGCACGATCTGATGCAGCGCGCCGAGCGCATCCGCACCCAGCAACCCAAAGACAAGAACAAGCTGTATGCCATGCACGCACCGGAGGTCGAGTGCATTGGCAAGGGCAAGGCCAGGAAACCTTACGAGTTCGGCGTGAAGGTCAGCGTGGCGGTAACGCACAGGCAAGGGCTGATGGTGGGCGCACGCAGCTTTACCGGCAACCCCTATGACGGCCACACCTTGGCCGAGCAACTCGAGCAGGTAACGATCCTGACCGAAGACACGGGCCGCAGCCCCAAGCAGGTGATCGTCGATCTGGGCTTCAGAGGGGTGGATGCACACAACCCGGGCGTTGACATCATCCACCGGGGCAAGTTCAAAAGCCTCACCTCAGCGCATCGGCGCTGGCTCAAGAGAAGGCAAGCGGTAGAGCCTGCGATAGGGCACTTGAAACACGACAACGGCATGGATCGGTGCTGGCTCAAGGGATCCATGGGCGATGCGTTGCACGCGGTGCTGTGCGCAGCCGGCTACAACATCCGCTGGCTGCTGCGGGCGATCGTGCGTTTGGGCCTCAAGGGGCTTTTTGCGCCCCTGCTCGCACGACTGTGGATCTGGGCTGCGGCGCTGGCTATGGCCACGCAGGCGCGCAGAACCCGCTGTGGATCGCTGGGTTGGATGTTGCGGTGAATTTTGCAGGGCCGACTAGATATCTTAATATCCTCCAAATTTTTCCTGCCAACAATCTTTTCAATACTTCTCTTGTTTTTATTTTTTATGAGTGGCCTGGAAATTAATGGCTCAGCCAATTCAATTTGGGCTTCAATTTCTTCTTTTGATGGAATACCGCTCAGCAAAAAAATGTCAATAGGAATTGACTTTTGATAGGTTGCTTGATTTTCAAAAGAGCATAAGACCTCGAAATATCGAGCCCCTTTATTTTCTCTCCATGAAGCGTAATGTTCGATAAAGCTGTCTTTTTTCAGCGCACCTTGCAGAACGAGAAAAAGCCAGATTCTGTACCAAAATATTTTATGGAGACTTGTCTGCTGTTTGATTGAAGGAGCTTCATTGGCCAATATTTCCTCGACCCTTCTTCTTACTTCAAACTCTTCTTTTGATTGGAATGCCCTGAGGTTAGATGTCACCCCATGCAGCTCCAACACCTCATTCAAACTATTAGGCTCTTGTTTTATTTGGGGACCAACCTCGGATTCAATAGAACCAAAAATGGGTGTTTCATACTTTGAGACTAGCTTTATGAAAAACTCACACGACCAATAGTTTTTCACATTTGACGATGCTTTCAATATTTTCATATTCGCCCTGGTTGGTTGTTTTGTTTCTTTATTAGAAAATGAATTTTCATCCATCTTTTCACTAGTCGCCTCAGGCCTGGCTCCATTCAGAGAAACGACTCCCAAGTCAAGTGACCCTCTTTCCACGACTCGCTATTTCTGGCGGTGCAGTGGTACCACTTTCCTCCCACCGTTCGTACTACAGCACGGTGCGAACAACCCTCTCACCTCCTGTCGAGCTTTCGCTCATCCACTTCCATTTTCCACTTTCCTCTCCGAAGTTTAAGAGCGCATCTCCACCTCTTCCACTTTCCTCTCGATTGAAAGTGCTGCATTGCGCACCGTCAGTTGAGAGACAACTCAGCGCATACCGCATGGGCCGCAAAGCTAGCACTGGCGAGGCTTAGCGAGGAGTTGAACAACATTCGGAAAAAAAACTGTGAACCCTGATGGCTGGATGCAGTGCATGTCGCACTGGTCCGTAGCAAATACCTGGAGTTCATCCATGAATGAGAAGCTGCAAGCCGTCACGGCCAACCAAGCGAAGGTGCCACGCAAGCGCAATGCGTCGGCCCCCACCCTTCCCGATCTCCTGCGCAATTTCAACGACCTTCCCGATCAGGCCTTCGTACGCCTCACTGTGGTGCTGATGCTGCTGGGGGTATCCCGCTCGACCGTTTGGCGTTTGTGCAAATCCGGCGCGTTGCCTGCTCCAAAAAAGCTGGGTAGCCGTATTGCCGTTTGGCAAGTTAAGGATCTGCGCGAATTATTGAATTCGGGTTCACTTTGGACGCATTCTGCTTCGGCATAAATTGCGGATTTATCAAACGCTCGGGAAACCAAGAAAACCCGATTTGACGCTGCCGTAGAGCTGTTTTTCAGTGGTTTTTAGGGTTTTGGCGGTGATGTCGTCAAAAGCGAATGTGCTGGTTACTAGTAATTGATTGACTATGACTAGCTCACCACCACCAACCACACATCGACTACTAAAGCAGATCAACTAGCGGACCAACCATTTAACCAACCTGTAGCGTGCTTGCGTGATATGCAATATCGCCCATAAGGGCATCGTTGCAAGCACCAAAATCACAATTGAAAGCTTTTATGTCTGATTCTCAAACGTCCATCTTCTATATGCCAGCACCCCGCAAAAAGCATGGGACCATCAACTTTCCTGCAAAGCATGGAATCATCTTTCACAATAAAGAGGTCTGTCACCTCAATACTATGAGTGATCACATTAAGGGCCTAACAAAGGCTAATAATAAGATCATTGCGAAGTTGAATGGTGACTTTCAGGTGTACGCCTACCAGCTATCAGTGAATCACCCTGCAACGCTGATCGGCAACAACGTATTGATGAGCAATTCTGTCTACCAGGCTGCGCTCACCCATAAATACCAGCTGCAGATCAATCTTGCGGAATCGGGGGGCGTCGACCCGGCGTATGTGAAGACCATCAGTTTGAAGCACTGCGAGTTTCAGGAGATCACGCTGACTTACTGCTTGGAGTTTGAATCGGAAAAGCAGGCTGTGGGCTTTCAATCGAAGCTCAAGCGCTACGCAGGGATTGTGCTGAAGTCGCCTCGCAATTCGGATGAGAAAATCTCCAAGAAGGTGGGGGTTTCCGCATCTGGGGATACTCAGTCTTGGTACATCAACAAGGTCGATGGGCGCTCGGTATTGTTCTACGTGAAGGATCGAAACCAGCCGAACAAGTTTTCTAGCTTTGAGTCGCCGGAGGTGGCGGGTGATATCTACGCCATCGGCAAGCGCGTGCTTCGGGTGGAAATCAAACTCAGCACCAAATACCTTGCGGAGAGCGGGCTGAGCAAGCCAAGCGCTTGGCGCGGGGCCAAGGGCAAGGCGGTGTATCAGCAGCAGTTCGATTGGCTTCGTACGTTGCTGAAGGTGGATGCGGACTACCGGGTCAACAAGCCACAGCAGCGCCATATTGATCAGCTGTCGGTATGTGACATGCTGGTACTCGATTGGCACCTCAAGGGCAAGCCCATGAATCGGTTCCCGGAGTTCAAGTCAGGCGAGTGGAAGAAGTCGCCGATCAAGCAGCGTATCCAGGAGCGCCTGCGCATCGACATTGATATTCCCTGGAAGACCCAGTGCCGCATCGCGATCCCTGGGCTGAACGGGTTGCTGTCGCTGGATCGGTTGGTTGAGCCACCGAAGGAGTTGCTGGCGCATTGCCATATGCCTGCCACGGTCAAGCGCAAGAACCGTGAGCTGCGCAAGCGTGTTGATGCGGCACTTGCTGCGGCGCAGATCAAGTGGGATGCGAAGGTGCGTGGCAAGGGCAAGGCCACGAGTAAAGGCAAGAGCAAAACTCAGGGCGGTGCTGCTTGTGCTGGCACAACGGCCTCTATCCCAGTCTCCACGCTGTTGGCAGTTTTGGAGGGGTTCCGCAAGGCGGGGGTCCTGGTGCACTTTCCCTCGGACGGGACGACCAGCGATGTGTCTAACTTGATGGGGTAAGTTGTGAGTGTTGCCCCTTGGGCTTTCCCCAAGGGGCAGTGCCGTCACCGTGGTGCGATATACCCTTTTAGAAGGTAGTCCGCCTTCCAGCGGCTGAGTGCAGGATAGTTCAGCACGGCACAAGGTGCTGATGGGGCGGCGCAATCCAGTCACTCACAAAGAGTCTCTTGGTGATGTGGGTCTTGCGCTCGCCGCCCTATTCTGGTTACGAGGCTGCAGAAAATCTCAACCGCTCGCCATCACACGCTTCATCTTGCACTATTCTTGGGCAGCGTCTGGACCACGCAAAGCATCACGAGGGTAGAGCAAAACATGACAGCAGAAGCGATTGTCGAACTACGCGCATTAGTCGGAAGCCTGGGAGAAAAGTGGCAAGCCAATTGGTGGGGAAGCGATTTCTTCAGTTTGACTGCGGGCGCTTTCCTTTCTCCCATATTCACCCGGTCTGTGTTCCTGGCACAGTACAACGGCGTGACGGCCGCTGCCGCCAAGGTTCATGACGAGGTGATCGGCGTTGGGCGATGGTATTCACCTTTTCCGCTTACCCATTGAACTGGAGCAGTCCTGCCAAGAGGTGGCCAACGACAAAGCCTTTGTGGCGCGCGTTCAAGCCCACCTGGGCGATCGACAGCAAGCGCTGAATCGGCTGGCTGAGCTCGCCACACCTGCGCAAACGGCCAGCCCTGGTCGTCGCTGTTGGGCCTGGTGGGCGACGACATCACCGCAGACTTGGCTCGCGCCGCCGGTGTCTATGTGGCAGCCTTCCAACAGCAGGTCCAGTCCTTCCCCTATTTGAAGGAAGCTGCGTGAGCGATCCGCGGTACTACACCACCCAGTTGCAAGCAGGGTTGGGGCTGATCGAAGAAACCAAGCAGCTGCTGGAGGTCTACCAACCTGGCATGTCGGCGCCAGCCTTGTACGATGCTGCGCTGGCCTCGGGTGTCGAACTACGCGCATTAGTCGGAAGCCTGGGAGAAAAGTGGCAAGCCAATTGGTGGGGAAGCGATTTCTTCAGTTTGACTGCGGGCGCTTTCCTTTCTCCCATATTCACCCGGTCTGTGTTCCTGGCACAGTACAACGGCGTGACGGCCGCTGCCGCCAAGGTTCATGACGAGGTGATCGGCGTTGGGCGGACCATTCACCTTTTCCGCTTACCCATTGAACTGGAGCAGTCCTGCCAAGAGGTGGCCAACGACAAAGCCTTTGTGGCGCGCGTTCAAGCCCACCTGGGCGATCGACAGCAAGCGCTGAATCGGCTGGCTGAGCTCGCCACACCTGCGCAAACGGCCAGCCCTGGTCCGTCGCTGTTGGGCCTGGTGGGCGACGACATCACCGCAGACTTGGCTCGCGCCGCCGGTGTCTATGTGGCAGCCTTCCAACAGCAGGTCCAGTCCTTCCCCTATTTGAAGGAAGCTGCGTGAGCGATCCGCGGTACTACACCACCCAGTTGCAAGCAGGGTTGGGGCTGATCGAAGAAACCAAGCAGCTGCTGGAGGTCTACCAACCTGGCATGTCGGCGCCAGCCTTGTACGATGCTGCGCTGGCCTCGGGTCGGTTCCCGTTAGTGACAGCTCGCCGCTTGCGCAACATCGTCGTAGAGTGTTTTGCGCCCAGGTACTTGCGTAGCTCTGGCGTGTCATCCCATCTTCAGCGCATGGTTCCCCAGCTTTCGTCGGCCGAACTTGCGCAACTGTTTTTTCTCTACACGGCCCGGGCCAACCTCGTCCTGGCCGATTTCGTTTGTGAAGTCTTCTGGCCCCGATATGCCGCAGGTCGGAACGACCTGGAGCTGGAAGATGCCCGCACCTTTGTCGCCAACAGCGTGCGCGAAGGCAAGACGCAGAAGCCTTGGTCCGATATCACGATCAAGCGCATCGCCTCGTACCTGATCGGCTGCTGTGTGGACTACGGTCTCTTGACGGTGACCGGTCGGCACAAGCGCTCCGTGGCCCCATACCGGATTCAACCCAAGGTGGCCCTCTACCTGGCTTATGAGCTTCGGTTCAGTGGCTTGGGCGACAACCAGGTGGTCTCACATCCAGACTGGAAACTCTTTGGCTTGGAGCCGCACGACGTTAGGGACCAACTCAAACGCCTATCGCTGCAGGGGCACCTGATTTTCCAAGCGGCATCCGATGTTGTCCACATTGGGTGGACCTACAAGAATATGGAGGAAGTGATCGATGTCATCGCTCAAGGCTGACTTCAACGAGCTCATGGAGCGTATCAAGCAAGGGCGGGAATTTGGTCACGCCAGCTTCGAGCCCATCTTCTACTTGGTCTTCTCGCCCAGCCAGATCCTGAACGTTAAGCGCGAGACGCCAGCGTGGGTTCATCGGCTCAAAAACGAAGGCTGGGACGTCGCTACTTTCTCCATCGCTGAGCATGTGGCCGACATCATCGAAAAGGCGCCGCTGCGCAAGATTTGGGTGGCTGCGGACCAGAAGGCCCCTCAGGCTTGGGACAAGACCAACGCTTCGCTGGCCAACGCCATCAGCAACGGGGCGCTGCAGGCACGCATTGAGGCCAAGTTGGCTGAACTGGAAGGCAAGACCAAAGCCATCCTGATGGTCACCGACCTGGAAGCTCTCCACCCCTACACACGCATCGGCGTGATCGAAGGCAAGCTCCAGGGCAAGTTTCATGTGCCCACCGTGTTCCTTTACCCGGGCGTGCGCACCGGCAAGACACGGCTGAAATTTTTGGGCTTCTATCCAGACGACGGTAACTACCGGTCGGTTCACGTGGGTGGCTGATCCAGGCAGGGAATCACAATATGAACATCAAGCAGCTTTTCGACCCATCCAAGAACATCCATCGCAGCATCGAAAAGGTCATCACCTACGGTGTTTCGCAGGAGGCCAGACTCCGGTCCGAAATCTCCGAATATGTGGTGACCGACAGCATCGACGAGCAGTTTGAAAACCTGCTGCTCAAGATGGAAGCCGCCATGGACGTTGGCGGCGAAAACGAAGTGGGTGTGTGGGTGTCCGGCTTCTATGGCTCGGGCAAGAGCTCGTTCACCAAATACCTCGGCCTGGCCTTCGATGACAGCATCAAGATCGATGGCATCCCCTTCATCCAGCACCTGCAGGACCGCCTGAAGCGCCAGAGCACCAAGGCGCTGCTGTCCAGCGTGGCCAAACGCTTCCCCGCCGCCGTGCTGATGCTGGACCTGGCCAGCGAGCAAGTGGCAGGTGCCACCATGGAGGAAGTCTCCACCGTCTTGTTCTACAAGGTGCTTCAGTGGGCGGGCTACTCGCGCAACCTCAAGGTGGCCGCCCTGGAGCGCAAGCTCAAGAAGGAAAAGCGGTACGACGAATTCCTGGCGCTCTTCAAGGAGACGGCCGGTGGCGAGGAATGGGCCAACTACCGCAACGACGAACTCGTGGTGGACAGCCTCATCCCGGAGATCGCCCACAAGCTGTACCCCAACCTGTTCAAGACGACCACGTCCTTCACCACCGAAGCCAGCGAAATCGTCGTGTTCGAGAACGACCGCGTTCGCGAAATGCTGGAGATCGCCCGAGAAGCCTCTGGCAAGGAATACATCATTTTCATCATCGATGAAGTGGGGCAGTACGTGGGGCCGCGTCCCAATCTGATCCTGAACCTCGATGGCCTGGCCAAGAACCTCAAGAACATCGGTGATGGCAAGGTCTGGATCGTGGGTACCGCTCAGCAAACGCTGACCGCTGACGACACCAAGGCAGCTTTGAACTCGCCCGAGCTGTTCAAGCTCAACGACCGCTTCCCGATCCAGATCGCGCTCGAATCCAACGACATCAAAGAGATTTGCTACACGCGCTTGCTGGGCAAGTCTGCAGCGGCTGAAGCCGAACTGGGCAAGCTGTTTGACCAATATGGCCAGCAGCTGCGCCAGAACACCAAGCTGGTGGACGCGCGTGTCTACGGCGTGGATTTCGACCGCAAGGCCTTCACCGACCTGTACCCGTTCCTGCCCTCGCACTTCGACATCCTGCTGCACCTGCTGGGCGCGCTGGCCAAGTCCACCGGCGGCATCGGCCTGCGGTCGGCCATCAAGGTGGTGCAAGACATCTTGATCGATGGGTCTGAAGGCAAGCCAGCAGTAGCGGAGCAGCCTGTGGGCTGGCTGGCCACCACGGTCACATTGTTCGACGCGCTGGACAAAGACATCAAACGCGCCTTCGCCTCGCTGCACGCAGCGGTGGAGAAGGTCACCAAGATCCGCTTCACCCATTCGGCGCTGCACCAAGACATCGCCAAGACCGTCGCGGTGTTGCAGATCCTGGGCAACCTGCCCATCACCCGCCAGAACGTCACCAGCCTCATGCACGGCAGCGTGTCCGCCTCCTCGCAGGCAGACGCCATCGCCAAGGCCGTTGAAGACCTGATCAACGACCCCATCGTGCCGTTTGGCGAACAAGACGGCAACCTCTGCTTCTTCAGCGAAAAGCTCAACAACATCGAGCAAGAGCGCAGCCAAGTCGCCCTGCGCGGCGTGGAACTACGCCGCATCGTCAACGAAGCATTGACCGGCGTCTACGCCCCGCTGCCCACCACGCAGCTTCACGGCTCTTACGGCGTGTCCACGGGTTTGAAGTCGCAGTCCGCTGGTGGCATTCCTGCGGCCTTGGCGGGTGAGCGCAACCCCATTCAAACCGTGGTGGAGCTGTCGGACCCCAAAGAGGTGGACAGTGTGCGCACCCGCCTCACCGACGAGTCGCGCCACAACAGCTCCCGCTTCAACATCTTCCTGGTCGGACGCACCACGCCGGAAATGGACGAGCTCACCGCCGACATCTTCCGTTGCCGCGAAATCGCCACCCGCTACCGCAACGACCCGGACCAAGAGATCCGCGAGTACTGCAACGGCCAGGCCGACCGTGCCGAACAGTTGGCCGGCAAGTTGCGTCTGCAAATCCAGCGCAGCCTGCTGCAAGGCTCGTTCATCTTCCGCGGCCAGGTGGTGGCGGTGGACACCTTGTCGGCCGATCTGTTGGAGGCCGCTCGCAAACACCTGAGCGAAGTGGCTGAGCAGGTCTTCGACCGCTATGCCGAAGCGCCCGTGCGCGCGGGCACCGATCTGGCGGAAAGGTTCTTGCGAACCGGCAACCTCGCGGGCATCACCAGCGCCATCGACCCGTTGAACCTGGTGCAGACCCAGGGCGGACGCCACAGCGTGCGCACCGACCACCTGGCCATGATCAGCATCCGCGACCACATCGACCGCAACGGTATGGTCGAAGGCAAGCGCCTGACCGATGTGTTCAGCGACGCGCCGTTTGGCTGGTCACCCGACACCTTGCGCTACGTTCTGGCAGCCATGCTGGTGGCTGGAGAAATCAAGCTCAAGGTGGCTGGGCGCGAGGTCACCGTCAACGGCCAACAAGCCATTGACGCCCTCAAGACCAACAACGCGTTCAAGAGCATTGGTATTGCGCTGCGGGGTGGCGACAGACCGTCGAACGAAGTGCTGGCTCGTGCCGCCACACGCCTCACCGAGCTGACCGGCGACTCCGTCATTCCACTGGAAGACGAGATCAGCAAAGTCACCACCAAGCTGTTCACCCAGCTGCAGCACCAGTACGGGCCGTTGACAGAAAAGGTCCGCGCGCTGAACCTGCCTGGAGTCGACCGCCTGGAGAGCTTGACGCAAGAAATCAACGACGTGCTGCTGACCGATGCGTCGGACGCTCCACGTCGCCTGGGCAACGAAGCGTCCGAACTCTTCAACAGCCTCAAGTGGGCGGCAGAGGTCAAGCTCAAGTTGGAGCAGGGCCTGGAACCCACACTGCAGGAGCTGGGCAAACACTGCTCTACCATCGGCAGCCTGCCCAATGTGGCCCTGCTGGCCACGCTGAAAGAAGAGTTGTCAGAAGACCTGGCCCTGATCCAGCAACGCCTGCAGCAGGCAGACTTTTTCCGCTACGCGGCCGACTTCAACACCAGCCTCACCACGCTTCGCGCCCGCGTGCGCGACACCGTGCTGGCCATGCAGGATCTCATCAAGCAGCGCGTCAAAGACGCCGAGGTGGACCTCAAGCGCGTGCCCGAGTGGGCCAAGCTCACCCAGCAGGAACAAACCGAATTGCTAGGTAGCCTAGACCGCTTGGTGGTGCAAGCCCCAGCAGACCTGACCGGGCTGACCACCACCCTCAACACCGACTACGAACTGCAGTCCCTGGTGCAGACCCTCAAGCACCGCATTGAGAAGCTGGGGCAGCAACGCATCAAAGAAGAGCTGGAGGCGGCTCAACCCAAAGTGGTGGAAGGCGTGGCCCAGGAGCCGCGCAAGCCCATCGCCCACAAGGTCACAGCGCGGCGTCAGATCACCAAACTCGAAGACCTGGACACGCTCATCGCCAACCTGCAACAGGTGCGAGGCGAACTCAAGTACGCCCACGCGTTTGACCTGAGCATTGAACTGGGAGACGAGTGAGCATGGCGTTCGACCAAAACACGGGAGTGTCAGGATTTCTGTGTGTGAGGCTGTTGAATCCGTCACTCAATCGTGAGGCGGCTTGGTGATCTTACTGGCCCGATCTGGTAAATCGGTCCTCGTAGAGGATCGCAAATTGGTTCATCGCTGATTTCCAGTGGTTGGCCGCCCGCCCCCAGTCCGCGGTGATGTTGCGCAGCGCCAGCCAGATCAGCTTGGTGGCCGCCTCGTCGCTGGGGAAGTGGCCGCGCGTTTTGATGATCTTGCGCAGCCGTGCGTTCACGCTCTCGATGGCGTTGGTGGTGTAGATCACGCGCCGCACCTCGGGCGGGAAGGCGAAGAACGGGATGACCTTGTCCCAGGCCCGGCGCCAGGCGCTGACCACGGTCGGGAACCGCTGCCCCCAGGGGCCGGCCGCAAACGCATCCAACTCGGCCTCGGCCGCCTCGGCGCTCACCGCGGTGTAGATGGGTTTGATGGCTGCGGCCAGCGCCTTGCGGTCTTTCCATGACGCAAAGTCCAGGCCACCCCGGATCAGGTGCACGATGCAGGTCTGCAGCGTCGTCGCCGGGAACACTGCGCCCAGCGCCTCTGGCATGCCCTTGAGGCCGTCGGTGACGGCAATCAGGATGTCCTGCACCCCGCGCGTCTTCAGATCGTTGAAGACCTTCATCCAGAACTTCGCCCCTCGGTGTTCTCGATCCAGATTCCCAGGATGTCGCGCGAGCCGTCAGGCAGTACGCCCAGCGCCAGGTAGACGGCCTTGGAGCGCACCACCGCATCCTCGCGAATCTTGACCCGCAGCGCATCGAAGAACACCACCGGGTACATCGCCTCCAGCGGCCGTGTCTGCCAGGCCGTGACCTCGCCCATCACCTCATCGGTGACACGGCTGATGAGCTCGGGCGAGACGTCCACCGAGTACATCTCAGCCAGGAAACCCTGGATCTCGCGCACCGTCATGCCGCGTGCGTACATGGCGATGATCTTGTCGTCGAAACCCGTAAAGCGCCGCTCGTGCTTGCCAATGAGCTGCGGCTCGAAGCTGCCTTCGCGATCGCGTGGGACATCGATGCGCAGCGCCCCCACATCGGTCAGTACGGTCTTGGTGCTCTTGCCGTTGCGGTGGTTGGCTGATCCGCCTGTGGGCTTGGCTTGGCCGGGCGCATAGCCTAGGTGATGACTCATCTCGGCGCCCAGCGCCCGCTCAAGAATTGACTTCTTGAACTGATCGAACAGCCCTTGGACTTGGCCTGGCGTCATGGGCCCGGTCACCAACTGGTCAAGCAGCTCGGCCGGGATGTGAAATTGCGGCTGTGCCGCCTGGTCCGCCAAAGCGGTGGGTTTGGTCTTGCGTGGCATTCATGCTCCTTGTCGACATGCTATGCCTCACACACAAAATTTCTGACAAGCTCCAAAACACCCGCGGGCGCCTGCAGAAACTGGTCAACGCCTGCCGGGCCTTGCTCAGTGACGACTTCAGCATCCAGCTGCAGCAGGTCTATGGCCTGGACCCCAGAACCGGTGACGTCACGCCCATGGCGCGGCTGACCCACCTGGACGATCGCCAACGCCACACCGCCCAAGTGCTGCGCCAGGTGCTGGGCCACTACCTGGGCGCTGACGCGGACGATACCGAACACCGCATCGCCGTCATCGATCGCATGGTGCGCGAGCAGGCCTTTACCGTGCTCAACCGCATGGCCGCGCTGTTGATGATGGAGGCTCGCGGCCAGCTGTTCGAGTCGGTCAGCAAGGCCTACCAGTCCAGAGGCTTTCAAAGCTACGCACGCTTGGCCGGCACCGCTCTGGGGGAAACCGGGCAGGCCTATCAGGCCTACCTGTTCAGCCTGTTCGACGAACTGGCTCAAGAGCTGCAAGGCCTGTTCGATCGTTTTGCGGCCAACGGCCTGCTGTTCCCGCGCGAGACGGCGCTGCGCGCCTTGCTGGACGAATTGAACCACCCCGACATCACCCCCTTGTGGGCTGAAGACGAAACCATCGGGTGGATCTACCAGTACTTCAACTCGAAAGAAGAGCGCAAGGCGATGCGCGAGGCCAGCCAGGCGCCGCGCAACAGCCGTGAGCTGGCTGTTCGCAACCAGTTCTTCACGCCGCGTTACGTGGTTGAGTTTTTGGTGGACAACACCCTGGGCCGCGTCTGGTACCAAGCCACCCAAGGCACCACCGCGCTCAAGGACCGCTGCCAGTACCTGCTCTGCACCTCACGGGATGTTTTTCTCCGTCGGTTTGACGCAGACGACTTGCGCCCAGGCTCGGTTGCAGCGCTCGTTCAAGCAGGCCAGTGGTCAGAACTACCCGCCTTCGACACCAGCGAAGCCGGTGTGCAGGCGATGATCGAGTTTGCGCACTGCGTCAACACCTACGACCGCCACCACAACGACACCTGGGGCGACTATTTCCAGCGGCTTGAAGCAGCCTTGCGCGCTCAGCGCTATGAATCGTTGTCCACGCAAGAGCTGTGGGACGGTGTGTTTCTCATTTGCCGGGCCGACCGCCATGGTGGCGATGGCAGCGTCTACCAAGATCGCTGGTTCGTGGGTGCTTGCCAAACCATCGTGGACCGCCTCAAAGCGGACGATGTGCAGCAAAAGCCGAACGTCATCGCTTTCCATGTGGTTCGCGACCCGCGCACCTTGAAGCTGCTGGACCCAGCTTGTGGATCCATGCACTTTGGCCTCTACGCCTTTGACCTGTTCGCCGAGATCTACCGTGAGGCATGGGCCTGGGAGCAGCAGCACGGGCCAGGCTCGCTGGATGTGTCGACGCAGCCTCAGCTTTCGCTGAAACCCCTGTGCCAAACCTTCGCGGACGAAGAGTCATTTCTGCGCGATGTTCCTCGCCTGATCATCGAGCACAACATCTACGGTGTGGACATTGATCCGCGTGCCGCCCAAATCGCCTCCTTGGCGCTGTGGTTGCGGGCCCAGCGCGCCTGGCACGAAGCAGGTGTCAAGGCCAAAGACCGCCCGTTGATCGAACACGGTCATGTGGTCGCTGCCATTGCCCCGCCGGCAGAGCGAGAGTTGCGCCAGCAGTTCGCGTCCAGCCTGGATCCCCTCGACGCCGAATTATTTGACAAGACTTTGCGGTTGCTCAAGGGGCTGCCCGAGCTGGGGGTCTTGCTTCAGGTGGAACGTGAGCTACCGAGCCTGATTCGTCAAGTCTATGTGGGCAAAGGCACAGGTCTCTTTGCCCAAGAGGAGCGGGCGGACTGGCTGGCCGCAGAGGCGCGTTTGCGCAAGGCGCTGACCGACTTTGCGCAGGCAGCGAAGTCGACCTATCAAGTCGGCCCTGCAAAACTCAGCCAGCCCCCATAAACACTGGGTTTGCGCTGTTTCCCCGACAGCTCCATCCCCCGAGAATCAATTCACCAGCCATTGATTTCTGAGAGTTTTGTGATGCCCCAGCCCGGTCAAACCGCCGACTTCTTCCGCCAACCACTGGCCGAGATGATCGACCTGCACCACCCGCTGGCGGTGCTCGCCAGCCGCCTGCCCTGGGCACAGATCGAGGCAGCGCTGGCACCGCACTTTGCTCGCCAGGCACGCGAGGGCCGTGCAGTGGCACAAGACGACCTGTTTGGCCCTTCTGTGCAAGTGGCTGGCGGCGCAGTCGCCGCCGCAGGCCGTCCGCGCCTGCCCATCCGCCTGATGGCCAGCCTGCTGTACCTCAAGCACGCCAACAAGCTCAGCGACGAGGAGCTGGTGCAGCGCTGGGCGGAGAACGTGGTCTGGCAGCACTTCAGCGGCATGCGCTTCTACGAACCACGCCTGCCGTGTGACGCCACGCAGATCGGACGCTTTCGTACAGCGATTGGCGAGGCCGGCGTGGAAGAACTGCTCAAGGCCACCATCGACACGGCCGTCACCTCCAGGGCCATCGGGCCCGCCGAGTTCGAGCGGTTGATCGTGGACACCACGGTGCAGGAGAAGGCCATTGCCCACCCGGTGGACTCACGCCTGCTGGAGATCGCCCGCCACAAGGTGGTGATCGCCGCCAAGCGGGCGGGCATTGCCCTGAAGCAGACCTTTGTGCGCGAAGGCAAGGCCTTGCGGCGCAAGGCCGGCGGCTACGCCCATGCCAAGCAGTTCAAGCGACTCAAGAAGACCGTCAAGCGCCAGCGCACCATCCTCGGCATCGTGTTGCGCGAGGTGGGGCGCAAGATCAAGCAGATGCCTCAAGTGCCGGCCGAGGCGCTGACCGCCCTGCACGATCTGATGCAGCGCGCCGAGCGCATCCGCACCCAGCAACCCAAAGACAAGAACAAGCTGTATGCCATGCACGCACCGGAGGTCGAGTGCATTGGCAAGGGCAAGGCCAGGAAACCTTACGAGTTCGGCGTGAAGGTCAGCGTGGCGGTAACGCACAGGCAAGGGCTGATGGTGGGCGCACGCAGCTTTACCGGCAACCCCTATGACGGCCACACCTTGGCTGAGCAACTCGAGCAGGTAACGATCCTGACCGAAGACACGGGCCGCAGCCCCAAGCAGGTGGTCGTCGATCTGGGCTTCAGAGGGGTGGATGCACACAACCCGGGCGTTGAAATCATCCACCGGGGCAAGTTCAAAAGCCTCACCTCAGCGCATCGGCGCTGGCTCAAGAGAAGGCAAGCGGTAGAGCCTGCGATAGGGCACTTGAAACACGACAACGGCATGGATCGGTGCTGGCTCAAGGGATCCATGGGCGATGCGTTGCACGCGGTGCTGTGCGCAGCCGGCTACAACATCCGCTGGCTGCTGCGGGCGATCGTGCGTTTGGGCCTCAAGGGGCTTTTTGCGCCCCTGCTCGCACGACTGTGGATCTGGGCTGCGGCGCTGGCTATGGCCACGCAGGCGCGCAGAACCCGCTGTGGATCGCTGGGTTGGATGTTGCGGTGAATTTTGCAGGGCCGACTATCAAGGGAGACTGTTTGCGCAGGACGCCTTGCTGGGATTGCGGCTCATCGATCTGTGCCGAGAGGTGTTCGACGTGGTGGTGATGAACCCACCGTTTGGCGCGCTTGCTGCAAACACCAAGGATCAACTGGTCAAAGCCTATCCGCGCAGTAAAAATGACCTTTTGGCCATCATGGTTGAGCGCGGGCTGGAGCTATTGCGTGCAGGTGGTCGTATAGGTGCAATCACCGCTCGAACCTGCTTCTTCCTGCCTAGCTTTTTGAAGTGGCGCGAGGAAATTGTCTTAGGCGTAGCACAGCCAGAAGTCATGGCCGATTTGGGGATCAACGTAATGGATGATGCCATCGTCGAGGCGGCTGCATACGTTCTGGAGAAGCAAAGGTGACACATTTCATTCGCGTACTTGAGTTCTCAGACAAAGAGAGCACTCTGAAAAATTTCTGTTGTTCCTTCAGGTCTGGCAAACCTGATTTTGGAGCATTCTCAGTTGATGCATCTACCTTCAGATCACTTCCAAGCTCTGTCTTTGCCTATTGGATGAACCCAAGTGTTGGCGATGCGTTTTCTCGATTCAGAAGTTTCGCTGAGCATAGCTTGAAAGCACAAGTGGGATGCTCGACAAAAGACGATTTCCGATTTCTACGATTGTGGTGGGAACTGCAGGAGCCGAGCGACAAATGGATCAACTTGGCAAAAGGGGGGCGTTATTCACCCTTCTACTCAGATATTCATCTTCAGATTAATTGGAAAGACAATGCAGCAGAACTTGAGGCCGCAATTCTCAAAAAATATCCCTACTTAGGTGATTCTGCAAATTGGGTTCTGCACAGGGAGAGTGATTACCTGAAGCCTGGAATTACTTGGACTCGACGAACGAAAAGTGAGTTCTCACCACGATTCCTCCCTTCGGGCTGCGTATTTTCTGAAAAAGGCTTGAGTGCTTTTATTGAGGGCGGAAGTAGAAAAGACATCTCTGCTGTATTGGCAATCCTTTCATCCAAGCCGTGCCGTTCGCTTATCGAAGTTCAACTGGCTGCCGCAGATAAGTCGCAGGCTGGTGGCGTCGCTAACTCATATGAAGTTGGGATCATCAAGTCCACACCAGCCCCTGACATGGATGCTGAAGTTGCTGAGCGTCTAGCTGAATTAGCTTGTCTCGCGTGGAAGCAAAAGTTAACTCTCGATGGCATCCAGGAAAGCTCTCACGCGTTCCACTTGCCAGCAGCCTTACGCGACCGTCTGGGTAGCTTCGATCCGCTCGCTATCGAAGCCGATTTGGGCCGCATCCAGGCCGAGATCGATGCCATCGCCTTTGACCTCTACGGGTTTAGCGACGAGGATCGCACTCCGGTGCAGGCAAGCCATGCTGCGGCCCGCACGGAGGATGAAGAATCAGACGCAGACCCAGACGATGAAGGTGAGGACGAAGAGAACGCCGCACTCATCGACCAGACGGCCGGATTATTGAGCTGGGCCGTCGGAGTGGCCTTTGGCCACTTTGACTGGCGATTGGCAACTGGTGAAAGGGTGTCCGCCCCCGAACCCGAGCCCTTTGACCCGCTACCGGCTAAGAGCCCTGGCATGTTGCCCGACGGCGACGCACCCTTCCATGCACATTCCGGCATCCTGGTGGATGACCCTGGTCATGCGCACGACTTGGCACGCATCGCCGAGCGTGTGCTGGAGCGGGTGGACATGCCGGTGCCGGCTAATATGCGCCGCTGGCTGCAAAAGGACTTCTTCTCCTTCCATCTGCAGCGCTATTCCAAGAGCCGCCGCAAGGCGCCCATCTACTGGCCCCTGGCCGCCGCCTCTGGCAGCTACACCCTGTGGCTGTACTACCCCAGCCTCACCAGCCAGACGCTGTACACCGCCATCAACGACTTCGTCGAGCCCAAGCTCGCTGATGTGGTGAAAGAAGCCGCTGCGCTGAGGGTCAAGGGCAGCGCTCGTAGCCGCGACGAAGAAAAACGCCTGGAAACCGTCTCGAGCCTGGAAGCCGAACTGATCGACCTGCGTGACCAGCTCCAAGCCATCGCTCCCAAATACCGCCCCAACCACGACGACGGCGTCCAGATCACCGCGGCCCCGCTGTGGCCGCTGTTCCGTCACAAGCCCTGGCAAAAGCTGCTGAAAGACACCTGGGCCAAGCTGCAGAAGGGCGACTATGACTGGGCGCACCTGGCCATGAACTACTGGCCCGAGCGTGTGCGCGAGAAGTGCAAGACCGACAAGTCCCTGGCGATCGCGCATGGCCTGGAGGATTTGTATGTGGAGCCTGAGGCTGCACCCCAAAAAGCCAGAGGCAGAAAGAAGAAGGAGGATGCTGAATGAGCGTGATGCAACAGTCGAGCCGGGCGCAAGACCGGACATTGGGCGTGTGGTTCCAGCACATTCAGCAGGGCATGATCAAGCTGCCCCGGTTTCAGCGCTTCGAGGCCTGGGACCGCGGGCGCATCACGAGCTTTTTGAACACGGTCATCAGCAACCTGCCGGTGGGCGTCACGCTTGCCCTGGAAGTGGCTGGTGTTGAAAAGTTCGAATCGCGCTACATCGTCAGCGCAGAGCCCGCCTCGGCCGGCACGGTCACCCAACACTTGCTAGACGGCCAGCAGCGCCTGACCGCTTTTTGGCGGTCCATGCACAACAACTACGAGTGGGAGACCTTCTATGTCTACCTGCCGCAGTTCGATCGCACCCAGCAGAACAAGGACGCGGACGCCGAGGTGCGTTGCGTCCCCCGGTGGACCAACAAACACCAGTTGCGGATGCCGCGATGGGCCGATGAACCTGCCAAGTGCTTGGAGCGGGGCTTGTTGCCGGTGCACCTGCTGCGGCCTGGCGACCTGTCTTCTGAGATCGATACGTGGTTAACGCAGGCGACCAAGCCACTGGAGCCGTCGGACACGGACCCGGATGCGCTCGCCAAGTACAAGGCCTACACGGCCATGCGCGACAAGATCAAGGCGGAGATCACCACCCTCCGCGAGAGGGTCACTCACTTCAACTTGCCGTACCTGTCACTGCCGTCGGACACCAGCAAGGACGTGGCGCTGCAGGTGTTCATCAACATGAACACCAACAGCAAGCCGCTGTCGCTCTACGACATCATCGTGGCCGAGGTGGAAAGTGTGGCCGGGCGGTCTCTGCACGACCTGGAAACCGCCTTGGTGACCAAGCACCCGAAGGCGTCGCGGTATGGCGATGTGTCTGACCTGATCCTCGCCACGTCGGCGTTGCTGCAGGAGAAGCTGCCCAATGCCCGCGGCATGGTGGAAATGGACAAGCGTGCGCTGTTGGACAACTGGCCCAAGCTGGAACGCGGTCTGGATCGGATGGCCAGCTTTTTGGAGGGAGAGCGCATTTTTGACGAAGCTCGGCTGCCCACCAACGCCGTGCTGGCGGTGATCGCGGCGGCGTATGAGCTGATCCCAGAAAACGGTGACTTTTTGGCCAAAGCCGAAAAGCTGCTCAAGCGCTACCTGTGGTCGTCCTTCTTCTCCGACCGGTACGAAAACTCCGCTGCGTCGCGGGCCTACGCCGATTTCAAGGCCCTCAAGGCCTTGCTGGTGAAGCGGACCTTTGACGACTCCGACCTGCCAACGGTGCCCGTGCTGAACCGCACTGAGAGCCCGCTGGCCGATGTGGACTCTTTGCTGGCGGCTCGCTGGCCCAAGGCGGCGGGCATCGAAGCACGAGCGATCTTGGCGGTTTCGCTGTACCTGGGTGCCAACGACTTTGCGGACAACCGCACGGCCACCTACGACAGCATCCAGAAGCGGGAGTACCACCACGTCTTCCCAGATGCCTTGTTGTCTGAGGCTGGGATCGAGAGCTACCTGGCCCTGAACTGCGCTCTGATCACCTGGAAGACCAACCGGATCATTGGCCGAAAGGATCCCCTGGAGTACTTGAACGAGCGGGTGGCCGCTGCCGATGCGGCGACGGTCAAAGAGCGTCTGCGCTCGCACTTGATTTCATTCGACCATCTGTCCAAGGCGCACTACGCCGGCCTGTCGGGCAATGAACTGGCAACAAAGTTGAAGCAGGACTTCGACCGGTTCCTGCAAAGCAGAGCAGCCTGTGTGGTGGCGGCGATGAACAAGCTGGTCGCGGGTGAAACACCGCAGCTGGACGAGGTCTGGCGCAGCCAATCCACTCCGGATGCGTCTTGAAGTCGGCTTGCCTTTGAGGGAGGAAAACACAACATGTTGATTTACGCAAACAGCTTTTGGTTTGAACCAGCGGGAGGGCCTGCTGAGATCATCCAGTTCATTGCCAAGTGGGTGGGCCAGCGTGCCAAGAGCTTTGTGGATGGTGACCGCCTTGCCAATGGCATCCGCGAGTTGAAGCTCCGCGATGGCAGCTCCCTGACCTCCAACACCACCGGCAATCTGGCGGAAGGGCTGACCTACCCGTACCTGTTCAGTGCGCAGCTGAGCCACCGGGATGACACGGTGTCAGGTCGCAAATGGATCACCGAGGTGGGGCTGCGCCAGGAGGCCGCGGGTAAGCCCGTGGAGTGCTCGCTGTTGCTGAAGACAGAAGAAGTCAGCGCCAGGGTGACGGCGCCCATTCAGGTGACGCGCCCCAAGCTGGTGGAGCAGCTCATCAAGGCCTGCAGACCCTCCGCGGAAACGCCTGGTTTGGTGGTCAAGACCTTGGACGAACACAGCGCGAAGGCTTTTCTGCACGAGGTGGAGCGAGAGGCTCGGAGTTACCCGCTGGTGTTGGTCAGCTGCTCTCGGGAGGGCGTGTACCCGGTTGAGCCGGAACGACTTCGCTCGGTGTTGACGGGCTTGGCAGAAGTGGTGACCGTTCCCAGCGGCGTGGATACCTTTGCCCTTGAGGAGGAAGTGGGCCGGCGACACATGGCGTTTGGTGGCGCGGTGAACATCGTGTTCCCAGTGCGCCGCGGCAGCAAGGATCGCTTCTGTGAAACCGTGCTGCTGCGCCCAGAAGCCATTGCCGAGCTGTTGGGGGGGGGCAAGTCGCTGGAGTCGGAGGTGTTAGCGGCCATCACCCACCGCACCAACTTGCCGGCGTCGTGGCGGCATATTTCGCCGGCCAAGGTGGACCAGGCGATCTTGCACGGTCGGGTCACGGCCTTGTTGGAGAAAGCCAAGGGCAGCGCCCACGCAGGCGAACTGGCCGAATACGTTGAGCTGTTGCGGGCTGCTGATCAAGAGCTGTTGATCAAAGACGCGGACCTGAAACAGGCGCGAGCGGACTTTGAGGCCAAGGAAGAAGAGGCTCGAGACCTCAGGGCAGACATCTTCAACCTGAAGCAAACCCTGAGCGGTCTGCAGGCAGACGACGGACAGGATGGGTCCATGGAGGTCTTGGAGCCGCTGCGCGAAAAGATGGTGGCCCTGGTCAGTGCCAAGCCAACGCTGCAAAAGGTGGTGGATTTGATGGCCACCCTGTATCCAGACCGGTTGGTGTTTCTGGAGAGCGCCCTGGCATCGGCGAAAGATTCGGACCGCAATGGATTCAAGCTGGCCGACAAAGCCTGCGAACTGCTGCACACCCTCGCCACCGAATACTGGGCCGCCTTGATGGATGGCAAAGGCGATCAACATGCCAAGGGGGTGTTCGGGCAAAACGCTTTCGCGGCCAACGAATCGGACTCGTTGAGCAACGAAGGCAAAAAGCTGCGCACCTTCAACTACCGGGGCCGGGACTTCGTCATGGAGAAACACCTCAAGCACGGTGTGAAAGACAGCAAGGCCGAAACGCTGCGCATCCACTTCGAGTGGCTGCCGAGCGAGAAGAAGCTGGTGGTCGGTCACTGCGGCAAGCACTTGAATTTCTGAGAGTCCCCCGAATGAGCATTGCAGACTTCATCCAGAACCAGGTGTTGCGCCCACGGGTGCAAAAGGCCGGCGCCTTGGTGGTGTACGACCCCGAGCAGCGATACCGTGAGGTGTGTGCCCACATGGCTGGCGACAAGCTGGTGGTGGTAGACGCCACCGCCAACAGCATCGAAAGCCGCTTGCGGGCCATGCAGGGCCTGCGCGATGTGGTGGCGCAGCAGTTGCAGGGTCTGTTGGTCTACGTACCGACCAAGGCACCTGAAACGGAGGAAGAGAAACAGGCCAACCCGTTCTCGCCTGTTGCAGCGGCGGGCCTGGTGTTCCCCGAGGGGGACGGTGACAGCTATGAGAGCTTGTGTCTGAAAGCCAAGCCCGACCACGTATCGGCTATTCGGGCGGTGTTCGCGCAAGACGCGAACCCTGCCTTTGCCGTGGTGGATGCGGTGGGTGGTGGTTTGGGGTGGCCCAATCTGCGCGCGCTGCTGCACGTGGATTCTGCGCGCGACATTTTGTTTGCACTTTTGGCCCCGAATGCTGCGCAGGTGGCTGCGCTGAACGGTAGCGAAGCCTGGGTGACCGAAGTGAAGGACCTGCTTAAAAACAGCATTGGCCTGAACTTGAAAACCCGCGGCAAAAAATGGGACTCGGTCTCGGCTGAACTGTGGCGCTTTGTGCTTTTCAGCGAGTTCACGTTTGATCTGCCTGGTTCACTGCCTGATGCGCTGGCCGATGTTCCCAGGGCGGAAGTCAACAGCCAGCCCTTGATCGACGACTTGTGTGATCGGCTGCGCAATGATCGCCGCACACAAAGCATCTATATCGAGAATGCAGAGGGAATTGAAGCAGACCTCAAGTTGGAGAAGCTTTTCGAGGGCTGGGCCGACTTGGGAACGCGCGATACCTTTCCGTTTGAAGAGAGAACGTTCCTGGCAACGGCCATCGACGGTGTCTTGCGCGATAACATGGATCGCAGCCGCAGCATTCTCGAGCAGCACCAAAGGTCAGTGTGGACGGGCAAGGGTGAAAGCCGCGCACAGTGGGATTTAATCCGCGCGGCGGTCGAGCTCATCCAAACCTGCGAAGACATGGACCGGCAACTGGCCGATAACGCACGCAACGCCGAAGCGCTGCTTGTGTTCTACACCAGCAGTCTGCGCGAGGTTGATCGCCTGCACCGGGAGTTTGAGCAGGCTGTGAGCGACTACGACTGGCAGGACGCGAACGGCCTGATGGCGCCAGTAAAGCACCAGGTGCGCAAGCAGTACGGCAAGCTGGTTGAGAAAGTGCAGCAAATCTTCGTTCGCCACGTAGAAAAAAGCGGCTGGCCATTGGCTGGCTACTTGGCCAACTCCGATGTGTTTGACCGGGTGGTGGCCCCCAAGCTGCAAAAGAACGGCCATAAGGTGGCGTTCTTGATGATCGATGCTTTACGCTATGAACTGGGCGTCGCGCTGGAGCGGCAACTGGCGGAGGACGGACAGGTCCACCTACAAGCTGCCCTGGCGCAACTACCCAGCGTGACGCCTGTGGGCATGGCCAGTCTGCTGCCCGGTGCGGGGGCGCAACTGCGCTTGAGCAACAACGCGCAAAGCCTGGTGCCCATGCTGGGTGATCAGGTGGTGGAGACGGTGACGCAGCGGATGAACGTGCTCAAGCAACGCTATGGGCAGCGCTTTGAAGAGGTTCGCCTGGAAGACTTTGTGCGTGGGCGGGCGAATTTCTCAGCCGATGCGGATCTGTTGGTATTGCGTGCGGTTGAAATCGACAGCCATTTCGAGAATCACCCCGACACGGCGCCCGGTGAAATCACCCATGCGCTCAAGCGTATTCGGGTGGCGATCAATCTGCTCAAAAAGCGCGGGTTCAACGAGGTGGTGATCGCCACCGATCATGGTTTTTTCATGAATACGCACGCTGGCGCGGGCGATGTGTGCCCAAAGCCAGTGGGCAACTGGCTGCCAGTGCACGACCGCTGCGCGCTGGGAGATGGTGCTGGCGACGGTAACCACCTGGTGGTGCCCGCGGAACGGATGGGCATTCGCGGAGATTTCGCCAAGATCACTATGCCGACTAGCTTGGCTGCTTACCGAGCTGGCCTACTGTATTTTCATGGCGGGCTTTCACTGCAGGAATGCGTGGTGCCTGTGATCAGCATGCAATTGAAGGTCAGCACGCAGCCCAGCGTGCACCAGGCGACCATCTCCATGACCTACCGAAACGGTGCAAAGGCCATCACGACCCGTGTACCGGTAATCGAGTTGAGCGTGGACACCGCAGACATGTTCTCGGTGGACAGCGGCTTCGAAGTCCTGCTGGAGGCGCACGACCCGCAGGGAGACGTGGTCGGTGAAGCCAAGGCGGGTGGTGCGGTGAATCCGGCAACAGGCACCTTGACGCTGAAGCCCGGGGAGAAGGTCCAGGTCACCGTGAAAATGCACATGGACTTTGAGGGTAAGTTCAAGCTCAAGGCCTTGAATCCATCCACCTTTGAGATCTACGCGCAACTGGATTTGGCGACCAACTACGCGGTATGAAAACCATGAACGAACTCGACCGAAAACTGATCGATGCCTTTGACGGCAAGGTGCTCAGAAAGGACCTGTTGCACCGCATCAAGAAGGGCACGAACGTGCCCACCTTCGTGTTGGAGTTCTTGCTGGCCCGCTTCTGTGCGAGCGATGACCAGGCGGAAATGGATTCCGGCATGGAGGCGGTGATCGCGAGCCTGCAGGACAACTACGTCAAGCCCGACGAGGCCAACGCTGCGCAGTCCAAAGTGGCGACCAAAGGTAAGCACCGCTTTATCGACAAGATTCATGTGCGGTACGTCGAGAAGGAGAAGCGACACTGGGCGTCGCTGGAGAACTTCAACTCGCAGCGCATCGCGATCGGCGAGAAGTTTTACCGGGACAACGACCGCTTGCTCGAAGGCGGCATCTGGGCCGAGGTCACGCTGGCGCATAACCCGATTGAAGAGGATGACTACGCCTTCCACGTGGAAGACATGCGGCCCATCCAGATCAGTCGGTTTGACTTTGAGCGCTACTGCGAAGGGCGCAAGCATTTCACCCGTGATGAGTGGGTGACCATCATTTTGCGCACGGTCGGGCTGGAGCCTGAGAAACTCTCGAAGCGGGTGCAGATGCACTTCATCGCTCGCCTGGCCGCCCTGGTCGAGCCGAACTATAACTACATCGAGCTGGGGCCTCGCGGCACCGGAAAATCGTACTTCTTCAGCGAGTTTTCGCCGTACGCGACGCTCATTTCTGGCGGTCAGGCCACGAAATCCACCCTCTTCTACAACAATGCCCGTCGTAAGGTGGGCCTGGTGGGGTTCTGGGATACGGTTGCGTTTGACGAGGTGGGTGGCATCAAGGTCAAGGATCCCGACACGATCCAGATCATGAAGGACTTCATGGCCAATGGGCGCTTCTCCCGTGGCGCCGAGGTCATTGCCGATGCGAGCTTGAGCTTCGTGGGCAACTTTGACCTGTCAATCAGCCAGGTGGTGAACTCGGTCAAGCATGACCTTTTCCAGCCGTTGCCAGCAGAGTTTGACCTGGCTGTGATGGACCGGTTTGCCGCATATATCCCTGGCTGGGAGATGCCCAAGAACAGCAGTGCATTTCTGACCAACAACTACGGATTCATCACTGACTATTTGGCCGAGGCGTTCCACCACCAGTTCAAACACACGAACCGGTACGAGGAAGTCACTAAACGCATTCGCCTGGGCAAGTCGGTCGAAGGTCGGGATGAAAAAGGCATCAAAAAGACGGTGTGCGCCTTCCTCAAAATCCTGCACCCATCGGGCACGGCCACGGACGAAGAGTTCGAGGAATACGTGGCCTATGCGGTGGAATGCAGGCGGCGGGTGAAAGAGCAGATGAACAAGCGCAAGCCTGACGACGAGTTTGCTCAGATCAATCTTTCCTACCAACGCACGGATGGCACTGAGGTTGTCGTGTTCTGCCCCGAGTCGAAGGATGCGAGTGCTACGCAGCAACCCGCCAGGACATCGCTGAGCCCTTCAGAGGCGGGCGCTCTGGACCTGGGGGAATCGCATGGCACGGCCCTTGATGTGACGCTCACGAAGCCAGCCGAGCTGGCAGAGTTTGCGGCCGTAGTTACAACACCGGCGCCAGCGCAAGCTGCGCTAGAACCGGCGCCTGCCGAACAGCACTTCACCATCCTGTACGGCGACACGGGTCACACCTACGAGTCCATCATGGGGCCGTACCTGCAGGGCGCGAAAACGGTTCAGGTAGAAGATCCCTATATCCGTTTGCCTCATCAGATCCAGAATTTTGTACGGTTCTGTGAGGCTGTTTTGAAAGCAGGAACATTGCGCAAGATCTCGCTGATGACTAGCTTCGACGACACCACGCCGTTGGCCGACATGAACGACAAGCTTGATCAGCTGCGCCAAAGCCTGCTGGAGCAGGACGTAGAGCTGGAAATCAATGTCAACCCCAATCTGCATGACAGAGAGATTCGACTCGACAACGGCTGGGTCATCAAGATCGGTCGGGGTCTGGACTTCTACCAACGACCTAGCAGCTGGTTCGAGATAGGCGCTATGGATATGAGTCTGCGCAAGTGTTTGGAGACCAAGGTAGACATCTTTAGAGCCTGAAACACCCCGGGCAACCGGGGCCTGATAAGCAACAGACCTAATCCGTGGGCAACTGTGCTCACTGCAAAGCCAATCGCAATTCAAGCACAGCGGCGATGCGTCCCCGCAGGGCACCTTGGCCTATTGTGTTGGCGCCGATTCAAAAGTGAGCCACCGTGCCGCTTGAATTTTGAGCCAGGGCTGCAAGCCAGCCTGAGAGGGCCGGCTGTGGATAAGTGTAGTGCCTGATCCCGGTTAGTAATCTCCTTTAAGGACTGTTGTCATCGGTATTGAAGAAGGCAAGCCGCGCCAGCGGCTTGCCTTCTGGCCTTCAAAACGGCTGCCCCTTGTGTGCCTGTTCACGTGCCTTGATGCGTTTCTTGGCCACGGCCGTGCTGTGCAGGAAGCGGTGCGACTCGTTGCCCGTCTCCACGATGTGGCAATGGTGCGTGAGCCGATCCAGCAGCGCCGTGGTCATCTTGGCGTCGCCAAACACGCTGGACCACTCCTTGAAGTCCAGGTTGGTCGTGATCATCACGCTGGTGTGCTCGTAGAGCTTGGAGAGCAGATGGAACAACAAGGCACCTCCAGCCTGGCTGAAGGGCAGATAACCCAGTTCATCGAGCTTGTCAGAAATTTTGTGTGTGAGGCATAGCATGTCGACAAGGAGCATGAATGCCACGCAAGACCAAACCCACCGCTTTGGCGGACCAGGCGGCACAGCCGCAATTTCACATCCCGGCCGAGCTGCTTGACCAGTTGGTGACCGGGCCCATGACGCCGGGCCAAGTCCAAGGGCTGTTCGATCAGTTCAAGAAGTCAATTCTTGAGCGGGCGCTGGGCGCCGAGATGAGTCATCACCTAGGCTATGCGCCCGGCCAAGCCAAGCCCACAGGCGGATCAGCCAACCACCGCAACGGCAAGAGCACCAAGACCGTACTGACCGATGTGGGGGCGCTGCGCATCGATGTCCCACGCGATCGCGAAGGCAGCTTCGAGCCGCAGCTCATTGGCAAGCACGAGCGGCGCTTTACGGGTTTCGACGACAAGATCATTGCCATGTACGCACGCGGCATGACGGTGCGCGAGATCCAGGGTTTCCTGGCTCAGATGTACTCGGTGGACGTCTCGCCCGAGCTCATCAGCCGTGTCACCGATGAGGTGATGGGCGAGGTCACGGCCTGGCAGACACGGCCGCTGGAGGCGATGTACCCGGTGGTGTTCTTCGATGCCCTGCGGGTCAAGATTCGCGAGGATGCGGTGGTGCGCTCCAAGGCCGTCTACCTGGCGCTGGGCGTACTGCCTGACGGCTCGCGCGACATCCTGGGAATCTGGATCGAGAACACCGAGGGGGCGAAGTTCTGGATGAAGGTCTTCAACGATCTGAAGACGCGCGGGGTGCAGGACATCCTGATTGCCGTCACCGACGGCCTCAAGGGCATGCCAGAGGCGCTGGGCGCAGTGTTCCCGGCGACGACGCTGCAGACCTGCATCGTGCACCTGATCCGGGGTGGCCTGGACTTTGCGTCATGGAAAGACCGCAAGGCGCTGGCCGCAGCCATCAAACCCATCTACACCGCGGTGAGCGCCGAGGCGGCCGAGGCCGAGTTGGATGCGTTTGCGGCCGGCCCCTGGGGGCAGCGGTTCCCGACCGTGGTCAGCGCCTGGCGCCGGGCCTGGGACAAGGTCATCCCGTTCTTCGCCTTCCCGCCCGAGGTGCGGCGCGTGATCTACACCACCAACGCCATCGAGAGCGTGAACGCACGGCTGCGCAAGATCATCAAAACGCGCGGCCACTTCCCCAGCGACGAGGCGGCCACCAAGCTGATCTGGCTGGCGCTGCGCAACATCACCGCGGACTGGGGGCGGGCGGCCAACCACTGGAAATCAGCGATGAACCAATTTGCGATCCTCTACGAGGACCGATTTACCAGATCGGGCCAGTAAGATCACCAAGCCGCCTCACGATTGAGTGACGGATTCAACAGCCTCACACACAGAAATCCTGACACTCCCAGTTCATCGAGGATGACCAGATCCATGCGCTGCAAGCTCGCTGCGATGCGCCCCGCCTTGCCCTGGGCCTTCTCCTGCTCCAGCGCGTTGACCAGATCCACTGTGGAGTAAAACCGCACCCGTGAGCCATGGCGCGTGATGCCCGCCACGCCGATGGCCGTGGCCAGGTGCGTCTTGCCCGTGCCGGGGCCACCTACCAGCACCACGTTGTGCGCCTGCTCGGTGAACGCCATGCCTGCGAGCTGTTCGATCAGCTTTCTGCCCACCGGCGAGCACTCGAAGTCAAAGCCCGCCAGGTCGCGGTGCACAGGGAACTTGGCCGTGTGCATCTGGTAGCTGATCGAGCGCATGGCACGGTCCGCCGCCTCGGCCTGCAGCAGGTGCTCCAGCAACCAGCGCGAGCTCTCCAATGTCGCATGACCGCCTTGCTTGACCAGATCCTCCCAGGCCCCCGCCATGCCATACAGGCGCAGCTCTTTGAGCTCTTTGTCCAACTCACGCATGATCGGCCTCCTGCACGACAATGTCTGTGCGCAGGCTGTCGTAGCGTGCCGTGTCGGCCACCGCCGTGCTGCGGCGCATGAAGCGCGACGACATCACAGTGCACGGCTTCCGGTCCTCGTTCCGGGACTGGGCAGCTGAAGCCACCGACTACCCCCAGGAAATGGCGGAAATGGCGCTGGCGCACATTGTGGGCAACAAGGTGGAGGCAGCCTACCGGCGCGGGGACATGCTGGAGAAGCGGCGCGCGATGATGCAGGCTTGGGCCGAGCACTCGCTATGAAAACACGGTGCAGTGGCTGTTGAATCAATCACAATCTATTCCCTTGACGGAATATTCCTTGGGGGCTATATTGAACTATGTCTTGGGACGTTGAGTACACCGATGAGTTTGAAGCTTGGTGGGAAGGCTTGTCTGAGCAGGAGCAAGTGTCCTTGGCAGCTTCAGTAGCGTTGCTGGAAGAGCGTGGCCCCTCACTCGGTCACCCCCACAGCAGCGGTATCAACGGTTCTCGCCACGGGCACATGCGTGAATTGCGCACGCAGCACGGCGGGCGGCCGTTTCGCACGCTGTATGCCTTTGACCCTCGCCGAATGGCAATTTTATTGATCGGCGGTGACAAGACGGGTGATGACCGCTGGTACGAAGTGCATGTGCCAATCGCTGATCGGTTGTATGACGAGCATCTGGTCCAGCTACGCCGTGAAGGAGAAATAGATGGCTAAGAAATTTTCTGAATTGCGGGCTGCAATGAGCCCTCAAGCGCGTGCTCAAGCCGCTGAACTCGCGCAAACTATGCTGAACGAAATGCCGCTGCACGAGCTGCGCCAAGCTCGGGGGCTGTCGCAAAAGATGCTGGCAGATGTACTGCATGTGCAGCAACCCTCTATCGCCAAGATGGAGAAGCGCACAGACATGTATCTTTCAACGCTACGCAGCCACATCCAAGCGATGGGGGGTGAGCTGGAGGTCATTGCACGGTTTCCCGATGGGGCGGTGAAGATCAGCAACTTTGCTGAGCTGGGTGCTCCGACACAGGCTGCAATGCCCTCGTGAGTGGTTACTTTCCAATGGAAACTGCACTGCCTGCGGAAGCAAAAAAGGCTGCCAGCTCGCTGCTTGCCGCACTGCATGACACTGCTACCGACTTGCACAAAGCGGGCTTCATGGATCTGAAGTCGCTGCGTCAATACGATGCGTTGTGTCTAGCTGACGAGGTGTGCGAGGCGGAAGACATCGTCACGCAGCGCTCCCAGCTATAGATCGGTCAAGGACGGTTTTTAGCGTCTGTGAACGTCTCCACATTCTCGGTAGCGCGATGGACTGCTAGCGGCAGCGTCCTTGTGCTCAAAAGGTGGCTACCTATTTAGTTGCTCGAAATTTTCGAATAGCTACTGGCGACCATGACATGGTGCGTAGATATGCCGGGGTTTCCGATAGGCGTAACGTTGCTGAGATTCAGCGGCCAATCGAACTAGCCATCCGTGCTCGGCGAACACGGCGCGTCCCATTAGCCTTGATAGGCAGGGGGGCTAGGGTTGGCCTTCGACGTCCTGGAATGCCGACCGCTCCAGGTTTAGAGCGGAAGTTCACCAGCGTCCGCTTTTCGGCGGCGCGGTGCTGGCCAGCGAGTCCAAGGGAATGTGAAGGTGTTGACGCCGACCGAAAACTGAGCCACTTTTTGCGGTGATGCCGACGCAAATTTGAGCCAGGTGTTTTACCTACCCTGCTGCATTTTTGAGCAGGGGAATGAAGAAGGTGATCACCATGGACATGATTGGCAAGATCAGGCGGATGCACCGCCGGGACAAGAAGACGAAGAGGCAGATATCGAGGGAGACGGGGCTATCGAGGAACACGGTGGCCAAGTGGCTCGATGAGGTTGAGTCGCTCGAGCCCAAGTACCGCCGGGAGGCGGTCAAGACCACGAAGCTGTCGGCCTATGAGGCCGAACTCACACAAGCGTTGAAGGCCGATGCCAGGCGGCCCAAGAAGGAGCGGCGCACGGCCAAGGCGCTGTTTGCGCAGATCAAGGCGGCCGGATACGAGGGTGGGTACACACGGGTGACGGACTTCATCCGCAAGTGGCGCCAAGGCAAAGGCCAGGGCGATGCAGCCAAGGCTTTCGTGCCCCTGACGTTCGAGCTGGGCGAGGCCTTCCAGTTCGACTGGAGCGAAGACGGGCTGGTGATCGGTGGGGTGTACTACCGGCTGCAGGTCTCGCACATGTTGCTGTGCGCCAGCGGCGCGTTCTGGCTGGTGGCCTACCCCAGCCAGGGCCACGAGATGCTGTTCGATGCCCACACCCGCAGCTTTGAGGCCCTGGGCGGCGTGGCGCGCCGGGGCATTTACGACAATATGAAGACGGCCGTTGACAAGGTCAAGAAGGGCAAGGGCCGCGTGGTCAACGCCCGCTTTGCCGCCATGTGCGCGCACTACCTGTTCGATGCGGACTTTTGCAACCGCGCCAGCGGCTGGGAGAAGGGGCGCGTGGAGAAGGACGTGCAGGACAGTCGCAGGCGCATCTGGCTGGAGGCCGGGCAGCGGCGCTTTGGCAGCTTTGCCGAACTCAACGCCTGGCTGGGCGAGCGCTGCCGGGCCCTGTGGCAGGAGTTGCGCCACCCGCAGCACAAAGAATTCAGCATCGCTGAGATGCTCGAACTCGAGCAAGAGCACCTCATGCCCATGCCTGCGGCGTTTGACGGCTACGTCGAGCACCCGGTGCGGGTCAGCAGCACCTGCCTGGTGACAGTGGCGCGCAACCGCTACTCGGTGCCCTGTGAATGGGCAGGGCAGATGGTCAGCACGCACCTGTACCCGGCGCAGATCGTGGTGGTGGCCGGCGATACCGTGGTGGCCACGCACGAGCGCCTGAGCGAGCGCAACCAGACACGCTACGACTGGCAGCACTACGTGCCACTGATCGAGCGCAAGCCAGGGGCGCTGCGCAACGGCGCTCCGTTTGCCGATCTGCCCGACCCCTTGCAACGCATGCGGCGCGCCCTGCTGCATCAGGACGGCGGCGACAAGGTCATGGCGCAGGTGCTGGCCGAAGTGCCCAAGCAAGGGCTGGACGCGGTACTGGTGGCGGTGGAGCTGGCGCTGCAGAGCGCCCCACCCTCAGGGCGGGTGAGCTGCGAACACGTCATCAACGTGCTGGCACGCTTGCAGGCACAGCCCCTGCCCGAGACAGTTGCGACCATCCTGCAGGTGAGCCAGGCCCCCCTGAGTGTCATGTCGGAGAGGGGTTTATGGTCACGCGCGCTGGGGAACACGATGTCGGTATCTGCCAGCCTGGTGTCCTTCAAAGACTCCAGCAATTGCATGGCAGCATCCGATAGCGGTACGCGGTGCTCTTTACCAGCTTTCATGCGTTCGCCTGGGACGGTCCACAGTTTGTGCTCAAAGTCCACCTCGTACCAGGCCATGCCGCGCACTTCGCCTGAGCGGGCGGCGGTGAGGATGGTGAACTGCAGCGCCAGTGCACCAATGCCACTTTGCTGGCGCAGCTCGGCCATGAAGGGTTTCATGTCGCGCCATGGCAGTGCAGCGAAGTGCTTTGATTTGGCGACTTTGGAGCGTGCAGGCAGCAGTGCGTCCAGGTGTCCTTTCCAGCGGGCGGGGTTGTCTCCCGTGCGGTACCGGTGCACGGTGGCCCAATCCAGCACCGCTTCCAAACGCCCCCGCAGGCGCGATGCGGTTTCTGCCTTGGTGTGCCACACCGGTTCAAGCACACGCATGATGTGCGCGGTTTCAATCAGCGCGACATCCATCTTGCCGATGATGGGGGCTGCGTAGGTTTGCAGCGTGTTCGTCCACTGGTCGGCGTGCTTGGCATTCTTCCAGCCCGAGCGGTGTGATTCGATGTAGCGCTCAGCACAACTGTCGAACGTGATAGTTTTGGCTTGCTCGGCACGCGCTACGGCAGCGGCTTGGTGCTTGACCTGCATGGGGTCGATGCCTTGGCGCACCTGACGACGCCAGTCCATGGCTTTGTCGCGGGCATCGGCCAGGGACACTTCGGGGTATGGCCCCAGCCCCGTCCAGCGCTCACGACCGTTGAAGGCGTAGCGCAGAATCCAGGACTTGGAGCCCCCTTCGGTGACTTTGAGCCACAGGTGTTGGCGCCGATTCAAAATTGAGCCACCGTGCCGCTTGAATTTTGAGCCAGGGCTGCAAGCCAGCCTGAGAGGGCCGGCTGTGGATAAGTGTAGTGCCTGATCCCGGTTAGTAATCTCCTTGAAGGACTGTTGTCATCGGTATTGAAGAAGGCAAGCCGCGCCAGCGGCTTGCCTTCTGGCCTTCAAAACGGCTGCCCCTTGTGTGCCTGTTCACGTGCCTTGATGCGTTTCTTGGCCACGGCCGTGCTGTGCAGGAAGCGGTGCGACTCGTTGCCCGTCTCCACGATGTGGCAATGGTGCGTGAGCCGATCCAGCAGCGCCGTGGTCATCTTGGCGTCGCCAAACACGCTGGACCACTCCTTGAAGTCCAGGTTGGTCGTGATCATCACGCTGGTGTGCTCGTAGAGCTTGGAGAGCAGATGGAACAACAAGGCACCTCCAGCCTGGCTGAAGGGCAGATAACCCAGTTCATGAGCTTGTCAGAAATTTTGTGTGTGAGGCATAGCATGTCGACAAGGAGCATGAATGCCACGCAAGACCAAACCCACCGCTTTGGCGGACCAGGCGGCACAGCCGCAATTTCACATCCCGGCCGAGCTGCTTGACCAGTTGGTGACCGGGCCCATGACGCCGGGCCAAGTCCAAGGGCTGTTCGATCAGTTCAAGAAGTCAATTCTTGAGCGGGCGCTGGGCGCCGAGATGAGTCATCACCTAGGCTATGCGCCCGGCCAAGCCAAGCCCACAGGCGGATCAGCCAACCACCGCAACGGCAAGAGCACCAAGACCGTACTGACCGATGTGGGGGCGCTGCGCATCGATGTCCCACGCGATCGCGAAGGCAGCTTCGAGCCGCAGCTCATTGGCAAGCACGAGCGGCGCTTTACGGGTTTCGACGACAAGATCATCGCCATGTACGCACGCGGCATGACGGTGCGCGAGATCCAGGGTTTCCTGGCTCAGATGTACTCGGTGGACGTCTCGCCCGAGCTCATCAGCCGTGTCACCGATGAGGTGATGGGCGAGGTCACGGCCTGGCAGACACGGCCGCTGGAGGCGATGTACCCGGTGGTGTTCTTCGATGCCCTGCGGGTCAAGATTCGCGAGGATGCGGTGGTGCGCTCCAAGGCCGTCTACCTGGCGCTGGGCGTACTGCCTGACGGCTCGCGCGACATCCTGGGAATCTGGATCGAGAACACCGAGGGGGCGAAGTTCTGGATGAAGGTCTTCAACGATCTGAAGACGCGCGGGGTGCAGGACATCCTGATTGCCGTCACCGACGGCCTCAAGGGCATGCCAGAGGCGCTGGGCGCAGTGTTCCCGGCGACGACGCTGCAGACCTGCATCGTGCACCTGATCCGGGGTGGCCTGGACTTTGCGTCATGGAAAGACCGCAAGGCGCTGGCCGCAGCCATCAAACCCATCTACACCGCGGTGAGCGCCGAGGCGGCCGAGGCCGAGTTGGATGCGTTTGCGGCCGGCCCCTGGGGGCAGCGGTTCCCGACCGTGGTCAGCGCCTGGCGCCGGGCCTGGGACAAGGTCATCCCGTTCTTCGCCTTCCCGCCCGAGGTGCGGCGCGTGATCTACACCACCAACGCCATCGAGAGCGTGAACGCACGGCTGCGCAAGATCATCAAAACGCGCGGCCACTTCCCCAGCGACGAGGCGGCCACCAAGCTGATCTGGCTGGCGCTGCGCAACATCACCGCGGACTGGGGGCGGGCGGCCAACCACTGGAAATCAGCGATGAACCAATTTGCGATCCTCTACGAGGACCGATTTACCAGATCGGGCCAGTAAGATCACCAAGCCGCCTCACGAATGAAAGGGACTTCCCCGTCCCAAGCGCAGCGCGCATTTGCGCAGAACGGCATCAAAGTGCCACGATGGGAAGTGCAATCTCTCATCAACACGCTTGTTTCATTGGAAGGGGAAGTCCATGACCATCGTAACCGTAGGAATCGACCTGGCAAAGAACGTCTTTGCCGTACACGGCGTGGATGCGGCAGGCAAGCCAGCCCTCGTGCGCCCGAGCGTAGCGCGCAGCAACCTGCTGGAACTCATCGCCACCTTGCCCCCGTGCCTGATCGGCATGGAGGCATGCTCCGGCGCCCACCACTGGGCCCGGGAATTCGAGAAGCTCGGCCACACCGTGCGGCTGATGGCCCCCAAGTTCGTCGCCCCCTACCGCCTCTCGGGCAAACGCGGCAAGAACGACGCGGCCGATGCCGCAGCGATCTGCGAAGCCGTCACCCGCCCCCAGATGCGTTTCGTGCCCCACAAGAGCATCGAGCAGCAAGGCCAGCTCATGGTGCACCGCACCCGCCAGGGATTCGTGGAACAACGCACCGCCACGCTCAACCGCATTCGGGGTCTGCTCTCGGAGTTGGGGCTGGTGCTGCCCCTCAAAGCCGCCACCGTGCGCCGTGAAGCGCTGGCACGCCTCGAAGAGCTGCCCGGCTGGGCCAACACTGTCATCGGCGATCTCTTGAGTGAAGTCACCCGGCTTGATGAACGCATCGCCGAGTACGACCGCCACATCGCCCTCATGGCCCGCCACAGCACCCAGGCGCAGCAGTTGATGCAACTCGGCGGTATTGGCCAGACCACCGCCATGGCACTCATCAGCACCGTGGGCAATGGCCACGACTTCGCCTGCGGGCGCAGCTTCAGCGCCTGGCTGGGCCTGGTGCCCGGGCAATACAGCTCGGGCGGCAAGCAGAGATTGGGACGCATCACCAAAGCCGGAGACGCCTACCTGCGCAGCCTGCTGGTGATGGGAGCCAGAGCGGTGCTTGCCGCTGCCATGAACACCCGCACGCCCAAGCAAGACCCCATCAGCCGCTGGGCCCGCAGCCTGGCCGAGCGCCGGGGCTACTGGCGCGCCGTGGTGGCCATTGCCGCCAAGAACGCCCGCATGTGCTGGGCCGTGCTGCAGCGCGGGGAGGCCTTCAAGATGCCCGCGTGAGCTGGGCCGGCTACGCAACAGACACCAGAACAAGCTGACAGATCAGAAATCCGCCGCGTGAAGGCAGTCGTTGATGTGCAAAAGGCAAGGACCTGCGCCGGGGAATGCTCGGTTAACTCAAGGGGACTCATGGGAGCCATCCCAAAGCCCGACTAACGAATGGAGCCCCCGGCGCGCGTCTTTCATCAGGGTTTGCTGCCAACCAGAAGGCAGCGTAATGACCGTTTGTAGTCACGCCGTCCGCACCGTTTGCCAAGAAGCATCGACGCGCTGCATGCACAAGGCTGGGAGCTGATCTGAAATTGACGAAAACCATGCCTGGGTTGATCGCTGTGCGATCAACCCAGGGAGAGGTATTGCTTGCAAAGGTGGGGAAGCCCTTGTAGATTGAGGAGCTTGTCAGAAATTTTGTGTGTGAGGCATAGCATGTCGACAAGGAGCATGAATGCCACGCAAGACCAAACCCACCGCTTTGGCGGACCAGGCGGCACAGCCGCAATTTCACATCCCGGCCGAGCTGCTTGACCAGCTGGTGACCGGGCCCATGACGCCGGGCCAAGTCCAAGGGCTGTTCGATCAGTTCAAGAAGTCAATTCTTGAGCGGGCGCTGGGCGCCGAGATGAGTCATCACCTAGGCTATGCGCCCGGCCAAGCCAAGCCCACAGGCGGATCAGCCAACCACCGCAACGGCAAGAGCACCAAGACCGTACTGACCGATGTGGGGGCGCTGCGCATCGATGTCCCACGCGATCGCGAAGGCAGCTTCGAGCCGCAGCTCATTGGCAAGCACGAGCGGCGCTTTACGGGTTTCGACGACAAGATCATCGCCATGTACGCACGCGGCATGACGGTGCGCGAGATCCAGGGTTTCCTGGCTGAGATGTACTCGGTGGACGTCTCGCCCGAGCTCATCAGCCGTGTCACCGATGAGGTGATGGGCGAGGTCACGGCCTGGCAGACACGGCCGCTGGAGGCGATGTACCCGGTGGTGTTCTTCGATGCGCTGCGGGTCAAGATTCGCGAGGATGCGGTGGTGCGCTCCAAGGCCGTCTACCTGGCGCTGGGCGTACTGCCTGACGGCTCGCGCGACATCCTGGGAATCTGGATCGAGAACACCGAGGGGGCGAAGTTCTGGATGAAGGTCTTCAACGATCTGAAGACGCGCGGGGTGCAGGACATCCTGATTGCCGTCACCGACGGCCTCAAGGGCATGCCAGAGGCGCTGGGCGCAGTGTTCCCGGCGACGACGCTGCAGACCTGCATCGTGCACCTGATCCGGGGTGGCCTGGACTTTGCGTCATGGAAAGACCGCAAGGCGCTGGCCGCAGCCATCAAACCCATCTACACCGCGGTGAGCGCCGAGGCGGCCGAGGCCGAGTTGGATGCGTTTGCGGCCGGCCCCTGGGGGCAGCGGTTCCCGACCGTGGTCAGCGCCTGGCGCCGGGCCTGGGACAAGGTCATCCCGTTCTTCGCCTTCCCGCCCGAGGTGCGGCGCGTGATCTACACCACCAACGCCATCGAGAGCGTGAACGCACGGCTGCGCAAGATCATCAAAACGCGCGGCCACTTCCCCAGCGACGAGGCGGCCACCAAGCTGATCTGGCTGGCGCTGCGCAACATCACCGCGGACTGGGGGCGGGCGGCCAACCACTGGAAATCAGCGATGAACCAATTTGCGATCCTCTACGAGGACCGATTTACCAGATCGGGCCAGTAAGATCACCAAACCGCCTCACGATTGAGTGACGGATTCAACAGCCTCACACACAGAAATCCTGACACTCCCAGATTGAGTGACGGATTCAACAGCCTCACACACAGAAATCCTGACACTCCCCAGTTCATCGAGGATGACCAGATCCATGCGCTGCAAGCTCGCTGCGATGCGCCCCGCCTTGCCCTGGGCCTTCTCCTGCTCCAGCGCGTTGACCAGATCCACTGTGGAGTAAAACCGCACCCGTGAGCCATGGCGCGTGATGCCCGCCACGCCGATGGCCGTGGCCAGGTGCGTCTTGCCCGTGCCGGGGCCACCTACCAGCACCACGTTGTGCGCCTGCTCGGTGAACGCCATGCCTGCGAGCTGTTCGATCAGCTTTCTGCCCACCGGCGAGCACTCGAAGTCAAAGCCCGCCAGGTCGCGGTGCACAGGGAACTTGGCCGTGTGCATCTGGTAGCTGATCGAGCGCATGGCACGGTCGCCGCCTCGGCCTGCAGCAGGTGCTCCAGCAACCAGCGCGAGCCTCCCATGTCGCATGACCGCCTTGCTTGACCAGATCCTCCCAGGCCCCCGCCATGCCATACAGGCGCAGCTCTTTGAGCTCTTTGTCCAACTCACGCATGATCGGCCTCCTGCACGACAATGTCTGTGCGCAGGCTGTCGTAGCGTGCCGTGTCGGCCAGGGGGGCCTGGCTCACCTGCAGGATGGTCGCAACTGTCTCGGGCAGGGGCTGTGCCTGCAAGCGTGCCAGCACGTTGATGACGTGTTCGCAGCTCACCCGCCCTGAGGGTGGGGCGCTCTGCAGCGCCAGCTCCACCGCCACCAGTACCGCGTCCAGCCCTTGCTTGGGCACTTCGGCCAGCACCTGCGCCATGACCTTGTCGCCGCCGTCCTGATGCAGCAGGGCGCGCCGCATGCGTTGCAAGGGGTCGGGCAGATCGGCAAACGGAGCGCCGTTGCGCAGCGCCCCTGGCTTGCGCTCGATCAGTGGCACGTAGTGCTGCCAGTCGTAGCGTGTCTGGTTGCGCTCGCTCAGGCGCTCGTGCGTGGCCACCACGGTATCGCCGGCCACCACCACGATCTGCGCCGGGTACAGGTGCGTGCTGACCATCTGCCCTGCCCATTCACAGGGCACCGAGTAGCGGTTGCGCGCCACTGTCACCAGGCAGGTGCTGCTGACCCGCACCGGGTGCTCGACGTAGCCGTCAAACGCCGCAGGCATGGGCATGAGGTGCTCTTGCTCGAGTTCGAGCATCTCAGCGATGCTGAATTCTTTGTGCTGCGGGTGGCGCAACTCCTGCCACAGGGCCCGGCAGCGCTCGCCCAGCCAGGCGTTGAGTTCGGCAAAGCTGCCAAAGCGCCGCTGCCCGGCCTCCAGCCAGATGCGCCTGCGACTGTCCTGCACGTCCTTCTCCACGCGCCCCTTCTCCCAGCCGCTGGCGCGGTTGCAAAAGTCCGCATCGAACAGGTAGTGCGCGCACATGGCGGCAAAGCGGGCGTTGACCACGCGGCCCTTGCCCTTCTTGACCTTGTCAACGGCCGTCTTCATATTGTCGTAAATGCCCCGGCGCGCCACGCCGCCCAGGGCCTCAAAGCTGCGGGTGTGGGCATCGAACAGCATCTCGTGGCCCTGGCTGGGGTAGGCCACCAGCCAGAACGCGCCGCTGGCGCACAGCAACATGTGCGAGACCTGCAGCCGGTAGTACACCCCACCGATCACCAGCCCGTCTTCGCTCCAGTCGAACTGGAAGGCCTCGCCCAGCTCGAACGTCAGGGGCACGAAAGCCTTGGCTGCATCGCCCTGGCCTTTGCCTTGGCGCCACTTGCGGATGAAGTCCGTCACCCGTGTGTACCCACCCTCGTATCCGGCCGCCTTGATCTGCGCAAACAGCGCCTTGGCCGTGCGCCGCTCCTTCTTGGGCCGCCTGGCATCGGCCTTCAACGCTTGTGTGAGTTCGGCCTCATAGGCCGACAGCTTCGTGGTCTTGACCGCCTCCCGGCGGTACTTGGGCTCGAGCGACTCAACATCGAGCCACTTGGCCACCGTGTTCCTCGATAGCCCCGTCTCCCTCGATATCTGCCTCTTCGTCTTCTTGTCCCGGCGGTGCATCCGCCTGATCTTGCCAATCATGTCCATGGTGATCACCTTCTTCATTCCCCTGCTCAAAAATGCAGCAGGGTAGGTAAAACACCTGGCTCAAATTTGCGTCGGCATCACCGCAAAAAGTGGCTCAGTTTTCGGTCGGCGTCAACAAACGGAGAACAGGGAGGCGTCGGCGGGGGCAAAAACGCCGCCTTCGCAGGGGGGGCGCTCGCGAGGCCAGGCCCGGAAACCGCGCCAACACTGGGGGAACGGGCAAAAAAAATCCCAACCGATGAGGGTTGGGATTTTGGGTATTGGTGGAGCTGGCGGGAATTGAACCCGCGTCCGCAAGCCTTCCTTGAGCAGATCTACATGTTTAGCGTTCTGATTTGAATCTCGTCTCCCGTATCGCGCAGACGCACGCTCTACGGAAAACCAGTACCCTTGGATCTCGCCCCAGGCCAAGGTACCCGGCTAGAGGCCAGCTGATGTAAATTCCCTTGCAGCCGGGAGGTATTGCTACCCCCTTGCCCAGCCCATCAGCGTGCTGTTGCAAGGCTCACCGGGTTTAGGCGGCGAGTGCGAAACGTTCGTCGTTTGCAGTTACTTTAGTGAATGGAGATTTACGAGCATCACTCAAGCTCGACATGCACCACACCAATTCCGAACCCACGTCGAAACCGGGACAGCCCCATGCGGCCTATTTTAGTGCGACTTGAGCAATTTCAAGAGGTCAAGCGGGGAATAAATCATGGCATCAGCTCCCCAGCCGGCCGGCATCGCTCCAGTGCCCAGGTAGCCATACATGGCGGCAACCGTGCCCATTCCGGCAGCTCGACCAGCCTGTATGTCACGCTCGTCATCACCTACGTAGATACATTCATGGGGCTCCAACCCCAGCTGCTCCGCTGCCGCAAACAGCGGTGCAGGATGTGGTTTGGAGTAAGGTGTGCTGTCCCCACTGACAATGGCGCCCGCATCCCCAAAAAGGGCTACCCGCTGCGCAATCAGCGACGTGAAGCGGGTCATCTTGTTCGTGACCACGCCCCATTTCATGGACTGTTGTGTCAGCGTGGCAACGAGTTCAGGAACGCCTGCAAACACTTCAGTACGCTCGTGAATGCAACGCTCGTAGTTGGAAAAGAACTCCTCTCGCAAACCGGGAAAGTCTGGATGTTCCGGGGTTATGCCAAAGGCTACCGAAAGCATACCTCGCGCACCGGTGCCGGCCAGGGGGCGATAGGCATGCAGCGGCAAAGATTCAAGACCGCGATCCGTGCGCAGCCGGTCGGCCGCAGCGCCAAGATCTGGAGCACTGTCAATCAATGTCCCGTCCAGGTCGAACAGAACAGCGCGCACGAGGGGAAACTGCTTCGTGGTCATGCAACAGGGCGCCGAGTGGCAAACAGGTAGTTAACGCTGGTGTCACCGCTGAGCCAATAGCGTCCAGTGACCGGGTTGTATTGCATGCCACGCGTATGCAGCACGTCAAGTCCCGCATGGCGACAAGCCGCTGCCAGTTCACTCGGCTGAATGAACTTTGCATATTCATGCGTGCCCCGTGGCAACATCTTCAGCAGGTACTCTGCACCAACGATAGCCAGCGCAAACGCCTTGGGATTGCGATTGATGGTGGAGAAAAACACCCATCCACCGGGCTTGACGAGACGAGCACAAGCGCTCACCACAGACTGTGGGTCGGGGACATGCTCGAGCATCTCCATGCAGGTTACGGTATCGAACGAGGCGGGTACCTCATCGGCCAATGCTTCTGCACTGATCTCACGATACTGGATGCGCGTCGTCTGCGCCTCCAGTGCATGCAAGCGCGCTACACGCAATGCTTTGGTCGCCAGGTCGATTCCCAATACATCAGCGCCTTTGCGGGCCATGGAATCGGAAAGAATGCCGCCGCCGCAGCCAACATCAAGAACCCGCTGCCCCTCAAGTGGCGACAGTTGGTTGATCCAGTCCAGGCGCAGTGGGTTGATCTGGTGCAGGGGGCGGAACTCACTATCGGGATCCCACCAGCGATGCGCCAACTCTGAGAATTTTGCCAGTTCGGCCGGATCGGCATTTACGGATTCGCTCATGCGCTCATTGTCCCATTGGTACTGCTTGGGCCATAAAAAAAGCCCCGTCGCCGGGGCTTTTTCTGACCGTCAGAGAGATCAGTTGGCACGGGTGCCAACGACTTCGATTTCCACGCGGCGGTTCTTGGCGCGGCCTTCCTTGGTCTTGTTGTCGGCAACGGGCTGCTTCTCGCCCTTGCCTTCGGTGTACACGCGGTTCTTCTCGATGCCCTTGGACACCAGGTAAGCCTTGACGGCTTCAGCGCGACGCACCGACAGCTTCTGGTTGTAGGCATCGGTACCGACGGAGTCGGTGTGGCCCACGGCGATGATCACTTCCAGGTTGATGCCCTTGACCTTGGAGGCCAGGTCGTCCAGCTTGGCCTTGCCTTCGGGCTTCAGGACGGACTTGTCGAAGTCGAAGAAAGCATCGGCGGCGTAAGTCACCTTGCTGGCAGCTGCAGGAGCGGGCTTGGGAGCAGCGGGAGCGGCAGCGGCCGGAGCGGGCGCAGGTGCGGGAGCCGGTGCAGCGGCTGGAGCGGCCTTCACCAGGGCACCGTCGCAACCTTCAGCGGCAGTGGCAGGCGTCCAGTTGGCATCGCGCCAGCACAGTTCGTTGGTGCCGTTCTTCCAGACCAGCTCGCCAGAGCCGTTCTGCCAGTTGTCGACGACCTTGCCGCCGTCGGCGGCCTTGACTTGTGCGACTGCCGAGGTTGCGAGCACGGCGGAGGCCAACAACATAGCCACTTTGTTCAGTTTCTTCATGGTTCTCCTCTTGGGGATTAAGGCGCAGCCGCGCTGCGAATCAGGGACGTGATCAGTGACCATCACCAAAAACGTTGAATTGATTGTGCCATACGTCATTGGCGAAAACGCCCTGGCAATGTCCGCGAAACGTAAGACGAACGCGCATTTGGCGCTATATGTTGCGAAGTTGCGACAGGCGCTTGCGCCTAAAATGACCCTTTCGCCCTGTCGTACGCGCCTTCTTCTATGACCCAGTTTGCCAAAGAAACCCTGCCCATCAGCCTGGAAGAGGAGATGCGCCGCAGTTACCTCGATTACGCCATGAGCGTGATCGTCGGGCGGGCATTGCCCGACGCGCGCGATGGCCTGAAGCCCGTGCACCGGCGCGTGCTGTTCGCGATGCACGAGCTGAACAACGACTGGAACCGGCCGTACAAGAAGTCGGCGCGTATCGTCGGTGACGTCATCGGTAAGTACCACCCGCACGGCGACATCGCGGTGTACGACACCATCGTGCGCATGGCGCAGGATTTTTCTCTGCGCCACATGCTGGTCGACGGCCAGGGCAACTTCGGCTCGGTCGATGGCGACAACGCCGCCGCGATGCGCTACACGGAAATCCGCCTGTCGAAGATCGCCCACGAGATGCTGGCCGACATCGACAAGGAGACGGTGGACTTCGGGCCCAACTACGATGGCAGCGAGAAAGAACCGCTGGTGCTGCCCAGCCGCCTGCCGAACCTGCTGGTCAACGGCAGCGCCGGCATTGCCGTGGGCATGGCGACGAACATTCCGCCGCACAACCTTAACGAAGTCGTCGATGCCTGCCTGCACTTGCTGCGCCACCCCGAGGCAACGATTGATGAGCTGATGGAGATCATCCCCGCGCCCGACTTCCCCACGGCCGGCATCATCTACGGCATCCAGGGCGTCAAGGACGGCTACCGCACCGGGCGCGGGCGCGTGGTGATGCGCGCCAAGGTGCACTTCGAGGACATAGACCGCGGCCAGCGCCAGGCCATCATCGTCGATGAGCTGCCCTACCAGGTGAACAAAAAGACGCTGCAGGAGCGCATGGCCGAGCTGGTCAACGACAAGAAGATCGAGGGCATCAGCCATATCCAGGATGAGTCGGACAAGTCCGGCATGCGCCTGGTGATTGAATTGAAGCGCGGCGAAGTGCCCGAGGTGGTGCTCAACAACCTGTACAAGCAAACGCAGTTGCAGGACACCTTCGGCATGAACATGGTGGCGCTGGTCGACGGCCAGCCCAGGCTGTGCAATCTGAAGGACTTGATCGAGGTCTTCATCGGCCACCGCCGCGAGGTCGTGACGCGCCGCACCGTGTTCGAGCTGCGCAAGGCACGCGAACGCGGCCATGTGCTCGAGGGCCTGGCCGTGGCGCTAGCCAATATCGACGAGTTCATCCGCATCATCCGCAATGCCCCGACGCCACCGGTGGCCAAGGCCGAGCTGATGGCCCGCAGCTGGGACAGCCAGCTGGTGCGCGAGATGCTGACGCGCACGCGCGAGGACGGCGGCGTGGTGAGCGCCGACGACTACCGCCCCGAGGGCCTGGAGCGCGAATACGGCATGCAGGACGGCGGCCTGTACCGCCTGTCGGACACCCAGGCACAAGAGATTTTGCAGATGCGCCTGCAGCGCCTGACCGGCCTGGAGCAGGACAAGATCGTCGCCGAGTACAAGGACATCATGGCGGTCATCGAGGACTTGCTGGACATTCTGGCCAAGCCCGCACGCGTGTCCACCATCATCGGTGAAGAGCTGTCCGCCGTGCGCCAGGAGTTCGGTCAAACCAAGCTGGGCGCGCGCCGTAGCGAGATCGAGCACAGCGCGCAAGACCTGTCCACCGAAGACCTAATCACGCCCACCGACATGGTGGTGACGCTGTCGCATACCGGCTATATCAAGAGCCAGCCCCTATCGGAGTACCGCGCGCAAAAGCGCGGCGGACGCGGCAAGCAGGCTGCGGCCACCAAAGAGGACGACTGGATCGACCAGCTCTTCATCGCCAACACGCATGACTACATCCTGTGTTTCTCCAACCGTGGCCGGCTGTACTGGCTCAAGGTGTGGGAGGTGCCTGCCGGCTCGCGCGGCTCGCGCGGGCGGCCCATCGTCAACATGTTCCCGCTGCAGGAGGGCGAAAAAATCAACGTCGTGCTGCCGCTCACCGGCGAAATGCGCAGCTTCCCCGAAGACCGCTATATCTTCATGGCCACCAGCATGGGCACGGTGAAGAAGACGGCGCTCGACGAATTTTCCAACCCGCGCAAGGCCGGCATCATTGCCGTGAACCTGGACGATGGCGACTATCTTGTAGGCGCGGCGCTGACCGACGGCCAGCACGACGTGATGCTGTTCAGTGACGGCGGCAAGGCCGTGCGCTTTGACGAAAACGACGTGCGCCCGCTGGGCCGCCAGGCGCGCGGCGTGCGCGGCATGATGCTGGAGGACGGCCAGAGCGTGATCGCCATGCTGGTGGCCGAGGACGAAGAGCAAAGCGTGCTCACCGCCACCGAAAACGGCTACGGCAAGCGCACCAGCATCGTCGAGTACACGCGCCACGGCCGCGGCACCAAGGGCATGATCGCCATCCAGCAAAGCGAGCGCAACGGCAAGGTCGTGGCCGCCACCCTGGTGCATGCCGACGACGAGATCATGCTGATCACCGACACCGGTGTGCTGGTGCGCACGCGTGTGTCCGAGATCCGCGAGCTCGGCCGCGCGACGCAGGGCGTGACACTGATCTCGCTGGACGAAGGCGCCAAGCTCAGCGGCCTGCAGCGCATCGTGGAGAACGACGCCAATGCCGCAGCCGAGGCGCACGACACGGACGCACCACCTCCAGTGGACGCGTAGTATTATAAAAATAATAGCTGCTTGCGCTTTTCACATAAGCGCTAGATGCATATTTGATTGATAGCCATGAATCGCCCCTACAACTTCTCGGCCGGCCCGGCCGCCATTCCCGAAGAGGTGCTGCAACGCGCCGCCAGCGAGATGCTGGACTGGCATGGCAGCGGCATGGGCGTGATGGAGATGAGCCACCGCGGCAAGGAGTTCATCAGCATCTACGAACAGGCCGAAGCCGACCTGCGCGAGCTGCTGGCCGTGCCGCCGGAGTTCAAGATTCTGTTCATGCAGGGCGGCGGCCTGGCCGAAAACGCCATCGTGCCACTGAACCTCTCGCGCGCGGCCACCGTGGACTTCGTGGTCACCGGCAGCTGGAGCCAGAAGTCGCGCAAGGAAGCCGCCAAGTACGCGGCCGAGGTACACACCGCTGCCTCGGGCGAGGCCAGCGGCTTCACCACCCTGCCCGACCCGGCGGGCTGGCAGCTCAGCCGTGGCGCCAGCTACGTGCATATCTGCAGCAACGAGACCATCCACGGCGTCGAATTCCACGAGCTGCCCGACCTGAAAAGCCTGGGCAGCGAAGCGCCGCTGGTGATCGACTTTTCCTCCCATGTCGCCTCGCGCCCCGTCGATTGGAGCCGCGTCGGCCTGGCCTTTGGCGGCGCGCAAAAGAACATCGGCCCGGCCGGGCTGACCATGGTCATAGTGCGTGACGACCTGCTGGGCCATGCATTGAGCGCCTGTCCCAGCGCCTTTGACTATCGTGTCGTGGCCGACAACCACTCCATGTACAACACGCCGCCGACCTGGGGCATCTACATGGCGGGCCTGACCTTCCAATGGCTCAAGAAGCAGCGAGAAGGGGCCTTGAGCGGCGTAGCGGCCATGGAGGCGCGCAACATTGCCAAGGCGCGGCTGCTGTACGACTTCATCGACGCCTCGCCCTTCTATGTGAACAAGGTGGCCGCCAACTGCCGCTCACGCATGAACATCCCGTTCTTCCTACAGGACGAAAGCCGCAACGACGCCTTCCTGGCCGGCGCCAAGGCGCGCGGCCTGCTGCAGCTCAAGGGCCACAAGTCCGTGGGCGGCATGCGCGCCAGCATCTACAACGCCATTCCGCTGGCGGGCGTGCAGGCGCTGGTGGACTACATGCAGGAATTCGAACGCCAGCAAGCCTGATGCCAGGTCTTGCATTCAGCGCCCAGCGTTGAGCACAACCGCACAACGCCCCACGCATATCGCTCCACGCACAACGCACAACGCACAACGCCCCATGACCGAACCCCAAGCCTCCCCCGACCTGGCCGGCCTGCGCGTGCAGATCGACAGCATCGACCAGCAGCTGCTCACCCTGCTCAACCAGCGCGCCCAGGTGGCCGAGCAGGTGGGCGAGGTCAAGAAGCGCGAGGGCACGCCCTTCTTTCGGCCCGACCGCGTCGCCCAGGTGATCGAGAAAATCACCCGCGCCAACCCCGGCCCGCTGAAGGGCGCGCATGTGGCCGCCATCTGGCGCGAGATCATGTCGGCCTGCCTGGCACTTGAGTCGCCCCAGCGCGTTGCCGTGCTCGGCCCCGAAGGCACGTTTTGCGAGCAGGCGGCCATCGAATACTTTGGCGGCGCGGCCGACCTGATGTACTGCGCCAACTTCGACGAAGTCTTCCACGCCACGGCCGCGGGCAGTGCCCAGTACGGCGTGGTGGGGGTCGAGAACTCCAACGAGGGCGTGGTCACACGCTCGCTGGACATGTTTTTGCACACCCCCTGCCATGTGGTAGGCGAGGTGAGCCTCTTGGTGCGCCACAACCTGCTGCGCCAGGTCAACAACGCCGAACACATCGAGGCCGTGCTGGCCCACCCCCAGGCGCTGGCGCAATGCCAGGCGTGGCTGTCCAAGCATCTGCCGCACGCCGAGCGCCGCCCGGTGTCGAGCAACGCCGAGGGCGCGCGCCTGGCCGCCACGAATCCGGCCTGGGCGGCGCTGGCCAGCGAGCGCGCGGCGCAGCAATATGGCCTGCATGTGGTGGCCCATGCCATCCAGGACGAGGCCTACAACCGCACGCGCTTTGCCGTCATCTGCCTGCCGCACACGCTGGCCACCGCTGCGCCCTCGGGCCACGATTGCACCAGCCTCATCATCTCGGTGCCGAACCGCCCTGGCGCCGTGCACGACCTGCTGGTGCCGCTGAAGAAGTACGGCGTGTCGATGACGCGCTTCGAGTCGCGCCCCGCGCGCACCGGTCAGTGGGAGTACTACTTCTACATCGACATCGAGGGCCACCCCGCCGAGCCCAACGTGGCCCAGGCCCTGGGCGAGTTGCAACAGCTGTGCGCCTTCTACAAGCTGCTGGGCACCTACCCCATCGCTGCATGAGGAGCGGCCATGTTTGAACAACTCGGCCTGATCGGTTGCGGCCTGATGGGCGGCTCCTTCGCCCTGGCCATGAAGAAGGCCGGCCTGGTGCAGCGCGTGGTGGGCTACAGCAAGTCACCCTCGACGACGGAGCGCGCGCGCCAGCTCGGCGTGATCGACGTCGAGGCGCCCTCTGCCCTGCTGGCCGCGGCCGGCGCCGACATCGTGCTGCTGGCCGTGCCCGTAGCCGCCACCGAGGCCACGCTCAAGGCCATCAAACACCTGGTCACGCCGCAGATGCTGATCATGGACGTGGGCTCGACCAAGGCCGACGTGGTGCAGGCCGCGCAGCGCGCCCTGCGTGACCAGTTCGGCTCCTTCGTGCCGGCACACCCGATCACCGGGCGCGAGGTCTCGGGCGTGGAACATGCCGAGGCCGACCTGTACCGCGGCCGCCAGGTCATCCTCACGCCCACCGAGCGCACGCTCACGGCCCAGCTGCGCCGCGCCGAAGGGCTGTGGACACAGCTGGGCAGCCGCGTCAGCAGCATGTCCCCCGAGTCACACGACGCCAGCTTTGCCGCCGTGAGCCACCTGCCGCATATGCTGGCCTTCGCCATGCTGTCCAGCATCATCGGCCAGCCCCAGGCGGACGACCTGCTGGCCCTGGCCGGCCCGGGCTTTCGCGACTTCACGCGCATTGCCGCCAGCGACCCGAAGATGTGGCGCGACATCCTGCGCGCCAACCGCGACGAGGTGTTGGCGCAGTCGCAGCTGTTCAAGCAGGCGCTGCAAGGGCTGGAGGACGCCATGCGCGCCAGCAGCGACCAACCCCTGGAAGACCTGATCACCCTGGCCAGCCACACCCGCGCCCACTGGCGCATGGGCGCGCAGCGCGGCCACAAGGACGCCTGATGTTTGCCACCCCATTTCTCGACCTGCCGCCCCTGGTGGGCGCGGCGGGCAGCGTGCAGCTGCCCGGCTCCAAAAGCATCTCCAACCGGGTGCTGCTGCTGGCCGCCCTGAGCCAGGGGACGACCGAAGTGCATGACCTGCTGGCCAGCGACGACACGCGCGTGATGCTGGACGCGCTGCGTGAGCTCGGCTGCACGGTGGACGAAGCCGGCAACGACCTGGTGCGCATCACCGGCCTGGGTGGCGCCGCGCCACGCTCGCCGGCACGGCTGTTCATGGGCAACGCCGGCACGGCCATGCGCCCTTTGAGCGCGGCGCTGGCGCTGCTGGGCGGCGAATACGAGCTGTCTGGCGTGCCGCGCATGCACGAGCGCCCGATTGGCGACCTGGTCGATGCGCTGCGCCAGCTCGGCTGCCACATCGACTATCTGGGCAACGACGGCTATCCGCCGCTACGCATAGCGCATGGCGCCGGTCTGCCGCCGCTGCAGCTGCAGGCGCCGATACGCGTGCGCGGCGATGTCTCCAGCCAGTTCCTCACCGCCCTGCTGATGGCACTGCCGCTGGTGGCCATAAAGCAGGACGTGGTGATCGAGGTGGTGGGCGAGCTGATCTCCAGGCCCTACATCCACATCACGCTAGAGTTGCTGGCGCGCTTTGGCATTGCCGTGCGGCACGACAACTGGCAGCGCTTTGTCATCCCGGCCGGCAGCCGCTACCAGTCGCCGGGCAGCATCCATGTCGAGGCAGATGCCTCATCTGCTAGTTATTTCATAGCTTTAGGCGCAATTGCAGCGGGCGCAAATGGCCAAAATGGCATAAAAATTGAAGGCGTGGGCCTGGATTCCATCCAGGGCGACATCCGCTTCGTCGAGGCCGCGCGCGCCATGGGTGCGCAGATCACCGGCGGGCCGAACTGGCTGCACATCACGCGCGGCAGCTGGCCGCTCAAGGCCATCAGCCTGGACTGCAACCATATCCCCGACGCGGCGATGACGCTGGCCGCGATGGCGCTGTACGCCGAGGGCACGACCGAGCTGACCAACATCGCCAGCTGGCGCGTCAAGGAAACCGACCGCCTGGCGGCCATGGCCATCGAGCTGACCAAGCTCGGCGCCAGCGTCGAGGAAGGCGCGGACTACCTGCGCGTCACGCCTCCGGCCACGGCGCGCGACTGGCGCGCCGCCAGCATCCACACCTACGACGACCACCGCGTGGCCATGTGCTTCTCGCTCGCGGCCTTCAACCCGGCGCGCCTGCCGGTGCGCATCGAAGACCCGAAATGCGTGGCCAAGACCTTCCCTGATTACTTCGAGGCACTGTTTTCGCTCGCCCAGGCCGACGCGGCGCAGCTCCCGGTAATCTGCATCGACGGGCCCACGGCCTCGGGCAAGGGCACGGTGGCGGCCGCCGTGGCCGAGCGGCTGGGCTATCACTTTCTCGACTCGGGCGCGCTCTACCGCGTCACGGCCTTGGCGGCGGTGCGGGCCGGCATCCCTATCAGCGCCGAAAACGAAGCCGCCATCGCGCAGCTGGCGCGGCAGCTGCCGGTGCGCTTCGCAGGCAGCCGTATCTGGCTGGGCGACGAGGACGTGAGCGAAGCCATTCGTACCGAAGAGGCCGGCATGAACGCCTCGCGCGTCTCCGCCCTGCCCCTGGTGCGCAAGGCGCTCATCGCGCTGCAACACAGCTTTGCCCGCCTGCCGGGCCTGGTGGCCGACGGGCGCGACATGGGCACCGTGATCTTCCCCACGGCGCCGCTGAAGGTCTTCATGACCGCCAGCGCCGCCTGCCGCGCCGACCGGCGCTACAAACAGTTGATTTCCAAGGGGATTTCGGCTAATATCTTCGACCTTCGCGCAGACCTTGAGGCGCGCGACGCTCGCGATCAAAACCGCAGCGCCGCACCGCTCAAGCCTGCGCAAGACGCTTTGCCTCTGGACAACTCCGCGCTCACGATCGACGAGACCGTGAACCAGGTTTTGCACTGGTGGCAGGAGCGCCAGCCTTTCGCCTCTCGGGCGGCAGGCTGAACAACCGGCCCACACCGCCCCTTTCGCGCCGTCAGACGCATTGGTGGTGTGGTTTTTTGACCTTTTACCCCGTGGCGACCCTAGCCACCACCCTCCGCCCATAGTCTTAGAAACGGCCGCAATGGTGCAGCCGTAAACCCTGTGGTGCGGACAAGGAAACACATGTCCGAATCTTTTGCCGCCCTGTTTGAAGAATCGCTGCAACGCACCGAAATGCGTCCTGGCGAGGTCATCACCGCCGAAGTCGTGCGCGTTGAGCACAACTTCGTCGTCGTGAACGCTGGCCTGAAGTCCGAAGCCTACGTGCCAATCGACGAATTCAAGAACGACCAGGGCGAAATCGAAGTCCAGGTGGGCGACTTCGTGTCCGTGGCCATCGGCTCCATCGAAAACGGCTACGGCGACACCATCCTCTCGCGCGACACCGCCAAGCGCCTGGCCTCCTGGCTGAGCCTGGAAAAGGCCCTGGAATCCGGCGAATTCGTCACCGGCACCACCAGCGGCAAGGTCAAGGGCGGCCTGACCGTTCTGGTCAACGGCATCCGCGCCTTCCTGCCCGGCTCGCTGATCGACACGCGCCCGGTCAAGGACCTGACCCCCTACGAGAACAAGACCCTGGAATTCAAGGTCATCAAGCTCGACCGCAAGCGCAACAACGTGGTGCTGAGCCGCCGCGCCGTAGTGGAAGCCTCCATGGGCGAAGAGCGCGCCAAGCTGATGGAGACGCTGCGCGAAGGCGCCATCGTCAATGGCGTGGTCAAGAACATCACCGAATACGGTGCTTTCGTGGATCTGGGCGGCATCGACGGCCTGCTGCACATCACCGACATGGCATGGCGCCGCGTGCGCCACCCCTCCGAGGTGGTCACCGCCGGCCAGGAAATCATGGCCAAGATCCTCAAGTTCGACACCGAGAAGAACCGTGTCAGCCTGGGCCTGAAGCAAATGGGCGACGACCCCTGGATGGGCGTCTCGCGCCGCTATCCGTCGGCCACGCGCCTGTTCGGCAAGGTCACCAACATCGCCGACTACGGCGCCTTCGTCGAGCTCGAGCCCGGCATCGAAGGCCTGGTGCACGTCTCCGAGATGGACTGGACCAACAAGAACGTGGCCCCCAACAAGCTGGTCAGCCTGGGCGACGAGGTCGAGGTGATGGTGCTGGAGATCGACGAAGACAAGCGCCGCATCTCCCTGGGCATGAAGCAGTGCCGCGCCAACCCCTGGCAGGAATTTGCCCAGAACACCAAGCGCGGCGACCGCGTCAAGGGTCCGATCAAGTCGATCACCGACTTTGGTGTGTTCGTGGGTCTGGCCGCCGGCATCGACGGCCTGGTGCACCTGTCCGACCTGTCCTGGAATGAAACCGGCGAAGCCGCCGTGCGCAGCTACAAGAAGGGCCAGGAAGTCGAAGCCATCGTGCTGGCCGTGGACGTGGACCGCGAGCGCATCTCCCTGGGCATCAAGCAGCTCGACAGCGACCCGTTCACGACCTTCGTGACGGTGAACGACAAGGGCCAGACGGTGACCGGCAAGGTCAAGACCGTGGACGCCCGCGGCGCCGAGATCGATCTGGGTGAAGACATCGTCGGCTACCTGCGCGCATCGGAAATCTCCCGCGACCGCGTGGAAGACGCCCGCAACGTGCTCAAGGAAGGCGACGAAGTGACGGCCGTGGTGGTGAATGTGGATCGCAAGACCCGCAACATCCAGCTGTCCATCAAGGCCAAGGACCAGGCCGACCAGCAGGAAGCCATGGCTCACCTGTCGGCCCAGTCCGCCAAGGAAAATGCCGGCACGACCAGCCTGGGCGCCCTGCTGCGCGCCAAGCTGGACAACTCCGACAAGTAATCCCTGGAGCGAGCCGCTGGCCTGCACGCCAGCGGCTAACATGACGGGCGCCGATGAGCGCCCGTTGTTTTTTAAACCTGCCTAGACACCATGACCCGATCCGATCTTGTCGAAGAACTGGCCGCACGCTTTAAGCAGCTGACCCAGCGCGACGCCGAAACCGCCGTCAAGACCATTCTGGACGCCGTGGGCGACGCCCTGGTGCGCGGACATCGCATCGAGATCCGCGGCTTTGGCAGCTTCTCGGTGAGTCACCGACCGCCACGGCTGGGCCGCAACCCGCGCAGCGGCGAGGCGGTGCAGATCCCAGAAAAGCGCGTACCGCATTTCAAGCCCGGCAAGGCCCTGCGCGAGTCCGTCGACCAACCGCCCCAGGCCTCCTGAACCACAAACATCAAAAAATGTAGCTGCCTGCGCTTATCCAGCAAGCGCTAGAGCCATATTTTTATCTTGCATTGCACAAGCCGTTCCGATGCCGTGACGCTACCCGTAGAATCTCGCCCACCACTGGGGAGATGCATGAAATACCTCCTGTGGCTGCTCAAGGCAGCCATTTTTTTTACCCTCTTTGCCTTCGCACTGAACAATCAGCAAGACGCCACGGTGCATTTTTTCTTTGGCACCCAGTGGACGGCGCCGGCCGTGCTGATCGTGCTGTCGGCATTTGCGCTCGGGGTGGTCGTGGGCGTTCTGGGCATGGTGCCGCGCTGGTGGCGCCACCGCAGCGCCGCACGCCAGGCCCAGGCCGAAGCGCCCCCACCCAGCGCCGCCCCCGCGCCTCCTGCCCCCGCGGCAGAGCCCGTAGCCCCACATCTGCCCATCGATGGAATTTGACTTCACCTGGCTGCTGCTCGGACTGCCGCTGGCCTTTGGCCTGGGCTGGCTGGCCTCGCGCCTGGATCTGCGCCAGCTGCGCGAGGAAAACCGGCGCGCACCCAAGGCATATTTCAAGGGCCTGAACTACCTGCTCAACGAGCAGCAGGATCAGGCCATCGACGCCTTTATCGAGGCCGTACAGAACGACCCGGACACCACCGAGCTGCACTTTGCGCTGGGCAACCTGTTTCGCCGCCGCGGCGAATACAACCGCGCCGTGCGCGTGCACGAGCACCTGCTCTCGCGTGGCGACCTCTCGCGCGCCGACCGCGAGCGTGCCCAGCATGCGCTGGCGCTGGACTTCCTCAAGGCCGGCCTGCTCGACCGCGCCGAGGACGCGCTGCGCCGCCTGGAGGGCACGCCCTTCGAGGCCCAGGCGCGCATGGCGCTGCTGGCCATCTACGAACGTTCGCGCGACTGGCAGCAGGCGTCCGACATCACACAGCGCATGCAAGGCGCCGGTCAGGGCGATTTCAGTACGCGCCAGGCCCACTACCTGTGCGAACAGGCCCTGGCGCTCAGCGCCCGGGGCGAACTGCCTGCCGCCCAGACCCTGCTGCTGCAGGCTGCAAGCACAGCCCCCCAGGCGGCACGCCCGCGCATCGAGCTGGCGCGCCTGCAGCAACGCATGGGCCAGGCGGACGCAGTCCTGTCAACGCTGCAAACCCTGGCCCAGACCACCCCGGCGGCCCTGGGCCTGGCGGCGCCGCTGCTGGTGGAGGCGGCACTTGCCAGCGGCCAGGCCGAACAGGCCGGCGCCCTGCTGCGCCAGCATTACGAGGACATGCCGACCCTGGATCTGCTCGAAGCCGTGGTGACGCTGGAAGCCGCCACGCAGGGCTCGGCCACTGCCGCTCGCGCATGGTATATGCGCCACCTGGACAAGGAGCCGTCGCTGGTGGCCGCCAGCAAATGGCTGGCTGGCGAGACCCTCAGCCAGGAGCAGTTCCACCCGCAGATCCAGCGCGCGCTGGAGCAGGCCACCAAGCCGCTCACGCGCTACCGCTGCGCCGCCTGCGGCTTCGAGGCGCGCCAGCATTTCTGGCAATGCCCGGGCTGCCAAAGCTGGGACAGCTACCCCGCGCGCCGCGTGGAAGAGCTGTAGGAGCCGCCATGCGCCTGCGCCACAGCCTGTGTCTTGCCGCCCTGCTGCACCTGGGCGCCGCGCTGGCCGGCACGGACATCAACCAGGCGCGCGAGGCCGATCTGGACGGCATCCAGGGACTGGGCCCGGCGCTGACCGCGCGCATCCTGGTCGAGCGTGCCAGGCAGCGCTTTCAGGACTGGCCGGATCTGATTGCCCGTGTCAAGGGCATAGGCCCTGCAACCGCTGCACGCCTGTCTGACAACGGGCTCACGGTCAACGGTGCACCCTATGCAGCGCCGCAGACAGCGCCGCCAGCACGAACGGATTCCCGCGATTGAGCTTGATGGCACGGCCAGGCCCGATCCCATGGCCGGCTACCGCTCAAGTATCCATAGCATCTTGAAAACCGCTTACCGCTAGAATCAGGCGCTCATGTCCCTGGTTCTGCTCGTCGCCCTCCCCTTTCTTGCCAGCCTGCTGGCGGCCCTGTTGCCAGCCAACGCGCGCAATGCCGAGTCCACGCTGGCGGGGGTGATCGCGCTGCTCTGCGCGCTGCTGACGGCCTTGAGCTTTCCCGACATTGCCGGCGGCGGCGTGCTGCGCCAGGAGATTGCCTGGCTTCCCACCCTGGGCATGAACCTGATCCTGCGCCTGGACGGCTTTGCCTGGATGTTCTGCATGCTGGTGTTCGGCATAGGCGCGCTGGTGGTGCTGTACGCGCGCTACTACATGTCGCCCGAAGACCCGGTGCCGCGCTTTTTCTCCTTCTTCCTGGCCTTCATGGGCGCCATGGTGGGGGTGGTGCTGTCGGGCAACATCATCCAGCTGGTGTTTTTCTGGGAGCTGACCAGCCTGTTTTCCTTCCTGCTGATCGGCTACTGGCATCACCGCGAGGATGCGCGCCGCGGCGCGCGCATGGCACTAACAGTGACGGGCACGGGCGGCCTGTGCCTGCTGGCCGGCATGCTCATCCTGGGCCATATCGTCGGCAGCTACGACCTCGACCAGGTGCTGGCGGCGGGCGATCTGGTGCGTGCACATCCGCTCTACCTGGCCACCCTGGTGCTGGTGCTGCTCGGGGCGTTTACCAAGAGCGCGCAGTTCCCCTTCCAGTTCTGGCTGCCCAACGCCATGGCGGCGCCCACGCCGGTATCGAGCTACCTGCACTCGGCCACCATGGTCAAGGCGGGAGTGTTTCTGCTGGCGCGCCTGTGGCCGGTGCTGGGTGATACCGAGGCCTGGTTCTGGCTGGTGGGCGGCACCGGCCTGGCCACGCTGCTGATCGGCGGCTACGCCGCCATGTTCCAGGACGATCTGAAGGGGCTGCTGGCCTACTCCACCATCTCGCACCTGGGCCTGATCACGCTGCTGCTGGGCCTGAACAGCCCGCTGGCCGCCGTGGCCGCCGTGTTCCACATCATGAACCACGCGACCTTCAAGGCGTCGCTCTTCATGGCCGCGGGCATCATCGACCATGAAAGCGGCACACGCGACATCAACCGCCTGTCGGGCCTGCGCCGCATGATGCCCATCACCGCCACGCTGGCAACGGTGGCCAGCGCCGCCATGGCTGGCGTGCCACTGCTCAACGGTTTTCTGTCCAAGGAAATGTTCTTCGCCGAGACCGTGTTCCTGGACGCCTCGCCCCTGGTCTCCACACTGTTGCCGGTGGGCGCCACGGTGGCCGGCATGTTCAGCGTGGCCTATTCGCTGCGCTTCATCGTCGATGTGTTCTGGGGCCCGCCGGCAACCGACCTGCCCTACGCGCCGCATGAGCCGCCCCACTGGATGCGCGTGCCGGTGGAGCTCTTGGTGCTCGCCTGCCTGGTGGTGGGCGTGCTGCCAGCCTGGTCGATAGGCCGTTTTCTGGATGCCGCCGCGCTGCCCGTGGTGGGCGGCCAGCTGCCGGCCTTCAGCCTGGCGCTATGGCATGGCCTGAACACGCCCCTGTTGATGAGCTTTGTCGCCCTCATCGGTGGCGCCGCGCTGTACCAGGCGCTGCGCAGCCTGCGCCGACTCGGCCGCATCGGGGGGCCGCCGCTGATGCGCTTCATCAGCGGCAGGCGCGTCTTTGAAGCCCTGCTCGCCAAGTGCACCCAGGCCGCGCGCAAGGGCCGGCGCCTGCTGTCCACCAGGCGGCTGCAGTGGCAGATGCTGTGGCTGCTGCTGTTCACCCTGGTGGCCGGCGCCCTGCCACTGTGGCTGGGCAGCATGCGGCTGGGCGGGCGCGCCGCGCTGGCGCTATCGCCGGCGTTTGTGCTGGTGTGGCTGCTGGGCAATGTGTGCGCCGTGGCGGCGGCCTGGCAGGCCAAGTACCACCGGCTGGCGGCGCTGGCGCTGATGGGCGGCGCGGGCCTGTGCACCAGCATCACCTTTCTATGGTTCTCGGCGCCGGATCTGGCGCTCACGCAGCTGGCGGTGGAGGTGGTGACCACCATCCTCATCCTGCTGGGCCTGCGCTGGCTGCCCAAGCGCGACGAAAGCCTGCCCGCGGCATCGGCCAGCACCGCGCTGACCCGCGTGCGCCGCCTGCGCGATCTACTGCTGGCGCTGGCGGCCGGCGGCGGCATGGCCTGGCTGTCATTTGCCATGCTGAGCCGGCCGTTTGCGCAAAGTACCTCCACCTTCTTCCTGGAGCGCGCGCTGACCGAAGGTGGTGGCACCAATGTGGTCAACGTGATGCTGGTGGACTTCCGCGGCTTCGACACCTTTGGCGAGATCGTGGTGCTGGGCATCGTTGCCCTCACCGTGTATGCACTGCTGCGGCGCTTTCGCCCCGCCGGCGAGGCCATGGATCTGCCCGAGCAGCAGCGCAACCTGCCCGCCGACCTGCAGACCGACCTGCTGAACCCACGCCACGCGCAGGACACGGCCGTGGGCTACCTGATGGTGCCGGCCGTGCTGGTGCGCCTGCTGCTGCCGTTCACGGCCCTGGTGGCCTGCTATCTGTTCCTGCGCGGCCATGACCAGCCGGGCGGCGGCTTCGTCGCCGGCCTGGTGTTCTCCGTGGGCCTGGTGCTGCAGTACATGATCTCGGGCACGGAATGGGTGGAGGCGCACCTGCCGGTTTTCCCGCGCCGCTGGATCGCCACCGGCCTGCTGCTGGCGCTGGGCACGGGCCTGGGCGCCGTGGCCGTGGGCTACCCCTTCCTGACCAGCCATATGTTCCACCTCCAGTTGCCGCTGCTCGGCCAGGTGCATCTGGCCAGCGCCATGTTCTTCGATGCCGGCGTGTTCGCGCTGGTGGTGGGCTCCACGCTGATGATGCTCACGGCCATTGCGCACCAGTCGGTGCGCAGCCACCGCTACCACGCGCGCCTGCTGGAAGAGCAGCAGCTGGCCATGGCGGCCGTGGTCAGCTATGACGACGACGCCAGGGAGGCGCGCTGAATGGAAATCATCCTCGCCATCTCCATCGGCGTGCTCACCGGCTCGGGGGTGTGGCTGCTACTGCGCCCGCGCACCTTCCAGGTCATCATGGGCCTGTCCCTGTTGTCCTATGCGGTGAACCTGTTCATCTTCAGCATGGGCCGCCTGGGCCTGGCCCTGGCCAAGGAGCCGGTGCTGCTACCCGGCGTGGCGCAGGATCTGCAGCATTACGCCGACCCCCTGCCCCAGGCCCTGGTACTCACCGCCATCGTCATCGGCTTTGCCATGACGGCGCTGTTCCTGGTGGTGCTGCTGGCCGCACGCGGCATATCCGGCACCGATCATGTAGACGGCTCGCAGGCGCGCGATGCGCAGGAGATGCCATGAGCCGGCTGTCTGAGGTCACCAGCGCGCTCATGCCGCACCTGATGCTGGCGCCCATCGCGCTGCCCATGTTCACGGCCGCGCTGTTGTTGCTGCTGCGCGAGGAGCAGCAGCGCCTGAAGTTCGGCGTCAGCCTGGTGTCCACGCTGGTGGGCCTGCTGGTGTCGATTGCCTTGCTGCAATGGGTGCACCGCCAGGGCGCAGAGGTGGGCATGGGCGTGTACCTGCCGGGCAACTGGCCGGCCCCGTTTGGCATCGTGCTGGTGCTCGACCGGCTGACGGCGCTGATGCTGCTGCTGACCAGCCTGGTCGCCCTGTGTTCGGTGCTGTTCGCGGGCGCGCGCTGGCAGCGTGCCGGCGTGCTCTACCAGGCGCTGTTCCAGTTCCAGCTGATGGGCCTGGCCGGAGCGTTCCTCACCGGCGACCTGTTCAACCTGTTCGTGTTCTTCGAGATCATGCTGGCCGCCTCCTACGGCCTGCTGCTGCATGGCTCGGGGCGCGCGCGCGTGCAGTCTGGCCTGCACTACATCGCCATCAACCTGGCGGCCTCGTCGCTGTTCCTGGTCGGCGCGGCCATGCTCTACGCCCTCACCGGCACGCTGAACATGGCCGACCTGGCCCGGGCCGTGCCCCAGGTGTTGCCGGCCGACCGGGGCCTGCTGCACGCGGCGGCCGCCATATTGGCCACGGCCTTTCTGATCAAGGCGGCCCTGTGGCCGCTGAACTTCTGGCTGGTGCCCGCCTACAGCGCGGCCACGGCCCCGGTGGGGGCGCTGTTTGCGCTCATGACCAAGGTCGGGCTGTACGCGCTGCTGCGCCTGTGGTCGCTGCTGTTTGGCGCCGATGCCGGGGCCTCGGCACAGTTTGGCGGCCTGTGGCTGATCCTGGGCGGCATGGCCACCATGGCCTTTGGCGCCATCGGCATGATGGGCTCGCAGCGCCTGACGCACCTGGCCAGCCACGCGGCCGTGCTGTCGTCGGGCACGCTGCTGGCCGCAGCCGGCTTTGGCCAGGATCGGCTCACGGCCGGCCTGCTGTACTACCTGCCCAGCTCCACGCTGGCCGTGGCGGCGCTGTTCCTGCTGGCCGACCTGACCGAGCGCTGGCGCAACGACGGCGCCACCCTGGCCCCGTACGAAAACGACGACGACGCGCCCTTTCTTTCGGCAGAACTCGTGCCCACCGCCGGTCTGAACCTGGATGACGAAGAACAGGTGCTGGTCGGCCGGGTGATCCCGGCCGCCACCGCCTTCATGGGCCTGGCCTATCTGATGAGCACCCTGGTGATCGCCGGGCTGCCGCCGTTGTCGGGCTTCATCGGCAAGTTCGCCATGCTCGGCCCGCTGCTCGATCCGCAGGGCCTGGGCACCGCGCCGGGTACCAGCCCCGGGCCGGCCGGCTGGACGCTGCTGGCGCTGATGATTGGCACGGGCCTGGTGGCTCTGATGGCGCTGACACGGTCCGGGATCCGCCATTTCTGGGCCGCCTCGGAGAGGGACAGGCCGCAGCTGCATGTGCTCGAAGGCCTTCCCATCGCGTTGCTGCTGGCCGCCTGCGTGGTACTGACCGTCCAGGCCGAGGGCGTGATGCGCTTCACCACGGCCACGGCCCGGGCGCTGTACGCCCCCGCCGGCTATGTGCGTGCCGTGCTGAACGCACCGCCGCGGACCGGCCCCGGCGACAGTGCCCGGCCCGCCGGAAAGGAGGCCCGGCCATGATGAAGAAAATCCTGCCCGCACCGCTGGTCTCGTTCGGGCTGTTTGTGGTCTGGCTGCTGCTCAACCGCTCGCTCAGCCCCGGCCACCTGCTGCTGGCCCTGCTGCTGGCCCTGGGGTTGCCGGTGCTGTTCAAGGAGCTGCGCCCGCAAAAGGTGCGCGTGCGCCACCTGGGCACGGTGCTGCGGCTGTGCTGGACGGTGGTGGTGGACACGACCCAGTCCAACATCGCCGTGCTGCGCTTTCTGCTGCTGCCGCGCACGCGCCGCCACAGCGCCGACTTCGTGAAGATACCGCTTGAGCTGCGCGACCCCAACGGCCTGGCGGTACTGGCCATGATCGTCTGCATCACGCCCGGCACGGTCTGGGCCGAGCTCTCGCGCGACCGCTCCATGCTCATGCTGCATGTGCTGGAGGTACATGACCGCGAGGCCATCGTGCAGCATGTACAGACGCGCTACGAGCGCCCCCTGATGGAGATCTTCGAATGACCGGCTCCCTGCTTGCGTGGGCCTTGCCCAGCGCCCTGTTTATGCTCGTTGCGGCCATGGTGCTGTGCCTGGTGCGCCTGCTCAAGGGCCCGGCCGCGCAGGACAGGGTGCTGGCGCTGGACTGCATCTATTTGAACGGCATGCTGCTGATGCTGGTGCTGGGCATCTACTACGGCAGTCAGCATTACTTCGAGGCCGCCATGCTCATCGCCCTGCTGGGTTTTGCCAGTTCCACGGCCATGGCCAAGTTCCTGCTGCGCGGCGAGGTGATCGAGTGAATGGCCAGGATCTGCCCCTGTGGCTGGACATCAGCGTCTCGCTGCTGGTGCTGGCCGGTGCCGCGATTGCCTTTCTGGGCTCGCTCGGGCTGCTGCGCCTGAAAAGCTATTTCGAGCGCGTGCATGCCCCGGCCATCATTGCCACCATGGCCTGCTGGTGCGTCATGCATGCCACGCTGCTGTACTTCTCCATGGTGGGCGAAGGCCTGGCCGTGCATGCGCTGCTGATCGCCCTGTTCGTGGCCGTCACCGTCCCCGTGACCAACATCTTCCTGATGCGTGCCGCGCTGTTCCGCGCGCGCCGCATGGGCGAGGCGGTGCCAGCCAACCTGAGCCGCACCGCGACTGAAGATGCGCGCGAACCCTGAGCCAGCTTATCCCTGGTGGCACTGGACAAACATGTGGATAAGCCTGAACAACCGCTGTACTGCGATTGCAAGTATTTGATTTGTAATGATTTTGCTTGCGATGATGAATTTTTAGGCAGCCTGGCCAGGAGTTGTTCCACAGGCCATTGGACAATCCTGGGGATAACTTTGGACAAGCGCTGTATGGCGGTCTTAAGTGCCTGATTTGCAATGCCCAGACCTGCAATGCCCAATTTTTAGGCAGCTCCCTTAGATTCTTTTTACTATTATTTTGATAGCTATTTGCGCTTTCCCGACAGGCGTTGAAGGCATTTTCTATGGAAAACACGACCCCACCCTTTTTCATTGCCCGCGTGGGCGATGACGGCACCCAGTGCGATGCCTGGCCCGAGCAGCCCCTGCTGCTGTCGCTGGAGCAAGGCGGCATCGACTGGCCCAGCTCCTGCCGCAACGGCAGCTGCCGCACCTGCATCGGCATGCTGGCCGACGGCGAGGTGCGCTACGCCATCGACTGGCCCGGCCTGTCGCCCGAGGAAAAGGCCGAGGGCTGCGTGCTGCCCTGCGTGGCCTATCCGATGAGCGACATCCGGCTCGAAGCCTCCGCCATCTGACGCCGTGGACTAAAATCGCCGTCTTTCGGGATCACCGCATCCCTCACCCGTGCGGCCCGCGGCCGCATCGCCGTTCTTTGGGGCCCACCCGCCGGGGAACGCGCGCTGCCCCAGGGCGCACGGACTACGCAAAGGCCCCGCATGAACACCCCCCTCACGCCCGCCCCCATCTCGCCCGTGCAAGACATCGTGGCCGAGATGCGCGCCGGGCGCATCGTCATCCTCGTCGATGAGGAAGACCGCGAGAACGAAGGCGATCTGGTCATCGCCGCCGACCATGTCACGCCCGAGGCCATCAACTTCATGGCCCGCTTCGGCCGCGGCCTGATCTGCCTGACCCTCTCGCGCGAGCGCTGCGAGCGCCTGCAACTGCCGCCCATGGTGGCGCGCAACGGCACCAAGATGGGCACCGCCTTCACCGTCTCCATCGAGGCCGCCGAGGGCGTGACCACCGGCATCAGCGCCGCCGACCGCGCGCGCACCGTGCAGGCCGCCGTGGCACCCAATGCCCAGGCTGCCGACCTGGTGCAGCCCGGCCATATCTTCCCGCTGCAGGCGGTCGATGGCGGCGTGCTGATGCGCGCCGGCCACACCGAAGCCGGCTGCGACCTGGCCGCCATGGCCGGCTGCAGCCCGTCTTCCGTGATCTGCGAGGTGATGAAGGACGACGGGACCATGGCCCGCCTGCCCGACCTGCAGCTGTTTGCCGCCGAGCATGGCCTGAAGATTGGCACCATCGCCGACCTGATCGAATACCGCAGCCGCACCGAGTCGCTGGTGCACAAGGTGGGCTCGCGTCCCATGCAGACGGCGTTTGGTGAGTTCACCGCCCACGCCTTCCGCGACGAACCCAGCCAGGCGGTGCACCTGGCGCTGGTCATGGGACAGTGGGATGCGGCCGACAGCGTGCCGGTGCGCGTGCACGAGCCGCTGTCGGTGCTGGACACGCTGGAGCCCAGCCGCGCCATGCATTCCTGGAGCCTGGACGCCAGCCTGCGCCACATCGCCGCCCAGGGCCGCGGCGTGGCCGTGCTGCTCAATTGCGGCGAAACCGGCGAGCAACTGCTCGAGCAGTTCGAGGGCAAGGCGCGCGCCGCCCAGGCGCCCGAGCGCGGCCGCATGGACTTGCGCACCTACGGCGTGGGCGCGCAGATCCTGCGCGAGGTCGGCGTGGCGCGCATGCAGCTCATGGGCCAGCCCCGGCGCATGCCCAGCATGACAGGCTACGGTTTGGAAATCACCGGCTACATCCCCAAGGAATAAGACATGTTTGACGCAGACAAAGGCACGGCGGCGCAGCTCAACGGCAGCGAACTGCACATCGGCCTGGTTCAGGCCCGCTTCAACGAAGGCATCACCAACACCCTGGCCGCGGCCTGCCGCGCCGAGCTGATCAAGCTGGGCGTGCAGGAGGCGCATATCCACCATGTGCTGGTGCCCGGCGCACTGGAGGTGCCGCTGGCGCTGCAGGCCATGGCCGAGCGCGATGAGTACGACGCGCTGATCGCCCTGGGCTGCATCATCCGCGGCGAGACCTACCACTTCGAACTGGTGGCCAACGAGTCCGGCGCGGGCGTGACGCGCGTGGGGCTTGACTACCAGATCCCGATCGCCAACGCCATCCTAACCACCGAGAACCTGGAGCAGGCCATCGCGCGCCAAACCGACAAGGGCGTGGACGCCGCCCGCGTGGCCGTGGAGATGGCCAGGCTGCTGGAGGAGCTGCAGTGAGCGAGGCCCCCGCTTCCAAGCGCCCCCCGCGCCAGTCGCGCACCGGCACCACCAGCACCGGCGCGCGCAAGGCCGGCTCCAAATCGGCGCGCTCACGCGCGCGTGAATTCACCCTGCAGGCGCTGTACCAGCATCTGGTGGGCGGCAACGACGCCAGCTCCATCGACCTGTTCACGCGCGACCTGTCAGGCTTTCACAAGGCCGATGCCGCGCATTACGACGCGCTCCTGCACGGCTGCATCACCACCGCCCAGTTCATGGACGAGCTGATCACGCCGCAGCTCGACCGCAAGCTGGCCGAGATCTCGCCCATAGAGCATGCCGTGATGTGGATAGGCGTGTACGAGTTCCAGCACTGCCCCGACGTGCCCTGGCGCGTGGTCATCAACGAGTGCATCGAGCTGGCCAAGGAATTCGGCGGCACCGATGGCCACAAGTACGTCAACGGCGTCTTGAACGGCCTGGCGCCGCAGCTGCGCGCCGCCGAGGTCGAGGCCGACAAGGCCGCCGGCAAGGCCAGCTGAGCCCCTTTTGTTTCTCTCAAGCCCGTGCGCCCTGGGCGGCGGCAGGCACAGTGTCATGAAGTTCTCCACCCGCGCCGAGCGCATAGAACCCTTTTACGTGATGGAAGTGGCCAAGGCCGCGCAGGCAATGGCGCGCGAAGTGGCCGGCACGCGCGAGCCGATGATCTTCCTGAACATCGGCGAGCCGGATTTCACCGCCCCGCCGCTCGTGCAACAGGCGGCCGAGCGCGCGATACGCGACGGCCTGACGCAGTACACCAACGCCCTGGGCCTGGAGCCGCTGCGCGAGCGCATCAGCGACTGGTACGCCACGCGCTTTGGCGTCGATGTGCCGGCGCGGCGCATCGTGATCACGGCCGGGGCCTCGGCCGCGCTGCAGCTGGCCTGCCTGGCGCTGATCGACGCCGGCGACGAGGTCCTGATGCCCGACCCCAGCTACCCCTGCAACCGCCACTTCGTGAGCGCGGCCGAGGGCAAGGCGGTGCTGATCCCGACCACCGCCGAGGAACGCTTTCAGCTCAGCGCCGCCAAGGTCGAAGCGGCGTGGGGAGAAAAAACGCGCGGCGTTTTGCTGGCCTCGCCTTCCAACCCCACGGGCACTTCGATCGCCCCCGACGAGCTGCGCGCCATACACCAGGTGGTGCGCGCCAAGGGCGGCCTGACCATCATCGACGAGATCTACCTGGGCCTGTCGTACGAGGAGCAGTACAGCCACAGCGCACTGGCGCTGGGCGACGACATCATCAGCATCAACAGCTTCAGCAAGTACTTCAACATGACCGGCTGGCGCCTGGGCTGGATGGTGGTGCCGGATGCCATGGTGCCGGTGGTCGAGCGCCTGGCGCAAAACCTGTTCATCTGCGCATCCACCATCTCGCAGCACGCCGCCCTGGCCTGCTTCGAGGCCGAGAGCATCGCCGAGTACGAGCGCCGGCGCGCGGAGTTCAAGGCGCGGCGCGACTACTTCATTCCCGAACTCAACAAGCTCGGATTGAGCGTGCCCGTCATGCCCGACGGCGCCTTCTATGCCTGGGCCGACTGCACGCAGGTGGCGCACAGGCTGGGTGTCGATGGCAGCTGGGACTTCGCGTTTGAGCTCATGCGCCGCGCCCATCTGGCCATCACGCCGGGGCGCGACTTCGGCACGGCCGACACGGCGCGCCATGTGCGTTTTTCTACCGCAAACTCCATGGCCCAGCTGCACGAGGCGGTCAGCCGTTTGCAGCGTTTGATCGGCTGACGCAGCATGGCTTTCGAGTGGCCGGTACGCATCTACTGGGAGGACACCGATGCCGGCGGCATCGTGTTCTACGCCAACTACCTCAAGTTCTTCGAGCGCGCGCGCACCGAGTGGCTGCGCGCGCTGGATTTGGGCCAGCAGCAGTTGCGGGAACAAACCGGCGGCATGTTTGTCGTAACCGACGCGCGCCTGCGCTACCTGCGCCCGGCCCGGCTGGACGATGAACTGATTGTTACGGCCAGGCTCCAGGACAGTGGCCGTGCATCCATGACAATCGAACAACAGGCCTTCCTGACAACACAAGCCACGCCAGCCCAGCCCCAGTTGCTGTGCGAAGCCAGCATACGCATAGGCTGGGTCGATGGCACCAGCATGCGCGCGGCGCGCATCCCTGATTCTGTTTTGCAAGCAATTTCCCGATCATGAATTCCCAAGACATGTCCATGCTCAGCCTGGTGCTGGGCGCCAGCTGGGTGGTGCAACTGGTGATGCTGCTGCTGCTCGCCGTCTCCGTGGCCAGCTGGGCCGCCATCTTCCGTAAGCTGTTCGCGCTGAAGCGCGTGAAGGCTCTGAACGAGGACTTCGAACGCGACTTTTGGTCTGGCACCAGCCTGAACGAGCTGTTCGCCGCTGCCGCGCACAACGCCAAGAGCGCCGGTCCCATGGAGCGCATCTTCGCCAGCGGCATGCGCGAATATCAAAAGCTGCGCGAGCGCCGCATCAGTGACGCCGGCACGCTGCTCGACGGCGCCCGCCGCGCCATGCGCGCGAGCTTCCAGCGCGAGATGGACGTGATCGAGTCCAGCCTGTCCTTCCTCGGCTCGGTGGCCTCGGTGTCGCCCTATGTGGGCCTGTTCGGCACCGTCTGGGGCATCATGCACGCCTTCACCGGCTTTGCCGGCATGGAGCAGGTCACGCTGGCCACCGTCGCGCCCGGCATCGCCGAGGCCCTGGTGGCCACCGCCATCGGCCTGTTTGCCGCCATTCCGGCCGTGATCGCCTACAACCGTTTCGCCCGCGACATCGACCGCGTGGCCACGCACCAGGAGACCTTCATCGAAGAGTTCTCCAACATCCTGCAGCGCAACCTGGGCGCCCAGCCCGGTAGCCCCTCGGGACATTGAAGGGAGGCCCGTCATGCCCGCAATGGCGTCCCGCAGCGGCACGCGCCGCCGCTCCATGAACGAGATCAACATGGTGCCCTTCATCGACGTGATGCTGGTGCTGCTCATCATCTTCATGGTGACCGCGCCCATGCTCACACCGAGTTCGGTCAACCTGCCCTCGGTCGGCAAGGGTGCCAAGCTGCCCAAGACGCGCGCCGATGTCATCGTGGACAAGGACGGCGGCGTGCGCTTCAAGGCCGACGGCAACGAACGCACGGTGCCGCTGGCGCAGCTGGGCCACACCGCCAAGACCTGGCTCAAAGATCAGCCCGAGGACACGCCGGTGCTCATCAGCGCCGACAAGACGGCCTCCTACGACTCGGTGATGAAGGCCATGTCCGAGCTGCAGCGCGCCGGCGTGGCGCGCGTGGCGCTGGCCGTCAAGAGCGGCGGCTGAACCCCAAGGATCGTCCACGCGCATGCAGGCAGCCATTCATGACCGCGACCAGTTCGCCCCGCCGCGCCCGCCGGGCCGCATGCGCGCCATCACCCTGGCGGTGCTGGCCCATGCCGTGCTGGTGGTCGCGCTGACCTGGGGCGTGAACTGGAAGAGCAGCAGCGACCAGCCCGCCGTGGAGGCCGAGCTCTGGGCCGCCGTGCCGCAACAGGCCGCTCCGCGCGCGGCCGAGCCCCCACCGCCGCCGGCCCCCGAACCCACGCCCGAGCCACAGCCCGCGCCCGCACCACCGCCGCCACCTCCGCCTGCCCCACGCCAGGCCGAGCCCGACACACGCGACGCCGACATCGCCCTGCAAAAGCAGAAGAAGCGCGAGGAAGAGCTGAAGAAAAAGCGCGAGCAGGAACTGGAGCAGGACAAGAAGGACAAGGAACGCCGCGAGCGCCTGGAACAGGAGAAGAAGGAACGCCAGCTGGCCCAGAAGAAGGCCGAGCGGGAAAAGGCCGAGCGCGAAAAGGAGCAGCGCGAGAAACAGCTGGCCGAGCAAAAGAAGCTGGAGCAGCAAAAGGCCGAGCAGGAAAAGCAGAAGAAACTGGCCGAGGACAAGCGCCGCAAGGCCGAGGAAGCGCGCGAGGCCAGGGAGGCCGATGCGCGCCACCAGGCGAACATCCGCCGCATGCAGAGCCTGGCCGGTGCCACCGGTGGCGAGACGGCCACCGGCACCGCATTGCGCAGCGCCGGCCCCTCGGGCGGCTACGGCGGCAAGGTGGCGGCCAAGGTCAAGCCCAACATCGTCTTCCCGGATCAGGTGGACGGCAACCCGCGCGCCGAGGTCGAGGTACTCGCCGCGCCCGACGGCACCATAGTCAAAGCACGCATCACCCAATCGAGCGGCAACAAGGCCTGGGACGAGGCCGTGCTCCGCGCCCTGCAGCGCACCGAGACCCTGCCGCGCGACATCGATGGCCGCGTGCCATCGTCGCTGGTGATCAGCTTTCGGCCCAAGGATTGATCAGCAAAAAAGAGAGCTGTTCGCGCTTGTCCCACCTGGGTTTATGGCCATTTTTGCCATTAATCCACCAGGGACGATGCGTGCGCCAGCGATTACCCGCGCGCCCTGCCCCAGCATGGCGCATGAACGAAAATCGCCCCCCATGACCCTCAAAGCCCCCGAACTGCTGCTGCCCGCCGGCTCGCTGGACAAGATGCGCGCGGCCTACGACTTCGGCGCCGACGCCGTCTATGCCGGCCAGCCGCGCTATTCCCTGCGCGCGCGCAACAATGAATTCCGCCTGGAGCAGATCGCCCAGGGCATACAGGAGGCGCACGCGCGCGGCAAGAAGTTCTTCGTCACCAGCAACCTGATCGCGCACAACGACAAGGTGCGCACCTATCTGCGCGACATCGAGCCCGTCATCGCCTGCCAGCCCGACGCCTTCATCATGGCCGACCCCGGCCTCATCATGATGGTCAAGGAGAAGTGGCCCGAGACCGAGATCCACCTCTCGGTGCAGGCCAACACCACCAACTGGGCCACGGTCAAGTTCTGGCAGAAGATGGGCGTGGCGCGCATCATCCTCTCGCGCGAGCTGGCACTCGACGAGATCGAGAAGATCCGCCAGGAATGCCCGGACATGGAGATCGAGGTCTTCGTGCACGGCGCGCTGTGCATCGCCTACTCCGGCCGCTGCCTGCTGTCGGGCTACTTCAACCACCGCGATCCCAACCAGGGCACCTGCACCAACGCCTGCCGCTGGGAGTACAAGACGCACGACGCCCAGGTGGATCCGAACACCGGCGAGGCCCTGGCCAGCACCATGGACAAGGGTTTCAGCTTCACCAAGTCACGCGAGGACGCCGACGCGCAGTTCACCGGCACGGCTATCCAGCGCCACCCCAAGGCCGACCAGGTCTACCTGCTGGAAGAAGCCAACCGCCCCGGCGAGCTGATGCCCATCATGGAGGACGAGCACGGCACCTACATCATGAACAGCCGCGACCTGCGCGCCGTCGAGCATGTGCAGCGCCTGGTCGAGATCGGCGTCGATTCGCTGAAGATCGAGGGCCGCACCAAGAGCCTGTACTACGTGGCACGCACCGCCCAGGTCTACCGCCGCGCCATCGACGACGCCGTGGCCGGCCGACCCTTCAACCCCGAGCTGATCACCGAGCTTGAAGGCCTGGCCAATCGCGGCTACACCGGGGGTCTCTTGGAGCGCCGCCCGGCCAACGACTACCAGAACTACGAAACCGGCCACAGCGTGCTGCAACGCAGCCACTTTGTCGGCGAGGTGCGCGGCTACGCCGACGGCCTGGCCGAGGTGGAAACCAAGAACCGCTTTGCCGTGGGCGACCGGCTGGAGATCATCCACCCCCAGGGCAATCGCCAGGTGCTGCTGGAAAAAATGTTCAACCTGGATGGCGAGCCAGTACAGGTGGCCCAGGGCAGCCCGGTGCGCGTGCGCATACCGCTGACCGGCCCGGTCGACGGCGCGCTCATCGCGCGGCTGCTGCAGCCCTCCTGAAACCCCCTCACCCCTCCCTCTCCCCAAAGGGGCGAGGGCGACCGGTTGCGCCGGTTTTACCCCCTCTCCCTCTGGGAGAGGGTGGGGGTGAGGGCTCGCGGTCTGATCTGATGCCTACCACCCATCAACCGTTTTGCCTCAAAGGTCCCCGCCGGGGCCTTTATCCATTTTTTCGCTTGTTCGACACCCCATGAATCCCGAAACCATCGTCGTCCTGCCCGAACTCAAGGCCTATATCGACCCGCTCACGCCCGACGAGCATGACGCGCTGGAGCGCAGCATCCTGGCCGAGGGCTGCCGGGACGCGCTGGTGCTGTGGGGCGACGTGCTGGTGGACGGCCACAACCGCTACGGCATCTGCCAGCAGCATGGCCTGCCCTTCCAGACGGTGCAAAACACCCGCTTTCAGAGCATGGAGGACGTGCACCTGTGGATGATCGACCAGCACCTGGGCCGGCGCAGCGTCTCCGAGTTCCAGCGCGGCGTGCTGGCGCTGAAGAAGCGCGAGATCATTGCCGAGCGCCGCGCCCAGGCCGCCGCCGCCGTGGTGGCCGCCAAGGCCGAGGCCGCGCAGTCGCCCGGCGGCCAGGCCCCCTGGGAGGGCGACACCGACCCCGTGGTGGCCAAGGCCCTGGCAACAGTTGCCAAGGTACCCGAGGACGCGCTGGACACGCGCGAGGCCCTGGCCCGCGCCGCGCGCCTGACGGCGGCCCAGGTGAAGGCCATCGAGGCCATCCACCAGAACGCCGCGCCCGAGGTGGTGGCCGCCGTCAAGTCTGGCGAGTTGTCGCTAAACGCCGCCGCGGTCGTCGCCACGCTATCGGTTGAGGAGCAGCAGGCCGCCGCCGCGGGCGGTGCGCAGGATCTCAAGCAGGCCGCCAAGCGGGTGCGCGAGGCGAAGAAAAAACCCAAGGCCGGCACCCAGGACATGGCCGCCGAGGGCGAAGCGGCAGCGGCGCCGCCCGACGCCGCGCAGCTGCGGCAGCGCGTGACCGAGCTGGAGGCCGAGAACGAACGCCTGCGCCAGCAGGTCAAGGCGCTGCAGGATCTGCTGGCCGAGGCGGCCTGATCCACACCCCCCAGCGTTCACCCAGTCGGCGCAGATCCTCGGGTGTATCGACGTCGGTGGTGCAGCGCGCGTGCTCCAGCGCCAGCGCCTGCACCTGGGCCGGATGTGCGCGCCGCCATTCACGCACGCCCCGCCCGCCCTGGGCCTGCATCACCGCGCGCCGCAGCAGCGGGCCAAAGACGATGGGGTGGCCCGGCTGGCCGGCATGCTGGGGCAGCACCAGCTCCACACCGGCCGGCCGCGCGCGCCAGGCGGCCAGCAGGGCCTGCAGATCCTGCGGCTCCAAGAGGGGTTGGTCGCCCAGCAGCACCAGCAAGGTGTCAACATCGGGCGGCAACGCCGCCAGGCCGCAGCGCAACGACCCGCCCGGGCCCTCGTCGGGCGCGGGGTTGAGCACCCAGCGCAGGGTAATGGGCAACCGGGGAGCGGCCTGCGCCAACACGGCCCGCAGCCGGGCGGCATGGTGGCCCAGCACCACTACCACCGTACTGGCCCCCGCCTCGCCCAGCAGGCGGATCTGGCGCAGCAGCAGCGGCTCGCCGTCGCGCTCCAGCAGGGACTTGGGGAAATAGCCCATGCGCCGGCCCGCGCCAGCGGCCATGACCACGGCGGCCACGACATCCATCGGGCTCATCAGCCCACCTTGCAGGCCGAGCCGGCGGCCGCCTGGCCCTGGCTGTCCTTGACATGGGCCACGTCCATGTCGCGCGGCAGGGGCACCCCGTTCTTCACGGCCAGCACCTCGGCCATGACGCTGACGGCGATCTCGGGCGGGGTCTTGCTGCCGATGTAGATGCCGATCGGCCCGCGCAGGCGCGCCAGACCCTCCTCGGTCTGGCCCAGGTGCTCGATCATGCGCTGGCGCCGCGCCGCGTTGTTGCGCCGGCTGCCAATGGCGCCTATGTAGAAGGCCGGGGTGTCGAGTGCCTGCAAGAGCGCCAGGTCGTCCAGCTTGGGGTCGTGCGTCAGCGCCACGACGCAAGACCTGGCGTCGGGCACGAACGCGGCCACGGTGTCGTCGGGCATGCTGGTCAGCAGGCGCACGCCGGGCACGCTCCAGGCGCTGCGGTATTCCTCGCGTGGGTCGCAGACGCTGACGGCAAAGCCGCAGAACTGCGCCATGGTGGCCAGGTATTCGCTCATCTGCCCGGCGCCGATGATGAGCATGCGGTATTCCGGGCCGAAGGTGTTGGTGAGCTGCGCGCCGCCCAGCACCAGCTCCGCCGGCGCATCCGTTGCCTCCAGCGTCACGGCGCCGTCGCCCAGGCGCACGCGGCGGTGCATCAGCCGGCCGGCATCCAGCGCCTGCACCAAGGCGGCGATGCTGGCGCCGTCGGGGTCGAACTCCAGCAGCAGCTCCAGCGTGCCGCCGCAGGGCAGGCCAAAGCGAAAGGCCTCGTCGGCCGTCACGCCGTACTTTGCGAACTGCGGCGGCCCGCTGCGCGGCAGGGCGTCAGCGCCGGCCGCATGGGCGTAGCGTGCTATCAAATCATCTTCAATACAGCCGCCCGAGACCGAACCCATGACCGAGCCGTCCGCGCACAGCGCCATGATGGAGCCCACCGGCCGCGGCGACGATCCCCAGGTGCGCACCACCGTGACCAGCAGCGCCGGCTTGCCCGCCAAGCGCCAGTCGCGCAGGGCGCGCAGCACGGTGACGTCGAGGTTTTCCATGGCTATGTCTCCTCTGCCGGGGACGCGGCGCCCTTGTCACCGCCCTTGAGCCTGGACCACATTTTTTTCAGTGCGCCGGGCTTTTCCTCGGCCTCCTCGGGCGGCGGGCCATGGCGGCGCTGCATTTCCTCATCAAAGCGCTTGAAAAAGCTCTCGGCCATGGACTTGGCCACGCCGTCGATCAGGCGCTGGCCGACCTGGGCGATCTTGCCGCCCACGGTGGCGTTGACGCTGTAGGCCAGCTCACAGCCCTCTTCCTGTGGCGCCAGCGACACCTGGGCGCTGCCCTTGCCAAAGCCGGCGACGCCGCCGTTGCCCTCGAAGTTCAGCGTGTAGCTGTGCGGTGCGTTCACGTCGGCCAGCGCAATCGCGCCCTTGAACTTGGCCGCCACCGGGCCGACCTTGATGGCGTTGACCAGGGCGTAGGCGTTGTCGCCCGTGGCCTCGATGCTGTCGCAGCCGGGGATGCAGAGTTTCAGCACCTCGGGGTCGTTCAAGGCCTCCCAGGCCTGTTGCTGGGTGATCGCCAGCTGGCGTGCGCCTTGCATTTCCATGGTCTGTCTCCTTGGGTTTATTGTTTCATCAGGCTGGCGATGGCGCCGGCCAGTTGCTGCAGCCGGGTCACGTTGTGCACGGCCAGCATGGCGTCGGCCGCGCGGTGCAGCACGGCAGCGCCGCGCGCGCTCGGCTCATAGCCGTCAAAGCGCAGCAGCGGGTTGAGCCACAGCAGGCGCCGGCAGCGGTGCTTGAGCCAGTCGAGCTCGCGCGCCAGGTCCTCGGGCTCGCCGGTGTCGAGCCCGTCGCTGACGATGAGCACCAGCGTGCGCCGCCCGACCAGGCGCCGCGCATGCTGCTGGCGCAGTCTGGCCAGGCTGTCACCCAGGCGCGTACCCCCGGCAAAGTCGTGTATCGCCTGGCCGGCGCGCTGCAGCATGGCGTCGGTATCGCTCTCGCGAAAGGCCGGGCCCAGGTCGGTCAGGCCGGTACCAAAGGCAAACACCTCACGGCGCAGGCGCTGGGCCTGGCCGTCCACGCGCACGCGCGCCGTGGCGGCATGGATGAAGGCCAGCAACAGGCGCGCGTAGCGCTCCATGGAGCCGGACACATCCACCAGCACCAACAGCGGCAGGGCCTGCTGGCGCCGCTGTTGGCGCTGCAGCGCCACCAGGTCGCCACCATGGCGCGCGGCCTGGCGCAGCGTGCGCGCCCAGTGGATGCGCGCGCCGCGCCCGCCCGCGCGCATGCGCCGCGCGGCCACGCTGGGCAGCGGCAGCGCAATGTCCCGCACCAGGCGCTCGACCAGCTGGAATTCGCTGGCGCTCAGCTGGTTGAAGTCGGCGTTCTTCAGCCGCGCCAGGCGGCTGGCGCTCATGGCGGCGTCCAGATCCACCTGTTGCTCGGGCTGCTCCACGCTGCCGGCTGGCGGCTTGGGGCGCTGCAGGGCCTCGCGCACGCGCGGGCGCTGGCGCGGCGGCTCGGCCCGGCCCTCGGCCCGCGGCAGCATCTGTGCCAGCAGCTTGCTGGCCAGATCCGGGTCGCGAAAGAAAACCTCGAACAGCTCGCGGAACACCGCGCGATCCTGCGCGCGGCCAACCAGCACCGCCTCCAGCGCGGCGGCCATGTCGCCCTTGCGCGCCACGCCCACCAGCTGCACCGCCTGCTGCGCCAGGGCCATGCGCGCCGCGTCCACCGGCACGCCGGTGCGGCGCAGGGCCCGGCCAAAGGCGGTCAGGTTGCCGGCCAGCTTGCCGCTGCGCGCGTCGCCCAGTTGCGGCACGCGCTGCTGCGTGGCTTGCTGGGCGGCGAACGGGTCGGCCATGGCCTTCAGGCGCCCGGCTGGCTGGCGGCCAGGGCCTGTTGCGCCAGCGCCAGATCCAGCGCGGCCAGGTCGTCACGCTGCTTGAACAGGATGCCGGCGGTGTCCACCACCACCTCGGGGTCCAGCGTGACGGTGTCCAGCGCCACCAGCGCGCGTGCCCATTCCACCGTCTCGGCAATGCCGGGCGCGCGCTGGAACCGATCCCCATGGGGGCTGGCGCGCAGCTGCTGCACAAAGGCCGCCACCTGGTCGGCCAGCTGGCGCGGCGCCTGGGGCACCAGGGCGCGCACGATGGCCAGCTCGCGCTCGCGCTCGGGGTAGTCCAGCCAGTGGTACAGGCAGCGGCGCTTGACGGCGTCGTTCAGCTCACGCGTGCGGTTGCTGGTCAGGATGGTCACCGGCGGCACGGCGGCGCTGATGGTGCCCAGCTCGGGAATGCTGACCTGGTACTCGCCCAGGTATTCGAGCAGAAAGGCCTCGAAGGGCTCGTCGGCACGATCCACCTCGTCGATCAGGAGCAGCGCGCCCGGCGCCGGGGCTTCGAGCGCCTGCAGGAGCGGGCGGCGCACCAGGTAGCGCGGCTGGTAGACCTCCTGCTCCAGTGCGTTGGCCGACGCCGTACCCTCGGCCGCACGCAGGTGCAGCAGCTGGGCGGCGTAGTTCCATTCATACAGGGCCTCCCGCTGCTCCAGGCCGTCAAAGCATTGCAGGCGCAGCAGCTGGCGCGAGAGCACCTGGGCCAGCGCCTTGGCCAGCTCGGTCTTGCCCACGCCGGGCTCGCCCTCCAGCAGCAGCGGGCGCTGCAGCTTCAGCGCCAGGAACACCGCCGTGGCCAGGCGCCGGTCGGCAAAGTAGCCGACGGACTGCAGGGCGGCGGCCAGTTCGTCGATGCTGGTGCAGGCGCAGGGTGGTTGTGGCATGAGCGGAGTATTCAAAAACAATAGCTGTTTGCGCTTGCTGAGTATGGGATAGATGCCAAAAATATCTGAACCATGGCATGTCCCGAATTCCGCCCCCTCTGGGGGAAGGCGGGGATGGGGGCCGGGAGCGCCGGCATCTTGCCGGCATGAAGACGCAGGCCTTGCTGCCCCCCACCCCTACCCTCGCCCGGTGGGGGAGGGAGTGGCGCGGCTCAAGCCAGCGCCTGGGCCACGGCGCGCTGCGCCATCACGCCCACCAGGTGGGCGCGGTAAGCCGCGCTGCCATGCAGGTCGCTGGACATCTCACCCTCGTCCGTGGCCACGCCGGCGACGGCATCGGGCGTGAAGCTGGCCGACAGCGCCGCCTCCAGGCCCGCATGGCGGAACACGCCGTTGCCGCCGCCGGTCACGGCGACCCGGGCGCCACCATCGGTCTGCGCGACAAACACGCCAATCAGCGCGAACAGCGAGGCCGGCTGCACGAACTTGACGTAGGCCGCCTTCTTCGGGATGGGAAAGCTCACCGCGGTGATCAGCTCGCCCTCTTCCAGCGCCGTGGCAAACAGCCCCTGGAAGAAGTCATCGGCCGCGATGGCGCGCGCCGTGGTGTGCACCGTGGCGCCCAGCGCCAGCAGCGCGGCGGGGTAGTCGGCGGCCGGGTCGTTGTTGGCCACCGAACCGCCAAGCGTTCCCCGCGCGCGCACCTGCTTGTCGCCAATGCCGCCGGCCAATGCTGCCAGCGCGGAGATGGCGGCGCGCAGCTCGGCGCTTTCAGCCACGTCGGCGTGGCAGGTCATGGCGCCGATGACGATGCTGTTGCCCTCGCGGCGTATGCCCTTGAGCTCGGGGATGGCGCCCAGGTCCACCAGCTGCTCGGGCGCGGCCAGGCGCAGCTTCATGGATGCCAGCAGGGTCTGGCCGCCGGCCAGCAGCTTGCCGCCGGCCTGGGCCAGCTTCAAGGCGTCGGCCTGGGAGGCGGGGCGTTCGTAGGTGAATGCGTACATGGTGCTTGTCCTTTCAAGCCTGGGCGTTCTGGATGGCCTGCCAGACGCGGTGCGGCGTGGCGGGCATGTCGATGTCGGTCACGCCCAGGGGTTGGAGCGCATCCAGCACGGCGTTGATGACGGCCGGCGGCGAGCCTATGGCCCCCGCCTCGCCGCAGCCCTTGCTGCCGATGGGGTTGTGCGTGCAGGGCGTGCACACATGACCGAGTTTGAACTCAGGGAAGTTGGCGGCGCGCGGCATGGCGTAGTCCATGTAGCTGCCGGTGAGCAGCTGGCCGCTGTCCGGGTCATACACGCCATGCTCCAAGAGTGCCTGGCCTATGCCCTGCACCAGGCCGCCATGCACCTGGCCCTCGACGATCATGGGGTTGATGATGACGCCGAAGTCGTCCACGGCGGTGAAGCGGTCCACGCGCACCACGCCGGTCTGCGGGTCTACCTCCACCTCGCAGATATAGGTGCCTGCGGGAAAGGTGAAGTTCACCGGGTCGTAGAAGGCGGTCTCGTTCAGGCCGGGCTCCAGCTTGTCCAGCGGGTAGTTGTGCGGCACATAGGCCGTCAGCGCCACCTGGGCAAACGGGATTTTTTTGTCCGTGCCCTTCACCGTGAACTCGCCGCCGGCAAACTCGATGTCGGCGTCGCTCGCCTCCATCAAATGGGCGGCGATTTTCTTGGCCTTGGCCTCGATCTTGTCCAGCGCCTTCATGATGGCCGTGCCACCCACGCTCAGGGACCGGCTGCCGTAGGTGCCCATGCCAAAGGGCACGCGGCCGGTGTCGCCGTGCACGATGTCCACCTGGTCCGGCGACAGCCCCAGGCGCGCCGCCACCAGCTGGGCAAACGTGGTCTCATGCCCCTGGCCATGGCTATGCGAGCCGGTGAACACCGTCACGCTGCCCGTGGGGTGCACGCGCACCTCGCCGGCCTCGAACAGCCCGGCCCTGGCCCCCAGGGCGCCGGCGATGTTGCTGGGCGCCAGGCCGCAGGCCTCGATATAGCTGCTGTAGCCCATGCCGCGCTTGAGGCCCCTGGCCTCGCTGGCGGCGCGGCGCGCGGCGAAGCCCGCCACGTCGGCCAGCTGCTGCGCCTGGTTCATGCAGGCGTGGTAGTCGCCAATGTCGTACTGCAGCGCCACCGGCGTCTGATAGGGGAAGCTGGTGATGAAGTTGCGCTTGCGGATTTCGTCCTGGGACAGGCCCAGATCCCAGGCGCAGCGCGTGACCAGGCGCTCGACCACATAGGTGGCCTCGGGCCGGCCGGCGCCGCGGTAGGCATCGACCGGCGCGGTGCTGGTGAACCAGCCATCCACCTCCACATAGATCTGCGGCGCGGTGTACTGGCCGGCCAGCAGCGTGCCATACAGGATGGTGGGCACGCTGGAGGCAAACGTTGACAGGTAGGCGCCCAGGTTGGCGTCGGTGTGCACGCGCATGGCCAAAAACTTGCCATCCTTGTCCATGGCCATCTCGGCATGGGTGATGTGGTCGCGGCCATGGGCGTCGGACACGAACGACTCGCCGCGCTCGGCCGTCCACTTCACGGCGCAGTTGAGCTGCTTGGCGGCCCAGGTGACGGCCACGTCCTCGGCATACAGAAAGATCTTCGAGCCGAAACCGCCGCCCACGTCGGGCGCGATGACGCGCACCTTGTGCTCGGGCAGCTGCAGCACGAAGGCGGTCAGCAGCAGGCGCTCCACATGCGGGTTCTGGTTGGCCACGTAGAGCACATATTCGTCGGTGGCGCGGTTGTAGCTGGCGTTGGCGGCGCGCGGCTCTATGGCGTTGGGGATCAGGCGGTTGTTCACCAGATCCAGCCGGCTGATGTGGGCGGCGCCGGCAAAGGCGGCGTCCACCGCCGCCTTGTCGCCCAGCGTCCATTTGTAGCAATGGTTGTCGGGGGCCTCGTCGTGCAGCGCCGGGCCGTCCTTGGCCTTTTTCATGTCGATGACCGGGGCCAGCTCCTCATAGTCCACCTGCACGGCCTCGGCGGCGTTCCTGGCCTGCTCCAGCGTGTCGGCCACCACCATGGCCACATGGTCGCCCACGTAGCGCACCTTGCCTATGGCCAGGATGGGGTGCATGGGCTCCTTCATGGGGCTGCCGTCGGGGTTGCTGATCAACCAGCCGCAGGGCAGGCCGCCCATTTTTCCTTCAATGTCCTTGCCGCTGTAGATGGCGGCCACGCCGGGCATCTTGGCGGCCTCGGCCGTGTCCACGCCCTTGACGCGCGCATGTGCGTGCGGCGAGCGCACGAAGTACGCGTACTTCTGGTTCGCCTGGTCAACATCGTCGGTGTAGTTGCCCACGCCGGTCAGAAAGCGCACGTCCTCCTTGCGCTTGAGCGATTCGCCGATATGCGGCAGCTTGGCAAATGCATTGGCACCCATGGTCTTGTCTCCTGGTGGTGGTTTTCAGGGGCCTCAGGCGGCCATGGCCTTCTGGGCGGTCTGCACCGCCTTGACGATGTTCTGGTAGCCGGTGCAGCGGCACAGGTTGCCCTCCAGCAGGTGGCGTATCTCGGCCTCGCTGGCCTGGGGGTGGTGGGCCAGCAGATCGACGGTGCTCATCACCATGCCGGGGGTACAGAAGCCGCATTGCAGGCCATGGCACTCCTTGAACGCCGCCTGCACCGGGTGCAACGTGCCGTCGGCCTGGGCCAGGCCTTCGACGGTGGTGATGTCCGCGCCCTGCATCTGCAGCGCCAGCACGTTGCACGACTTGATGGCCCGGCCATCGGCCATCACTGTGCAGGCGCCGCATTGCGCGGTGTCGCAGCCCACATGGGTGCCAGTCAGGCGCAGATGCTCGCGCAGCAATTGCACCAGCAGCGTGTTGGGCGGCACATCCGCCGAAACCGGCTTGCCATTGACCTTGAGCTCTACTTGCATGGTGGGCGTCTCCTTGTGTGGCGTGGTTGTCTTGGTTGTAAAAAAGCCGTTCTATTCTTGGAACAACCCACGCCAACACACCTGGGTAAAACCCTTGCCCGTGTCACATGCGTAAAAAAAAGGGCCCGCACATGCGGGCCCGGCAATAGGGTGCAACCGTCGGTTACATGAAATCCTTGCCCTCGGCCAGCGGCGCAAAGCGGTAGCTGGCCGGCGTGCGGCTGAGCTTCACCGGCGCGCCCAGGCCCTGGTAGTCGCCCATCTTCACCACCATCTCGCGGTGCACGGTGTGCGGGTGATGCAGGGCCTGCTCCACGTTCAGCACCGGCGCGGCGGGCACGCCTATGGCCATCAGCGCATCGGCCAGCTCCTGGCCGTCGCGCTGGGTGAAGGCCTGCTCCAGCAGGGGTTTCAGCACCGCGCGGTTCACCGAGCGCTGGCCGGCCGTGGCAAAGCGTGCGTCGTCGGCCATGGCCGGCTGGCCGATATAGTCGCACAGCAGGCGGAACTGCCGGTCGTTGCCCACGGCCAGGAAGATCGGTGCGCCGCCAGTGTGGATCACGTCGTAGGGGTAGATGTTGGGGTGGGCGTTGCCCGTGCGCTGCGGGATCTTGCCGCTCATGAACCAGTTGGGCGCGTGCGGGTGCAGCAGCGACAGGCCGCTGTCGTACAGCGCCGCATCCACCAGCTGGCCCTGGCCGCTTCTGCCGCGCTCGTGCAGCGCCAGCAGCACGCCGATGACGGCGTTCATGCCGGTGACCATGTCCACCACCGGCAGGCCCACGCGCAGCGGGTCGCCGTCGGCGTCGCCGTTGATGCTCATCAGCCCGGCCATGGCCTGCACCGCCGCGTCGTAGCCGGGCAGCGCGCCCAGCGGGCCGTCGGCGCCAAAGCCGGTCACGCGACACCAGACCAGGCGCGGAAACTGCTCGCGCACCTGCTCGTAGCCTATGCCCCATTTCTCCATGGTGCCGACCTTGAAGTTCTCCACCACCACGTCGGCCTCGCCCATCAGCTCGCGCACGCGCTGCTGGCCCTCTGCGGCCGACAGATCCAGGAACTGGATGCGCTTGTTGCGGTTCAGCCCGAAGTAGTAGGAAGCCACGCCGTCCTTAAAGGGAGGGCCCCAGGCGCGCGTGTCGTCGCCCTGGGGTGGCTCCACCTTGAGCACGTCGGCACCATGGTCGCCCAGGATCTGGCCGCACAGCGGGCCACCCAGGATGCGCGACAGGTCGAGAACCTTGATGCCGGCGAGTGCGCCGGCCTGGGTTTGCGTATTCATTGCTTTTTCTTTCGACACATGAGGGGGTGTAGGAGCGGCTTTAGCCGCGAACATGTTCATTCGCGGCTAAAGCCGCTCCTACGGGGAATGTGGTCAATCCAGTTGCACGCCGGCCTGCTTGACCACCTTGGCCCATTTGTCCACCTCGGACTTGATGAACTTTGCCAGATAGGCCGGGCTGCGGTCGGACGAGCCCTCCAGCCCCTGCTGGGCAAAGCTCTGCTTGACCCTGTCGGAGTCGAGCGCGCGCGAGAACGCCTGGTTCAAGACCTTGATACGGTCGGCCGGCGTGCCCTTGGGGGCCACCACGCCAAAGAACACGCTCACGTCGTAGCCCTTCACGCCCTGCTCGGCGATCGTCGGGATGTCCGGCATGGCGCTGGAGCGCTTGGCCGTGGCCACGCCCAAGGCCTTGACCTTGTCGGTCTTGATATAGGGCATGGCGGTGAGGATGTCGGTAAACGTCATGTCCACCTGCCCGCCCAGCAGATCGTTGAGCGCCGGGCCCGTGCCCTTGTAGGGCACATGCAGCAGCTTGGTGCCGGTCATCTCGTTGAACAGCACGCCCGCCAGGTGCGACGAGGCGCCGTTGCCCGACGATGCGTAGTTCAGCGTGCCGGGCTTGGCCTTTTCCTTGGCGATCAGCTCCTGCACATTGGCCACGCCCAGGCCGGAGCGCACCACCAGGATGTTGGGCAGGTAGCCCACGTAGACGATGGGTTCGAAGCTGGTGCGCGCGTCGTACTTCTGCCCCTTGTACAGGCTCTGGTTGATGGCCAGCGGCCCAGATGTGCCAAACATGATGGTGTAGCCATCGGGCGTGGCGCGCGCCACGGCATCGGCGCCGATGTTGCCGCCCGCGCCCGCCCTGTTGTCCACGATCACGCTCTGGCCCAGCTCCTTGGTCAGTTCGGTGGCCAGGATGCGCGCCATGGCATCCGTGGGCCCGCCCGGCGGGAAGGGCACGACGAAGGTGATCAGCTTGTCGGGGAAGCTGCCCTGCGCCTGAGCCGGCAAGGCGGCCAGCATGGCGGCGCCGGCGATGAGGGTGAGTAGCTTGCGTTTTTGCATGGTTTGTCTCCTGTTGTTGATTTGATAGCTGGTGGCGCTTGATACATAAGCGCTAGAGGCTGTTTCTCCCTCTCCCGCTGGCGGGAGAGGGCTGGGGTGAGGGGCGTAAAAGTGGGCACTGCGCCCAATCACCCCCTCACCCCCACCCTCTCCCCCAAGGGGGCGAGGGAATTAAAACCTGCCCTCTCCCAGAGGGGGGAGGGAGTTATCGCGTGCTTACTGCAGCCACTCGGCCGGCACGCCGCCTGCATGCAACGGGTCGCGCGGCAGCACGCGGTGGGCTATCACCAGCTGAGACAGGCGCAGGCGCTCTTGCGAGCCGGTCTTGCACGCCTCCCAGGCCATGGCAATCGCCGTGGTGCAGTTGTACAGCGCGGTGGCGGCCTGGCGCACCAGGTATTCGCCATCGTCGGCCACGGCGCGTTCGGCCAGCTGCACGGCGCCGGCCAGCGCATCGGTGAGCGCCTGGCGGTAGGCGGCGGTGATGCCCTGGGTGTCCTTGAGCAGACCATGCAGATAGGCCTGCAGCACCGGCAGCGAGCCTTCGCGCTTGATGGCGCGCTTGACGTCCAGCGCCACGATGTTGCTGGTGCCCTCCCAGATCGAGCCCAGGTGGGCGTCGCGCACCAGGCGCGGGTCGGCCCATTCCTCGATGTAGCCGCAGCCGCCGCGCACCTCCATGGCGTCGCCCGTCACCTTGCGTGCGTCGCGGCAGGCGCGGAACTTGATCATGGGCGTGAGGATGCGCAAGAGCGCATAGGCTTCAGGGTCGCCAGCGTCCGAGCGCGTCAGCGTAGCCGCGGTCTGGAACACCATGGTGCGCGCCTGCTCGGCCGGCACGCGCAGCTTGTCCAGCTGCACCTTCATCAGCGGCATGTCCTGCAGTTGCTTGCCAAAGGCCCAGCGCTCGCGGGCGATGTACTCGGCCTCGGCCACGGCGCGGCGCATCATGCCAGCGGAGCGCATGCCGTTCGAGAGGCGCGAGTTGTTCACCATGTCGGCAATCTGCACGAAGCCCCGGCCCTGCTCGCCCACCAGGTAGGCCACGGCGCCTTCCATCCGGATCTCGCCGCTGGCCATGGAGCGCGTGCCCATCTTGTCCTTCAGGCGCACGATGGTGTAGTGGTTGGTGCTGCCATCGTCAAGCTGACGCGGCAGCAGGAACAGCGAGATGCCCTTCATGCCGGGCGGCCCGCCCTCCACGCGCGCCAACACCATGCCAAAGCCCGCGTCGGGGTTGGAGCAGAACCACTTCTCGCCATACAGGCGCCAGCTGCCGTCCTCCTGCGGATAGGCCATGGTCAGGGTGTTGGAGATGTCCGAGCCGGCCGCCTGCTCGGTCATGAACATCGAGCCCTGCACGGCCGAATCGAAGTCCATGGCCAGCAGCTTGGGCAGGTATTTGGCGACCAGCTTTTCGTCGCCATACTTGCGCAGCGTGCGCGTCAGCGAATCGGTCATCGACAGCGGGCAGCACAGGCCGAACTCGGACTGCACGAACAAGTACGTCAGCGCGTACTTGACGATGGCCGGCATCTTGCCCTTCCAGCCCAGCATGTCCTCGCGGTGCGAAATGGCGGCCAGGCCAAACTGCTGGTAGGCCACCTTCTCCATCTCGATGTAGGCGGGGTGCTTGACGATGCGCTGCACCTCCTGGCCAGCGCGGTTGCGCATCTCCAGCGTCGGGGGGTTGCGGTCGGCCTCCAGCGCCCAGTCATCGACGGCGCCGCCGGCGAGCTCGCCCATGCGGTCAAAGTAGGGCTGCAGGTGGGCATACAGGTCGGCCGGCAGATACAGCGCCAGCAGCTGCTGCAGCTCGGTGTCTTCGCGATAGTTGTTCACATGGCCGCGATCCGGCACGGGATGGGCGGCAGAGCTGGCCTGGGCCAGGGCGGTCATCTGGGTCTGATCGGTAGCGGACATGGCTGGTCTCCTTTGAATCTCGGCTGACATCGGGCTTGGGGCTATTGCACCAGTTTTAATCATTCGAGTCCAATATCATTAAAATCTTTGTCAATACTTAATTTATATAGTTGCCATGGAACTGCGTGTACTGCACTACTTCGTGACCCTGGCCGAGGAACTGCACTTCGGCCGCGCGGCGCAGCGGCTGCGCATCTCGCAGCCACCGCTGTCGGTCGCCATCAAGCAGCTGGAGGAAGAGCTGCAGGCCCAGCTGTTCGAGCGCAACAGCAAGGGCGTGCGCCTGACCGCTGCCGGCGAGCATCTGCTGACCAAGGCGCGCCAGCTGCTCGCCCTGAGCCACCAGGCGGCGCAAGAGACGCGCGACGTGGCGCGCGGCACCGTCGGCCACCTGCGCCTGGGCTTCGTCGGATCCAGCCTGTACCGCGGCCTGCCCCAGGCGCTGGAGGCCATGCAGCAGACCCACCCCCAGGTGCGCGTGGACATGCTGGAGGCCAACAGCGCCGAGCAGATCCTGGGCCTGCAGCAAATGCGCCTGGACCTGGCCCTGGTGCACTCCATACAGCCGCCCGAGGGCATCGCCAGCCAGCTCATCGTGGACGAGCCCTTCGTCGTCTGCCTGCCCGAGCAGCACCCGCTGTGCGCCGCCGCAGCCATAGACCTGGGCGCGCTGAAAGGCGACCGGCTGATTTTGTTCTCCACCCTGGTATCGCCCACCTACCACCAGCGCATCTACGAAATGTGCCTGGCCCACGGCTTCGCCCCCGAGGTGCGCCACGAGGTGCGCCACTGGCTGTCGGTGATCTCGCTCGTCTCGCTGGGCCAGGGCGTGGCCCTGGTGCCCGCGGCGCTGGAGCGCGTGGGCCTGCCGCGCCTGCAGTTTCGCCCCTTGCTGGGCGAGCACCCGCATTCCGAAATGCTGGCCCTGTGGCGCACCGCGCCGGCCAGCCCACTGGTACAGGCGCTGCTGGCGCATTTGCGCCAGGCGGCGCAGGGCTGTTGACGGATCGCCTGTAGACTATTAAAAAAATAGCTGCTGGCGCTTGATACGCAAGTGCTACAACCTTGTTTCACCTGATTTCACACATGCCTCAGACCCGGCCGCAGGCCCTCACCCCCCACCCTCTCCCAGAGGGAGAGGGAGAGGGAGTAAAACCAGCGCAACCGGTCACCCCCACCATGCACAACGCCTGGGTGCGCGCCGTCTGCGGGCGGCTGAAAAGCGATTTCCGCTACTCCGCCGCCATCGTCTACAACAACGTCCCCTGGCCCGACCCGCCACCCCATTTAGAGCAAAACAAGCCCCCAACGCCCGCCCATAAAGCGCAAACAGCTATCGAAACCGCAGCACAAGCCGTGCTGGATGCCCGCGCCAAGTTCCCCGGCAGCAGCCTGGCCGACCTGTACGACCCGCTGACCATGCCGCCCCTGCTGCTCAAGGCCCACCAAAAGCTCGACGCCGCGGTCGATGCCGCCTACGCCCTGGGAACCGGGGGGCACAGCGGCAAGAAAACCTGGAAAACCGACGCCGAGCGCGTGGCCTTTTTGTTTGAGCGCTATGTGCAGCTGACCAGCTTGCTGCCCGCGCCCAAGGCCAAGCCGGCCAGAAAACGCCCAGCACCATGAGCACCGCCATGATCCCCATCGTGGAGGTGATCGGCCCGGCCCAGCAGGGGCTATCGCGGCCCTTGCTGTGCGTTGGCGCCGACGACCAGCGCTATTACGTCAAGGGCCAGCAGACCAACCGCGCGAGCCTGTGGAGTGAGTGGATTTGCGCCCATCTGGCGCAGGCGCTGGGCCTGCCCTTGCCGCCCTTCTCCCTGGTGCAGCTCGACCCCGCCCTGGTGCGAGAGCTGCCCAAGGACTTGCAGGCCGTGGGCAGCCTGCCCGCCTTCGGCTCGCGCGAGGTGGTGCACACGGTGTGGCTCGAATTAGGCATCGACCACAAGGTCGCCCCAGAGCTGCAGCGCAAGGTACTGGCGTTTGACTGGTGGGTGCGCAATACCGACCGTCTGCGCGGCAACACCAACTTGCTTTGGGACGCCGTGCTTCAGTTTTCGCCTTTCCGCGAAACGGGGGAATTTGCCAACGCCGGTGTCATCTTGCTGTGCCCCGAAACCGGCTACTTCGGCTTCAAGCTGCAAACCCAGCGGGCCAAACGCATCACCGATTTTTTTGATGAGTTGCCGCGCGAGATCTATCTGCGCGCCATCAAGGCCATGCAAGACGAATTGCAGCGCGTGGCCCTCCGGGTTGCCGACACCCCCGCCCAAGGCCGCAGCGATGCGCTGCGCCATTTGTTTGACGCATTGATCCACCCCCGCGAGGCCATGGTGCGCTTTGGCCCGGCGCGCGCCGTGCTGACGCCAGACCCTGCAACGGAGTTGCAGCGGCAGTTCGAGCACTGCGTGGAGCGCAGGTTCATCACGCCTGAATACGTCGAGCAGACGATGGAAAAACGCATCAAGTACTTGCTGAGCAGCCTGCCGCTAGCCGCACCTTTTGCACGCCAGCGTGTCGGCGACGAGGTGTTCCATGCCAGCTTCCCCTTGGTGCAGCAGCAGGGCGATGTGTTGACCAAGATCATCAAGCCCTTGAGTCTGAACCAGGAGGCGCCGGTGGATATTTACGAGCACGGCGACGCTTGGCTGCAAAAGGTCAAACGGCTCAGGGGGCGCAATCTCCTGCCCGAATCGGTGCTGTTCGCCATCAAACCTCCTGCACCTGACCACACACAACGCCACGCCGCCTACCTGGACATTTGCAGCGATCTGCATAGCTTGGCGGTGCAAACCGTTCCTGACCATGAAGAGCAGCGCATTGCTGACTTTGCGCAGCACTGAGGCAGCGTTTTGACCGGCTAGTTCTGTCCGGCCCCAAAAACAAAACCCCCGCCCGGTTCACGCCGGCGGGGGTTTTGTGCTTCAGGGCCAGCGTGCGCTGGCCTCAAACCATCAGGCCGTCACGCCCTTGGCCACTTCGGCGTATTCCTCGATCTGGTCGAAGTTCATGTAGCGGTAGATGCTGTCCTTGTTGGCATCGACCACCCCGATCTCGGCCAGGTACTCGGCGGGGGTGGGCAGACGCCCCAAGCGCGAGGCGATGGCGGTGAGTTCGGCCGAGCCCAGGAACACGTTGGTGTTCTTGCCCAGGCGGTTGGGGAAGTTCCGCGTGCTGGTCGAGATGACGGTTGCACCTTCGCGCACCTGGGCCTGGTTGCCCATGCACAGGCTGCAGCCCGGCATTTCGGTGCGCGCGCCGGCCGTGCCAAACGCCGCGTAGTGGCCTTCCTTGATCAGCTCGCTCTCGTCCATCTTGGTGGGCGGGGCCACCCACAGCTTGGTCGGGATGTCGCGCTGGCCGCCCAGCAGCTTGGCGGCTGCGCGGAAGTGGCCGATGTTGGTCATGCACGAACCGATGAAGGCTTCGTCGATCTTGGTGCCGGCGACTTCAGACAGGAACTTGGCGTCGTCCGGGTCGTTGGGGCAGCAGACGATGGGCTCCTTGATGTCGTTCATGTCGATCTCGATCACGGCAGCGTACTCGGCGTCCTTGTCGGCTTCGAGCAGGTCAGGCTTGGCCAGCCAGGCTTCGACCTTCTCGATGCGGCGCGCCAGGGTCTTGGCGTCTGCGTAGCCGTCGGCAATCATGTTCTTCATGAGAACGATGTTGCTGGTCAGGTACTCCTTGATCGGCTCGGGGTTGAGCTTGATGGTGCAGCCAGCGGCGCTGCGCTCGGCCGACGCGTCGGACAGCTCAAACGCTTGCTCGACCTTCAGGTCTGGCAGGCCTTCGATTTCCAGGATCTTGCCCGAGAAGACGTTGATCTTGCCGGCCTTGGCCACGGTCAAGAGGCCTGCCTTGATGGCGTACAGCGGAATCGCGTGCACCAGGTCGCGCAGGGTCACGCCCGGTTGCAGCTTGCCCTTGAAGCGCACCAGCACCGATTCGGGCATGTCGAGCGGCATGACGCCGGTGGCGGCGCCGAAGGCCACCAGGCCCGAGCCTGCCGGGAAGCTGATGCCGATGGGGAAGCGCGTGTGCGAGTCGCCGCCGGTGCCCACGGTGTCAGGCAGCAGCAGGCGGTTGAGCCAGCTGTGGATCACGCCGTCGCCCGGGCGCAGGGCCACGCCGCCACGGTTGCTGATGAAGGCGGGCAGCGTGCGGTGGGTTTTCACGTCCACCGGCTTGGGGTAGGCGGCGGTGTGGCAGAAGCTTTGCATCACCATGTCGGCGCTGAAGCCCAGGCAGGCCAGGTCCTTCAGTTCGTCGCGCGTCATCGGGCCGGTGGTGTCCTGGCTGCCGACGGTGGTCATCTTGGGCTCGCAGTAGGTGCCGGGGCGAATGCCCTGGCCTTCCGGCAGGCCGCAGGCACGGCCGACCATCTTCTGCGCCAGGGTGAAGCCAGCCTTGGATGGAGCCGGAGCTTGCGGCAGGCGGAAGGCGGTGGAAGCGGCCAGGCCCAGGGCTTCGCGCGCCTTGGCGGTGAGCGAGCGGCCGATGATCAGGTTGATACGGCCACCGGCCTGCACTTCGTCGAGCAGTACTTCGGATTTGAGAGCGAAGTCCGCAATCTGGACGCCGGCTTTCTCGATTTTTCCTGCATAGGGGTAGATGTCGATAACGTCGCCCATTTCCATTTTGGAAACGTCCACTTCGATGGGCAGCGAGCCGGAGTCTTCTTGCGTGTTGAAGAAGATGGGGGCAATCTTGCCGCCCAGCGTGACGCCGCCAAAGCGCTTGTTGGGCACGAAGGGAATGTCTTCGCCGGTGGCCCAGATGACCGAGTTGGTGGCGGATTTGCGGCTCGAACCCGTGCCGACCACGTCGCCCACGTAGGCCACGACGTGGCCCTTTTTCTTCAGGTCTTCGATGAACTGCATCGGGCCGCGCACGCCGTCCTGCTCGGGCTTGAAGGCCGCGTCCGGGCGCTGGTTCTTCAGCATGGCCAGGTAGTGCATGGGGATGTCGGGGCGCGTGGTGGCGTCGGGCGCGGGCGACAGGTCGTCGGTGTTGGTCTCGCCCGGCACCTTGAAGACGGTGACGGTGATTTTTTCTGCCACCTTGGGGCGGCTGGTGAACCACTCGGCGTCGGCCCAGCTTTGCATCACTTCGCGGGCCTTGGCGTTGCCGGCCTTGGCCTTGGCCGCCACGTCGTTGAAGTAGTCGAACATGAGCAGCGTCTTCTTGAGCGCCTCGGCAGCCACCCCAGCCACATCGGCGTCGTCGAGCAGCTCGATCAGCGGGTGCACGTTGTAGCCACCCACCATGGTGCCCAGCAGCTCGGTGGCGCGAGCCTTGCTGATCAGCGCCACCTGCACGTCGCCATGCGCCACGGCGGCCAGGAAGGATGCCTTGACCTTGGCCGCGTCATCGACACCCGGGGGCACGCGATGGGTGAGCAAGTCCAGCAGGAACTCGGCCTCGCCAGCGGGCGGGTTCTTGATCAGCTCGATCAAGTCGGCGACCTGCTTGGCATCCAGCGGCAGCGGCGGGATGCCGAGGGCGGCGCGTTCGGCGGCATGGGCTCGGTAGGCTTGCAACATGACTTCTTTCTCCGGAATGGTCAGGGTTTTCAAAGTGGGGGCGATCACCAGTCGGCCACGGGCATGCCCACCGCCAAGGTGGTTAGTGCCAGCGGCCCGCCGACGGGCGCCGGGTTTTCTTATTTGGTTGCGGGGCTGTCCAGCAGGCTGGGCGGCGGGTTCTTCTTGAAGCCCTCGGCCACCGTGAACTGCTGTGGGCTCATGCACTCGTCGGCCATGCGCTGGCCTAGCTTCTGGTTCATGAGCATGGACTTGTTGGCGATCTGGATCCACACGGCGCCGGCCTGCTGATCCTCCAGGCGCACGGCACCGGTGGCCGATGCCACGGGGGCCATGTGGAACTTGAAGCCCTTGCCTTCGACATGGAAGCGGCCGGGCGACTGCGCATCACGCTCCACCTGCACGAAGGCGCCCAGTTCGCAGGCCATGCGGCCGGTGTGCACCTCGTCGGCAATGGCCAGTTCTTCGGGGGTGAGCGCGGCCTCGGCGGCGGAGATGCCGGCCGCGACCTGCATGGCGCCGCTGTGCAGGCGCGTGCGGCTGCTGGTGGGCGCGGCCTTGGCGACGACGGCCGCCTGCGGCTTGGCCTTGGCCTTGGCCGTTTGCGCTGGCTTGGCGGCCGTGCTCTTGGCGACGGTCTTGCCGGCCGGCTGCGCCGCCTGCTGCGCCATGGACCAGGCGGGGGCCAGCACCAGGAGGGCGGAAAGGACGAGGATTTTCATGATGACTCCGGCGGAAATAGGCGAAAACCTTGATTGTGGCGGCGAAATATCCGTATCAGGTCGGTGCGCTGTCAGGATTTGCAAACCAGGCCTGCGCCTGTTGCGGCAATGCACGTCCGGTCTGGTGTGCACGCTCCAGCAACTGCCAGAAATAGCGGTAGCTGGCGCGGTCGTGCAGCACGCCTTCTTCGCTGATGGGGGCCCAATCGGCGTCGATGGCGGCAGCAATGATGCGGGCAGCGCGGGCGATCTCGGCATCCTCGGGCGCGAAGGCGGCCAGGATGGGGCGGATCTGCGCCGGGTGGATGCTCCACATGCGTGTGTAGCCGAATTCGCGCGCGGCGCGACCGGCGGCGGCCTGCATGGCGGCCGTATCGCTGAACTCGGTGACCACGCAGTGCGAGGGCACCTTGCCATTGGCGTGGCAGGCGGCTGCAATCTCCAGCTTGGCGCGAACCACCAGGGGGTGCTGGAACTGGCCGGCAGAGGTCATGCCCGAGGCGGGAATGGCGCCGCCATGCGCCGAGACGAAGTCCATCAGGCCGAAGCTCAGGCTCTGGATGCGCGGGTGGGCGGCGATCTCGAAGGCGCGGTGCACGGCGGCGGGCGATTCGATCAGCGCATGCAGCGGCAGGTGGCCAGCGCCGGCGGCAAGCAGCGCGCGCTCGGCCTGCAGCACGTCATCCACCGACTCCACCTTGGGAATCATGATGTGGCACAGGCGCTGCCCGGCCTGGCCGGCAATGATGTCCATGTCCTGCGCAAATGCGGGGTGATCCACGGTGTGCACGCGCGCCGCCACGCGGGCGCCGGCGGCGGCGTTGCTGGCCAGCTGCGCGACCAGCTGGGCGTGCTCGCGCTCCTGGCCCACGGGGGCGCCGTCCTCGCAGTCCAGCGTGACGTCGAACACGCAGTGGCCAAACTCCTGCTGCATCTCGGCCTGCAGCTGCAGGCTCTTGCGCATGCGTGCCTCAACCCCGCTGTAGTGGTCGCACACGGGCAGGGTCAAGGCCGCCGCCTGGCTGCCAAGCAGTACTTCGCGGGGATGGGGGACGGCAGCGGTCATGCGGATGCGGGGGTTGGGGGCAAAAATCTGGTGTGTGGCCACGGCAGCGCCATGGCAACACAGCAGACTTCTATCAATATAGAAGCTGCTTGCGCTGTGAGGACAAGGATTTCAACATGTTTCAACGCTGAACCCCTTGTCTATCATGCGCAACGCGCTATCGTTTTACAGCAGGTGCTTGACGCCGTCCTGCTCGCCCTGCAGCTCGGCCAGGGTCTTGTTGATGCATTCCTGGCTGAAGGCGTCGATCGGCAGGTCCTTGACGATGTGGTACTTGCCGCCTTCGCAGGTCACGGGGTAGCCGAACATCACATCCTTGGGGATGCCGTATTCGCCGTTGGACGGGATGCCCATGGTGACCCACTTGCCGTTGGTGCCCAGGGCCCAGTCGCGCATGTGGTCGATGGCGGCGTTGGCGGCCGAGGCGGCCGACGACAGGCCACGTGCGGCAATGATGGCCGCGCCGCGCTTGCCCACGGTGGGCAGGAAGGTGTTGGCGTTCCAGTCGTGGTCGTTGATGGTGTCCTTGACGGACTTGCCGCCCACGGTGGCGAAACGGTAGTCGGCGTACATGGTGGGCGAGTGGTTGCCCCACACGGCCAGCTTCTCGATGTCGCCCACGGCCACGCCCATCTTGGTGGCGATCTGGCTGGCAGCGCGGTTGTGGTCCAGGCGCAGCATGGCGGTGAAGTTCTCGCGCGGCAGATCCGGCGCGCTCTTCATGGCGATGTAGGCGTTGGTGTTGGCGGGGTTGCCCACCACCAGCACGCGCACGTTGCGGCTGGCAACAGCGTTCAGGGCCTTGCCCTGGGCGGTGAAGATCTGGGCGTTGGCGGCCAGCAGGTCGGCGCGCTCCATGCCGGGGCCGCGCGGACGGGCGCCGACCAGCAGCGCGTAGTCGGTGTCCTTGAAGGCCGTCATGGGGTCAGAGTGCGCCTCGATGCCGGCCAGCAGCGGGAAGGCGCAGTCTTCCAGTTCCATGATCACGCCCTTGAGCGCGTTCTGGGCCTTCTCGTCGGGAATTTCGAGCAGTTGCAGGATGACGGGCTGGTCCTTGCCCAGCATTTCGCCGGAGGCGATGCGAAACAGCAGGGCGTAACCGATTTGACCTGCGGCGCCGGTGACTGCGACGCGAACGGGCTTCTTGCTCATGAGAAAACTCCAAAAAGGAAGTGACAGAAAAAACCTGTGGGTGCGTGCACCAAGGCCTGTAACCGGCAGCCCGTGCTCCGCAAACAACTGCTGATTTTACTGTCGATTCAGGGTTACGGTCAATTTGTCTTATGTCTTATATAAGATATGATTAGCGACTGGAAACACCCTCGCCCACAGGCACAGCCAGCACCACCATGTCGTCCCTGCTTCCGCCCAGCACCGAAGGCACGCCCCCCGCAAGTGGCGGCGCGGCAACGGTCACGCCGGCCTTCAGCCCGCTGTACCAGCAGATCAAGGGGCTGATACTGCACAGCCTGCAGCATGGCGAGTGGAAGCCCGGCGAGGCCATTCCGAGCGAGATCGAGCTGGCCGCACGCTTTCGCGTGAGCCAGGGCACGGTGCGCAAGGCCATCGACGAGCTGGCGGCCGAGAACCTGGTCACGCGCCGCCAGGGCAAGGGCACGTTTGTGGCCACGCATGCCGAGCGCCAGGTGCAATACCGCTTCCTCAAGCTGCTGCCGGACGCCGGCGACGCCAGCGAGGAAGGCCCGGCCCAGCGCACCATTCTGGAATGCCGCCGGCTGCGCGCCAGCGCCGACATGGCACGCAGCCTGGCGCTGCGCGCAGGCGATTCTGTGATCCAGATCAAACGTATCCTGTCTTTTGTCGGCGTACCGACCATCCTGGAGGACATTTGGCTGCCCGGCCAGGCATTCAAGGGACTGACGGCCGAGCAGCTGGCGCACTACCAGGGGCCCACCTATGCCATGTTCGAGCTGGACTTTGGCGTGCGCATGGTGCGTGCCGAGGAAAAAATCCGCGCCGTGCTGCCCGACGAAACGCAGGCCCAGTGGCTCAACGTGCCCGCCGGCACGCCGCTGCTGAGCGTGGAGCGGCTGGCCTACACCTACAACGATGTGCCCATGGAGTTGCGCCGCGGCCTGTACCGCACCGACACCCACCACTACCACAACAAGCTGAACTGACCGCGGCAGGACGGCCGAATCGAACTGACTCACGCCTGACATTCGACACAATTAGCGCAAATACGCAGTCGCCGCATCACCTCCGTATTGCACTGCAATAGAATTTTGGGTTGTCTGCACCGCGCGATTACCACGCAGTTACCACCAAGAAAGTACCCACCATGACAGAGCTAGCCAAAAAGAAGAGGCCCGAGTTTCGCAACCTCAACCTCTTTTCCGATGTCAGAACCTACCGCCTGCCGCTGGCCGGTTTCATCTCCATCCTGCACCGGGTCAGCGGCATGCTCATGTTCATCCTGCTGCCGCTGGTGATCTGGATGTTCGACACCTCGGTGTCCTCGGAGATTTCGTTTGGCCGTTTCAGCGCCGCCTTCAACGTCGGCCTGGGCTTCGTGCCCGGCTGGTTCATCAAGCTGGTGACGCTGGCCCTGATCTGGGCCTACCTGCACCACCTGGCCGCCGGTGTGCGCCACCTGTACCTGGATGTGTCGCACAAGACCACCAAGGACTTTGGCCGCCAGTCGGCCGTGGCCACGCTGGTGTTCAGCATCGGCCTGACGCTGATCCTCGGCGCCAAGCTGTTTGGCCTGTACTGATTCAACAAGAAAAGGAATGACACCATGGCTGTGACCTACGGCTCCAAGCGCACCGTTGTCGGTGCCCACTATGGCTGGCGCGATTTCGTGGTGCAACGCATCACCGCCATCCTGCTGCTGGCCTTCACCCTGCTGCTGCTGGCGCAACTGCTGTTCACCAAAGGCCCCATCGGCTACGACACCTGGGCCGGCATTTTTTCACCGCAGTGGATGAAGGCGCTGACCTTCTCGGTCATCGTGGCGCTGATCTGGCACGCCTGGGTCGGCGTGTGCAGTGTCTGGTACGACTACGCCAAGCCCGCCGGCCTGCGCCTGGTGCTGCAGGCGCTCAGCGCCATCTGGCTGGTCAGTTGTGGTGGTTGGGCCGTGCAGGTGCTGTGGCGCCTGTGAGCACGCTGCACCCATAGCCCCACCCTTCTTTCAGAACCCATTAGCACCCCACACACCACAACCATGAGTTACACCAAAAAAGATATTGCCGTGCGCAAGTTCGATGTCGTCATCGTCGGCGCCGGCGGCTCGGGCATGCGTGCCTCGCTGGAACTCTCGCGCGCCGGTCTGTCCGTCGCCTGCCTGACCAAGGTCTTCCCCACGCGCTCGCACACCGTGGCCGCCCAGGGCGGCGTATCGGCGTCGCTCGGCAACATGAGCGAGGACAACTGGCACTACCACTTCTACGACACCATCAAGGGCGGCGACTGGCTGTCCGACCAGGACGCCGTCGAGTTCATGTGCCGCGAAGCGCCCAACGTCGTCATCGAGCTTGAGCATTTCGGCATGCCGTTTGACCGCAACGCCGACGGCACCATCTACCAGCGCCCGTTTGGCGGCCACACCGCCAACTACGGTGAAAAGCCCGTGCAACGCGCCTGCGCCGCCGCCGACCGCACCGGCCACGCCATGCTGCACACGCTGTACCAGAAGAACGTCGAGTCCAAGACCAACTTCTTCGTCGAATGGATGGCGCTGGATCTGATCCGCAACAGCACCGGCGACGTGGTCGGTGTAACCGCCCTGGAACTGGAAACCGGCGACCTGTACGAGCTGCACGCCAAGGCCGTGCTGCTGGCCACGGGCGGCGCGGGCCGCATCTTTGCCGCATCGACCAACGCCTTTATCAACACCGGCGACGGCCTGGGGATGGCGGCGCGTGCCGGCATCCCGCTACAAGACCTGGAGTTCTGGCAGTTCCACCCCACCGGCGTGGCCGGCGCGGGCGTGCTGCTGACCGAGGGCTGCCGCGGCGAGGGCGCTATTCTTTTGAATAGCAACGGCGAACGCTTCATGGAGCGGTACGCACCCACCTTGAAAGACCTGGCGCCGCGCGACTTCGTCTCGCGCTCGATGGATCAGGAGATCAAGGAAGGCCGTGGCTGCGGCCCGAACAAGGACTACATCCTGATGAAGCTCGACCACCTGGGCGCGGACACGATTCGCAAACGCCTGCCGTCGGTGGAGGAGATCGGCCACAACTTCGCCAACGTCGACATCACCAAGGAGCCTATCCCGGTGGTGCCCACCATCCACTACCAGATGGGCGGCATTCCGACCAACATCCACGGCCAGGTCGTGGTCTGGGACGGCAGCCAGAACAACATCGTCAAGGGCCTGTACGCCGTGGGCGAATGCGCGGCGGTGTCGGTGCATGGCGCCAACCGCCTGGGCACGAACTCGCTGCTGGACCTGCTGGTGTTCGGCAAGTCGGCAGGCAAGCACATCGTCAAGTTCGTCGGCGAATACGGCAACCACCAGGACATGCCGGCCGATGGCAGCGACCGCACCCTGGCGCGCCTGAACCAGCTGGAGGACTCCAAGGATGGCATCTACGCGCAAGACCTGGCCAATGAGATCCGCCAGACCATGCAGTCGCACGCCGGCGTGTTCCGCACGCAAAAGGGCATGGACGAGGGCGTGGTCAAGATCGCCGCGATCCGCGAGAAGGTCGGCTCCGTCACGCTCAAGGACAAATCCAAGGTCTGGAACACCGCGCGCATGGAAGCGCTGGAGGTGGACAACCTGATCGAGGTGGCGCAGGCCACCATGGTCTCGGCCGCCGCGCGCAAGGAATGCCGCGGCGCCCACACCGTGGACGACTACGAACACCCGGCTGACCACCCCACCGCGCCGCTGGGCCGCGACGACGCCAACTGGCTCAAGCACACGCTGTGGCACAGCGCCAGCAACAGCCTGACCTACAAGCCCGTGAACATGAAACCGCTGACGGTGGACAGCATCCCGCCCAAGGTCCGTACGTTCTGATCGCGCCACCGCCCCACGAAAGACACACACCATGCAACGCACTTTCAAGATCTACCGCTACGACCCGGACAAGGATGCCAAGCCCTACATGCAGACCGTGAGCGTCGAGCTCGACGGCCACGAGCGCATGCTGCTGGACGCCCTGCTCAAGCTCAAGGCGCAAGACCCTTCGCTGTCGTTCCGCCGCTCCTGCCGCGAGGGCGTGTGCGGCTCGGACGCCATGAACATCAATGGCAAGAACGGCCTGGCCTGCCTGACCAACATGAAGACGCTGTCGGGCGACATCGTGCTGAAGCCCCTGCCCGGCCTGCCGGTGATCCGCGACCTGATCGTGGACATGACCCAGTTCTTCAACCAGTACCACTCGATCAAGCCCTACCTGCAGAACGACACCCCCACGTCGCCCTCCAAGGAGCGCCTGCAGTCGCCCGAGGAGCGCGAGGAGCTCGACGGCCTGTACGAGTGCATTCTGTGCGCCAGCTGCTCCACGGCCTGCCCCAGCTTCTGGTGGAACCCCGATAAATTCGTCGGCCCAGCGGGTCTCTTGCAGGCCTACCGCTTCATCGCCGACAGCCGTGACCAGGCCACGGGCGAGCGCCTGGATAACCTGGAAGACCCATACCGGCTGTTCCGCTGCCACACCATCATGAACTGCGTGGACGTGTGCCCCAAGGGCCTCAAGCCCGCCGCCGCCATCAGCAAGATCAAGGAGCTGATGGTGCGCCGCGCCATCTAAGCCGCGATGGCCGACGACGCCCTGCTTGACGAACGGGATGTGGCCATCCTGCGCTGGCGCAGCCGGCGCGGGCTGGTGGAGAACGACCTGTTCATCGAGCGTTTTTTTGAGCGCCACGGCGCGCACCTGACGGCTCGCCAGGCGCACGCGATGACGCTGCTCATGAATCTGTCGGACAACGACCTGCTGGACCTGCTGCTCAAACGCAAGGAGGCCGAAGGCGAGATCGCGACCGACGATGTGCGGGCCGTGCTGGAGCTGCTGCGCGAACGCGCTTGAGGCAGCCCTCCATAGCCCCCTCTTACCGAGTCATCAACCAAGGAAACTGGAAATGAAACTGGCAGACAACAAAGCAACGCTATCGTTCAGCAACGGCAAGCCGAGCGTGGAACTTCCCGTGTACCAGGGCAGCATCGGCCCGGACGTGATCGACATCCGCAAGCTGTACGGCCAGACCGACATGTTCACCTACGACCCGGGCTTTCTGTCCACGGCGTCCTGCCAGTCGGCCATTACCTACATCGACGGCGACAAGGGCGAGCTGCTGTACCGCGGCTATCCCATCGAGCAACTGGCACAAAAGTGCGACTACCTCGACACCTGCTACCTGCTGCTCAATGGCGACCTGCCCAACGAAGGCCAGCGCACCGACTTCCACAAGCTGGTGCTCAAGCACACCATGGTGAACGAGCAGATGCAGTTCTTCCTGCGTGGTTTCCGCCGTGACGCCCACCCCATGGCCGTGCTCACCGGCCTGATCGGCGCCCTGTCGGCCTTCTATCACGACAGCACCGACATCAACAACCCCGAGCACCGCCATATCTCGGCCATCCGGCTGATCTCCAAGCTGCCCACGCTGGTGGCCATGGCCTACAAGTACGGCGTCGGCCAGCCCTACATGTATCCGCGCAATGACCTGTCTTACGCCGGCAACTTCCTGCGCATGATGTTCGGCACGCCCTGCGAGGACTACAAGGTCAACCCGGTGCTCGAGCGCGCCATGGACCGGATCTTCATCCTGCACGCCGACCACGAGCAGAACGCCTCCACCTCCACCGTGCGCCTGTGCGGCAGCTCGGGCACGAACCCGTTCGCGGCCATAGCCGCCGGCGTGGCCTGCCTGTGGGGCCCGGCCCATGGCGGCGCCAACGAGGCCTGCCTGAACATGCTGGAGGACATCCAGCGCAATGGCGGCGTGGCCAAGGTCGGCGAGTTCATGGAGCAGGTCAAGGACAAGAACAGCGGCGTCAAGCTGATGGGCTTTGGCCACCGCGTCTACAAGAACTACGACCCGCGCGCCAAGCTGATGCAGGAAACCTGCAACGAGGTGCTGGCCGAGCTGGGCCTGGAGAACGACCCGCTGTTCAAGCTGGCCAAGCAGCTGGAGAAGATCGCCCTGGAAGACGACTACTTCGTCTCGCGCAAGCTCTACCCGAACGTGGACTTCTACTCCGGCATCGTGCAGCGCGCCATCGGTATCCCGGTCAGCCTGTTCACCGGCATCTTCGCCCTGGCCCGCACCGTGGGCTGGATCGCCCAGCTCAACGAAATGCTGGCCGACCCCGAGTACAAGATCGGCCGTCCGCGCCAGCTGTTCACCGGCTCGCCGCGCCGCGACGTCTAAGCCACCCAAGGCCTCCTGACCACAAAGCCCGCCGGCACAGCGCCTGCGGGCTTTGTGCTTTGTGGGCGAGCCCGCGGCTACCATGGCGGGCACCCGCCTACCTGCCCAAGGAACCTCCGCCGCCATGACCCAGCCCCCCATCGAAGCCCGCATCGCCGCCCTCACGCCCAGCGCGATGTGGCGCTGCCTGGTGATAGAGGACGAGCTGGAGAACGCGCGCTACATCGCCGACGGCCTGCGTGCCCAGGGGCATGTGGCCATCATCGCCCACGAGGCGGGTGACGCGCTGCGCCGCGCCTGCGGCGAGACCTGGGACCTGGTGATCCTGGACCGCATGCTGGGCCCGCAGGTGGATGGCCTGCACATTCTGCAGAGCATGCGCGGCCTGGGGCTGCGCACCCCGGTGCTGGTGCTGTCGGCGCTGAGTGCGCTGGACGAGCGCGTCCGCGGCCTGAAGGCCGGCGGCGACGATTACCTGACCAAGCCGTTCGCCTTCTCCGAGCTGTTGGCACGGCTGGAGGCGCTGGTGCGCCGCTCGCGCACGGGTGAGGAGGTCAAGGCGCTGCAGCTCGGTGACCTGCGCCTGGATCTGGTGCACCGCACGGTGCAGCGCAATGGCCGTCTCATCGCCCTGAAGCCGCGCGAATTCCGCCTGCTGGCCTATCTGCTGATGCATGCCGAGCAGCCCCTGACGCGCACCATGCTGCTGGAGGCGGTGTGGGACTACCGTTTCGACCCGCAGACCAACCTGATCGACGTGCAGATCAGCCGCCTGCGGCAAAAACTGCAGGCGCCGGGCGAGGCGCCGCTGATACACACCGTGCGCGGCGTGGGCTACCGCATCGGCCTGCAAGCCGAGGGCGGCGCATGAACCGAACCGATGCGCCGCGGGCCGCGCAGCCGCTGCGCCTGTGGCGCAGCGCCGGCCTGCGGCTGGCGGCGCTGTTCGGCTTTCTGGTGCTGCTGACCATGCTGACCACGCTGGCGCTGGTGTATCTGCAGGTGTCCACGGTGCTGCACCGCAACCTGGAACGGCAGCTGCAGCAGGCGCAGCAGCGCCTGGCTTTGCAGTACGCCCATGAGGGCCCGCAGGCCACGGCCCAGGCCATCGGCCACATGCTGCAGGACGGGCGCGACACGGATCTGGAGCTGGTGCTGCTCACCACGCCCGATGGCCGCTTCCTCGCCGGCAACCTGGCCGTGCAGGCACTGCCACCGCTGGCGCTGATCGGCGCATCCGCGCACCCGGTGGCTCTGGGTAGCCAGGGCATCACCGCGCAGCTGCTCGCCCACCGCCTGCCCGACGGCGCCATGCTGGTGCTGGGCCACGATCTGCGCGAACTGCGCGACATCGAATCCACGCTGGCCACGGCCAGCCTGATCGCCGGCCTGTTCGCGCTGTCGCTGGCGCTGGTCAGCACCTGGTTCTTCCGCCGCGAGCTCGGCCGCAGCGTCGATGCGCTGCACCAGACCATGGCCCGCATCGCCGGCGGCCAGCTGCACGAGCGCGTGCCCGCCCAGGCCGCCAGGGACGACGAGTTTGCGCGGCTGGAGCAGGACTTCAACCACATGCTCGACCGCATAGAGCAGCTCATGGCGGGCGTGACCCATGTGTCCGACGCCATCGCGCACAACCTGCGCACGCCGCTCACCCGGCTGCGCCTGCGCCTGCAGCACGCGCATGACGGCGCGGCCGATGCCGCTGCGCTGCGCGCGGCACTCGGCAGCGCCATGCACGACATCGACGACCTGAGCCGCGTGCTGGACAAGCTGCTGTCCATCGCCCAGGCCGAATCGGGCACGCGCCGCGCGCCCTTCACGCCGCAGGCATGGGGCGAGATCGGCGCCGACGTGGTCGAGCTGTACGAAGACCTGGCCGAGCACGAGGGCGTCACGCTGACATGGGAATGCACGCACCCGGCCCCCCTGCTGGGCGACCGCAGCCTGCTGGCCGGCGCGCTGGTGAACGTGGTGGACAACGCCATCAAGTACGGCGGCCGGGGCGCCAGCGTGCGCGTGCAGTCGCGCAGCGCGCGGGACGCGGACGGCGCCGCCTGCAGCGAAATCTGGGTGCAGGACGATGGCCCCGGGGCGCCGCCCGAGGCTCTGGCCACACTGGGCGAGCGCTTCCTGCGCCTGCGCCCCGAGCTGCCCGGCCATGGCCTGGGACTGGCCAGCGTGCGCGCGGTAATGCAGCTGCATGGCGGCAGCATGCGGCTGGAGCCGGCCCGGCCCGGCCTGCGCGTGGCGCTGCGCCTGCCGCAGCACACACCCTGAAGTATCAATAGAAAAATAAGCCTCTAGCGCTTAATGGGAAAGCGCCAATAGCTATTATTTTTATAGTTAACAGCGGCAAGCATTACCGTTTGGCAATGCTTTGGTCACCCCGCTTGCGCGGCATGGCGCCTACGATGCCCGCTCCCCCTCTATACACACCAACCCGGCCTGCACGCAGGCCGGTCAGGAGACCTTTGCCTTGAAAATCAATAGCCAGAGAGACTTCACCGCCGGGCTGCTGTTCAGCGCCTTTGGCGTGGCCTTTGCCTGGGGCGCCACCACCTACAACGTGGGCAGCGGCGCCCGCATGGGGCCGGGCTACTTCCCGCTCATCGTCGGCATTCTGATCGCGGTGATGGGCGTGCTCATCACCGCGCGTTCCTTCATCACGCATTCCGAGGATGGCGACCCCATAGGCGCGATTGCCTGGCGTCCACTGGGCTTCATCATCGGCGCCAACCTGGTGTTTGGCGTGCTGCTGGGCGGCCTGCCCAGCATTGGCCTGCCGCCCATGGGGCTGGTGGTCGCCATCTATGCGCTGACGCTGATCGCCAGCCTGGCGGGCGACCAGTTCCAGCTCAAGGGCGTGCTCGTCCTGGCCACCGTGCTCTCCGTGGGCAGCTACCTGGCCTTCGTCGTGGCGCTGAACCTGCAGTTCCCGGTATGGCCCACCTTCATCACCGGCTGAGCCCGGGCGCAACCCATCACGAGGAATCATCATGGAACTGATAGAACATCTTTCACTGGGGTTTCAGGTCGCGTTCACGGCGCAGAACCTGTTGTACGCCTTCCTGGGCTGCCTGCTGGGCACCTTGATCGGCGTGCTGCCGGGCCTGGGGCCGGTGGCCACCATTGCCATGCTGCTGCCCACCACCTACGCCCTGCCGCCCACGGCAGCGCTGATCATGCTGGCCGGCATTTACTACGGCGCGCAGTACGGCGGCTCGACCACCGCCATTTTGGTGAACCTGCCGGGCGAGTCGTCCTCGGTGGTCACGGTGATCGACGGCTACCAGATGGCGCGCAAGGGCCGGGCCGGGCCGGCGCTGGCCTCGGCCGCGCTGGGCTCGTTCGTCGCCGGCTGCGTGGGCACGCTGGTGATCGCCGCCTTTGCCCCGCCGCTGACCGAGGTGGCCTTCAAGTTCGGCCCGGCCGAGTATTTCTCGCTGATGGTGCTGGGCCTGATCGGCGCGGTGGTCATGGCCTCGGGCTCGCTGCTCAAGGCCATCACCATGATCCTGGTCGGCCTGGCCTTTGGCTTGGTGGGCACGGACGTGAACTCGGGCGTGGCGCGCTACAGCTTCGACATCCCGGAGCTGACCGACGGCATCAGCTTCGTGGCGATTGCCATGGGCATCTTTGGCTATGGCGAGATCATCGCCAACCTGTCCGTACCCACGCACCAGCGCGAGGTGTTCACCGACAAGGTGACCGGCCTCATGCCCACCAAGGAGGACTTCAAACGCATGTTCCCCGCCGTGCTGCGCGGCACGGCCATTGGCTCGGCGCTGGGCATACTGCCCGGGGGCGGCGCGCTGCTGTCGGCCTTTGCCGCCTACACCATCGAGAAGAAGTCCAGGCTCAAGCCCGGTGAGATACCTTTCGGCCAGGGCAACATCCGCGGCGTGGCCGGCCCCGAGTCGGCCAACAACGCGGGCTCGCAGACCTCCTTCATCCCGCTCTTGACACTGGGCATTCCGCCCAACGCCGTGATGGCGCTGATGGTGGGCGCCATGACCATCCACAACATCCAGCCCGGCCCGCAGGTGATGACCAGCAACCCGGAGCTGTTCTGGGGCCTGATCGCCTCGATGTGGATAGGCAACCTGATGCTGGTGGTGCTGAACCTGCCCATGATCGGGCTGTGGATCAAGCTGCTGTCCATCCCCTACAAGTGGCTGTTCCCGGCCATCGTGCTGTTCTGTGCGATCGGCGTGTACTCGGAGAACAACAACACCTTCGAGATCTGGATGGTGGCCATCTTTGGCGTGCTGGGCTATGTGTTCCACAAGCTCGCCTGCGAGCCCGCGCCGCTGCTGCTGGGCCTGATCCTGGGGCCGATGATGGAGGAGAACCTGCGCCGCGCCCTGCTGCTGTCGCGCGGCGAGTGGAGCGTGCTGGTCACGCGCCCGCTGTCGGCCTCGCTGCTGGCGGTGGCCGCGGTGCTGGTGATCATCGTCATGCTGCCCGCCGTGAGCAAGAAGCGCGAGGAGGCCTTCGTGGAGGATTGACCACCCTACAGCCTCCGGACATCCGGCGCCCGGGCGCCCGGCCCATGCCCATTGCGGGCCTGGGGCCGGGCGCCTTTGTCATGCCGGGGCCGCGTGCGGGCGGGCCATACTACGAGCCTTGCACCATGCGGGGGGCCTGCCCTGCCCGCCATATCCCCCAATCATTCGCCAGAGGAGAGCGTTTCCATGAAATCCCGCGCCGCCGTTGCCTTCAAGGCTGGAGAGCCCCTGCAGATCATCGAGATCGACGTCGCCCCGCCGCAGCCGGGCGAGGTGCTGATCCGCATCACCCACACCGGCGTATGCCACACCGACGCCTTCACCCTCTCGGGTGACGACCCCGAAGGCATCTTCCCCGTCGTGCTCGGCCACGAGGGCGCGGGCATCGTCGTTGAATGTGGTGCGGGCGTGACCAGCGTCAAGCCGGGCGACCATGTGATCCCGCTCTACACCGCCGAATGCGGCCAATGCCTGTTCTGCAAGAGCGGCAAGACCAACCTGTGCACGGCAGTGCGCGCCACCCAGGGCAAGGGCGTAATGCCCGACGGCACGACACGCTTTTCCTACGACGGCAAACCCCTCTACCACTACATGGGTTGCTCGACGTTCAGCGAATACACCGTGGTGGCCGAGGTCTCGTTGGCCAAGGTCAGCCCCGAGGCCAACCACGAGCAGGTGTGCCTGCTGGGCTGTGGCGTGACCACCGGCCTGGGCGCGGTGAAGAACACCGCCAAGGTGCAGCCGGGCGATACGGTGGCCGTGTTCGGTCTGGGCGGCATAGGCCTGGCGGTGATCCAGGGCGCAAAACTGGCCAAGGCCGGCCGCATCATCGCCATCGACACCAACCCCTCCAAGTTCGATCTGGCGCGCACCTTTGGCGCCACCGACTGCGTCAACCCGAAAGACCACGAGCAGCCCATCCAGCAGGTGATCGTGGAGATGACCGGCTGGGGCGTGGACCACAGCTTCGAGTGCATAGGCAACGTGAACGTCATGCGCGCGGCGCTGGAATGCGCGCACCGCGGCTGGGGCCAGTCGGTCATCATCGGCGTGGCAGGCAGCGGCCAGGAAATCAGTACCCGCCCGTTTCAGCTGGTCACGGGCCGCAGGTGGCTGGGCACGGCGTTTGGCGGCGTCAAGGGCAGGAGCGAGCTGCCCGGCATGGTGGAAGACGCCATGGCCGGCAAGATCCAGCTGGCGCCCTTTGTCACGCACACCATGGGGCTTGCCGACATCAACCGCGCCTTCGAGCTGATGCACGCGGGCAAGTCCATACGCTCGGTGATCAACTTCGCCACGCTGTAAAAAAGTGAGCTGTTTGCGCTTTCATTTCAATGGGTTCACGGCATTTTTTATGTGAATACGCTTCAAACCAAGCGCAAACAGCTACCAATATAGGAGCTTACACCCCCATGTCCGACACCCTGGAATTGCTCTCCAGTCACGCCTGCTTTGGCGGCGAGCAGCGCTTCTACCGCCACGCCTCGCGTGAGATCGGCCTGCCGATGCAGTTCTCCGTCTACCTGCCGCCCCAGGCGCTGGCCGGTGGCAAATGTCCCGCCCTGCTCTACCTGGCCGGCCTGACCTGCACCGAGGAGACCTTCATGGTCAAGGCCGGCGCGCAGCAGCAGGCGGCAGAGCTGGGCCTGGCCCTGATCGCCCCCGACACCAGCCCGCGCGGCGCCGGCCTGCCCGGCGAGGCCGACGCCTGGGACTTTGGCGTGGGCGCGGGCTTCTACCTCGATGCCACGCAGGCGCCATGGGCCGCGCACTGGCGCATGGAGAGCTATCTGCTGGACGAGCTGCTGCCGCTGGCCGGCAGCGCCCTGCCCATCGACGGCGCGCGGCTGGGCATTTTTGGCCACAGCATGGGCGGGCATGGCGCGCTCACGCTGGCGCTGCGCCACCCGGGGCGCTTCAAGAGCCTGTCGGCCTTCGCACCCATCTGCGCGCCCACGCGCTGCCCCTGGGGCGTGAAGGCCTTCACGGGCTACCTGGGCCCGGATCGCGCCGGCTGGGGCGCGCATGACGCCACCGGGCTCATGGAGCAGCAGAGCACAGCGCCCTATCCGGCCGGCATCCTCATCGACCAGGGCCTGGCCGACAAATTCCTGGCCGAGCAGCTGCACCCGGAGCTGTTCAACGCCGCCTGCGCGCTCGTCGGCCAGCCGCTCACGCTGCGCCGCCACGAGGGCTACGACCATGGCTACTACTTCATACAAACCTTTGTCCAGGATCACCTGCGCCACCACGCGCAGCAACTGGCCGGATAGCATCAGGCGTTTGCAATGATTTGCATTGGTCGATAGTCACAGGCCATAGGATGGAGCCCTTTTTTTGCAGCAGGAGGCTCCATGAACGCCCAAGAAATCTGGCAATTCATCAGTCCCCAAGGGGCTGAATTCGGCATCAAGCTGCTCACGGCGATTGCCGCCTGGGTGGTGGGCCGCTGGCTCATCAGCCTGGCGGTGCGCCTGATGGGCAAGGTCTTCGAGCGCGGTAACAAGATCGACGCCACGCTGTCGCAATACCTGCAATCCATCGCCTCGGTGCTGATGAACATCGTCCTGATCCTGGCCATCCTGGACATCTTCGGCGTCAAGACCACCTCGTTTGCCGCCCTGCTGGCCGGCGCCGGCCTGGCCATAGGCGCAGCCTGGAGCGGCATGCTGGGCAACTTTGCCGCCGGCGTGTTCATGCAGGTGCTGCGCCCGTACAAGGTGGGCGACTTCATCAGCGCCGGGGGCGTGGTGGGCACCGTGAAAGAGCTGGGCCTGTTTGCCACCACTGTCATCACGCCCGACAACGTGGTTACCGTGGTGGGCAACGGCAAGGTGTTTGGCGACAACATCCAGAACTACAGTGCCCTGCCCGTGCGCCGCGTCGATTGCGTGGCCAAGGTGGCCAACAGCGTCAACCCGCTGGACGCGATTGCGCGCCTGCAACCGGTGATCGCCGCCATCCCCAACGTAGCGACCGACCCGGCGCCGGTGATCGAGATCCTGGAATTCACGCCCGAGGGCCCCAAGCTGTGCGTGCGCCCCTTCACCCACACCGACCATTACTGGCAGGTGTACTTCGACACCCACAAGGCCATCGTCGAAACCTTTGGCGCCGCCGGCTACCCGGTGCCAGAGACCCCCATGGCCTACCGCCAGTCGGCCATGCAATAGCGCGCTTAAGCGATTGCGCCTGTTTGCGCAAGCGCACAAAAAATCACAGTCGGCCAGTGCGGCAAACCTTGGCAAAAACCCGTACTGGCCCGACAATGGAGCGCAACGCACCGTTGGGTGCCTTTTTTTTGCATGCAAAAACGCCTTGGCCCGGACAACCCCGTTGCCCGGGCTTTTGTCCGTTTTTGCCCCGTCTATTCGTACCAAGGGAACCAACATGAACAGCAAACCATCCATCACCGTCTCGTCGCTGGACTTCGAGCGCCTGGAATCCTTGCTGGAAAAGCAGACCGGCGATTTCCCTGGCCGGGACGCACTGGAGGCCGAGCTTGACCGCGCCGATGTGCTCGACCCCAAGGACATGCCGCCGAATGTGGTCACCATGAACTCCACCGTGCGCTTCACCATGCTGGAGACCGGCAAGAGCAGCACCCTGACCCTGGTCTATCCCAAGGAGATGGACGGCAGCGACAACAAGGTGTCGGTGTTCGCCCCCGTCGGCATTGCCCTGCTCGGCCTGAGCGTGGGCGACGAACTGCCCATGCCCAGCCCCACGGGCCGGGTCACGGTGCGCGTCGATGCCATCGAATACCAGCCCGAGAACGCCGGCGAGCTGCACCGCTGAGCCTGGCGCGGTAGCTGGTTCAACAGGCAGCCCTCGCGGGCTGCTTTTTTTTCTGCCCGTCCCTCACATCAGGGCACTGCTGATCAGCCCGGCACCCACCATGCCCGCCTGCCAGCGCAGCGCCTCCTGCCAGGAAGGCAGTTGGCGCTCGACGCGCTCGTACAGCAGATGGCCGGCGGCAATCGACAGCACAAACGCCAGTACCATGCCCGCGGCTACCGCCCCCAGGGCCTGCGGCCAGAACCAGCTGACCACGGCGTTCACGGCCACGCACACGGCAAAGTGGACGAGAAAGACCGAGTAGGAGATCTGCCCCAGCCGGTTCAAGGGCGCCCAGCCGCCCCAGCGCGCCACGGCCGGCAGGCGCAGGGCCGGCACCAGCAGCAGCGCCGTGGCGCCGGCCAATGCGATGCGCGCGCGCCACTCCAGCGCCAGCGCCGCCAGCACCAGGGCGGCCAGCAACAGCGCCCAGCCCCAGGCACCCCAGGGCCGCCGCGACTGCACGGCCCAATAGGCCAGCATGCCCAGCCCATAGGCGCCAAAAAAGTACAGCGCCCAGTTGTCCCACTGCGCAGCGCGGTTGAAGCCCAGCAGCGACGCAGCCACCCCCAACACCACCAGCAGCTGCGCGCCGGTCATGGCCCAGGGCCAACGGCGCGCCAGCCGGTCGCCACCCCAGCGCGCGCGCAGCCGCGTGGCGGCCGTGGTCGCCCCGGCCAGCAGCATGGTGGTCAGCACGAACAGCTGGAAGTCGATGGCCACATACCAGACCCCGGCCGACAGCGACTCCTCGCCCAGCACGCCCTGCAGCAGCAGCGCATGCGCCAGCAACTGCCACAGGCCGGGCTCGGCCGACACCGAGTCATGCGCAAACCACGGCCGCACCGCCGCCTGCACGAGGATAGCCACGACCAGCGCCACGGCATAGGGCAGCACCAGGCGCACAAAGCGCCGCGCCATGCGCGGCCAGGGGTCATCAAACCGCGCATGGCCACGCGGCGCCAGGCTGGCAGCCGCCAGAAAGCCACCCAGCACCAGAAACACCTGCACCGCCATGCGCGCATCTTCCTGCAGCCAGGCCATGAGGCCGGGCAGAACCTGGCCCAGCTGGTCGGACATGGGGCCATAGAAAGCGAGGTGGTGCCAGACGATGGCCGCGCAGGCCAGGCCCTTGGTGCAGTCGATAAGGGCGCTGCGTTGAATGTGGGACATGAAAGATGGCGGGAGATGAACGGGTGCGCACGGTTCAGCGCCGCCCAGGGCATCGGGCTCGGCAAAGGGGCGCAATGCCAGGCATAACGCGCCAGCCACCCCATTGGTTACAAACTGCGCGCCGCCGCCGCGCCCGAGCCCGCTTTATGCGCTTTACCCGCCCTTCACCCCTGGGCCAGGGCCTGCCGGGCGGCCGCGGCAATATGCGCCGCATCCACCCGGAAGAAGCAGCGCAGCGCGGCGCGCGTGTCGCTGCGGCCAAAGCCGTCGGTGCCCAGTGTGCGGTAGGCACGCCCGACCGGGACATAGGCACGCACGCTCTCGGGCACGGCGCGCACATAGTCGGTGGCGGCGACGATGGGGCCGCCGCAACTCGCCAGCACCTGGGCGATCCAGGGCGTCGCACCGCTGTCCTCGCAGGCCTGGCCATCGCGCGCCAGCTCGCTCCAGCTGGTCACGCTGAGCACTTGCGCGCCAATGCCCTCGGCCGCCAGCAGCTCGGCGGCCTTGACGACCTCGGTGAGGATGGCGCCCGAGCCCAGCAGCGTCACCTGTTTTGCAGATGAAACAGGCGCCTCGCGCCCGTCCGACAAGCGCGGATAGCTATCGAACAAGTAGCAACCACGCAGCACCCCCGGGTGCGCGGTTTCGGGCAGGTCGGGCTGGGCGTAGTTCTCGTTCATCAGCGTGACGTAGTAGAAAACGTCGCGCTGCTCGGTCAGCATCTCGCGCATGCCCGCGTCCACAATCACCGCCATCTCGCCGGCAAAGGCCGGGTCGTAGGCCTTGCAGTTGGGGATGGTGGCGGCGATGAGGTGGCTGCTGCCGTCCTGGTGCTGCAGGCCCTCGCCGCCCAGCGTGGTGCGCCCGCTGGTGGCGCCCAGCAGAAAGCCGCGCGCGCGCTGGTCGGCGGCGGCCCAGATGGCGTCGCCCACGCGCTGAAAGCCGAACATCGAGTAGTAAATGTAGAACGGCAGCATGGCCAGGCCGTGCACGCTGTAGCTGGTGGCCGCCGCCGTCCAGCTGGCGATGGCGCCGGCCTCGCTGATGCCCTCTTCCAGAATCTGCCCGTCCTTGGCCTCGCGGTACGAGAGGATGGAGCCTATGTCCTCGGGTGCGTAGCGCTGGCCGACGTTGCTGTAGATGCCGACCTGCTTGAACAGGTTGGCCATGCCGAAGGTGCGCGCCTCGTCGGCGACGATGGGCACGATGCGCGGGCCCAGGCTGGCGTCTTTGAGCAGGCCGCCGAGCATGCGCACAAAGGCCATGGTGGTGCTCATGTCCTTGCCATCGGCCTGCAGGGCAAATTGGGCGTAGCTGGCCAGCGGCGGCACCGGCAGAGGCTCGCACGTGGCTTGACGCCGTGGCAGGTAGCCGCCCAGCTGCGCACGCCGCGCCTGCAGGTACTGCATCTCGGCGCTGTCGGGCGCGGGCTTCAAGAATTCCAGGCCCACCGCCTGCGCGTCGGTAAGCGGCAGGTTGAAGCGGTTGCGAAATTCGATCAGCTCCTGGTCATCGAGCTTCTTCTGGCTGTGCGTGGTCATCTTGCCCTGGCCGGCCGTGCCCATGCCGTAGCCCTTCTTGGTGTGCGCCAGGATGACCGTGGGCTGGCCCTTGTGCGCGGCCGCTTGCGCGTAGGCGGCGTAAATCTTCACCAGGTCGTGGCCGCCGCGTTTCAGGCGATCGATCTGCTCGTCGGTCATGCCCTGGGCCAGCTGCTGCAGCGCGGGGCTTTGGCCAAAGAAATGGTCGCGGTTGTAGCGCCCGTCCTTGGCGGCAAAGGTCTGCATCTGGCCGTCCACCGTCTCGCCCAGGGTGCGCACCAGGGCGCCCGTCAGGTCGCGCGCGAACAGGCCGTCCCAGTCGCTGCCCCACATCAGCTTGATGACGTTCCAGCCGCTACCGGTGAACAGGCGCTCGAGCTCAGCGACGATGCTGCCGTTGCCGCGCACCGGGCCATCGAGCCGCTGCAGGTTGCAGTTGACCACCCAGACCAGGTTGTCCAGGCCCTCGCGCGAGGCCAGGGTCAGCGCGCTGGTGCTCTCGGGCTCGTCCATCTCGCCGTCGCCAAACACGCCCCAGACCTTGCGCCCGCTGCAGTCGAGCAGGCCGCGGTCGGTCAAGAAGTGCATGAAGCGCGCGTGGTAGATGCTGCTGATCGGGCCTATGCCCATGGAGCCAGTCGGAAACTGCCAAAAATCCGGCATGGACCAGGGGTGCGGGTAGCTGCACAGGCCGCGCACGCCCACCGTGGGGGCGGTGATCTCCTGGCGGAAATGCAGCAAATCCTGCTCGCTCAAAAAGCCTTCGAGGTAGGCGCGCGCGTACACGCCGGGCGCGCTGTGCGGCTGAAAAAACACCAGATCGCCGCGGTGCTGGCCCGGCTCCAGCCCTTCGCGGGCATGGAAGAAATGGTTGAAGCCGGCCTCGAACAGATCGGCCGCGCTGGCGTAGCTGGCGATATGCCCACCCAGCTCGCCATAGGCCTGGTTGGCGCGCACCACCATGGCCAGGGCATTCCAGCGCATCAGGCTGGCCAGGCGCTCCTCCACCGCCAGGTCGCCCGGGAACACAGGCTGCTGCTGCGCGGCGATGGTATTGACATGGGGGGTATTGAGCTCGGGCTGCCAACCCACGCGCCTGGCATGGGCCGCACGCGCCAGCTCGTCAAGGATGAAGCGCGCTCGCTCCGGGCCTTGGGCGGCAACCAGGGCGGCAAAGGCGTCGCGCCATTCGGCGGTTTCTTGCGGATCGGTGTCCGGCATGGTGTTCAGGGCGGAAATGGGCGTGGGAGCATTCATGGACGCCACTGTATGCCCGAATGCGCCACAAAGGGTATTTGAGACGCTTGCTGCCGCCCGACATTGCGCAGTGCTGAAACTCCTTTATTGATAGCTGTTCGCGCTTTTGTACAAAGGGCTATGGGCCAATTTCACCCTAAGGAGAACGCATCCATGGCGAGCATGCCGTACATCACCTCGCGGCTCAGGTACTCGGCGTGGGCGCCCGCACCCGCCGCCCCCAGCGCAAAAAACAGCGGCAGGAAATGCTCCTCGGTGGGGTGGGCACGCCGGGCATGTGGCGCGCGGGCGCGGTAGTCCAGCAGCGCCGCCAGGTCGCCGCGCTCAAGCTGCTGCTCGATCCAGCGGCTGAACTCCAGCACATAGGGTGCGGGCTCGCTCACACCCCCGAAGAATTCCGCCAGGTTGTGCGTCATGCTGCCCGAGCCCGCGAGCAGCACGCCCTGCGCGCGCAGGCCGCGCAGGGCCGCGCCCAGGGCATGCACCTCGGCCGGCCCGGCGCCCAGGGGCAGGGCCAGCTGCACCACGGGCAGGTCGGCCTGCGGGAACAAATGCATCAGCGGCACCCAGGCGCCATGGTCGAAGGGGCGCGCCGCGTCGCCCCGGGCATCCATGCCGGCCTGCCGCAGCAGATCCAGCACCTGGCCAGCCAGGGCCGGATCGCCCGGCGCCGGGTATTGCAGCTGGTAGAGCTCGGGCGGAAAGCCACCAAAGTCATGCCAGGTGGCGGGCCGCGCGCCGGTCATGACGGTAACGCCTTGGGCCATCCAGTGCGGCGACATGACGACCACGCCGCGCAGGTCGGGGTGTTGTGCGCGCAGCTGGGCGCCCCACTGCGTCAACGCCGGGCCGGTGCTGCCCGGCGCCAAAGCAAACAGCGGCGCACCATGCGAGACATACAGCGTCGGCAGCGCCGCCGGGGATATGGGTTGCGGATCTTGGTTCATACACCCCTCATGTGGGCGCGGCGCGCCCAATGCCAAGAGGCCCGCGCCCTATTGCGTATCCGCCGGCCGGGCACGCAGCGCCTTGATGCCGGAACGCCGGCTCTTGGATTCCAGCCGCCGCCGCTGCGAGCCCAGCGTGGGCCGCGTGGCGCGGCGCGGGCGCGGCGGCCGCGCCACGCTGTCCACCAGGGCCTGCAGGCGCGCCAGCGCGTCCTGGCGGTTGGCCTCCTGCGTGCGGTATTGCTGGGCCTTGATGACCAGCACGCCCTGCAGGGTGATGCGGCCATCGCGCAGGGCCAGCAGGCGCAGCTTCACGTCCTCGGGCAGGGAGGACGCGGCAATGTCAAAACGCAGGTGCACGGCGCTCGCGACCTTGTTCACGTTCTGCCCGCCCGCGCCCTGGGCGCGCATGGCGCTCAATTCCACCTCGGCCGGGTTCACCTGCATGGCCGCCACACTCAAGCCCCCAGCTCCGCCAGCAGGGTCTGCGCAAACGCCTGCGGGCGCTCGAACTGCACCCAGTGGCCGGTGTCGTCGATCAGCGCCATGCCGCGAAAGTCCGGCGCGGCGGCGGCATAGGCACCCTCCAGCGCGACTATCCATTCCTTGTACAACGCATCGTCGCGGCCGTAGATGGCATGCACCGGACAGGTCACCCGCGGCAGGGCAAGCGCCAGCGCATCGGTATGCGCCAGGCGCCGGCGCGGCATGCGGTCGCGCACCACGTTGGCCACATGCAGGCCCAGGGCCAGGCCGTCCAGGCCGTCGATCAGCGCCTGGTCCTTGAGCATCAGCGCCGCGAGGTTGTAGCGGTGCGTGGCCAGCTGCCCGTCTGCCGGCAGGTGGCGCCAGGCCTTGAGTTCAAACTGCCGCCTGGGCACCACGCCCATGGCCGGCGCACCCACCAGCACCAGCTGGCGTGCCAGCTCCGGATGCTCGGCCAGCAGCAGGCCGGCCGTGAGGCCGCCAAACGAGAACCCCACCAGATCGCACGGGCGCGGCCCGAACAGCGCGCGCAAGCCCTCGGCCAGCGGTTCGACCAGGGCGTCTGCATCGCCACCCCGGGTGGGCGACGCCGACGCACCAAAACCGGGCAGATCCGGAATCCACAGCTCGCGCCCGGCGGCCAGCAGATCGTCGATGTTGCGCACCCAGTGCGTCCAACTACCGCTGCCGCCATGCAGCAGCACCAGCGGCGGCCGGTCGGGCCGCGCATCGCCCCAGACATGCCAGACCATGTCGCCGTCGCCGCAGGGCGTGGTCTCGCGCCGCGCCAGGGCCTGCAGGCGCAGCACCTCGGCGGGCACGGGCAAGGTGGCCAGCGCGGGGGCGCTCACCATTGCGCCAGCCCGTCTATGGCCAGGGCATAGCCCTGCACGCCAAAGCCGCACATCACGGCCCGGGCCACGCCAGACAGGTAGGAGTGGTGACGAAACGCCTCGCGCGCATGCACGTTGCTGATGTGCAGCTCCACCAGCGGCACGCCCGTGCCCTTGACGGCGTCCAGCAACGCCACGCTGGTGTGCGTATAGGCCGCGGCGTTGAGCACCAGCCCCGCCAGCTGGCCCGCCGCATGCAGGCGGCCGGCCTCGTGGATCCAGTCCACCAGCGCGCCCTCGTGGTTGCTTTGGCGGAACACCAGCGTGAAACCATGGCGTGCGCAGGCCTCGGTGCAAAGCTGCTCGACATCGGCCAGGGTCTGCGAGCCATACACCTGCGGCTCGCGCGTGCCCAGCAGGTTGAGATTGGGGCCGTTGAGAACGTAAACGGTTTTGGTCATACGGTGAGATACGCGGTTCTACCCCGCCTGCGCGGACCCGCAAGCCGTCCATTATGCGGGCCGCTGCCCAAGCAAAAGCGGCCACTGAGGGCCGCCTGTGTCATCCGTCTGCCAGCTGCGCCAGCGTCAATCGCGATGCCCACGGTGACCCCGGTGGCCGTCATGGCCACGATGGCGATCGTGGTGGTGGTGTCCACGCCAGTGGTGGTCATGGCCGCGGTAATACACCGGCGGCGGCGGCGCGTAGTACACGGGACGCGGCGGCACATACACCGCCGGCGGCGGTGCGTAGTACACGGGCGGCGGCGGCACGTAATACATGGGTGCGGCATTGCCGAAACCCATCACCACGCCGGGCGCACCCACGCCCACCGACCAATACACATCACTGCGCGCCTGCGCCGTGCCGGCGCCCGCCATCAAGGCCAATGCCACACCGGCCGATGCGACGGCGGCAAACCAAGAGCGACGTTGGGTCATGAAAAATTCTCCTTTGACGTTGAAACCTGCCTGCCCTCCGCAGGCCACGGCCCCACTGGCGCCATTGAACATGAAAAGGATTGTCAGACTCCACAACGCGCCAGCTGGGCAATAGGATGTCATGAACCCCTGTTTATGTTGTTTCCGAACGTAGCCCCTGCACAGCACAGGCGCTGCAAGCACACGGCCTAAAATCGCGGCATGAGCACCCCAGTCCACAACGACACCACAGAACCCCTCAAGCCCAGCAACTTCCTGCGCCAGATCATCGACGCCGACCTGGCCCAGGGCACACATGCCAACAACCGCTGGGCCGGCACCCCCGGCGACGCCGCCCACCAGCAGGCCGGCGCACTCGACCCGGCGCGGATACGCACGCGCTTTCCGCCCGAGCCCAACGGCTACCTGCATGTCGGTCATGCCAAATCCATCTGCCTGAACTTCGGCCTGGCGCGCGACTATGGCGGCGTGTGCCACCTGCGCTTTGACGACACCAACCCCGAGAAGGAAGAGCAGGAGTACGTGGACGCCATCATCGATGCCGTGCACTGGCTGGGCTTTGACTGGAAAGACCCGGACGGCCACGAGAACCTGTACTTCGCCAGCAACTACTTCGACTTCATGTACCGCGCGGCCGAGTACCTGATCGAATCCGGCAACGCCTACGTGGACGAGCAGACGGCCGACGAGATGCGCGCCAATCGCGGCGACTTTGGCAAGCCCGGCGTGGACAGCCCCTACCGCGGCCGCACCCCAGCGGAGAACCTGGCACGCTTTCGCCAGATGCGCGATGGTGTGCTGGCCGACGGCGCGGCCGTGCTGCGCGCCAAGATCGACATGGCCAGCCCGAACATCAACCTGCGCGACCCGGCCATCTACCGCATCAAGCGCGCCGAGCACCACAACACCGGCGACAAATGGTGTATCTACCCGATGTATACCTTCGCGCACCCGATCGAGGACGCGCTGGAGTGCATCACCCACAGCATCTGCACGCTGGAGTTTGAAGACCAGCGCCCGTTCTACGACTGGCTGCTCGATCGCCTGGCCGAGGGCGGCCTGATCGCCCAGCCGCATCCGCGCCAATACGAATTCGCGCGCCTGAACCTGACCTACGTGGTCACCAGCAAGCGCAAGCTCAGGCACCTGGTGGACAACGGCATCGTCAGCGGCTGGGACGACCCACGCATGCCCACCATCGCCGGCCTGCGCCGGCGCGGCTACACGCCCGCATCGATCCAGGCGTTCTGCGAGCGCATAGGCGTGACCAAGGACTACAGCTGGATCGACTACGCCACGCTCGAAGGCTGCCTGCGTGAAGACCTGGAGGCCAAGGCCCACCGCGCCATGGTGGTGCTCGACCCGCTCAAGCTGGAACTGACCAACTGGGCCGAGGTGTTCGGCAGCGGCGATCACCTGGAGCCCTGCAGCCTGCCCGCCCTGCCCCACGCCGCCGAGGGCGAAACCGTGCCTGAGCGCCGCTTCAGCCTGGGCCGCGAGGTCTGGATAGAGCGCGAGGACTTCGCCGAGCTGCCGCCCAAGGGCTACAAGCGCCTGTTCCCGTCTAACCGCGTGCGCCTCAAGGGCGGCTACGTCATCGAATGCACGGGCTGCGAAAAGGACGCCGCCGGCAACGTCACCAAGGTGCTGGCCACGGTGGTGCCGGACACCAAGAGCGGCACGCCCGGCGCCGACAGCGTCAAGGTCAAGGCCGCCATCACCTGGGTGGGCGTGGCCGACGGCGTGCAGGCCGAGGTGCGCCTGTACGACCGGCTGTTTACCGACGCCCAGCCCGACGCAGGCGGCAAGGACTACCTAGCCCTGCTCAACCCGGACAGCCTGAAGGTGGTGACGGCCTACGTGGAGCCCTCGCTGGCCGCCGCCCAGGCCGAGGACAAGTTCCAGTTCGAGCGCTTCGGCTACTTCGTCGCCGACCGCAAGGATCACGCGCCGGCCAAGCCGGTGTTCAACCGGGTGACGGGGCTCAAGGACAGCTGGGGCAAGTGAGCCCCTTGCCGCTCTCGCACATGACGCCCGAAGCCATCCTGCATTTCTGGTTCGACGAGCTGACGCCGGCGCAGCATTTCGCCAAGGACGCGCAGCTCGATGCCGCCATGGGCCAGCGCTTTGGCGCCCTGCTCGAGGCCGGCGCGCGCGGCGAGCTGTCTGGCTGGCGCGTGAATGCGGCCGGGCGGCTGGCCGAGATCGTGCTGCTGGATCAGTTCTCACGCAACATCTACCGCGACACGCCGCAGGCCTTTGCCCAGGACGGCATGGCCCTGGTGCTGGCGCAGGAGCTGGTGACGCAAGGACTCGACAGGCAATTGCCCAGCGCCCAGCGTGCCTTTGCCTACATGCCCTACATGCACAGCGAATCCCGCGTGGTGCAGGCGCAGTCGGCGCGGCTGTTCGCACAGCCCGGGCTGGAGGTCAACCTGCCCTTTGCGCTGCAGCACCAGGCCATCATCGAGCGCTTTGGCCGCTACCCGCATCGCAACGCCATCCTGGGGCGAGCATCCAGCGACGAAGAGCTGACGTTTCTGCGCCAGCCCGGTTCGGCGTTTTGACCAACCCCGGGCAGGGTTTGACGTTTGCGTGACATTCACGCCCGAACCTTTGCCCCGCAACCGCGCCTAACACCGATGAACAAGAACCAGCGCACCACCCTTCACACCCTCTACGTCCTGGCCCTGGCCGCCCTGATGGGCGCCTGCACCAGCGCCCCATCACAACCCGCGGCCCCCATGCCCCCGACCATCGCGCAGCACAGCACCCCCGACCTGGCCTCGTACGACTGGAACCTGACGGCCGCCTTCGATGCCCAGGGCCAGCCCGACGGGCGCTGGCTGCTGGCCGGGCGCGAGCCGCTGCAACTGCACTTTGAAGACCAGCGCCTGTCGGTGCGCAAGCTGTGCAATGTGCTGGGCGCCGACTTTGGCACCCAGGGCAACGACATCCAGCTGACCCAGACCATGTCCACCAAGCGCGCCTGCGCCGACCAGGCCCTGATGCAGCTGGAGGATCGCGTGGGCGCGCTGCTACCCACCATGAAGCGCTACCAGCTGCGCGCCGCCGGCACGCCCGAGCTGCAACTGTGGTTTGCCGACGGCAGCCGCTGGGAGCTGGCCGGCCAGCCCACGCCGCAGACGCAGTACGGCGGGCCGGCTGAGCGCATCTTTCTGGAGGTGGCGCCCGAACGCGTGGCCTGCAGCCATGGCGTGATGAAGAACGCCCAATGCCTGCGCGTGCGCGAGATCCGCTATGCCGACAACGGCGTGAAGCAGTCGGTGGGCGAATGGCAGATGTTCTACGGCGAGATCCAGGGCTGGCAGCATGAGAAGGGCATGCGCAACGTGCTGCGCATCAACCGCTACGCGGTCAAGACCCCGCCGGCCGATGCCTCGGCCTACGCCTATGTGCTGGACATGGTGGTGGAGACGGAGCGCGTGAAGTAAGCCCCCAAGCGACCACCAAAACCATCATAAAAAAACAGCTGCAGCGCTTTATCAAAAAGCGCTAGCAGCTATTTTTTTGATAGTTTTACTTGTCTGAGGTGATGGCGCCCGCCTGCGTCAGCCGCTCGGCCACCAGCAGCTTCTGCATCTCGGCCTGGCTCATGATGCCCAGGTCTTCGGCCACCTGGGCAATTGGCTTGCCGGTGGCGATGGCGGCCTTGGCGATGGCTGCGGCCTTTTCGTAGCCGATCAGCGGGTTCAGCGCCGTCACCAGGGTCACGGACTCGGCAATGCGCTCGTCCAGCAGGTTCTGGTTGGCGACGATGCCTTCCACGCAGTTGACCTGCAGCGTCTGGCAGGCGCTGGCCAGGTGGTGCAGGCTCTTGTGCAGGGCCCAGGCCACCAGCGGCTCGAAGGCGTTGAGCTGCAGCTGGCCGGCCTCGCAGGCCATGGTGATGGCGACATCGTTGCCAATCACCTCGAAGCACACCTGGTTCATCACCTCGGGGATCACCGGGTTCACCTTGCCCGGCATGATGGACGAGCCCGCCTGGCGCGGCGGCAACTTGATGTCGGCCACGCCCGCCTGCGGGCCCGAGGACAGCAGGCGCAGGTCGTTGCTGATCTTGGACAGCTTGGCGGCGATGCGCTTGAGCACGCCGGAGATGTCGACAAAGGCGCCCGTGTCCGAGGTGGCGGCGATCAGGTTGGCGGCGGCCTTGACCGGCACGCCCGACAGCTCGGCCAGCTTGGGCGTGACCACGTCCACATAGCCCACCGGTGCGTTGATGCCGGTGCCTATGGCCGTGCCGCCCATGTTGATCTCGCACATCAGGTAGGCGGACTCGCGCAGGCGGCGCTCGTCGTCGGCCAGCATGGCGGCGAAGGCGGCGAACTCCTGGCCCAGCGTCATGGGCACGGCGTCCTGCAGCTGGGTGCGGCCAATCTTGAGGATGTTGGCGAACTCCCGCGCCTTCGCCTCGAAGGCGCCGCGCAGCTCGGCCAGGGCCGCCAGCAGGGTCTGGATGCCGAAATACGTGGCCATCTTCACGGCCGTGGGATAGGTGTCGTTGGTGCTTTGCGAGGCGTTGACATGGTCGTTGGGGTGGATCACGTCATAGCGGCCCTTGTGCAGGCCCAGGTACTCCAGCGCGCGGTTGGCGATCACCTCGTTGGCGTTCATGTTGGTCGAGGTGCCGGCGCCGCCCTGGATCACGTCCACCACGAACTGCTCGTGCAGCTGGCCGGCGACCAGGTCGTCGCAGGCCTTGGAAATGGCATTGGCTTGGGTTTCGTTGATCGCGCCCAGCTGCAGGTTGGCATGGGCGGCGGCCTTCTTCACGAAGGCAAAGGCCCGGATCAACTCGGGCATCTGGGCCACGGTCTGGCCGGTGATGGGAAAGTTCTCCACGGCGCGTGCCGTATGCACGCCCCAGTAGGCGTCGGGGGGGATGGTCTTGATACCAATGAAGTCATGTTCTTGACGCATGGTCGATATGCTTTCTGACAAATGGGGGGGAGGGGAAACAAAAAAACAATGCCCGGCTGTGCGAAAACTGAACAACCAAAGCGCATGCAAGCCACCGCGAGCGGGCCGCAAAAAAACTGTGCGGGTGCCATGTACCGTGCGGCGAACCTTGTGGGTCAGCATGAAAGCCGCGCCAGACGTGGCAATGCCCTGACCACCTTGGTGCCCAGGGCATTGGTGCAAATTATCCATCAATATGCAGGGCCGGCATGAGAACCTTGCCTTTTTGCATCGCCCCGCCTCTGGCGCCATGGCGCCGCTCTACACTGCCCGCCGTGCCATATCTGCCCCATCACCTCCCCTCTGCCAGATCCGGCTGCCAGCGCCGCACCATGCTGCAAGCCATGGGCCTGGCGCTGCTGCCCGCCAGCGCAGCGCTGGCCCAGGACGCCACCCCAGGCCCATGGCCCCAGGCGCTGCAGGTGCCCGGCGGCGTGGCCCGGCTGGCGCTGGGCCCGGCGCCCGAGCGTCCGGTGGTTCATGCCGGCGACATTCCGGTGCTGGTGCTGGGCGATGCCAGCGCCTGGACGGCCATCGTCGGCATACCGCTGGCCGCGCCCGTGGGCCAGGCCCATGTCAGCGTGCAGGCCACGGACGGCGCGCCGGCGCGGCGCATCGCCTATCAGGTGGCGGCCAAGAAGTACCGCGAGCAACGCCTGAACGTGGCGCCGCGCACGGTGGATCTTTCGCCCGAGGATCAGGCCCGCTACGAGCGCGAGCGCGACCACCAGCAGCGCGTCATGGCCACCTTCTCCACACCGTTGCCGGCCGACGCATTGCGCATGCGCCAGCCCGTGCCCGGGCGGCGCTCCAGCAGCTTTGGACTGCGCCGCGTGTTCAACGGCCAGGCGCGCAACCCGCACAGCGGCATGGACATAGCGGCCGCCACCGGCACGCCCGTGGTGGCACCGCTGCCGGGCCGGGTGATCGACGTGGGCGACTATTTCTTCAACGGCGGCACGGTCTGGCTGGACCATGGCGGCGGCCTGCTCAGCATGTACTGCCACCTCAGCGGCGTGGACTGCGCCGTGGGCGAGCAGCTCGCCACCGGCCAGGCGTTTTGCCGCGTGGGCGCCACCGGCCGCGTCACGGGCCCGCACCTGCACTGGGGCGTGATGCTGAACCGCAGCATGGTCGATCCGGCCCTGTTCCTGCCCGCATGACCTGACCACATGAGCCAGCGCCCCACGCTGCACCGGCCGGCGCCCGCCGCCCCGCGCCTGCTGCGCTTCAACAAGCCCTACGGCGTGCTGAGCCAGTTCACGCCCGAGGGGCGCTGGCGTGGCCTCAAGGACTTCATCACCGAGCCCGGCGTCTATGTCGCCGGTCGCCTGGACGCCGACAGCGAGGGCCTGCTGCTGCTGACCAACGACGGCCCCCTGCAGGCGCGCATCAGCGACCCGCGCCACAAGATGGAGAAGACCTACTGGGTGCAGGTCGAGGGCATTCCCGACGACGCCGCACTGGATGCGCTGCGACATGGCGTGGCGCTGAACGACGGCCCCACCCTGCCCGCGCGCGTGCGCCGGCTAGACCCGCCGCCTACGCTGTGGCCGCGCGACCCGCCGATACGCGTGCGCCAGAACATCCCGGACTGCTGGCTGGAGCTCATCATCCGCGAAGGCCGCAACCGCCAGGTGCGCCGCATGACGGCCGCCGTGGGTCACCCCACGCTGCGCCTGGTGCGCGCGGCCATTGGGCCGTACCGGCTGGACGGCCTGGCACCCGGTTGCTGGGCCGATGCCGACGTACCAAACTATCAAAAAAAGAGCTGTTAACGCTTATCCCACGGGCGCTACGGCCGTATTTCCATCAAACTTTCTGCGACTGGCCCAGGCGCAGTGCGCCATCGAGCACCAGCACGCCCACGGCCGCGAAAATGGGCCCGTAGCTCGGCCACTGCTCGCGGCCAATGCTCTCGCCCAGGGCCAGCGCCACCAGGGCCAGCAGCACCGGCTCCACATAGCTCAAGAGGCCAAACAAGCCCAGCGGCAGCAGCCGGCTGGCGGCCATGTACAGCGCCAGCGCCACGGCGCTCACCAGGCCCAACACCGGCACCATGGCCCACAGGTGCTGGTGGCCGGCCACCAGGCCCAGCGACGAGGGCGCGCGCGCCACGAACCACAGGGCCGCGGGCACCAGCAGCAGCATGTCCAGCCAGTGCCCGCCCAGGTGGTCGGTGGCCAGACGGCGGCGCAGCACGAAGTACGCCGTGTAGCCCAGGGCGACCAGCCAGGTCTCCCACGACATGCCGCCGGCGCGCAGCACCTCATGCGCCACGCCGGCGCCCGCGAGCAGCGTGGCCAGCCATTGCAGGCCGGTCAGGCTTTCGCGGTACAGCACCCGCCCGGCCAGCACCATCACCAGCGGCAGCAGAAAGTAGCCCAGCGACACCGGCAGCGCGCGCCCGTGCAGCGGCGCCCACAAGAACAGCCACAGCTGCACGCCCAGCAGCGCCGCGCTGGCCAGCAGCCCCAGTGCCAACGACGGCTGGCGCCGTGCGCGCCGCAGCAGCAGGCGCACGCGCCGCCACTGGCCCAGCGCCAGCAGCAGCACGGTGGTGAAGGGCAGCGTGGCCAGCACGCGCCAGCCGAAGATCTGCTCGCCATCGAGCGGCGCCAGCTGGGGCGCCAGGTAGTACATGGCGCCAAACAAAACCGACGCCACGACGGACGCTACAAGACCTTTGAACACGGGTATGGGGGCTGCGAGGAAAACCGGTGATTGTCGGTCATCGGCGGGCGCAGTTACCCTAGAAACGGCAGTTGGACATGCTTGGCAGTGCCGTGATCGGCGTGCCAGGCAAGGGCGAATGCCGCGGCTCCAAGGGTGCCTGTGCACCCTTGGACGGCATGAGCGGGTTCCGCCTCTGGCGGGACCGCGCCCTGCAAGGGGGACGCCGCAGCGGGCTACTGCCCGCAAGGAGGAGCAACGCCGCATGGCGCGGCGAGCGCGGTACTGACAAGTAGCGTAGCGTTGTCGCCCCACAGGTGAGTGCCGACGAAGCAGCAAACCTCAATATTCACGCGGCTTTCGTGAAGTTTGAAAGCGGTCAACTGCCGTTTCTAGGGTTATGCCCACGGCCTGTGGGCGGCCCTGTGGAAAACCACCGGTACAACCAGCCCCAAGCCGCGCCGGTATTGGGCTGCAGCGCATCGCTGATTTTTTAGGCAGCGCCTGCCGCGACCATGGCCGCGGCCCGCAGCGGGTATAGTGCGCCCCCTTTTGTCCTGCCGCCGCCCCCATGCCCGCCTCTACCGCCCTGCTCTGCCTGGTTGTCGCCATCCACGACGGCGACACCCTCAGCGCGCGCTGCGGCGCGCCCGGCGCCTGGCGCCAGGAGCGCGTGCGCATCGCCGTCGTTGATGCCCCCGAGAGCCGCCAGGCCTTTGGCCAGCGCGCGCGCCAGAACCTGGCGCGGCTGTGTTTTCGCCAGCAGGCGCGGCTGTACCGCCTGGGCCACGACAGCTACGGCCGCACCCTGGCCCATGTGCGCTGCCAAGGCCAGGACGTGGCCACGGCCCAGCTGCGCGCCGGCCTGGCCTGGGTGTATGCGCCGCAGGCAAAACAGCACCCCAGGCTAGTGGCCCTGCAGCGCCAGGCACGCGCCAATGGCCAGGGGCTGTGGGCGCAAAAGCGCCCGCTGGCGCCCTGGGACTATCGGCGCCAGTACCTGCGGCCCTAGTACAGCAACCTGGAAGTAGAGGAACACAATGAAAGCGATGGATTCGCGCACAGGGCAAGGCGCAAACCGCAGAGATAGCCGTAGCTATCGCGAGGATTTGCAACGCCGCCATGGGGGCGAAGGCGCGCTTTCATGTTTCGATATTTCCGGGTTGCTGTCCTAGCCATAGCCGGCAGGGAGGCTGGCGTGCGTTCAGGCCCCCGGCCGCACCGCCAGCCAGTCCCCTATCGCCCCTTCGTAGGCCGCTGCCAAGGCCAGCAGCGCCGCATCACCGTGCGGCCGGCCGATCAGCTGCAGCCCCATGGGCAGGCCCTGGGCATTGAAGCCGGTGGGCACGCTGATGCAGGGCAGGCCGGCAAAGGTGGCGTAGATGACCACCTCCATCCAGCGGTGGTAGCTGTCCATGGCCAAGCCGGCGATCTGCTCCGGCCAGCGCTCGGCAGCGTCGAAGGGCCACACCTGGGCGCTGGGCAGGGCCAGCACGTCATGGTGCTCGAACAGGCGCAGCAGCTGCTGGTAGAAGCTGGTGCGCGCTACGCTGGCGCCCATGAAATCGGCGCCGCTGACCTGCGCCGCCTGGTCATGCTCCCACAGCGCCTCGGGCTTGATATGGGCGCGGTTGCCCTCCTTCAGCAGGAAGGGGGCAATGCGCGACGCCACCAGCACGCGCCGCCACACCAGCCAGGCCTGCCACACGCGCTCGGGCGGCATGCCCAGGGCGCAGGGCTGCACGCTGCAGCCCAGGCTTTCCAGGCGCCGCAGCCCCTGGGCGCATATGTCCAGAATGCCGGGCTCCATGGGCAGGTAGCCGTCCAGATCAGCCAGCCAGGCGATGCGCGTGGATTTGACATCAAACAGGCCGCCAGCCATTTCAGGATAAGCGCCTTCAGCTATTGATAGTGGAGCATTTGGCGACCAGCCCGCCTGTGTCGCCAGCAGGCGCTGCAGGTCACGCACGCTACGCCCCATGGGGCCTTCGGTGCCCAGCTGGCTGATCCACACGTCCTGCGCCGGCCACATGGGCACGCGGCCCTGGCTGGGCCTGAAGCCAAAGATGTTCGCCCAGGCCGCCGGGTTGCGCAGGCTGCCCATGAAGTCCGAACCGTCGGCCACCGGCAGCAGCCGCAGCGCCAGCGCCACGGCCGCGCCGCCGCTGGAGCCGCCGGCCGACCTGGCGGGGTCATAGGCGTTCAGCGTGGTGCCGAACACCGGGTTGAAGGTGTGCGAACCCAGGCCGAACTCCGGCGTGTTGCTCTTGCCGATGACGATGCAGCCGGCCGCCTTCATGCGCGCGACCATCAGCCCGTCCTCGTTGGCGACGAAGCCCCGCATCAGCGGCGAACCCAGCGTGGTGGGCAGGCCGGCAGCGTTGGACAGGTCCTTGATCGCCTGCGGCATGCCGTGCATCCAGCCGCGCGACTGACCGCGCTCCAGCTCAGCGTCGCAGGCATCGGCATCGGCCAGCAGATAGTCCTCGGGCCGCAGCGAAACCAGCGCGTTGTAGCGCGGGTTCAGGCGCTGGATGCGCGCCAGGTAGGCCTGCATGACGGCGCGGCAGGAGACGCTGCGGGCATGAATGGCTTGCGACAGCGCGCTGGCGTCGAGCGCGGTGATGTCGTCGATGGAGATGGGCGCGGGCGTGGCCATATTTGCCTATGCCTTGAAGTTGCCGCCCAGCAGCTCGGGCAGGCGATCTGCGGGCAAGCGAAAGCCGCAGGCCTGGGCGTGGCCGCCGCCGCCCATGCTGACAGCCAGCGGCGAGCAGTCGTAGCCGCGCTGCGAGCGCAGTCCCACCTTGACCTGACCGTCCTTGGCCACGGCCCACATCAGCGCGAAGGTGCCGCATTGCTTGGACAGCAGCTCGCCCACCAGGCTGTGGAAGGCCCCGGGCGCGTTCACCATCAGCCCGGCCTGGCCGTTGAACAGCAGCGGCTGGGCGCCGCCGGCCACGTCCTGCGCCAGGTGGCGGAATTTTTCGTCCATGGCCTGGCCGCGCGCGACGAAGGCCGCCGTCTCGGCCGGCGCAAAGTCGGCAATCTGCTGCCAGCGTGCAAAGTCGAAGGGCTCCATGTCCAGCGCCGCCACATAGCCCGCCGTCTCGGGGTACTGCCAGGCCCACAGGTCGCGGTCTTCCACATGGCGCACCAGGTCGGGCAGCGGCGTTTCGGGGTGAAAGAGCTCCCAGGCCAGGCGTGCGCCCGACTTGGTCATGTCGAAATGCAGCGCGCCACAGCGGCAGGCAAAGCCGGCCAGCTGCTCGGCCGCGCTCTTGTGGTGGTCCAGCAGCACCAGCTTGGCGGCGCGTGCGTCGATCTCGGCCAGCAGCTCGGGCCCAAAGGAAAAATCCAGCACATAGACGGCCCGGCCGGCCAGCGGCGGCAGCTCTTCAACATTGCGGATCTGCCCGTGCGACAGGCCCAGGCATTGCACCTGCCCGCCATAGAAGCGCCAGGCGGCCAGCGCGGCGGCAAAACCGTCGGCGCAGCGGTCGTGGTACAGCACCAGGGGCTGGGGATCGTTGAGCGAGGGGGCCGCCAGCAGGGGCAGCGGCAGCAGCGTGGAGCGTGTGGACATCATGGCGGCGCATTGTGCGCCAGCCGATACCATGCCCGGCCTGCCCACTTCGTCTCACCATTCATGGAAACCCAGCCAGGCGCCAGCGCCCACCCACCTCTGTCCATCCTGTGGCAGGACGAGCACCTGGTGGCGCTGTACAAGCCCGCCGGCTGGCTGGTGCACCGCACGGGGCTGGACGCCGGCGAGACGCGCTTCGTGGTGCAGACCCTGCGCGACCAGATCGGCCAGCATGTCTACCCCGTGCACCGCCTGGACAAGGGCACCTGCGGCGTGCTCGTCATGGGCCTGCACCCGGCCGCCACGCGCGCCCTGGCCGGGGCCTTTGCCGCGCATGCCGTGCGCAAGCAATACCTGGCCCTGGTGCGCGGCTGGGCGCCCGAGAGCGCAGAGGTCAACCACCCACTGCGCCCCGACGACGCCCCACCCGATGCGACGGCCCAGGACGCCCACACGACCATCACCCGCCTGGCCCGGCTGGACCTGCCCGAGCCCAGCGACGCGCGCCATGCCGGCACCCGCGCCAGCCTGGTGCTGGCCCAGCCGACCACCGGCCGGCGCCACCAGATCCGCCGCCACCTGAAGCACCTGGCCCACCCCATCATCGGCGACGCCACCCACGGCAAGGGCCCGCTGAACCGCTGGTGGGCCGAGCGCCTGGGCCTGCAGCGCCTGTGGCTGCACGCCTGGCGCCTGCAACTGCCGCACCCGGTGGACGGGCGATGGATCACCCTGGACAGCGGCCTGCGCTGGCCCCAGGCGACACCGGGCGACGGCGCCGCGCCCTGGCGGGACTGGCAACGCGTGTTGGCCCTGCCCTGGCAGAACGACTGAAAGAACGCCTGAGCCGCGCGCCGCCGCGCTACCATGGGCCCCGCCACTGCCCCCAGCCCGCCATGCCCGACCTCACCGCCAGCACCGCGCACACCGAGTCCGACATGAACCAGGCCGACCTGCCGCTGGACGGCACGCTCTGCCCCGGCGAGGCCATGCACGGCCAGCACCTGCACCAGCTGCTGCGCGCCGCGCTGCCCGACAGCAGCCACCACAAGGCCGCGGGCTGGTTCGGGCAGACCGACTTTCTGTTCACGCGCCGCCATGTGGACGAGGACCAAGACGCCTACCACGACGGCCTGTTCATCACCCTCTGGAAGCGCTGGGACTTCTGGCTGGCCCTGCCCGACGACAGTACGGGCCCAGGCGGGCGCCTGGCCCAGGCCTGGGCCAGGCTGCGCCAGGACCATCAGCCCGCGCTTGCTGACGGCCTGCTGCGCCAGTACCGCGCCTATGACGATGCCGGCCGCCCCGGCCCATGGCAGCCGCTGGATGCAGACCATGCCAGCCCCGAGGCGCTGCAGGCCTGCGCCCAGGCCTGGCGCGGCGTGATCGACTACTGGCGCCTGGCCGAGGGCCAGCGCCGCGCCGGCCGGCCGCTGCGCGAGCGGCTGCACGCCGCCCTGACCACCGCGCGCGTGCAGGCGTTGACGCTGCTGCCGGTGTTCACCGGCCGCTACAACGACTGGTGGAACCCCGAGCGCAACGGCTGGTGGCAGGGCGATGTGTGGATAGGCGCACGCCAGCCCGGCCACCAGGGCAGCCGGCACTGGGGCCGGGCCCTGAAACTGAGCTGGCGCAACGGCAGCGAGCAGCCCGGCGACGAGGAGGACGACGCCCACGCCTGCTACCAGATCGACCTGGTCGAGGACGACACCCCGGCCCAGGGCACGGCCCAGCCGCCCGGCCTGCGTCTGAGCTATGGCCAGCGCCAGAGCGACGCCCGCCGCCCCCTGACCAACGACGCCGTGCAGCATATGGCGCGGCTGCTGCAACTGTTTACCGATCTGGAGCAGCAGCTGTACGCGGCCAATGCGCGCGAACAGCGGGCGCTGCGCTGCGCCCCCCTGGCCCCGGCCGGCGCCGCGCCAGCCCTGCCGCGCAGACCCCCGTTTGATCCGGACGAAACCGACGCCGATGTCCTCGGCCCGGCCATCATGGCCCTGTCGCATGGCTGGCAGAGCAGCGGCCGCAGCCACGCCACCCTGGTGCGCGAGCGCTGGACCGCGCAGGCCGAGGGCATGTGCCCCCCCGACGCGCAGCATGCCGGCGCCCCCGCGCCGCCGGCGCTGGTCGATCCGCGCATGGGCCAGGCCACGGATGTGCTACAGCTGGCACACGCCGTGCATGCGCTGGCGGACCCGGACTTGTCGGCACGCTTTCACCGCCGCTTTGCCTTTGCGCCCGGCGCCTTCGAGCACCATGCCGCGCGCAGCGGCCGGGCCGTGGGGCCATTGCTGTGGCAAGCCGATGGCAGTCTGCTGGCCCATGTCGATGGCGCCAGCGGCACGGCCGATCAGACCGGCGCCTGGTGGCAGCTCAGTGCCGATCGCCGGAGCATGACCGCCCTGCCCCCGGCGCAGGCGCCCGCCACCGTGACAAGCGCCGACGCCAGCAGCACGGCCCACGGCGTGACGGTGCGCGGCGACGGGGCCGGCGACCTGCACGGCCTGGCCGAGGACGGCCGCGCCCTGTGGCGCCACCATGTCGGCGGCGCGATCCGCAGCATCGCCCCGGCACCCGACGGCCACACCCTGGCCGTGGGCACGGCCGGCGGCTACCTGGTGCTGCTGCACAAGGGCAGCGGCACCGATCCCTATCTGGTCAGCAACTCGCGCTACGCCGAGGCCAGGCGCTTCATCTTCTGGGGTGATGCGCCGGCGCCGCTGGCCTGGTAGCGGCAAGGTTTACACTTCTTTTTTGATAGCTATCAGCGCTTTTCCCAAGGGCGATACCAGCCTTTTTTACCAAATCTTCGGCATGACTCAAACTCCTTCCCCCTCTGGGCCTGGGTGTCTACACATCTTTTGTATAGCGTGCCACGCAACATGTGTGCGGCCCTGGGGCTGTTTCTCCCTCTCCCGCTGGCGGGAGAGGGGGGGGTGAGGGGGCCAATGCCCGCGCTGCGCCCCATCACCCCCTCACCCCCACCCTCTCCCCCAAGGGGGCGAGGGAGTTGAAGCCCCGTCAAACAAGCGTTCTGCGCTACGAAAAAGGTGTGTAGACACCCATGCCCTCTGGGGGAAGGTTGGGATAGGGGCCAGGAGCGCAGGCATCAGGACGCGAGCGTCGCTGGCCCCACCCCGCCCTCCCCCAGAGTGGGAGAGAGTCAAGACAGCGGTCAGAGGCATATGCCTAATCAAGCTGTTGCAACACAAAAACGGCCAGCTCCGGGATCACCGAGCGGCGCTGCAAACCGGTTCCGGCCTGCAACTATTCACGGCGCTGCGCATTGCGCGCCCGGCGCTCGTCGCGCTTGCGCTGCTCGGCCTTGCGCTCGGCGCGCGCCTTGTCCTGCAGCTGGCCGGCGGCCAGCCAGGCCTCGAACTCGGGCACCGTCTCCAGCGTCAGGCGGCCCAGCGCTGCGCCGCGCAGGTCGGTGAGCACGATCTCGGCGGCCTTTTGCATGTTCAGGCGGCCGCCGCTCATCACGGCGCCGCGCTTTTTCGCGATCAGCTCCAACAGCTCTTCGTCGTGGCGGGCAGCGATCGCCTCTGCATCCAGGCCCAGCTTGTAGCGCGCATCGATCAGCGGCGCGTAGTGCTGCTTGAGGTAGGCCAGCAGCTCCAGCACCACCTCTTCCTCTTCATAGGCGTTGCGCCCCATGGCGCCGCTGGCGGCCAGGCGCAAGCCGCTCTCTGGCACGATGATGCGCGGCCAGAGCATGCCGGGCGTGTCCCACAGGTAGAAGTCATCGTCGAGCACGATGCGCTGCTCCTGCTTGGTGATACCGGCCTCGTCGCCGGTCTTGGCCTGGGTCTTGCGGCTCAGGGTGTTGATCAGCGTGGACTTGCCGACGTTGGGGATACCGCAGATCAGCACCCGCATGGGCTTTGAGAGGCCGCGCCGGTTGGGCGCGAGCTGGCGGCAGGCATCAATCAGCCGGCGCGCGGGCGCCGCGTCGGACGCATCCAGCGCGATGGCGCTGGTATCGGCGCGCGCGTTGTACCAGGCCAGCCAGGCGCCGGTACGCCCGGGGTCGGCCAGGTCCTGCTTGTTCAGCACCTTGAGCGTGGGCTTGTGCGCGGTCAGCTCGGCCAGCAGCGGGTTGCTGCTGGAGCCGGGCAGGCGCGCGTCCAGCAGCTCGATCACCACGTCGATGTCCTTGATGCGCTCGCCTATCGCCTTGCGCGTCAGGTGCATGTGACCGGGGAACCACTGGATGGCCATAAGGCTGTACTTTCACTAATCGGGGCTGGGAAAGGTGGCAAGGATAATCGCCCCATGCCCTCCTCCGACCCGCGCAAACAAGATTCCGAGCTCTTGCTCAAGGGCGTGATCTGCACGCTGATCGGCGCCATCATCCTGCTGGCCCCGCATGTGGCGCGCTCGCCGGATGTGCGCGAGCTCATGGCCCAGGTGTATCTGGCCGGCTGGTTCGCCCTGGTGCTGGGCGGCGCCTTTGTGCTGCGCTGGGGCCTGCTGCGCTGGCGCAGGCGCGGCGGCTGATCAATCGGCCCGCAGCGGCACGACCACCGCCATGGCCTCGCTGCGCAGCTGCCGGGCCAGCTCCTCGGCCAGGCACAGGCGGCGCAGCAGCCAGGGGGCCAGGTCGGTCTCGACCAGTGGCGGCAGCGCCTGCGGCTCGTACACCCCGGCCTGATCGGACGCGGGCGCGGTGGCCACTGCGGCGCCGGTCAACACCGCCTCCAGCCGCGCCGTAGCGGCCTGCAGGGGCTCTTGCACATCCTCGGCACGCAGATGGCCGCGGCGCAGCAGCAGCATGGACTTGACGGCGGTGAGCTGCGCCAGCAGCTGGTAGCAATGCACCTGCATGCGCTCCAGCGGCGCCAGCGGCGGGCGCACGGCGCGCGGCTCCTTCCAGGCGCGCGCCGTGGCCTGCACCAGCACGCCCAGGCTGTCGTAGGCCTCGCGGCGCGCCAGGCGCCAGGCCAGCTCGGGGTGGTTGTCCACGGCCTGCAGCTGGCCCAGGGCCAGGGCCTCGCGCGCATGGCGCGTCTGCGCCGCCAGCGCGCGCGCCACCAGGGCCGGTATCTGCTGGCGCTCCCAGGAGGGCAGCACATAGGCAAAGGCCCAGGCGATGCCGGCGCCTATCAGGGTGTCGGCCATGCGCTCAAGCAGCACGAAGCCGGCGCTGCCGCCCGCGCCCAGCAGATGCGCCTGCACCAGTCCGAGCACGGTGGCCGCCACGGCCGTGAACAGGTAGCGGCGCAGCGTGAAGGCATGGGCCACGGCCTGGGCCAGGGTCACACAGGCCAGCAGCGCCCAGTGCGGCAGGTTGGCCAGCAACACGATCGAGGCCAGCATGCAGCCCAGCAGCGTGCCGGCCACGCGCTCGTTGCGCCGCTCCAGCGTCTGCGCCAGGCTGCCGCGCAGCACGACGACGATGGTCAGCACGATCCAGTAGGCATGCTCGCGCCAGGGCAGCAGCTGCGACAGCGCATAGCCCACGCCGATCGCCAGCGCCGCGCGCATGGCGTGGCGCAGCGGCGCCGCGCTCCAGCGCCACAGGCCCAGCAATGGCCGCCAGCCCCAGCCCGTGGGGCTGACGAACATCTGCCAGCACACGCGCACCAGGGCCAGGTCGGGCGCGGCCTCGCCGCGCGCCAGGGCAACCAGGCGCGCCACCTCGTCATGGATATGGCCTATGCGGTGCGACAGCGCCTGCGCCAGCCGCGCGGGGGAAAAGCCAGCATCGCCCTGAGGCACGGCCAGCTGCAGCTGGGCGCGCAAATCCTCGAACGGCGCCGGCACCTGCCCGCGCAGCAGGGCATCGGCCAGCTGCTCCATCTGCGCGGCCAGCGCCAGCAGCACGCCATGCTGGCGTGTCAGCGCCCCGGCCTGCTCGGGCTGCCGGCGCAGTTCCTCCAGATCCAGCGCGCTGGCCAGCAGATGGTCGCGCATCTCCAGCGCGCACAGCAGCATGCCGGCCAGCCGCTGCTGGCGCGCGCTGCCGGGCGACTCCAGCACGATGTCGCGCGCCGACTGCAGTTGGTCGGCCAGCGTCGCCTGGCGCAGCAAGAGCTGGCCCATGAGCGGGTTGGCGCGCTCGCCCAGGGCCAGCACGGGCGTGAACTGCAGGGCCTGCAGCCGCATCAGAGCGGCCTGCGAGAGCAGCACATCGGCCAGCACCTGCGCGCGGTAGCGGCCATTGAGCAGCCGGTTGACCAGCACCGACCAGGGAACGAACAGCAGCGAGCCCAGGCCAAAGTAAAAGCTGGTGGTAAGGGCCGCGCGCCAGCCCTCGGCCCCGGTGTGCACCGGCACGGCCATGGAGAACACCAGCGCCAGCACGGCGGCGATGGCCACGGGCGCGCCGCGCTTGCCCCAGGCCATGGCCAGGAAGGCAAAAAAACTCGCCGGCACGATGAGCAGACCCAGCAACCAGGGCTGCTCGTGCAGCAGCTGCACGACAAAGAACAGCGGCAGCGCCAGCAGCGGCGCGGGCAGCATGTGCAGGAACTTGCCGCGCCGCGGCGCTGGAATGTCGGGCGGAATGGCGACGATGGCCCCCACCGCGGCCGCCGACCCCGCCGCGCTGCCCAGCAGCACATGCACCAGCGAGGAAATGAGCAGCAGCCCGAGCGCACCGGCCACGCCATTGGCGACGTAATGCGACAGCAGCACCCGCAGGGCGCCGCGCAGCCGGATCTCAAGGGGCATGGTCATGGCGCCCCATCCTACGACCGAATGGGCTCAGCCAGGTTCAGCCGAGCTGGCGCGGATCCATGTACTGCTGGCGCCAGTCCTCGAACGGCAGGGTGTCCGCATCCTCGATGGCCTTTTGCGCCGCCAGGGACTGCGCGGCCAGGGCTTCGTAGTGCTGCTGCTGCGCCGCGTCCCAGGGCATGGCCAGCAGCCGCTCGCGCGCCTGCTGCGACTGCGCGAAGGAAAACGCCTCGTAGCTGCAGCCATGCTGGCCCCGCATGGCGGCCAGCACCCGTGCCGACGGGGTCAGGCTGCTGTCGGCCAGCCGGGCCTGGGCCTGCTGCAGCGCGGCGGCGTAGTCGCCGCCGCCCTGGGCGGCATCCAGCGCCGTGGCGATGGGGGTGCATTCGCCCAGCAGCTGCGCGGCCCAGTCGGCCAGCGGCACCGCCTGGCCCGCACGCAGCAGCTGCAGGCCCGGTTCGCGCCCGCGCTCCGCAGTCTGGTGCTGGTTGTGCTTGATCTCGGCAATCTCCTGCGGCGTGTCCGGCGGACTGTCGGACAGCAGGCAGTGCAGCAAGAATATGTCCAGCAGGCGCATGGTGGGGGCGGTGATGCCCACGTTCTCGAACGGATCCAGGTCCATCAGCCGCACCTCGACATATTCCACGCCGCGCTCGCGCAGCGCATGCAGCGGGCGCTCGCCGCGCTGCACCGTGCGCTTGGGGCGGATGGTGCCGTAGAACTCGTTCTCGATCTGCAGCAGGCTGGTGCCCAGCTGGTTGTAGTCGCCACCGATGTTGCGTATGCCGATCGCCTCATAGGCCGGGTACGGCCGCGTGAGCGCCTCGTACAGCGAGTCGGCATAGCCCGACAGGCCGTTGTAGCTCACGGCCAGGCTGGCCTGGGCGTCGCTCTGGTAGCCCAGGCGGCCCATGCGCAGCGAGGTGGCGTGCGGCAGGTGCAGGGCCTGGCTGCCGTCGCCCATGGGCTGCAGGCTGTGCGTGCGCCCCTCGACGAAGCAGGGGCACAGCGCGGGCGAGGCGCCAAACAGGTAGAGCAGCACGAAGGCGTGGCGGCGGAAGTTGCGGATCAGCGCAAAGTATTCCTCGCTCGTCACGCCCGGCAGCGACCAGTTGTAGTGGATGCCCGAAATCGTCTGCATGCGCCGCCCGTAGCGGTGCGCCAGGCCCATGCGGTAGATGCTCTTGGCGCGGCCGATATGCGAGTTGCCATAGCGGCCTATGGGGATGGTCTCGTCCGTGGGCAGGCCGCAGGGCATGCTGGAGACCCAGAGCATCTCGCCACCCGCGCCGGCCAGCGTGCGCAGCACATATTGGTGGATGTGGATCAGCTCGTCCAGGCAGCCAGAGACGCTTTGGTGCGCGCCAGTGATGAGCTCGATCTGCGACTCGCTGTAGTCGGTGGTGATGCTGGCGTGCGTCAGGGCCGAGCCCAGCGCCTGCGGGTGCGGCGTGAGTGCCAGACCGCCCTCCGGCAGCACGCGCAGCCCCTCTTTTTCTATGCCGCGGCGCATACCCGCCAGGCGCTCGGCCGGCAGGGCTGCGATTCGCTGTTGCCAATTGTTCATTGTGTGCTGTTGCTTTTTTCTGCGAGGGGCCGGAACTTAGCACGCCGGGCCCGCGCCTGCCTGACAGGACCGCCAAGCGCCACGGCCCAGCAAGGGCACTAGTACAGCGACACGGAGGTATCGGAACAAGATGAAAGTGATGGATTCGCGCCCAGGGCAAGGCGCAAACCGCAGCGATAGCCGTAGCTATCGCGAGGATTTGCAACGCCGCCATGGGGGCGAAGGCGCGCTTTCATGTTTCGATATTTCCGTGTTGCTGTACAAGGCCTACGCGCTTACCCCGGCCTCTGCCGCCGCCATGGCCAGGCGGATCTCGTTCTGGCCCTGGGCGGCGCCGCTGGCGGGCACCTGCTCACCGTGGCGCTCGCAGACCTCGGCCAGGCGGGCGGCCAGTTGTTCGGGTACGTCGTCACCCACGCCCAGGTACAGGCCCTGGGTCAGGGTGATATGCGCGGCCTCGAAGGTGCCCGCGCCGGCGCACAGGATGGTGCGCGTGGGCGCGCTCTCGTGCGCCAGCACCAGCATGGCGGGCACCACGGCCTCGGGCCGGATGGCGGCCATGACCTCGTCGGGCAGCAGGCCCGCGGTCATGCGCGTGGCGGCCGTGGGCGCCAGCGCGTTCACATGGATGCCGTACTTGGCGCCCTCGATGGCCAGGGTCTGCATCAGCCCCGCCTGGGCCAGCTTGGCCGCGCCGTAGTTGGCCTGGCCAAAGTTGCCGTACAGGCCGGTGGAGGAGGTGGTCATGACGATGCGCCCATAGTTCTGCGCCTGCATCAGCGGCCACACGGCCTTGCAGCAATGCGCCGCGCCCATCAGGTGCACCTGCACCACCAGGGCGAAGTCGGCCATGTCCATCTTGGCAAAGCTCTTGTCACGCAGGATGCCGGCGTTGTTGACCAGGATGTCCACGCGCCCCCAGGCGTCCTGCGCCTGCTGCACCATGGCCTGCACGGCGGCAAAGTCGGTCACCGAGGCGCCATTGGCCAGCGCCTGGCCGCCGGCGGCGCGGATCTCGTCGGCCACGGCCTGCGCCGCGCCCACGCTGCCACCGCTGCCGTCCACCGCGCCACCCAGGTCGTTGACCAGCACCCTGGCGCCGCGCGCCGCCAGCGCCAGCGCATGCTGGCGCCCCAGGCCACCACCGGCGCCCGTCACGATGGCCACGCGGCCTTGGAAATCGAGGGTCATGGCAATCATCTCCAGAGAAAGAAAGTATAAAAATAAGAGCATCTGGCGCTTGCTACACAAGCGCTAAAGGCCTTTTTCACTCATATTCCCGCGGGCCTGCACGATCCGCGCCGCATGGCCCGGCCGGGTCATGACCTGCAGATAATGACATGCCGCCGCACAGCCCCCTTGCCATTCACCCCCACCACCATGACCGATACCGACACCGGCACCACGCTGCTCGACCTGAACCTGGACCGCACCCTGGATCTGTGGCTGCGCCGCTTCTCACAGCCGCAATGGCGCGGCCGGCATGTCGAGGGCTGGCTGTTCGAGGGCCAGGCCGAGCGCCGCGCGGCCGAGCAGCGGCTGGCGGCCGTGGGCGTGCAGGCGCGCTTTCACAGCGCCTACAAGCCGCTGGTGCAGCATTTCATCGACAACGTCGGCCGCGCGCAGCTGGTGGCGGCCCATGTGCGCTACCCGGTGCCGCAGATCGGCCCAGCGCAGCGCTTCAGGCTGGAGGCCTACCCGCTCGCCGCCCTGCTGCCCGAAGGCGGGCTGACGCTGGAGCCACGCGCCGACGCCCTGCTGCACTACGACGTCGAGCTTGAGCTGCAGGGCGGCAAGCGCCTGACGCAACGCGTGCACGCACCCAACCGCCGCCACGCCGACGCCAGCGGCGCCCCGGCGCTGTCGCCCACGGGCTGGCTGCGCGTGGGCACCATGGCCGGCGCGGCCAACCTGCTGGACTGCGCCGTCAGCACCGACTACGAGCAGGCCTTTGCCCAGGCGCTACACGCCGTGCGCGCCCATCCCTGGCCGGATGCGGAGCCGTATTTCGAGCGCCTGCAGCTGCGCATCGACCTGCCCGGCTACGAGCAGCCCATTGCCTGGGCGGGCGAGAGCATCAGCACGGCCGAGGCGCTGCACGAGGACTTGTACTTCTCGCTGCTCGAGTTCTTCCAGCAGCACAGCGGCCGCCCGCTGGGCGACCGGCGGCTGCAGCCCGGCCAGATCGTGCCCGACATACGCCTGGGCGCCACCACGCCGCGCGTGCGGGTCAGCCTGCAGCCCTTTGATGCGCAGGCGCAGGACGCGCTGGCCGCCGCACAACTGCCGCAGGCGGCAGCAGCGGCGCTGGAGAGTCTGGGCAGCGCCCCGGCGCCGGCCTATATCGCCCAGATCCTGCAGGGCTGGCCCGGCCAGCGCTTTGAGGCGCCCACGCGCCAGGGACGCAGCGTGTGGGGCTATTACCAGGCCGGCACGCAACGGCCGGTGTTCATCAGCGGTGGCCAGCATGCCAACGAGACCTCGGGCGTGGTGGGCGCGCTGCGCGCCGCCGACGCGCTGCGCCATGACGGCAGGGCCCATTTCGCGCTCATCGCGCTGGAGAACCCCGACGGCTACGCCCTGCACCGCGAGCTGTGCTGCCAGCACAGCGGCCATATGCACCATGCGGCGCGCTATACCGCCCTGGGCGACGATGTCGAATACCGCGAGGGCGCGCCACTGTATGAGCGCGCGGCGCGCCAGCAGGCGCTGGCCCTGTCGGGCGCGCAGCTGCATGTGAACCTGCACGGCTACCCGGCGCACGAGTGGACGCGCCCGCTGTCGGGCTATGTGCCGCGCGGCTTCGAGCAGTGGATGTGTCCCAAGGCCTTCTTCCTGATCCTGCGCTACCACGCCGGCTGGCAGCAGCCGGCGCGCACGCTGCTCGAGGCCGTGTGCGCGCGCCTCAAGGCAGTGCCGGGCCTGGCCGAATTCAATGCGCGCCAGCGCGCGCTGTACGAGCAGCATGCCGGCCCGATGCCGTTCGAGCTCATCGACGGCATCGCCTGCACGCAGGCACAGACCACGCACGACGCACCGGTGACGCTGGTGACCGAATTCCCCGACGAAACCGTGCATGGCGACGCCTTCCGCTTTGCACACCTGGTGCAGATGCACACCGTGCTCGCGGCGGTGCAGGCCTGGCAGCAGATCGAGCTGTGACGCGCGCCGGCCTGCCTACAATGCCGCGATGCTGCACGCTCTTGCCATCTGCCTCGGCGCCTGCGCCGGCGCCCTGGCGCGCTGGCGGCTGTCGCTATGGCTCAACACCCAGGGGGCGCTGCTGCCCTGGGGCACGCTGGCGGCGAACCTGATTGGCGGCTATCTCATCGGCCTGTGTCTGGCGCTGTTCCAGGCCCTGCCGCAGCTCGACCCTGCCTGGCGCCTGCTGCTCGTGACCGGCTTTCTCGGCGCCCTGACCACCTTTTCCACCTTCTCGGCCGAGGTGCTGGGCCTGCTGCAGCAGCAGCGCCTGGCGCTGGCCCTGGGCCTGGCTACCCTGCATGTGGCGGGCTCGCTGTGCATGACCTGGGCCGGACTGCAAAGCGCGGCGCTGCTGCGCCTTGAAAGCCGGTTTTAAACTATCATTTACATAGCTGTTAGCGCTTGCCATATAAGCGTTTCAAGCCAATTAATCCAACAATCAAACCGCCCACTGACGCTACTCCACCGCTCAAGCCGACGGCCCTTTTTCCGATACCAAGAATCATGCAAGCCAACACCGACCTTCAAGACAGCCGCCTGGCCAACGCCTGGGCCGAGCTGCACAACTACGCCGTGGCCGGCAATCCGCTGCACGCCGACTCCTATCGCCTGGCCTTTGCCGACCCCGAATTCATGCTGCGCCGCGAGACACGCGGCATCCGCTTTCAGCTGGAGCTGCTGAAGCCCGAGCTGGAACAGGCCGACCAGGGCATAGAACACACGGTGGTGGTGTATGGCAGCGCGCGCTTTGTTGCACCCGAGGACGCGGCCGAGCAGTTGGCCGAAGCCCAGGCCAGCGGCGATGCCGAGCGCATCGCGCGCGCCGAGCGCGCCGTGAAGAACGCCTACTACTACGACCAGGCGCGCCGCTTTGCGCGCCATGTGGCCGAATACAGCCAGACGCGTCCGCCGGCCGAGCGCCTGTACATCTGCACCGGCGGCGGCCCCGGCATCATGGAGGCGGCCAACCGCGGCGCGCACGAGGCCGGCGCGCCCAACATCGGCCTGAACATCACGCTGCCGCACGAGCAAAGCGGCAACAAATACATCACGCCCTCGCTGTCGTTCAAGTTCCACTACTTCGCGCTGCGCAAGATGCATTTCATGATGCGCGCCAAGGCCCTGGTGCTGTTCCCCGGAGGCTTTGGCACGCTGGACGAGCTGTTCGAGGTGCTGACCCTGGTGCAGACCGGCAAGGCCAAGGCCGCGCCCATCGTGCTGTTCGGCTCCGAGTTCTGGAAGCGCCTGATCAACTTCGACGCCCTGGTGGAGCAAGGCACGATCTCGCAGGGCGACCTGAAGCTGTTCCACTACTGCGACGACCCGGCCGAGGCCTGGGCCATCGTGCGCGCGTTCTACGAGCTGTGAGCCCACCTGGCCGCTGCCCGGTGGCCGTGTTCCTAATCGCCTTCGTCCTCTATCAATAAGTCCTCAGCACTCGCGCCGGCATCGTCCAGCGCCTGCTGCCCGGGCGCCGGCAGTTCCTGCACGTCGCGCAGGCGCCGCTGTATGGCGCGCGTGCGCACATCGACCTGCTCGAACTTCCTGGCCGCCGCGTCGATGGACTTGCGCGTCTGATCCACGATGACGCCAAACTTGGCGAATTCACTCTTCACCTGCCCCAGTACGCCCCAGACCTCGGACGAGCGCTTCTCGATCGCCAGGGTCTTGAAGCCCATCTGCAGGCTGCTGAGCATGGCCGCCAGGTTGGCCGGGCCGGTGATCATCACGCGGCAGTCGTTCTGCACCGCCTCCACCAGGCCGGGGCGGCGCATGACCTCGGCAAACAGGCCCTCGGTGGGCAGGTAGAGCACGGCGAAGTCGGTGGTGTAGGGCGGCGCCACGTATTTGCTGAAGATTTTCTTGGCCTCCAGTTTGATGGAGGCCTCGAAGGCATTGCCGGCGGCGGCGATCGCCCCCTTGTCGGCCTGGTCTTGCGCGTCCACCAGGCGCTGGTAATGCTCCACGGGGTACTTGGAGTCGATCGGCAGCCACACCGGCTGCTCGTCGCTGCGGCCCGGCAGGCGGATGGCAAATTCCACCAGCTCGTCGCTGCCGGGCTGGGTCTTGACGTTTTTCTCGTACTGCCCGGGCGTGAGCACGTTGTCGATGATGGCGCCCAGCTGCAGCTCGCCCCAGGTGCCGCGCGTCTTCACGTTGGTCATCACGCGCTTCAGGTCGCCCACGCCGGCGGCCAGGGTCTGCATCTCGCCCAGGCCCTTGTGCACCAGCTCCAGGCGCTCGCTGACCAGCTTGAAGGAGTCGCCCAGGCGCTGCTCCAGCGTGGCGTGCAACTTCTCGTCCACGGTGCGGCGCATTTCCTCCAGCTTGGCGGCGTTGTCCTGCTGGATGGCGGCCAGGCGTTCGTTGAGCGCAGCGCGCAGCGCCTCGGCGCCCTGCTGGCTGCTGGCCGCCAGGCCCGTGAGCTGCTGGCCCACCGCCTCCTGCAGGCCGGCGAACTGGTGGCGCAGCTGCTGCGTATGCGCCTCCAGCTGCGCCTGCACATCGCCCTTCAGGGCCTGGGCGGTCTGCGTGAGCTCGGCGCGGAAGGCGGCCAGCGCCTGCAGCTGCTCATGGCGCGCCTGGGCCTCATCGCTGCGGCCCTGCACCAGTTGCTGCTCCAGCCGCTGCTGCAGCGCGCCAAAGGCTGCCTGCAGCTCGGCGCGGCTGGTGCGCGACTCCTGCGCCGCCAGCTGCAGGCGCTCGTCCAGCAGCACCTGCGTGCTGTGCGTGAAGCCGCGCAGCTGCTGGCCCATGGCGTCCAGCGCGCCATCGTTCTTGGCCACCGCCAGTTGCGTGGCCTGCACTGCCGACTCCAGCGCCTGCAGGCGCTGCGGCCACTCGGGCGGCAGCGCAACACGGGGGCGGCGCAGTAACAGGGCGCACAGCAGCAGCACGACCAGCACCAGCAGGGCCAGCGCGATCATCATTTCAAGGGTCATGGAATACTATCGATTCAATAGCTGTTTGCGCTTTGTGGATAAGCGCTACAGCCTTTTTTTGCTTATTACTGATTGGGGGTATTCACCGGCGTCAGCGCGCCGCGCCCGTCAAAGAAGGCCACCAGGTTGTCCGCCGCCAGCCGCGCCATGGCCAGGCGCGTGGGTACGGTGGCACTGGCGATATGCGGGGTGAGCACCACGTTGGAGCGCTCCAGCAGGCCGGGGTGTACGGCGGGCTCGCCCTCGAACACATCCAGGCCGGCGGCGGCGATGCGCCCCTCCTTCAGGGCCTGGGCCAGCGCCGCGTCATCGACGATGCCGCCGCGCGCAATATTCACCAGCGTGGCCGTGGGCTTCATGCGCGCGAGCTCTGCCGCACCAATGGCGTGGTGCGACTCGGCGCTGTAGGGCAGCACCAGCACCAGGTGGTCGGCCTGGGCCAGCAACTCGTCCTTGCTGACATAGCGCGCCTTGCATTCGGCTTCCAGCTCGGGCGCCAGGCGCGAGCGGTTGTGGTAGATCACCTGCATGCCAAAGCCATGCGCGCCGCGCCGGGCAATGCCCTGGCCGATGCGGCCCATGCCCAGAATGCCCAGGGTGCTGCCATGCACCTCGGCGCCGGCGAACATGTCGTAGCGCCAGCTGTTCCACAGGCCGGCGCGCAGGTAATGCTCGGACTCTGTCATGCGCCGCGCCGTGGCCATGAGCAGTGCAAAACCGAAATCGGCCGTGGTTTCGGTCAGCACGTCGGGCGTGTTCGTGCCCTGCACGCCGGCGGCGGTCATGGCATCCACATCGAAATTGTTGTAGCCGACGGCCATGTTGGCGGCGATTTTCAGACGCGGGCAGGCGGCCAGCAGGGCGGTGTCTATGCGGTGGCTGCCGGTGATGAAGACACCATCCTTGTCAGCCAGGCGCTGGGCCAGTTCTGCCTGGCTCCACAGCACATCCTCGGGGTTGGACTCGAGCGCGAAATGCTGCGCCAGGTAGTCGGTGATCTCGGGAAAGATATGGCGTGTGACCAGGATGCGGGGCTTGGACATGGGGCGTTTCCTTTCTGTAGTCAGCGCAGCCAGATGAAGGTCATGGCGATGAACAGCGGCACCAGGATGCCGCAGGACCAGAGCATGTAGCCGAAGAAGCTGGGCATCTTCACGCCCCTATCCTCGGCAATGGCCTTGACCATGAGATTGGGCGCGTTGCCGATATAGGTGTTGGCGCCCATGAACACCGAGCCGGCGGAGATGGCCGCCAGAGTCGTGGCGTAGGTGGTCATCAGCGTGGCCGGGTCGCCGCCGGCGGTGTTGAAGAACACCAGATAGGTGGGCGCGTTGTCCAGGAAGGAGGACAGCAACCCGGTGGCCCAGAAGTACATGGCCGGGTCGGGCTGGCCATCGGCCCGCGTGACCGCGGAAACGATGGCGCCAAACGGCCCGTTGACACCCGCCTTGAGCATGGCGATGACCGGGATGATGGTCAGAAAGATACCGGCAAACAGCTTGGCCACCTCCTGCATCGGGCCCCAGCCGAACTGGTTGTCGCTGTGCACCTGGCGCGGCGTGAGCACCAGCGACACCAGCGTGATGGCGATCAGCCCCAGGTCGCGCAGCAGGCCGGGCAGGCCCACCGGGGTGCCGGCTATCGTCCATTGCACGCTGGACTTCCACATGCCGCTCATCAGCACCAGGGCCACCACGCCCAGGAGCAGCACGAAGTTGATCTTGCCGTCAAAGCCCAGCGCGGCGCCGCCTGAGTCGGGCGTGGGGTCGGTACGCCGCAGCTCGCCGTCCTGGCGGAAGTACCAGGAGTCAATGGCAAAGAACAGCACCAGCAGCACGGCGATCAGGAACAGCGTCTCGGGGAAGATGTGGCGCAGCGTCCAGAAAAAATCCACACCCTTCAGAAAGCCCAGGAACAAGGGCGGATCGCCCAGTGGCGTGAGCGAGCCGCCCGCGTTGGAGACGACGAAGATGAAGAACACCACCACATGGGCCACATGCCTGCGGTTGTCATTGGCGCGTATCAACGGGCGTATCAGCAGCATGGATGCCCCTGTGGTGCCCATGAAGCTGGCCAGCACCGCGCCCACCAACAGGATGCCGGTGTTGAGCACCGGGCTGCCGCGCAGGTTGCCGCGTATGTAGATGCCACCGGCGACGGTGAACAGCGCCGACAGCAGGATGACGAAGGGCAGGTACTCGGCCGCCAGGGCATGCACAAACTGGGCGCCCGCCGCCTGCGGCCCAAAGACGACCGCAAATGGCAGCAGAAATGCCAGTGACCAACCCACCACCAGCTTGCCGAAATGGTGGTGCCAGAACAGCGGCGCCACCATGGGCAGGAGCGCGATCGACAGCAGGATGCCGGCAAAGGGCACACCCCACAGCAGCGACAGCTGGCCGCCATCGATATCCGCGGCAGCGGCCAGGGCCGGCGCCAGGCTGAGGGCGGTCAGGGTCAGGGTGCGAAAAAGCTTCATGGGACAGTCTCTCCTGGGTTCTTGTTCTGATGCTGCGCAGCGGCGCTCATGGCGGGCTGGGAATGTCGAACACCTGGCGCAGGTAGGCCAGGTATTTCTCGTCGTCGCACATGTTCTTGCCCGGCGCGTCCGACAGCTTGGCCACCGGCTGGTCGTTGCAGCGCGTCATCTTGATGACGATCTGCAGCGGCTCATGGCCCAAATCATTGGTCAGGTTGGTGCCAATGCCAAAGGCCAGCTGGCAGCGGCCATGAAAGCGCTGGTGCAGCTCGATGATGCGCGGCACGGTGAGCGCGTCGCTGAAGATCAGCGTCTTGGTCAGCGGGTCAACGCGGTGGTTGCGGTAATGCTGCAAGAGCCGTTCGCCCCAGGCAAAGGGGTCGCCGCTGTCGTGGCGTGCACCGTCGAACAGCTTGCAGAAGTACAGGTCGAAGTCGCGCAAAAAGGCGTTCATGCCGTATACATCGGACAGTGCAATGCCCAGGTCACCGCGGTACTCCTTGGCCCACATCTCGAAGCCGAACACCTGGGTATCGCGCAGGCGCGGGCCCAGCGACTGGCAGGCCTGCAGGTATTCGTGCGCCATGGTGCCCAGCGGTGTCAGGCCCAGCTGCATCGCATACAGCACATTGCTGGTGCCGGCCAACTGCCCGGCGCCGCCGTTGCCACGGTCGTCGGTGCCCAGGCGTGCGCACAGCACGCGCAGCACCTCCTCATGCCAGGCGCGTGAAAAGCGCCGGCGGGTGCCATAGTCGGCAATCTTCAGGCTCTCCAGGCCGTCGGCCTGCAGCTGCGCGATCTTGGCGTCCAGCCGCCTGCGCCCCTCGGGGAAGTTGGGCTGCTTTTGCGTGTTGCGAAAGTACACCTCGTTGACGATGGCCAGCACCGGGATCTCGAACAGGATGGTGTGCAGCCAGGGGCCGGTGATGCAAATGTCGATCTCGCCTGTGGGCAGGGCGCTGACCTGTATGTACTTTTCGTTCAGCCGAAACAGCGCCAGAAAGTCCACGAAATCGCTCTTGATGAAGCGCAGCGAGCGCAGATAGGCCAGCTCCGCATCCTGAAAGCGCAGGGTGCACAGGGCGCGGATCTCGTCGCGAATCTGATCCACATGGGGCGCCAACTGCACGCCCGGGTTGCGGCATTTGAAGCGGTATTCGACCTGCGCGCCCGGAAACTGGTGCAGCACCACCTGCATCATGGTGAACTTGTACAGGTCGGTGTCGAGCAGGCTGGTGATGATCATGGATGCGCGCGCCAGCCCTGCGGGCCGGTGCTGGTCAGGGGCGGTGGCGGGCACCGCAGGGTGTTTGTCTCTGCGGTGATTCTGGCATCAATGTCTGGCACCCATGGCAATACCCATTGCCACCCTGCCCTATGGCGCCAGGCACAGGGGTTCAAGCACCTGGCGCAGCCGCTGGGGCAAGGGGCGCGGACGGCGATCACCCCGCCCCACATAGACATGCACGAAATGGCCGCAGGCGGCGCTCAACTCCTGGCCCTGGGCGAACAGGCCGACCTCATAGCGCACGCTGCTGCCGCCCAGCCGCGCCACGCGGATGCCGGCCTCAATCGTCTGCGGAAAGGCCAGCGGCGCAAAGTAGTTGCACTGGGTCTCGATCACCAGGCCTATGGTCTCGCCCTGGTGAATGTCCAGCGCGCCCTGCTCTATCAGATAGGCATTCACGGCGGTGTCGAACCAACTGTAGTACACGACATTGTTCACATGGCCATAGATGTCGTTGTCCAGCCAGCGGGTCGTGATCGGCCGCAGCACGGGGTAGGTTTGTCTGGCCTGCGGCGCGGGGCGCTCAGGGGCGCGACCGGCCTGCGAAGGGGAAGAAACATGGGACGCATTCATGGAAGGGTGATTCTGCCAGCCAGGCGCCGCGCATCGGCGCAGCCGTAACCAACGGAACATTGGGGCAATGACCCTAAAAATGTTGCACCGCAACAAAAAAGACTTGCAAGTCTCGCCAGGATGCCTAAAATTCGCCCCATGCTGCACTGCAACATGACTCAACGGTCAGTCAGGGCAGACCTCTTAACCCGTCCGCAAGGGCATTTCAATTGGAGTAATGACATGACCATGACCCCCGAGCAAATCCTCGCTTCCCAAAAAGCCAACATCGAAACCCTGTTCGGCCTGACCAACAAGGCCTTCGAAGGCGTGGAAAAGCTGGTGCAACTGAACGTTGCCGCCTCGCGCGCCGCCCTGACGGAAGCCGCTGCCCACACCCAGGCCGTGCTGTCGGTCAAGGACGCACAAGAGCTGCTGGCCCTGCAAGCCGGCCTGTTCCAGCCCATGGCTGAGAAGGCTGCCGCTTACAGCCGCCACGTGTACGAAATCGCCTCCGGCACCAACGCCGAGTTCGGCAAGGCCTTTGAAAGCCAGACCGCAGAAGCCCAGCGTAGCTTCAGCAACCTGGTGGACACCGCTGCCAAGAGCGCACCCGCCGGTTCCGAAACCACCGTTGCCGTGTTCAAGAGCGCCGTCTCCGCCGCCAACAACGCTTTCGAGTCCGTGCAAAAGGCCGTGAAGCAAGCCAGCGACGTGGCCGAAGCCAACTTCAACGCCGTTGCCAACTCGGCCGCCAACGCTGCCAAGACGGTTGAAGTCGCTGCCCGCAAGCGCTGATAGCCCGGCTGCGCACATGCCCATGTGCGCAGTTCAGGGTTAACACCTAAAATCTCAACTTCGATCTTGTTGTTCTTTTTAATAACAAGGTTCTCCAGTTGTCTCCTTGGATCCTCTCGAAACTCCGCGTTTCTGGGATCCCTTCAAGCCCGGTCTTCTGACTGGGCTTTTTTTGCGTGCTCGATGATGGCCCGCTGGAATCACGGTTTATTTAAGAACGATTCTCGTTTGCCTTATGATCCCGGCATCACATCACCGAGAAGGAACTGATACCCCATGTCCAAGCCCATCAAGTCACTGTTGGTCATCTGTGCACTCGCTGCAGCCGGCATCGCCAGCGCCCAGGAGCAGGTCGTCAACCTGTATTCGGCACGCCACTATCCGACGGACGAGGCCTTGTACAGCGGCTTTACCAAGGCCACGGGGATCAAGATCCAGCGCGTGGACTCGGACGACGCCGGCATCATGGCCCGCCTGAAGGCCGAGGGCTCGGCTTCGCCCGCGGACGTGATCCTGCTGGTGGACGCCGCCCGCCTGTACCGCGGCGAGGCCGACGGCCTGTTTCTGCCGGTGCGCTCCAAGGTGCTCGAGGACGCCATTCCCGCCAACCTGCGCGCAACCCCCACAGCCGACGGCGGCATCCCCTGGTTCGGCCTGTCCACCCGTGCCCGCGTCATCGTCTACAACAAGGCCAAGGTCAACAAGGACGACGTAGACACCTACGAGGAGCTCGGCGACCCCAAGAACAAGGGCAAGCTGTGCATTCGCTCGGGCTCGCACCCCTACAACCTGAGCCTGTTCGGCGCCGTGACCGAACACATGGGCGAACAAAAGGCCGAGGCCTGGCTCAAGGGCGTGGTCGCCAACCTGGCCCGCGCGCCCAAGGGAGGCGACACCGATCAGATCAAGGCAGTGGCCGCCGGCGAGTGCGATATCGCCGTCAGCAACAGCTACTACCTGGCACGCCTGATGCGCTCGGCCAAGCCCGAGGACAAGGCCGTGGTGGACAAGGTGGCCGTGGTCTTCCCGAACCAGCAGTCCTGGGGCACCCACCTGAACATCGCCGGCGGCGCCGTGGCACGCCATACCAAGAACCAGGCGAATGCCATCAAGTTCCTGGAGTACCTGGCCAGCCCGGAGGCGCAAAACTATTTTGCCAACGGCAACAACGAATGGCCCGCAGCCAAGGGCGTGGAACTGGACAACCCGGCGCTGAAAGCCATGACCGACGGCAAGCCTTTCAAGAGCGAGACCATTCCCATCGGGGCCGTGGGCGCCAACACCACCAAGGTGCAGCAGATGCTCGATCGCGTCGGTTTCCGCTGATCCGCTCCGGGGCAAGCCTTCACCGAACCCGGCCCGGCCGGGTTTTTTTTCATCCGATGAATTGCGACGACGTCATAATTGACGTGTACGTCAACGTTATTTGCAGGAGACCAGGAATGGAAATCAAGGGCAAGGTATTCATCGTCACGGGCGGCGCATCCGGCCTGGGCGAAGGCACGGCGCGCATGCTGGCCGCAGCCGGCGGGCTGGTGGTGATTGCCGACATGCAGCAAGACAGGGGTGAGGCCGTGGCACGCGATATTGGCGGCGCCTTCGTCAAGTGCGATGTGGCCAGCGAGGCCGACGGCCAGGCGGTGGTCGCCAAGGCCGTCTCTATGGGCAAGCTCATGGGCCTGGTGAACTGCGCCGGCATCGCCCCGGCGGAAAAAACCGTGGGCAAGAACGGCGCGCACGGCCTGGCCAGCTTCAGCAAGACCATCACCGTGAACCTGATCGGCAGCTTCAACATGATCCGCCTGGCGGCCGACGCCATGAGCAAAAACGAGCCCGAGGCCACCGGCGAGCGAGGCGTGCTGATCTCCACCGCCAGCGTGGCAGCCTACGACGGGCAAATTGGCCAGGCGGCCTATTCCGCATCCAAGGGTGGCGTGGTCGGCATGACGCTGCCGATTGCGCGCGACCTGGCCAAGAGCGGCATACGCAACATGACGATCGCGCCAGGCATCTTCGGCACGCCCATGCTGTTCGGCATGCCTAAGGAAGTGCAGGACGCGCTGGCTGCCGGCGTACCCTTCCCCAGCCGCCTGGGCACACCGGAAGACTACGCCAAGCTGGCGCGTCACATTTTTGAAAACGACATGCTCAACGGCGAGGTGATCCGCCTTGATGGCGCCATACGCATGGCACCGAAGTGATGTATTTTTAAGAGCTGCAAACGCTTGTCACGCCTGCCCTGCAGGCGTTTTTCTTTTGAAACGAAGCAGCAGCAAAAGCAAACGGGCTGCAACTTGCGATGCAGCCCGTTTTGAGAGACTTGGCGGAGTGGACGGGACTCGAACCCGCGACCCCCGGCGTGACAGGCCGGTATTCTAACCGACTGAACTACCACTCCGCGTCGGTGCCGCGTTCGGCTCTTGCGAGCCCAAGTGCGACAAAACTTGGCGACCCTACGGGGATTCGAACCCCGGTACTCACCGTGAAAGGGTGATGTCCTAGGCCTCTAGACGATAGGGTCAAACCTAGAAACTGTGCAGGTTGGTGGAGGTAAACGGGATCGAACCGATGACCTCTTGCATGCCATGCAAGCGCTCTCCCAGCTGAGCTATACCCCCGAACCTTGCGAAAACTTTGGCGGAGTGGACGGGACTCGAACCCGCGACCCCCGGCGTGACAGGCCGGTATTCTAACCGACTGAACTACCACTCCGCGTCGGTAGCTGCGTTGCGACTCTTGCGAGTCCAAGTGCAGCCAAACTTGGCGACCCTACGGGGATTCGAACCCCGGTACTCACCGTGAAAGGGTGATGTCCTAGGCCTCTAGACGATAGGGTCAAAACCTAGATTCAGTGTGGTGGAGGTAAACGGGATCGAACCGATGACCTCTTGCATGCCATGCAAGCGCTCTCCCAGCTGAGCTATACCCCCACTCAGATTTCAGAAACTTTCGTATCCGTCATCTGCTGAGCCTTGAATTATAGACAGGTTTTTAACGACTTTTCAAACGTGTGAGGATTTTTTCGCGCCCCAGGAGTTCCAGCACCGCATCGACCGACGGCGTGTGTGCCTGGCCCACGGTCAGCACGCGCACGGGCATGGCCAGTTGCGGCATCTTCGCGCCCTGCTCCTTCAGCAGTTGCTTGATGGCGGCGGCGATCGCCTCCTTGTTCCACTCCACCGTGGCCATCGCTGTGGCAAAGGCGTCCAGCAGCGGACCGGCCTCGGGCGTGACATGCCTGGCATAGTCTTCGGCGTTGCGCTCCACGCGGTCCAGATAGAACACACGCACCCAGCGTGCCAGATCGACCAGGGTCTCGCAGCGATCCTTGAACAGCGCGCAGATGCGCGGCAGACGCTCGTCCAGCGCCGCCGGGGCCACGCCTTCGTTCTCGACGAAGGGGGCCACCAGGCGCGCGAGCTCAAAGTCGTCGAGTGCCTTCATATGCTGGGCGTTGACCCAGCGCAGCTTGGCCTCGTCGAACTGGCCGGCGCTACGGCCCAGGTGGTCGAGGTTGAACCACTCCAGGAACTGCGCGCGCGAGAAGATTTCGTCGTCGCCGTGGCTCCAGCCCAGGCGCGCCAGGTAGTTGACCATGGCGTCGGGCAGGTAGCCCTCGTCGCGGTACTGCGTGACAGCCTTGGCGCCATTGCGCTTGCTCATCTTCTCGCCCTGCTCGTTCAAGACGGTGGGCAAGTGGGCAAACACCGGCACCTGCGCTCCAAGTGCCTCGAAGATGTGGATCTGGCGCGGCGTGTTGTTCACATGGTCGTCGCCGCGGATCACATGGGTGATGCGCATGTCGATGTCATCGACACAGACGCAGAAGTTGTAGGTGGGCGTGCCCACGGCTTCGCCGTTCTGTGCCGGGCGGGCGATGACCAGGTCGTCGAGCTCGCTATTTTGAAATTCGATGCGGCCCTTGCACTTGTCATCCCATGCCACCACGCCATCCTTGGGTGTCTTGAAGCGCAGCACCGGCTGTACGCCCTCGGGCACGGGCGGCAGCTGCTTGCCAGGCTCGGGGCGCCAGGTACCGTCGTAGCGCGGCTTTTCCTTGGCGGCGGTCTGGCGCTCGCGCAGCGCGTCCAGCTCGGCCATGCTCATATAGCAGGGGTAGACATGGCCGCTGGCCTGCAGCTGGGCCAGCACTTCCCTGTAACGCGCCATGCGCTGCATCTGGTAGTACGGGCCTTCATCGTGATCCAGCCGCAGCCAGGCCATGCCCTCCAGGATCACATCGACGCTGGCCTGGGTGGAGCGCTCGACGTCGGTGTCCTCGATGCGCAGGATGAAGTCGCCACCCATGGCGCGCGCAAAGGCCCAGGGGTAGAGCGCCGAGCGGATGTTGCCCAGGTGGATGAAGCCCGTCGGCGACGGGGCGAAACGCGTGCGTACTTTTGCTTGTGTCATGCCAGAGTGTCCAGGCCGCGCAAGAGGTCGGCCTTCAGGTCGTCGAGATGTTCCAGGCCCACGGAGATGCGCACCAGCCCCTGGCCTATGCCAGCGGCCTGGCGCTGTTCTTCCGTCAGGCGCCCGTGCGAGGTGCTGGCCGGGTGGGTGATGGTGGTCTTCACGTCGCCCAGGTTGGCGGTGATGGAGCACACGCGCGTGCTGTCGATCACGTGGAAGGCGTTGGCGCGCAGCTGCTCGGCGCCCTGCCCCGCCACGTCGAATGCCAGCACCGTGCCACCCATGCCGTTTTGCTGGCGCATGGCCAGCTCATGCTGCGGGTGGCTCTTCAGGCCGGGGTAGTAGACGCGCGCCACCTTGGGCTGCTGCTCCAGCCAGGCGGCCAGTTCCAGCGCGGCGGCGCTCTCGGCCTTGACGCGCAGGGCCAGGGTCTCCAGACCCTTCAAGACCACCCAGGCATTGAACGGTGCCAGGTTCAGCCCGCCGCTGCGCAAAAAGGTGCCCATGACCTTGTCCACCAGTGCCACCGTGCCGCACACGGCGCCGGCCATGACGCGGCCCTGGCCGTCGAGCAGCTTGGTGCCCGAGTGCACGACGATGTCGGCGCCCAACCTGGCCGGCTGCTGCAGCACGGGCGAGGCAAAACTGTTGTCCACCGCCAGCAACGCGCCGTGGGCGTGGGCAATTTCAGCCAGCGCGGCGATGTCGCACAGGTCGGTGAGCGGGTTGGTGGGCGTTTCGGCGAACAGCAAGCGCGTGTTCGGGCGGATCGCAGCCTGCCAGGCCGCCACATCGGTCTGCGAGACAAAGCTGGTCTCCACGCCAAAGCGCGCCATCTCGGTGCCCAGCAGCTTGATGGTGGAGCCGAACATGGACTGCGAGCAGACCACATGGTCGCCGGCCTTGAGGACCGTGAGCGCCACCAGCAGGATGGCCGACATGCCGGTGCTGGTGGCCACGGCGCATTCGGTGCCCTCCATGGCGGCCAGGCGGCGCTCGAAACTGGTGACGGTGGGATTGGCCGTGCGGCTGTAGGTGTAGCCCGCCTCCTCATTGGCAAAGCGGCGCGCGGAGCTGGCGCAGTCGCTCTGCACGAAGCTGCTGCTCAGGTACAGGGCTTCGCTGTGCTCGCCCCACTGGCTGCGCTCCACGGCCTCACGCACGGCCAGGGTGTCGGGGTGCAGGCCCGGGGGCAGGGATTTCTCGGTCACGGTGACAATCCTTATTCAAGAATAGGAGCTGCGTGCGCTTGTTGCACGGTGGTTTGAATCAACTTCTCTTATGAAACCGCCCATTGACAGGCGCAAGGCGCTCACTTTTTTCCGTCTGCGCCGGCAGGCTACTCCTGGGCGTTGGGCAGCGATAGGCGCGAGGTGTCTTCCTCGTCATCCTCGCCGCCGCGCTGGCGCCCCTCGTTCAGGGCCGTCACTTCCTCGTCGGAGATGTCGCCGGTGATGTACAGGCCGTCGAAGCAGGAGGCCTCGAAGCCCTGCACGCCCGGGTTGATCTTGCCCACGGCCTGCTTCATGGCCGCCACGTCCTGGTAGATCAGCGCGTCGGCGCCTATCACCTGGCGGATTTCTTCCTCGGTGCGGTCGTGCGCCACCAGTTCGGCGCGCGTGGGCATGTCGATGCCGTACACGTTGGGGTGGCGCACCGGCGGAGCGGCCGAGGCCAGATACACCTTGACCGCGCCGGCGTCGCGCGCCATCTGCACGATCTCCTTGGAGGTGGTGCCGCGCACGATGGAGTCGTCCACCAACAGCACGCGCTTGCCCTTGAACTCGCTGGCGATGGCGTTCAACTTCTGGCGCACCGACTTCTTGCGCGTGCCCTGGCCCGGCATGATGAAGGTGCGGCCGACATAGCGGTTCTTCACAAAACCTTCGCGGTAGGGCAGGCCCAAGAGCTGCGCCAGCTGCATGGCGCTGGGGCGGCTGGATTCGGGGATGGGGATGATGGCGTCGATCTGGCTCGGTGGCACGGTGGAGACCACACGCTTGGCCAGCGTCTCGCCCATGTTCAGGCGCGCCTGGTAGACCGAGATGCCGTCCATGATCGAGTCCGGACGTGCCAGGTAGACATACTCGAACACACAGGGATAGAGGCGCGGTTGCTGCGCGCACTGCCGGGTTTGCACGGTGCCGTCCAACTGCACGAATACGGCCTCACCCGGCGCGATGTCGCGCTCGAGCCGGTGCAACGTGCCTTCCAGGGCCACCGACTCGCTGGCCAGCATCACCGTGCCGTCAGCGCCCCGGCCCATGCACAGCGGACGGATGCCGAACGGATCGCGAAAGGCCAGCAGGCCATAGCCGGCAATCAGTGCCACCACCGCATACGAGCCCTTGATGCGCAGGTGCACGGCGCGCACGGCGGCAAACACGTCGTCCGTGGTCAGCGATGCGCCGCTGCTGGCGCGCGCCAACTCGTGGGCCAGCACGTTGAGCAGCACCTCGGAGTCGCTCTCGGTGTTGGTATGGCGGTGGTCAGTCTCGGCCAGCTCGCGGCGCAGCTGCTTGGCGTTGGTCAGGTTGCCGTTGTGCACCATGACGATGCCGAACGGCGCGTTCACGTAGAACGGCTGTGCCTCCTCCTCGCTGGCCGCGCTGCCCGCGGTTGGGTAGCGCACCTGGCCCAGGCCTATGCTGCCGGGCAGCGCGCGCATATTGCGCGTGCGGAACACGTCGCGCACCATGCCCTTGGCCTTGTGCATGAAGAACTTGCGCCCCTCCTGGGTGACTATGCCAGCGGCATCCTGCCCCCGGTGCTGCAGCAGCAGCAAGGCGTCATAGATCAGCTGATTCACAGGGGCGGTGCTGACGACGCCGACGATTCCACACATAGTTCGCGTTCCATTTTCAATGGCGGGAGACTTCCCGCCGACAACCATTGACTGCCCGCTGGCAGCAGCGCCCTCGCTACGACGGCAGATGCCGCCCCAGCTCCTCGGGCAGCACGGGCCGCATGCCCTTGAGCGCCACCTGCAGCCAGGGCGCCAGCTGCGACTGCCGCCACCAGGGCGCATCTTGCACCTGCAGCCAGCCGGCGACCAGCGCCACGACCAGCAGCAGCAGCAGGCCACGAAGCACGCCAAACAGTGCCCCCAGCGCCCGGTCGGCCGGCCGCAGGCCGACGGCATCGACAAGCTTCTTGAGCAGCCAGGCCAGCAGGCCGCAGGCAAACACCGCGGCAACAAACACCACCACAAAACCGGCCACATGGCGCCATGCGGCATCCGCCTCGCCCATGGGCAACCAGGCCCCGGCGGCATCGGCAAACCACTGCGCAGCAAAGAATGCAACGACCCAGCCAGCCAGCGACAACAATTCGAACACCAGGCCGCGCCACGCGCCAATCAACAGCGACGCGGCCAGCACCGTCAGAAACACCCAGTCCAGCGCTGCCATCGCCATCCATCCAGAGCCGGTGGCTTGTTACAACGCCAGCACGGAAGCCGACAGGCCAGCGCTCTTGACGCGCCCCACGGCCTTGTCGGCCTCGGCACGGCTGTCAAACGGCCCCAGACGCACGCGCGTGCGCTTGCCGTCCTTGGTGTCCACCACCTGGGTATAGGTCTTGAGGCCCGAGCGTTCCAGCTTCTCGCGCACCTCGCGCACCTTGTCGGCATCGGCAAAGGCACCCACCTGGACGATGAAACGGCCCTGATCGGCCGCAGCCGCGCTGGCGGCCTGCGCCGGCTGCTGGCCCCGACCTTCGAGCAGGGCCCGGGCGCGGGCCGCGTCATCCGGGCGTGCCGGCTTGGCGTCGGGCTTGGGTTCGGGCTTGTGCTCCACCTTGGGCTCGGGTTTCGGCTCGGCTTTCGGTTCCGGCCGGGGAGCGGGCTTGGGCTCAGTCCTGGCTTCAGGTTTGGCCTCGACCTGCGCGGCGGGTTCTGCGCGACTGCTGGTACCGATCACTTCCTCGCCAGCGTCCAACCCGGCCGCAGCCGGCTCTGGCTTGGCCCTGGGCTCGTCCTGGCTGGCGCCCTTGCCTGGTACCGCCAGCGGGGCGACCTTGTTGCGATCGGGAATGTCGATGGCCACGTCCACCGCCACCGGGCGCGGCTGGGTGTCGAAAACCAGCGGAAAGCCGACCACGCCCGCCAGCACCAGCACGGCCGCGCCGATCAGGCGATGGCGCGCCCGGCGGCGCATGTCGTCGATGCTCTCGGCCTGTGCGGCTGCGCGCGAGCGCCGTGCGCCCTTGTTGCTGTCGGCCTGCGGCTCGGCACCGCCGGGCCAACGAAACTTGAAAAATGCCATGGAGTGTGGACTGGTTAGGCGTCCAGATGCTTGGCGTGCAGTCGGGGCACTCCGTTTTTGAGCACGCCGCCCACCGTGTAGAACGAACCAAAGACCACAATTCTATCAGTGGGGTCGGCCGCCTCGACGGCCGCACGCAGCGCCTCTTCGGGACTGGCGTGCAGGCTGGTTCCAGCCTTGCGGCCGGTGGCCGAAGCCGCTGGCAATGTACTCCACTTCTGCTGCAGGCCGGCCGCGCTCTCGGCGCGCGGCGTGGGCAGGTCGGTGAAATACCAGCGGTCGATGAGGGGGGCGATCTTCTCCAGCATGGGCGCCAGATCCTTGTCGGCCATGGCGCCAAACACGGCGTGCGTGGTCGGAAAGTAGCCCATGGCGTCCAGGTTCGCCGTCAGCGCCGCCACCGAATGCGGGTTGTGCGCCACATCCAGCACCAGGGCCGGCTGGCCGGGCACGACCTGGAAGCGCCCGGGCAGCTCCACCCGCGCCAGCCCCAGGCGCACCGCCTGCGCCGTGACCGGCAGGCGCTGGCGCAGCGCCTCCAGCGCCGCCAGCGCGCCCGAGGCGTTGATGAGCTGATTGGCCCCGCGCAGCGCCGGATAGGCCAGGCCGGCATAACGCCGCCCGCGCCCGGCCCAGGACCATTGCTGCTTGTCGCCCGAATAGTTGAAGTCCTGCCCGAAGCGCCACAGGTCGGCGCCGATCTGCTGCGCCTGATCGATCACGCTTTGCGGCGGCAACGGGTCGCTGACCACCACCGGTCGGCCGGCACGCATGATGCCGGCCTTCTCGCGCCCGATCGATTCACGGTCTGACCCGAGAAACTCCACATGGTCGATGTCCACGCTGGTGATCACGGCGCAGTCGGCGTCGATGATGTTGGTGGCGTCCAGCCGCCCGCCCAGGCCGACCTCGAGAATGGCCACATCCAGGCCCGCCTGGCTCATGAACCGCAGGATGGCCAGAGTGGTGAACTCGAAGTAGGTCAGCGACACCTCGGTCCCGGCTTCCGTCCGGGCGCGCTCCACGGCCTCGAAATGCGGCAGCAGCGCTGCGGCAGCGACGCTGTCGCCGCGCACGCGGCAGCGCTCCTCGAAATGCACCAGATGCGGCGATGAATACACCCCGGTGCGGTAGCCGGCCTCCATGGCCACGGCCTCCAGCAGGGCGCAGGTGGAGCCCTTGCCGTTGGTGCCGGCGACGGTGATCACCGGGCAGTCAAAGCGCAACGCCAGCCGGCGCGCCACCTCGCCCACGCGGGCCAGGCCCATGTCGATATTCTTGGCATGCAGCCGCTCGCAATGCTCGAGCCAGCCTTGCAGTGTCTGGGGATAGGTTTGCATAGAGCCCGCGATTGTCGCCGAGCCGGCCATGGGCGATGATGCGCGCCCATGAGTACCCCCACCACGATCATCCTCTACGGCATTCCCAATTGCGACACGGTGAAGAAGGCGCGCGCCTGGCTCGCCGGGCAGAGCCTGGCCTACCAGTTCCACGACTTCAAGAAGCAGGGCGTGCCCGCGGAACGTCTGAGCGCCTGGATGGCCGCCGTGGGCTGGGACAGGCTGCTCAATCGCCAGGGCACGAGCTGGCGCAGGCTGGACGCTGCAGTGCAGTCCAGCGTGCAGGACGCCGCCAGTGCCGCCGCGCTAATGCGCGAACATGCCTCGGTCATCAAACGCCCGGTGGTCGAGTGGAACGGCACAGCCACGGGCCGCGTGACCGTGGGCTTCAAGCCCGAGACCTGGAACGAATTGCTGGCCGCCGGCTCCAAAACATAGGTCTTTACGCCAGATTTACCTGGCCGCCATGGCAGAAAAGCACACCCGGGTGAAACTGCCTGCGACCCTGGTGCGTTACAGGCTGACCGAAAGGAGCTTTCAGTCCATGAACAAGATCATCGTCCTTGCCACCCTCACCATGGCGGCCATGGCCAGCCAGGCCCAGGATCTGGGCCGCGTGCTGTCGGCCACCCCCATCACCCAGCAGGTGGCCGTGCCGCAGCAGGTGTGCGGCAACGAGACCATTTACAACGGGGCGCGCCCGACGACCGGCGGTGGCGCAGTGCTGGGCGCCATTGCCGGTGGCGCCGCGGGCAATGCCATTGGCAGCGGCGGCGGCCGCGCCGCAGCCACGGCCCTGGGCGTGATTGGCGGCGCGCTGCTGGGCAACCAGATCGAGAGCGGCCGCCCCGGCTACCAGAACGTGCAGCGCTGCACCACCGAGACCTACTACGACCAGCGCGTGATCGGCTACGACGTGACCTACGAATACGCCGGCCGCAGCTACACCACACGGACCCAGTCCGATCCCGGGCAGTGGATTCCGATTACCGTGCAGCCGGCCGTGCCGGGCATGTCCGGCTACACGCCGCCCGGCTACGCAGCGCAGAACGCCGGCGATCCCGGCTACGGTCACCCCGGCGCGGTCTACGGCACCCCGCCGGGCCCGCCGGCCTATGTGGTGCCGCCACCGACGGTCTACGAGCACCGCTACCCCTATTACGGCCACTACCCCTATCGCCAGCCGCGCTACAACTACTGAAGATCCGCAGCCACCACAGGAGCCCTCCAGGGCTCCTTTTTTCATGGCGCAGCGCACGCCAGGGGGCAGCGGCGCGCGCGGCCGGCCTAGAATTGCCGGTTTGTCCACCGCTCTTCAGTCACCACCCATGACCACCGAATCGATTGCTGGCGCCACGGTCAGCACCCAGGCCAACGTGTACTTTGACGGCAAATGCGTGAGCCACAGCCTGACGCTGGCCGATGGCACGAAGAAGTCGGTGGGCGTGGTATTGCCGTCCACGCTCACCTTCAACACCGGCGCGGCCGAGGTCATGGAATGCGTGGCCGGCGGCTGCGAATACAAGCTGGCCGGCAGCGATGCCTGGCAGACATCCGGCCCTGGCGACAAGTTCAGCATCCCCGCCAACTCCAGCTTCGACATCCGGGTCGATCAGGCCTATCACTACATCTGCCATTTCGCATGAGCATTTTTAGCCTGTAGCGCTTATCTATAAAGCGCTAACAGCTATCATTTTTGAGAGAACCTCCATGGCAACCATTTTGCAATCCCTGCCCGTCGGCCAAAAGGTCGGCATCGCCTTCTCCGGCGGCCTCGACACCAGCGCCGCGCTGCGCTGGATGAAGAACAAGGGCGCCCTGCCCTACGCCTACACCGCCAACCTGGGCCAGCCCGACGAGGACGACTACGACGCCATCCCGCGCAAGGCCATGGAATACGGCGCCGAGAAGGCGCGCCTGATCGACTGCCGCACCCAGCTGGCGCACGAGGGCATTGCCGCCATCCAGGCCGGGGCGTTTCACATCTCTACAGGCGGCATCAGCTACTTCAACACCACGCCGCTGGGCCGCGCCGTCACGGGCACCATGCTGGTCGCCGCGATGAAGGAGGACGATGTGCACATCTGGGGCGATGGCTCCACCTTCAAGGGCAACGACATCGAGCGCTTTTACCGCTACGGCCTGCTGACCAACCCCTCGCTCAAGATTTACAAGCCCTGGCTGGATCAGCAGTTCATCGACGAACTGGGCGGGCGCGCCGAGATGTCGGCCTTCATGACGAAGGAAGGCTTTGGCTACAAGATGAGCGCCGAGAAGGCCTACAGCACCGACAGCAACATGCTGGGCGCGACGCACGAGGCCAAGGACCTGGAGTTTCTGAACAGCGGCATCCGCATCGTCAACCCCATCATGGGCGTGGCGTTCTGGCGCGACGATGTGCAGGTGTTGGCCGAGGAAGTCTCCGTCACCTTCAACGAAGGCCAGCCCGTGGCCATCAACGGCCGCGAAATTGACGACCCCGTCGAGCTATTCCTGGAGGCCAACCGCATAGGCGGGCGCCACGGCCTGGGCATGAGCGACCAGATCGAGAACCGCATCATCGAGGCCAAGAGCCGCGGCATCTACGAGGCCCCCGGCATGGCGCTGCTGCACATCGCCTATGAGCGCCTGGTCACCGGCATCCACAACGAAGACACCATAGAGCAGTACCGCCTGAACGGCCTGAAACTGGGCCGCCTGCTGTACCAGGGCCGCTGGTTCGACCCCCAGGCCATCATGCTGCGCGAGACCGCCCAGCGCTGGGTGGCGCGCGCCGTCACCGGCACCGTCACGCTGGAGCTGCGCCGCGGCAACGACTACTCGCTGCTGAACACCGAATCGCCCAACCTGACCTACGCTCCCGAGCGCCTGTCGATGGAGAAGGTGGAAGACGCGCCGTTCAGCCCGCTGGACCGCATCGGCCAGCTGACCATGCGCAACCTGGATATTTCGGACACGCGCGACAAGCTGGGCGTGTACTCGCGCGCCGGCCTGCTGTCGCTGGGCGGCAATGCCGCGTTGGCGCAGCTGGAAGATGGCGCCAAGAAATAATGGTTAAACAAGGCTGCAGCGCTTATCCATCAAACGCTGGCAGCTATCAAAAAAGAACCGCCCCGCTGGCCCAAGCCGGGCGGTTTTTTCATGCCTGACGCGCCGCCCACTGTGCCCAGCCCTGGGCGCGCAGCACGCAGGCCGGGCAGTGGCCGCAGCCATGGCCCCAGGCATGCAGCCGGCCGCGCTCGCCCAGGTAGCAGCTGTGCGAGTCGCGCCGAATCAGCTCCACCAGCGCCGCGCCGCCCAGATCCTGCGCCATCTGCCAGGTGGCGGCCTTATCGAGCCACATCAACGGCGTCTCCAGCGTCAAACGCCTGTCCACGCCCAGACTCAGCGCCACCTGCAGCGCCTTCAGCGTGTTGTCGCGACAGTCGGGGTAGCCGGAATAGTCGGTCTCGGACATGCCGCCCACCAGCACATCCAGCCCGCGCCGGTAGGCCAGCGCCGCCGCCAGGGTGAAGAACAGCAGGTTGCGCCCTGGCACAAAGGTGTTGGGCAGGCCGTCTGCCTGCATGGCAATCGTCACCTCGTCGGTCATGGCGCTGCCGCCCAGTTGCGCCAGCACATCCACGGTGAGCAGATGATCCGGCCCCAGCCGGCCCGGCCAGGTCATGGCCTGCAGGCCGGTGCGCAGCCGCTCGCGGCAGTCGAGCTCGACACGGTGGCGCTGGCCGTAGTCAAAGCCCAGGGTCTCCACCTCGGCATAGCGCGTCAGCGCCCAGGCCAGGCAGGTGGCGGAATCCTGCCCGCCCGACAGCAGCACCAGTGCGCGGCGCGGCTGCACGGCGCTCATCGCGCGGCGGCCAGCGGCAGCGGATCCTGGCGCAGCCAGCGCACCACGGCGGCCAGCAGCACGCCATAGGCGGGCACGAACAACAGCAGACTCACCGCGAGCTTGATGACATAGTCCACCCAGGCAATCTCCACCCAGTTGGCCGCCATGAAGGCGTTGGAGCTGTGCCAGAAGGCGATCACAAAAAAGGCCGCCGTATCCAGTGCCTGGCCCACCACCGAGGCCGCGGCCGGCGCCAGCCACCAGACGCGGCTTTGTTGCCGGATGCGGTCGAACACCTGGATGTCCAGCAACTGCCCGAGCACATACGCGGCAAAGCTGGCAAAGGCAATGCGAAAGACAAAGCTGTTGAAGTCAGCCAGGGCGCCCCAGCCATTGAAACCGCCCTCATGGAACAGCACCCCGACGATGTACGAGGCCACCAGCGCCGGCAGCATGGCGCGCGTGATCACGCGGCGCGCGCTGACCTTGCCGATGAGCCGCACCGTGAGGTCGGTGGCCAGAAAGATGAAGGGAAAGCTGAACGCCCCCCAGGTGCTGTGAAAGCCCAGCAGGTTGATCGGCAGCTGCACCAGGTAGTTGCTGGCGATGACGATGGCGATATGGAATGCCACCAGGAGGGAGAGATAGAGCGGCGCGCGCGACGGCGGTGCCTGCAGCGAGGTCATGGCAGTCCTTTTTTGTGGATGGGGGCGAGGGAACCCATGTTGACGAAATCGAGGGGCGCGATTATAGGCGGCGCGGCGCGCAGCAGTGGAACCTTGGCCCCCGCCCGCGCTCTAACAAATTGCCACAATCGAATGGGTATTGCGGCAGGAGGTTGCAGCCATGAGGAACATGAAACATTGGCAGGATCCGCTCAATGCGCTGGTCGGCGCCTGGTTGGTGCTATCGCCCTGGGCCATGGGCTTTGAGGCCCAGATGGCACCCACAGCCAGCAGCGTGGTCGTCGGCTTGGCCCTGATCGCTGCATCGCTGGGCGCCATGTTCGTGCCGCGCGCCTGGGAGGAATGGAGCCAGGCCGTGCTGGGACTGTGGATGATTGCCTCGCCCTGGCTGCTGGGCTTCAGCGCCCAGATGGATGTCATGCGCGTGGCCGTCGCCTCGGGCATCGTCGTGCTGGCCCTGGCCCTGTGGGTGTTGCTGACCGACAAGGAGTACAGCGCCTGGATGCACCACGGCCCAGCCCATTGACGCCATGCGTCACGAGAAAACCGCCCTCGGGCGGTTTTCTTTCGGCACTTTTTGGACCTATCGCTTATCCATAAAGCGTCAGCAGCTATTTAAATATGAGCAACAACTACAACACCACCGGCTCAGGCTCCAGCCGAATGCCAAAGCGCTCATAGACGCTGGTCTGTATCGCGCGGGCCAGGGTCATCACCTCGCCGCCGGTCACGCTGTCATCCGGCGTGCCGCGGTTCACCAGCACCAGGGCCTGTTTGTCGTACACCCCCGCCTTGCCCACGCTCTTGCCCTTCCAGCCGCAGGCGTCTATCAACCAGCCCGCCGCCAGCTTGATGCTGCCGTCCGCCATGGGGTAGTGCACGATCTTCGGGTCGCGCGCGATGATGTCCTGGCACTGCTCGGGCGACACCGTGGGGTTCTTGAAGAAGCTGCCGGCGTTGCCGATGACGGCCGGGTCGGGCAGCTTGGCGCGGCGTATCTCGCACACCCAGTCGAAGATCTGCCGCGCCGTGGGCCGCGCCACACCGGCCTCGATACGCTTCCTCTCCAGATCCAGGTAGCCCAGTTCAGGCGCCCAGTCCTTGCGCAGCAGAAAGCGCACATGGGTGATCACCGCCCGCCCCGCCAACCCCATGCCCCGGCCCCAGTGGCCAGGCAGGCCGGCGCCCTCCTGCTCGGCCAGCGGCGCGGCATGCTTGAACACCGAGTCGCGGTAGCCGAAGGCGCATTGCGCGGCGTCCAGCGTGAAGGGCTGGCCCGTGGCCAGGTCGATCGCGACCAGCGAATGAAAGCGGTCCTGCAGCTCCACGCCATAGGCGCCAATGTTCTGCACCGGCGCCGCGCCCACGGTGCCGGGGATCAGGGCCAGGTTCTCCAGCCCCGGCCAGCCTTGGGTCAAAGTCCAGTCCACGGTGTCGTGCCAGGGCTCGCCGGCGCCGGCCTCGACGATCCAGGCCTTGTCGGTTTCTTCCAGCAGGCGCCGGCCCTTGATCTCCATCTTCAGCACCACGGGCTTCACATCGCCCGTGAGCACGATGTTGCTGCCCCCGCCCAGCACAAACAGCGGCTGGCGCGCCAGGCGGTGGTCGGCCAGCAGCTCATGCACATCCTGCGCCGAGCGCACGCGCACCAACGTATGGGCGCGCGCGGCAATGCCGAAGCTGTTGTAGGGCTGCAGGGGGACGTTTTTCTCGACTAACATCGGCCGGATTGTCGCACCCGCCCCACTGGGCTGCGGGTTTGCCCCAGGTTTGACCAGAGAGTATTGCCATGCCGTCTTTTGATACCGTTTGTGAAGCCAACTTCGTCGAAGTGAAGAATGCCGTGGAGAACACGGCCAAGGAGATAGGCACGCGCTTTGACTTCAAGGGCACGTCGGCCGGCGTGGAGCTCAAGGACAAGGAGATCACGCTGTTTGGCGACGCCGAATTTCAGCTGCAGCAGGTCGAGGACATTCTGCGCGGCAAGCTCAGCAAGCGCAGCGTGGACGTGCGCTTCCTCGACGTGCAAAAGCCGCAGAAGATCGGCGGCGACAAGCTCAAGCAGGTGGTCAAGGTGCGTAACGGCATCGACAGCGAGCAGGCCAAGAAGATCCAGAAGCTCATCAAGGAAAGCAAGCTCAAGCTGCAGGCCGCCATTCAGGAAGAAAAGGTGCGCGTGACCGGCGCCAAGCGCGACGACCTGCAGGCGGCCATGGCGCTGATCCGCAAGGAAGTGGCCGACCTGCCGCTCACATTCGACAACTTCCGCGACTGACCTTCCCCGCACCATGCGCTACCCGCTGACCTGCCTGAGCACCGCGCTGGCGTTTTGCCTGCCGGCGCAGGTGCAGGCGCAGGACGTGGCCCTGGCCGGCATTCTGGGTGGCAAGGCGCTGCTCGTCGTCAATGGCAGCGCGCCGCGCGGCGTGGCGCCGGGCGAGTCCCACATGGGGGTGCAGGTTGTCTCTGTGGGCCGCGAGGATGCCGTGGTGGACAGTGCCGGCGGCCGGCGCAGCCTGCGCCTGGGCGAGGCGCCGGTGCGCGTCGGCGGCAGCGGCACGGGCCAGCGCGTGGTGCTGAAGGCCGATGCGCGCGGGCATTTCGTCAGCAGTGGCCAGATCAACGGCCGCATCATGCAGTACATGGTGGACACCGGCGCCTCCACGATCGCCATAGGCCGGCCTGATGCAGAACGCATGGGCCTCAAGTTCGAGGAACAGGGCCAGAGCGTGAGGATGAACACCGCCAACGGCGTGGCCCAGGGCTGGCGCCTGCGGCTGGATTCGGTGCGCGTGGGCGATGTCGAACTGCGCGGCGTGGACGCCATCGTCACCCCCCAGCCCATGCCCTATGTGCTGCTGGGCAACAGCTTTCTGCGCGAATTCGAGATGAGCCGCAACGGCGACGAAATGATGCTGCTCAAGCGGCGCTGAACCACCCCACACAAACCACCCCGCCCATGACCGCACAGTCACCCGCCAACGCCCCGGATACGGTCGATAGCGAGTACGAAGACTTGCTGGGCCAGTGGTCGGATCTGGAGTCCGCGCTGTCGGTGCTGCTGGCGCGCCCGCGCAGCGTGCAGGACTTTGCGTTCAAGCTGCGCCAGTGCGACCGCTGGCTGCAGGACCTGGTGGCGCACGACATAGACGCCGCCCTGTACCTGATGTTCCAGCTCGCCGCCACCTCCAGCGTGGGCTACAGCGCCGCGCACGCCCTGGTGTGCGCCACGCTGTGCCACATACTTGGACACGAGCTGCGCCTGCCCGTGCAGGAGCGCGACAGCCTGGTGCGCGCGGCCTTCACCATGAACCTGGCCATGACGGCGCTGCAGGACGAACTGGCCCAGCAGCGCGAGCCGCTCACGCCCGCGCAGCGCAGCGCCGTCGATCAGCACCCGCGCGCGGGCCTGGACTTGCTGGAGGAGCTGGGCATCAGCGACGAGCTGTGGCTGGAGGTGGTGGGCCAGCACCACACGCCACAGCCCGAAGCCGACGCCCTGGCCGGCCTGTCGGCGCTGGAGCGGCTGACGCGCATCCTTGGCGCCATAGACCGCTACGCGGCCATGATCAGCCCGCGCAAGTCGCGCGCCGGCCGCAGCGCCACCGATTCGGTGCGGGCCATCGTCGGCCAGGATGCCGACGTGCGCGACGAGGTCGGCCTGACCCTGGTGCGCACCGTGGGCCTGTGCCCGCCCGGCACCTTCGTGCGGCTTGACAATGGCGAGACGGCCATCGTGCTGCGCCGCGGCGAGCGCGCCAACTTTCCGCTGGTGGCCAGCGTCGTCGATGCCAAGGGGGAGCCGCAATCAGAACCCCGGCTGTACCACACCGAGCGCGGCCAGCAGCGCATTCAGGCGGCGCTGGCGCGCTCGGCGGTCACCGTGGAGCTGCCCTACCGCACCATGGTGCGCCTGGGGCTGTATGCGGCGCAGCGCAGCGCCAGCGTCTCGGGCTGATCAGGCCTTCTTTTTCAGGCCTTCTTTTTTGTCCCCAGGCGCGATTCCTTGCCCTGGATGAGCCGCTGAATGTTCGCCTTGTGGCGCCAGGCCAGCAGGCCCGCCATGACCACCATGGCCACGCCCAGCCGCGCATCGCTGTACCAGACCATGCCGGCGCCCAGAAAATAAAAGAACGGCGCAAAAGCCGCCGCCACCAGCGACGCCAGCGAGGAATAGCGGAAGAAGAACGCAACGATGACCCAGGTCAGCAGCGTGGCCAGGCCCAGCCAGCCGCTCACGCCCAGCAGCACGCCCAGCGCCGTGGCCACGCCCTTGCCGCCCTCGAAACGGAAGAACACCGGCCACAGGTGGCCGGCAAACGCCGCCAGGCCGACCATGGCCATGGTGCCCTCCTCCAACCCGAAGGGCGCGCCAAACCAGCGCACCAGGGCCACCGGCAGCCAGCCTTTGGCGGCATCCAGCACCAGCGTGACGACGGCCGCCGCCTTGGAGCCAGAGCGCAGCACATTCGTAGCGCCGGGGTTCTTGCTGCCATAGCTGCGCGGATCGGACAGGCCCATGGCGCGGCTGACGATGACGGCGAACGACAGGGAACCGAGCAAATAGGCGGCCAGGGTGGCGGCAAGGGACAGGAGGATGCTCACGGCAGACAAGGAAGGAGGAAACGAAGCGCCCTATTCTGCCAGCGCGCACTGCACGGTTTTCGCCTGCAGCAGCCGCACGCACACCTGTGGGTCGAGCTGCAGCAGATAGCCGCGCCGCCCGCCGTTGATGGCGATGCGCGGCAGGCTCAAGATGCTTTCCTCGATGAACACCGGCATGTCCTTTTTGGTGCCGAAGGGCGAGGTGCCGCCCACCAGATAGCCGCTATGGCGATTCGCCACCTCGGGCTTGCAGGGCTGTACATGCTTGGCGCCGATCTGGCGCGCCAGGTTCTTGGTGGAGACCTTGCGGTCGCCATGCATGAGCACGATCAGCGGCCTGGCGTCCTGGTCCTGCATCACCAGGGTCTTGACCACCATGTGCTCATCCAGGCCCAGCTGGCGCGCGGACTCGGCGCTGCCGCCATGCTCCACGTAGTCGTAGGGGTGCTCGGTGAACTCCACGCCCTGCGCGCGCAACAGCTGTGTGGCGGGGGTTTCGCTCACATGGGCGTTCTTGTCTTTCTTGGCCATATTCAAAAATCATAGCTGTTTGCGCTTTATGGATAAGCGCTACAGCCGTTTTTTTATTCAAATCATTGCCCGGGGTCGCGCAGCTGCCAGCGCAGCGCGTCCACGGCGGCCAGCAGCTCGGGGGACAGCACCGTGCCCCAGGCGTCCAGGTTTTCGTCCAGCTGTGCCAGCGTGGTCACGCCGATGATGGTGCTGGCCACGCGCCAGCTCTGGTAGCAGAAGGCCAGCGCCAGCTGCACCGGCGTCAGGCCATGGTCGCGCGCCAGCTGGTTGTAGCGGCGCGCGGCGGCCAGGGCCTCGGGCCGGCCCCAGCGCTGCTTGCGCACCGACTCGTAGCGGGCGATGCGCGCCTGCTGGGGCGCGCCGGGTTCATGCGGCGCATGCCGGTCGTACTTGCCGGTGAGCAGGCCAAAGCCCAACGGCGAATAGGCCAGCAGCGACACCCCCAGGCGGTGGCAGCTCTCGTCCATGGCGTTGTCCCAGCTGCGGTTCACCAGGCCGTACGGGTTTTGCACCGACACCACCCGCGGCAGGCCATGCTGCTCGGCCAGGCGCACGAATTCATGCACGCCGTAGGGCGTCTCGTTGGACAGGCCGATGTGGCGCACCTTGCCGGCCTGCACCAGGGCGGCCAGCGCCTGCAGCTGCTCGCGGATGGAGGTTTGCGAGGTCTCCTGGGCGGGCTCGTAGTACAGCTGGCCGAACACCGGCACATGGCGCTCGGGCCAGTGGATCTGGTAGAGGTCTATGCAATCGGTCTGCAGGCGGCGCAGGCTGGCCTCGCAAGATGCCTGGATGTCGGCCGCCGTCATGCCACTGCCGGCGCGTATCCAGGGCATGCCGCGCGAGGGGCCGGCCACCTTGCTGGCCAGCACGATGCGGCTGCGCGCGCCGGGGCGGCTGGCAAGCCAGCGGCCGATGATGGATTCTGTGGCGCCGTAGGTGGCCGCGCGCGCGGGCACGGCGTACATCTCGGCCGTGTCGATGAAGTTCAGGCCGCGCTCCAGGGCGCGGTCGAGGATGGCGTGGGCGTCCTGCTCGCTCACCTGCTCGCCAAAGGTCATGGTGCCCAGGCAGATGGGGGTGACCTGCAAATCGCTTTGACCAAGGGGAATCGTATTCATGGGCTCTTCTTCAGGAAACAAGCGCCCCAGTGTACGGATTCGCCCCCGCCCGTGCAGGGCGCAGGCTCAGCGATGCAGATAGCGCAGCTGCGTGGGCGCAAGCCCCAGCCGCACCTGGGCGCCGGGAGGGAACATGGCGCCGCCCGCGTAATGCGGCTGGTCTGCCACCAGCGCCACCTCGCCCACGCGCACGCGGTAACGCGCAAACTCGCCCAGAAACTCGGCCGCCTCCACCCTGCCCTGCAGCCAGACGCGATCGGCGTCAGCCGGCTCGCCCTCGGCGGCAATGCGGATCTGGTGCGGGCGAAAAGCCAGCGTCGCCGCGCCGGGCGCTGGCGGTTCGGCGGGCACGGGCAGCGTCAGGCGGCCCAGGCCCTGGGCGTCGAACACCAGCGTGTCGCCGTCCAAGGCGCTCACCTGGCCCTCCAACAGATTCGCGGTGCCGACAAAGCCGGCCACAAAGCGGTTGTGCGGCTCGTCATACAGCCCGGCGGCCGTGCCCACCTGCTGCAGCACGCCCTGGTTCAGCACGGCCATGCGGTCGGCGGTGGTCATGGCCTCCTCCTGGTCGTGGGTGACGAAGATGGTGGTCAGGCCCAGCTGGCGCTGCAGGTTCTTCAGTTCCTCGCGCATCTGCACGCGCAGCTGCTTGTCCAGGTTGGACAGGGGCTCGTCGAGTAGCAGCAGCTTGGGTTCAATGACCACCGTGCGCGCCAGCGCCACGCGCTGCTGCTGGCCGCCCGACAGCTGACCGGGGCGGCGCTGGCCGTAGTCCTGCAGGCCGACCAGCTCCAGCGCCGCGCCCACCTTGCGGCGAATCGCATCACGGCTCTCGCGCCGCTCCACCAGGCCGAAGGCCACGTTGTCCCACACCGTCATGTGCGGCCACAGCGCGTAGTTCTGGAACACCATGCCCACGCCGCGCAAATGCGGCGGCACGCCGGAGATGTCCTGGCCGTCGATCAAGAGCTCGCCGCTCTGGTGCTGGTTGAAGCCCGCGATCAGCCGCAACAGCGTGGACTTGCCCGAGCCCGAGGGGCCGAGCAGCGCGAAGAACTCGCCCGGTTCGATCTTCAAATTGACATCGCGCAGCACCGGCGTGGCGCCGTAGGACAGGCTGATATGGCGGCACTCAAGGGAGGCTTGGTTCATGGTCAGGCCTTGGCAGAAGAAGCGACCGTGGCGCGCGAGCGCTCCACGAAACGGTGCGAGAAATACGTGCCCAGGCCCACGACGAGCACGGCCAGCACGCCCAAAGCAGCGCCCGGCCCGCGCCCGGCAATGCTTTGCATGTAGAGGTATATCCCTAAGCTCATCGGCGCCTGGCTTTCGGTCGAGACCAGCACCAGCGTGGCCGACAGCTCCACCGCCGCCGTGATGAAGCTGGTGACGAAACCGGCCAGGATGCCGCCGGCCATCAGCGGCACCGTCACGCGCCGTATGGTGGACAGGCGCGACGCGCCCACGCTTTGTGCCGCCTCTTCCAGCGACACATGCACCTGCTGCAACGCCGCCATGCACGAGCGCAGCGCATAAGGCAGGCGCCGCACGGCGTAGGCCAGCATGATCAGCACCCAGGTCTGCACAACCAGCTCATCGCTGCCCGGCATCGTGACGCCCTTGAACAGCCGCAGATAGCCAATCGCCAGCACCAGGCCGGGAATGGCCAGCGCCGCCGACGCCAGCCAGTCCAGCCACTGGCGCGCCGGCAAGCGCGTGCGCAGGATCAGGTAGGCGATGGCCGTGCCTATGACCACGTCCAGCCCGGCGGCCAGCACGCAGTACAGCAGGGTGTTGGCCATCATGCCGCGCGCGTCGCTGAACACGGTGGCGTAGTGCGCCAGCGTGTAGCTGTCGGGCAGCACCGAGAAGCTCCACACCTGGGCCAGCGACATCAGCAGGATGCCCGCATGCGGCGCCAGCACCACGGCCAGCACCAGAGCTATCCAGCCATAGGCCAGCAGCGCCTCCCACTTGGACAACCGCCGCTTTTGCAGCGCGCCGCCGCCCTTTTGCAGCGTGGCGTAGTCCTTGCCCTTCATCACACGCGCCGCCAGCCACAGCGCCAGGATGGAGAACACGATCATGATCACGCTGATCACGTAGCCCAGCGGGTCATCCACCCCCACCGAGGTGATGCGCAGATAGGCCTGCGGCGCCAGCATGTTGGTCACGCCCATGACCAAGGGCGTGCCCAGGTCGTCGAACACCTTGACGAACACCAGCGCCGCGCCGGCCAGGTAGCCCGGCATGGCGAGAGGAAAGATCACGCGCCGAAACAGGCGCCAGCCGCGCGCGCCCAGATTCAGGGCCGACTCCTCCATGGCACCGTCGATGTTGCGCATGGCGGCCACCAGGTTCAGCAGGATGAAGGGGAAGTAGTGGATGCTCTCGACAAAGGTCACGCCCACCAGGCCATCCATGATGGGAATGGTGATGTCAAACCAGTCGCCCAGCAGCAGGTTGACCGAGCCACTGCGGCCAAAGATCAGCTGCAGCGCCACCGCACCGACGAAGGGCGGCATGATCAGCGGCAGCACGCCCAGTGTCTGTATCAACAGCGCACCGCGGAACTCGAAGCGCACCGTCAGGTAGGCCAGCGGCAGCGCGATGACGCTGGCAAAAAAGGTGCTGGCCAGTGCCACCCACAGGCTGTTGAAGAAGGACTCGCGGAACACCAGCTGGTCGAAAAAATTGCCAAAATGGCCCACGGTCAGGGCGCCGGTGTCGGTGACGAAAGCGGTGTAGATCACCGTGCCCACGGGCAGGATCAGAAACACCAGCAAGAAGGCCAGGATCAGCGCAAAGGCGATCCAGGGCCACAGGCCGGCAGATGCGCGCGGCGCACGCGCGGCGGTCGATAGGTGAGCAACGGGCATGGCGTTCGATCACACCCGCCGCCCAGAGCGGCAGATGTGGCGGTCTTGAATAATGGATTTATCGGGCCAGGCCGCGCGCTTCGTCCGCCAGCTGCTTGGCACGCACATAGTTGGCGCGTGCCTTCTCTGACCACAGCTGCTCCATGCCCGTCAGCTCCTTGGCCACGGCCACGTCGCGCCGGCTCTTGCGAAACAGCTCCAGGAACTCGGGGTTCTTCACGTTATCCGCGCCCACCAGCGGCGTATAGGCCAGGCTGCGCGCCTGCGCTAGTAGCTCGCTGCCCCGGGCGTTAGGCCTGGCCTTGAGCGCGGCCGTGGCCTCGTGGATGGACTTGGTCGCGGCCTGCAGCTCCTTGAGGCGGAAGGTCACCATCTGGTCGAACAGGCTGATGACCACGGGGTAGCGCTGGCCCGACAGCTCGGTGTTGAACTGCACCTTGGCGCGCTTGGCGATGTCCTGCGGCACGGGGTAGCCTGCGGGGGCCTTGAGCATGGAGTACGGCAATATCGGCAGGCGGCCGATCTTGGGGTCGAACAGAATCTGCTGGCCCGCCGCCGACATGGTGTAGGCCATGAACTGCTTGGCCTCGGCCGCGTTCTTGGCGCCAGCGACCAGGGCGATATTGGCCGGCACCACGGCCGTCATGCTGGGGTAGGTGAAGTCCACCGGATAGCCCGAGTACTTGCCCGCCAGCGCCAGGAAGTCGATCACGATGCCTATGCCGTACTGGCCGTTGTTCACGCCGTCGGGCACGGCAAAGCTGCGGTCGGTGACGGCGGCGGCGTTGCCCATGATCTGCAACAGCTGCGACCAGCCCTTGTCCCAGCCCTCGCCCTGCAAAATGGTCTCCACCGTGAGCTGCGTCGTGCCCGAGCGCGAGGGCGACGAGATGGCGACATGGCCGAAGTACTCGGGCCGCGTCAGGTCGCTCCACTCCCTGGGCGCCGCCAGCTTGTGCGCCTTGATGTAGCGCGTGTTCCACGAGATGCCGTAGCCCGCCAGCGCCTGGCCGTAGTACATGCCCTTGGGGTCGTTGAGCGGGTAGTTGCCTATCTTCTCCGGCGCGCTTTTGTTGACCACCTCGGGCGCCTTTTGCAGCAGCTGGTAGCTGGCCAGCACCTCGAAGGCGTCGGGTGCGCTGGCCCACATCACGTCGGGGCGCTGGCCCTCGGGCAGCTCGCGGATGTAGGCCACGGCGGCCGTGGTGTTCTTGTTCAGGATCTCGATCTTGATGCCCGGGTGGGCGGCCTCGAAGGCCTTCTGGTAGGCCGTGGTCAGCTCCTTGGGGAAGGACGTGATCACCGTCACCTGGCCCGCAATGGCCGGTAGCGCCAGCCCACAAAAACCTGCCGCCAATGCCGCTGCCACAATGCTGCGCTGCATGTCTGCCTCCTTATCGTGATGGATGTGCCGGCACTGTATAACCCGGGCGGCGCGCCTGCCTATCATGGTTTGCGCGGCAACCCTCCCGCCCTGCAAACCCGGCCACGCAAGCACCGACCAGCCCACACCGCCCAGCCCACACCGCCCAGCTCATGTACCAAGCCCTACGCCCCAGCCGCAGCGACAGCGTGCGCATCCGCACGCTGAACTACCACGTACGCACCTGGGGCGCGCCGCAGCCGGGCACGGCGCCGCTGCTGCTGCTGCATGGCTGGATGGATGTGGGCGCGTCCTGGCAGTTCGTGGTCGATGCCTTCGGCGAGGCCTTTGCCGCCGGGCGCCTCATCATCGCCCCCGACTGGCGCGGCTTTGGCGGCTCGCGCCTGCCCGCGCCCTGCGACGGCCACCATTTCGTGGACTATCTTGCGGATCTGGATCAGCTGCTGGACCACTATGCGGGCGCGCAGCCGGTGGACCTGGTGGGCCACAGCATGGGCGGCAACGTGGCCATGATGTATGCCGGCGCGCGGCCGGCGCGCATACGCCGACTGGTGAACCTGGAGGGCTTTGGCATGGCCCCCTCCAACCCCGCCCAGGCCCCCGGGCGCTATGCGCAGTGGATGGACGAGATCCGGCAATGGGAGCGCGGCGAGATGGACCTGAAACCCTACGACAGCGCCGACGGCGTGGCCCTGCGCCTGATGAAGACCAACCCGCGTCTGGCCAGCGACAAGGCCTGCTGGCTGGCGCGCCACTGGGCCGGCGCGGACGCGCAGGGGCGCTGGCATATCCTGGGCGACGCGGCGCACAAGATCGTCAACCCGCACCTGTACCGCGTGGACGAGGCTCTGGCGCTGTACGCGGCCATCACCGCCCCCGTGCTCTCGGTGCATGCCAGCGACGACAGCCTGGGCCGCTGGTGGAAGGGCCGCTACACGCTGCAGGACTACCACCAGCGCCTGGCCCATGTGGCCGACAGCCGCAGCGCGCTGGTGCAGGACGCCGGCCATATGCTGCACCACGACCAGCCCCAGGCCGTGGCGGCGCTGATCGAGGATTTTCTGGCAGACAAGATGCCTGCCTGACAATGCCGCCTCGGGCTGCGCCGAGGCGGCCAAAAAATTAAGCAAAACAGCCGGTTTGCGCTCACCCAACAAGCGCTTACAGCTACTATTTTTGAAGCAAACAGAAAGCAAACACCCATGAACGACAAGCAGCCAGCCATACGCATCGCCATCGTCGGCCACGGCAACCTGGGCCGTGGCGTGGAGTCGGCCATCGCCAACAACCCCGACATGACCATTGCCGGCATCTACACGCGCCGCGACCCGGCGCAGCTCCAGCCCCTGACCGCGGGCGTGTCCGTGTACCCCATGGACGCGCTGGCCGGCCACAAGGACAGGATCGACGTGCTCATCCTCTGCGGTGGCTCCAAGGACGACCTGCCGCGCCAAAGCCCGGAGCTGGCGGCGCAGTTCAACCTGGTGGACAGCTTTGACACCCATGCGCGCATCCCCGCGCATTTCGCCGCCGTCGACGCCGCCGCGCAGGCGGGCAAGACCACGGCGCTGATCTCGGCCGGCTGGGACCCGGGCATGTTCTCCATCAACCGCGTGCTGGGCGAGGCCCTGCTGCCCGACGGCGCCACCTACACCTTCTGGGGCAAGGGCCTGAGCCAGGGGCATTCCGACGCCATCCGCCGCGTCAGCGGCGTGGCCGGTGGCGTGCAATACACCATCCCCGTGCCCGAGGCCGTGGACCAGGTGCGCAGCGGCGTGCGCCCGCAGCTGACCACGCGCGAGAAGCACCGGCGCGACTGCTTCGTGGTGCTGGCCCCGGGGGCGGACGCCGAGGCCGTACGCCAGGCCATCGTCACCATGCCACACTACTTTGACGAGTACGACACCACGGTGCAGTTCATCAGCGCCGAGCAGCTGGCGCGCGAGCATGGCGCGATGCCGCACGGCGGCTTCGTGATCCGCAGCGGCAACACCTCGGCCGCCAACAAGCAGGTCATCGAATACCGGCTGCAGCTCGATAGCAACCCCGAATTCACCTCCAGCGTGCTGGTGGCCTACGCACGCGCCGTGCACCGCATGGCCCAGGCCGGGCAGTTCGGCTGCAAGACGGTGTTCGACGTGGCCCCCGGCCTGCTGTCGCCGCAAAGCCCGGCCGAGCTGCGCGAGCGGCTGCTGTAAACCCAGACAATATCAGTCAAAAATGGCTCTGGCGCTTGTACATCAAGCGTCATTAGCTCTTTTTTTGATAGTTACAGCAAACCATACCCCGCCCCTGCGTGGCGCCAAGTCCGGCAGCCACGGGCGCCATCACGCGTCATGAGAAAATCGCGGGTTATCACCAAAGAAACACACAGGACACCCGCACCATGGAAGCAGAACACATCAACCAGATTGGCAACACCCTCGAAGACCTGAGCGCTCGCACGGCCGAGCTACGGAGGTATCTTTGACTACGATGCCAAGTACGAACGCCTGCGCACGGTAAACGCCTCGCTGGAAGACCCGGCCTGCTGGAACGACCCGAAGAAGGCCCAGGAACTGGGCAAGGAAAAGAAGTCCCTCGACGCCGTGGTGCTGACGCTGCAAAAGCTGACGGCCGAGCTGGCCGACAACCGCGAGCTCTACGAGATGAGCTACGAGGAAGACGACGAAGCCGGGCTGCTCACCATAGAGGCCGAGACCGCCAAGCTGCTGCCGCTGATCGAGGAGCTGGAGTTCCGCCGCATGTTCGGGCGCGAAGCCGATCCGCTCAATTGCTACATCGACATCCAGGCCGGCGCCGGCGGCACCGAGGCCTGCGACTGGGCCAGCATGCTGCTGCGCCAGTACCTGAAGTACGCCGAGAGGAAGGGCTTCAAGGCCACGGTCGACGAGGAAACCCCGGGCGACGTGGCCGGCATCAAGAGCGCCACCATCCACATCGAGGGCGACTACGCCTATGGCCTGCTGCGCACCGAGACCGGCGTGCACCGCCTGGTGCGCAAATCGCCGTTCGACAGCTCGGGCGGGCGCCACACCTCGTTTGCCAGCCTGTTTGTCTATCCCGAGATCGACGACTCGATTGAGATCGACATCAACCCCGCCGACGTGCGCACCGACACCTATCGCGCCAGCGGCGCCGGCGGCCAGCACATCAACAAGACGGATTCGGCCGTGCGCCTGACGCACATGCCCACCGGCATCGTCGTGCAGTGCCAGGACGGACGCAGCCAGCACAGCAACCGCGACGTGGCCTGGCAGCGCCTGCGCTCCAAGCTCTATGAGCTGGAGATGCAAAAGCGCATGGAAGCGCAGCAGGCCCTGGAGGAGACCAAGACCGACGTCGGCTGGGGCCACCAGATCCGCAGCTATGTGCTGGACAACAGCCGCATCAAGGATTTGCGCACCAACGTCGAAATATCGGCCACGCAAAAGGTGCTCGATGGCGACCTGGATGCGCTCATCGAGGCCTCGCTCAAGCAGGGCCTGTAAAAAAGAAGGACTAGCACGATGAAAGAAGGACAAGCCAAGGCCATTGAGCGCCTGGACTACGCCCCGCCGGCGTTCTGGATCGACAGCGTGGATCTCACGTTCGACCTGGACCCGGCCAAGACCCGCGTCCTGAACAAGATGCAGGTGCGCCGCAACAGCGCCGCCGCGCCCCAGGCCCTGCGCCTGCTGGGCCAGGAGCTGAACCTGGCGCGCGTGCTGGTCAATGGCGCGGGGACCTCGTTCAAGATCGAGGGCGACGAACTGGTGCTGGAGAACCTGCCGGAGGGCGACGCGCCCTTCGCGCTGGAGATCTTCACCACCTGCGCGCCCGCCAAGAACACGCAGCTGTCGGGCCTGTACGTGAGCCAGGGCACCTTCTTCACGCAGTGCGAGGCCGAGGGCTTTCGGCGCATCACCTACTTCCTGGATCGTCCCGACGTCATGGCCAGCTACCAGGTGCTGCTGCGCGCGAGCAAGGCCGACTATCCGGTGCTGCTCTCCAACGGCAACCTGGTGGAGTCCGGCGAACTCGACGACGGCCGCCACTTCGCCCGCTGGCAAGACCCGCACAAAAAGCCCAGCTATTTGTTCGCCCTGGTGGCCGGCAAGCTGGTGGCGCGCGAGCAGCAGATCACCAGCCGCGCCGGCAACAAGCACCTGCTGCAGGTCTGGGTGCGCCCGGGCGACCTGGGCAAGACCGAGCACGCCATGAACTCGCTGATGGCGTCCATCGCCTGGGACGAGGCGCGCTTTGGCCTCACGCTGGATCTGGAGCGCTTCATGATCGTCGCCACCAGCGACTTCAACATGGGCGCCATGGAGAACAAGGGCCTGAACATCTTCAACACCAAGTACGTGCTGGCCAGCGAGGCCACGGCCACCGACACCGACTTCGCCAATATCGAATCCGTCGTCGGCCACGAGTACTTCCACAACTGGACGGGCAACCGCGTCACCTGCCGCGACTGGTTCCAGCTCTCGCTGAAAGAGGGCCTGACGGTGTTCCGCGACCAGGAGTTCAGCCAGGACATGGCGGGCAGCCCGTCGGCGCGCGCCGTCAAACGCATCGAGGACGTACGCGTGCTGCGCACCGCGCAGTTCCCCGAGGACGCCGGCCCCATGGCCCACCCGGTGCGCCCCGACAGCTACGTCGAGATCAACAACTTCTACACCGTCACCATCTACGAAAAGGGTGCCGAGGTCGTGCGCATGCAGCACCGCCTGGTGGGCCGCGAAGGCTTTGCCCGCGGCATGAAGCTGTACTTTGAGCGCCACGACGGCCAGGCCGTCACCTGCGACGACTTTGCCCAGGCGATTGCCGACGCCAACCCGGCCAGCCCGCTGGCCCTGCACCTGGAGCAGTTCAAGCGCTGGTACAGCCAGGCCGGCACGCCCCATGTCAAGGCCGTGGGCCAGTACGACGCCGACGCCGGTCGCTACACCCTGACCCTGTCGCAAAGCTGCGCCGCCACACCGGGCCAGCCGAACAAGCTGCCCTTCGTCATTCCCGTGGCACTGGGCCTGCTGGACGCGCAGGGCAAGGCCCTGCCCCTGCAACTCGATGGCGAGGCCACGGCAGGCAGCACCGAACGCACCGTGGTGCTGACCGAGGAGAGCCTGACGCTGGGCTTCGTCAACGTCACCAGCCAGCCCGTGCCCTCGCTGTTACGCGGTTTCAGCGCCCCGGTGGTGCTGGACCATGACTACAGCGACACCGAACTACTGACCCTGCTGGCGCATGACGGCGACGCCTTCAACCGCTGGGAGGCCGGCCAGCGCCTGATGCTGCGTATTGCTATCAACGCAATAGCTGACAGCACAATAACAGAGGGCGCAAACGGCCAAATAGACCAAAACCTTTTGCCCGACGCCCTGGTGCAGGCCATGCGCGCCGTGCTGCGCCACCCGCAGCTGGACGCGGCCTTCAAGGAGCTGGTGCTGACCCTGCCCTCCGAGAGCTACATCGCCGAGCAGCTGACGCAAGTCGATCCGCAGCGCGTGCATGCCGTGCGCGAGGCCCTGCGCCTGCAGCTGGCGCTGTCCCTGCAGGCCGACTGGGCCTGGGCCTGGGACGAGCACCAGGCCAGCGGCGCCTACCGCCCCGACGCCACCAGCAGCGGCCGGCGCGCCCTGGCCGGCCTGGCCCTGGCCATGCTGTGCCTGGCCGCGCGCGCCACGGGCGACGAGGTGTGGCCCGGCAAGACCTACCAGCGCTTCAAGATTGCTGCCAACATGACCGACCGCTTCAACGCGCTGTCGGCCCTGGTGATGAGCGGCCACGAGCTGGCCCAGCCGGCGCTGGCGCGCTTTCATGCACTGTTCAAAGACGACGCCCTGGTGCTGGACAAATGGTTTGCCCTGCAGGCCGGCAGCACCGACCGCGGCGGCAACGTGCTGCCCGCCGTCAAGGCTTTGCTGAAGCATCCCGACTTCCACATCAAGAACCCGAACCGCGCGCGCAGCGTGATCTTTAGCTACTGCAGCGCCAACCCCGGTGCCTTCCACCGGCGCGACGCCGCCGGCTACGTCTTCTGGGCCGAGCGCGTGCTGGAGCTGGACGCCCTCAACCCCCAGGTCGCGGCCCGCCTGGCGCGCGCACTCGATCGCTGGAGCAAGCTGGCCGAGCCCTACCGCACGGCCGCACGCGAGGCCATCGCCCGCGTCGCCGCCAAGGCGGACCTGTCCAACGATGTGCGTGAAGTCGTCACGCGCGCTCTCGCCGATTGATTGAAAAGGAAAAGGACCCACCCATGACCGAACGCATCAGCCTGACCCGCTACCTCGTCGAACAACAGCGCGTCGATGGCCGCATCCCGCCCCAGCTGCGCCTGCTGCTGGAAGTGGTGGCGCGCGCCTGCAAACGCATCTCACAGGCCGTCAACAAGGGCGAACTGGGCGACGTGATGGGCACCGCCGGCAGCCAGAACGTGCAGGGCGAGGTGCAGAAGAAGCTGGACATCATCGCCAACGAAACCCTGATCGAGGCCAACGAATGGGGCGGCCACCTGGCGGCCATGGCCAGCGAGGAGATGGAGGGCATCTACGTCGTGCCCAACCGCTATCCGCAGGGCGAATACCTGCTGATGTTCGACCCGCTCGATGGTTCGTCCAACATCGACGTCAACGTCAGCATCGGCACCATCTTCAGCGTGCTGAAGAAGCCCGAGGGCCACCCCGGCGTGCACGACAACGACTTCCTGCAGCCCGGCACCTGCCAGGTGGCCGCCGGCTACTGCGTCTATGGCCCGCAGACCACCCTGGTACTGACCGTTGGCGACGGCGTCGCCATGTTCACGCTGGACCGCGAACAGGGCTCCTTCGTGCTCATCCGCGAGAACGTGCGCATCCCCGAGGACACCAAGGAATTCGCCATCAACATGAGCAACATGCGCCACTGGGACGAACCGGTGAAGCGCTACATCGACGAATGCCTGGCCGGCAAGGAAGGCCCGCGCGAGAAGGACTTCAACATGCGCTGGGTGGCCAGCATGGTGGCCGACGTGCACCGCATCCTGAGCCGCGGTGGCATCTTCATGTACCCCTGGGACAAGCGCGAACCCAACAAGCCCGGCAAGCTGCGCCTGATGTACGAGGCCAACCCCATGGGCTGGCTGGTGGAGCAGGCCGGCGGCGCCGCCACCAACGGCAAACAGCGCATCCTGGACATCAAGCCCACGCAGCTGCACGAGCGCGTGAGCGTGATCCTGGGCTCCAAGAACGAAGTTGAACGCGTAACCAGCTACCACAACAGTATATAATCACGGTCTTTAGCCGGTGTAGCTCAGTCGGTAGAGCAGCTCATTCGTAATGAGAAGGTCGCGTGTTCGATTCATGTCTCCGGCACCAAGTCAGCAAAGGAAAGCGCGCTATCAAACAGGTAGCGCGCTTTTTCTTTTTCTGCCCGGTGTAGCCACAGCGTAGCCACCGGTACAGGGTTTTGCACCAGCAGCGGCCATGAGTGCATCCGAAAATTCACGCGGGATGGTGCTGCGCCTTGCCGTGAACTTAGCGGCCCACCAGGGCCAGCAGCAAAGTTCTTCACTGTCGCGTCAGCACGCGTTGAACGAACGTTGAGCGGGCGTTGCAGTAACGGCGATGTGGCGTTACAGCGGGCGTTGCCCGAAGGGTCTTGCAAGGGTTCTATGCCGTGGCAATGCCATCAACAAAAAAGCCCCTCGCAAGGGGCTTTGTTGGGGCTGTCGCGCGGTCAAAACATCACCGCAACCTTACCCTCGCACCGTGCCGTAATCGTGCCGTTCCGGCGCGTTGCGCCTTGCGGCAATCTTGGGGTTTGCCGTGCGGTTTCTGGTGCCTCTATGGGCGACTCGGAAAATTGCCACCTTGGTGCAACCTTGGTGTTGTGCAGTGCGGGACGAATCCCCCATGGGTGACTCCAGAAACTCCCCGGTCGACACGTCCTCAAAAGTCCAGCGGCTCGCCATCGTCCAATGGGGGATGCTCCCCATGCTGCGCGGCCTGGGGCTGCATGGCGCGGCGCTTGCGTTGGACGTGGTACGGGGTCAGTACCTGAGCGGCCACCATATCCAGGCTGGGGCGGCTGTTGCCCTGCTTGTCCGTCCACACCTTGGGCGTAATGCTCCCGGCCAGGGCCACGCTGTCACCATCGGCCAGCGCCAGCAGGGCAGCACAGGGGCCAGCGTCAAAGGCAATGACGTTCACGAACAGGCTTTCACCATCCCCGGCTGCGGCGCGCACCTTTGCCACAGCGAAGGGCTTGCCGGTCTTGCTGGTGCGCTCGGCAGGCTGGCCGTACAGCTTGCCAGCAATCAGGGCGTCAATCATGGCGTTCTCCTATGTGCGGTCACACGTCCCACGCGCCTACGTCGTGGGCATCGTCCCTGGTGCGCACCCATCCATCATCATCCGGGGCTGCGGTGGGCGGCGTGGGCTGGCTCAATCGCTTGCGTGCCACGGCCTGAGCCATGGCGGCGCGGGCGGTGTCCTTGCGGGTGGGGATGCGGGTCATCCAGCACGAACGGCTACCCACCTTGTCCCACAGTTCGGCCAGTGTCTGGATGGCCCTGGGCTGTTCTTCGGTGGTGGGGGCCACGATGGTTTCGCCGGTCTTTTTGGCGGCTCGCGCACCCTTCCCCCTTCCCTGCCCTTGCTCGCTTTGCTGCGCAGTAGATGGCTTATCTAGAAAGGTGACCCGTGGCGGAACAGCAGAACCGGCCAAAACAGGGGTTTTGGTTCCGTGGCGGAACAGTTCGGGCTTTTTTTGCTGCTTTTTTAGGCAGGGCTGTTCCGTGGCGGAACCGAAAACGGCCTTGCTGTTCCGTGGCGGGTCATGCAAAACTGTTTTTCGAGCACGTCGCCAAGTTGCGGGATGCTCTTCGCTGGGGGCTGTCTCGCCGTGCGCAGCCCAGTCCCGCGTGGTGTAGCTACCCACGACCCCAAGGTCTAACTTGGCGGTATCGCAGTGCACCGGAAACAACGCGCAAGCAAAGAGGCTGCAATCCGTGCGGCCCCCTTGCCGGGTCAATGCCAGCAACCCATGCTCCAACAGCTCGGCAACGGCGCTTTGCAGCGTCTTGCGGCTTGTCCAACCCCTTGCCCGCATGGTGCGCGGTGACAGGCTCAAATCGCCGTTTCCCGTCGCGTTTGGCCCCAGCAGTGCCAGCACGTCAACCAGCAGCTTCAAACCGTGCGGCGACAGTTCTGCGCAAGCCGTGGAACGTAGGAACGAAAGCGGCATGGGCAACCATGCGCCCTGTACGGCAACCCCGTGTTTTTTTGAGCGGTCACGTCCCATGCTGCCCTCCATCGTGGATTGCCTCAGCAGGGGCAACCGGCACCCATGCGACGGCATACTGACTTGCCCGGTTTGGGCGCGCGCCCTTGACCACTTCCAACACCAGCCCCGATTGCACCAGTTCATTTTTCGCACGATGCACGGTGTCGCAGGACGTCCATCCCCTCGGGCGCAGGTGGTTCATGCTGGCAAGCAACCTGCCGTTGTTATCCGGGCGCAGTTGCCGCGCCAGCTCCAGCAGCAACGAGCGCGCAGCATGGCCCAGGCCCATGTACGCCTCGCTGTCGAGAACGACCCACGGCAGGGCCACAAAACCCCCTGCATCGCGGCCTGCATCGCCCTTCTTGCGGTAGTCACGTCCCATGCTCGCCCTCCATTCCGACGTGTTCCCACAACTCGGGCAGGTTCTCCATTTGCGCAGTCAGGCCAGCCAGCACGCGGCCATAGAACGAACTGGGCTTGCTGTAGCTGCGGCTTGCCAGCGTCACCACGGCGGCCACGCGATACCAGCTCACCTCAAGGTCTTGCAGGTCATCGGGCGGACTGGCGCGCAGGCGCTGCACCTCAGCGGCGGCCAGGTCAATTGCAATGCCTGTCTCGATGTCTGCATTGGCCCAATTGGCGGCCAGGCGATGGCGTTCGGCGTGAAGCCGCAACAGGATGCGCGCCACCAGGCCCAAGGACTGCATTGCTACCAGCTTGGCGGCGTCTTGCCCTGGCGCTGCGGGGGCTGTGCTTGCATTCGCCCCGTCCGTGCTGCCCTCCATCAAGCGCGCGGTCAACTCGTCCTCAGCCTGCACAAGCCATTCATCCAGTGCAGCCCCGTTCAGGTCTTGCGCCTGGGTGGTGTCCACGCCGAATTCATTCGCCACCCACGTTTCGCGGTCGCAGTCGGGCGGGATGGCTCGCAGCGCATCGCGGGCGCGGTCGGTATCGGCGTTCATCAATGCGCACCTCCGTTTGCATTGCGGGCGCGGTGCGTCAGGTCGCCCTTCAGCAGCGCCAGCAGGTCATGACGGCGGCGCGGCGACATGCTCGGCAGCTCGGCCAGAAACTCGCGTTGCTCATCGTGCGGCAGCGCCTTTGCCAGCGTCTCGCAATGCTTCATCGCCAGCAGGCCAGCGTGCGCAGCCTTGACCAGCTCGGGGCAGCCATAGCGGTGCACTGCGGCAGCCTGAAACATCAAGCGGCGCGACACGCCCACGCTATCGGCCAGTTGCTGCATGGTCGGGTGCATTGGTGCACTCATGCTGCGCCCCTCTCCCCGAAAAAATCACCCTGACCGGGCGGCGGTAGGCACTTGCGGGCACGCTCGATTGCAGCGGCGCGGCGGTAGGCTTCGGCAGCCTTCGCACGCAGCGCGGCACGGGCCTTGCGAACCTGGGCACACCACGCACCAGCACCGGCAGCGCGGGCAGCATGGATGCAATCCGCTGGCAGGCGGTACGCTGCAACAATCGCCATGCGGCCATCGGTGCAGCCTGTGGCGCGCTCTTCGCTCACGATGGGCCAGGTGTAGCGCTTTTGCAGATAGTCCACATGCGCAGCGGCGCGCATGGTGCTGCACTGTTCCAACGTGTCGGCACTAGTCAGCACTTCACCGGCCAGCAGGCGGGCCAGCACCTCGGCGCAGGCGCTTGCCAGGCGCTTCGGATATGTGAAAATGCGCGTGTTCGGGGCGCTCGGGTTTTCTTTGGAAGGCTCGGGCGTTTTCATTTGGCGGCCCTCCACTGACGCAGGCGAAGCGCCAGATAGAACACTGCGGCCACCATCACGCCACCCCCAGCACGGCGCGGATGCCAGCCACAGGCCAGCCCAAGCGTCCATTGATGCGAACGGGGCGCAGGCCATCGGGGAAGGTTTCAGCGCAGGCCCAGCCCCGCAATGTCTGCGGGCGGCGGTTCAGGTAGTAGGCGGCCTGTTCGGTCGGTACCGTGGGGCTGGTGACGAGCGCCAGCGGCGGATAGGCGGGTTCAGTGACGGCGCGGCGGGTGTCTGCGCTGTGGTGGTGGGCAAGGTGCATGGGGCACTTTCAACCCAGCAGCACGGGCCGGGTATGGTGCATACCTTTTTCGGGGCAACGCTTGCCCCGGAAGCCCTACGAACACCCCGCAAACCCGCATGGATGCTTGCTTTCGCGGGGCAAGCCCTTGCCCCGGTTTTGCTTGCCCTATTTGCCCCGGCGCGGTGCCGTCGATAGCTGTTTGCCCTTGGCGCTTGATATGCCCTTCAATGCGTGGCGCTTGATGTACGCACCAGACAACGGCTTCCCATCGGCGCCCACGATGTCAGCCGCGCGGAACCCGCGTGCAATTTCGTCGGCTATGTCTTGCTGCGACGGAAAATTGTCACGCTCATGGCGCGCCTGAACTATTTCGCGTGCGCGTTTTTGTGCCTGCTCAATCCACTCAGGCGGGGCTTTGGACTGCTGCGCAGGCGCTGCGGCATGGGGCTGTGCAGGCTGGCGTTCTCGCGCTGCAACACGCACGATGGCGGCTGCGCCCTGGTTGACTGTCAACCCTCGCTGTTGAGCCACGTCCAGCCAGTCACGCAATGACCGACGTGTTCGGCTGTGCTCTGCCTCATCCTCGAAAACGCGCGCCATCCGTAGAACGTCCGCGCCATCGGGCAGGGCATTGCCGAACTGGGTTTTCGCGCCCTCCGGGTTCTGCCCATTCAGAAACCTCGCAGCCTCAAGTGGGGATGCGTTCCTCATGCCCGTCCATGCGGTTACTACATCCTCGCCCCATCGTGCGCAAAAGTATCCGCCTGAAAATGCGGCTTCATCGGCCTCGGTGGATTCGGGTCGACCGCCCTCGTTCAATCCTTGCGGCTGTGCATCGATGGCAACTTTTTTCGTCGTCATGGCAACCCTCCCGGCTGCAACTCCCTCGATAGGTGCCCCAGCAGGCCAGCGGGAGGAACTGGCTTTTCAGCAGGATTGCAGCCCTGCCTAGCTGGGGCGAAACTGTCAGGCGTGCGCGTGCAACCAGTCTTTCAAAGCGGCATTGATGCGGGTTTGCCAGCCATCGCCGGTTGCCCTGAACCGCTCCAGCACCTCCACGTCAAGGCGTAGGGTCACCTGGGCTTTTGTGCCACTGCCCAGCGGGCGGCCCCGGCGTGCCAGCGGTTTTGCCTGTTCCCATTCGGCATCGGTGAATGGCATGGCGTCAGGGTCTGCCAGCGCAGCGGCGGTAATGGCTGCATCCTCGGCAGGCGTCGGCATGATGGTTCCGGCTTTAAGTTTCGGCATAGCGTTGCACCTCTCGGTTGTTGGCTTTGCGCAAGCTGATGATTCGGCGCTCGGTCGGCTGCTCGGGCGGGCGGTCAACAAACACCACGGCCATGATGCGCAGGCCGATATAGCCCAGTGCCACCATGCGGGGCTCGCCATAGTCCCGGCGCTTGTCAGGCCACACCACGGCGGTTTCCCATTCAAAGCCCACGGCATCCCGCAATGAAACGCCATGCTTTGCCCGGTTCGCTTCATCCTTGTCCGGGTCGAACGTGATGTTCATGTGCTTTATTGTAGTTATGTTTATTGGCTATTGCCATGGGCAACAATGCGCAGCTTGCCGGGTTCTGCCTGGGCATCCAGCTGCACACCGGCCAGCGCCAGGATATGGGCCTCGATTTGCGCGCTGTATGGGCGCAGGGCATCAATGCTGCGCGGGCGGTAGCCCTCGGCAACGGCGCTTGGGCGATGGCCCATGATTTGCGCGATGGCCCCAGCAGGTGCCCCGGCGGCCTCGCCCAGCAGCGAAAACGAACGGCGCAACCCGTGGAACGTCAGGTGTCCAATTCCCGCCCTTTGCAATGCCGTGGCATGGCTTGCGCGGGCGTCGGTAATGCGCCCTGCCTTGCCCGTGCTGGCAAACACGAACGGGCCTTGCCTGGGCAGCGTTGCCAGCAGTTGCGCCAGGTAGGGCGACAGCGGGATGGTTCGGGAATCGCTGGCCTTGTCGGCAATGGTCAGCTTGCGCCACTGAAAATCCACGTTCGCCCAGGTCAGGGCGGCCACTTCCTCCCGGCGTGCCCCGGTCAGCAGCAGGGCGCGCAGATAAGCGCTTGCGGTGCGGTTGCCCAGCTCGTCCACGCACTGCCACCATGCGGCCACCTGGGCAGCCTCAAGGCAATCCGTGCGGCGCGTGGTGCTGGGGGCCAGGTTCTCCACGATGGCGGGCGCCTTGCCCGCATCGCGGTCGGTCAGGGCGCGGTACTCCGGGCGCGAAGCACACCAGCGCAGGAACCCACGGAACATCATCAGGGCGCGGGTTGCTTGGTGCCTGCCTGCCTGGGCTTCGCGCTCAAACCAGACTTGCAATGCATCCTCGGTCACGCCAGCCAGGGGCAGCGCCAGCAGGGGATGCAGCGGCCCCGGCCTTGTCACGCCCTGCCCTCGCTTCTTGGGTTCGCCCCCTGGGGCTGCCATGGCCTCCAGGTCGGCACGGTAGCGCGGCTTCCATGCCTCTTTGCGCTTGGGCTTGCCGTTTTCCAGGTACAGCGGCCATATCGCGCCCACGGTCACGGCCTGGGCAGCGGCTGCGGCCTGTTCTGCGGCGGCGGCGGCCTGTTGCTGGCGCTCCTGCTCGTTCGGGTTGATGCCCGCGTCAATCAGCACGGCCAGGCGTCGGGCTTCGGTGCGCGCCTGCTCAATCGTCCAGGCGCGCACGTCGCCTATGGTGCGGCGGATGGTTTGCCGGTTCAGCTTGGCTTCAAAGACGAACGCCTTGTGCCCGGTGTTGGTCACGCGCACGCGCAGCCCCGGTGCCTTTGCGTCGCGCAGGAACGCCTGAGCCTTGGAGTCGGTGCGGCAGGTCAGGCGCTCGATAGCCCCGGCGGTCAGGTCTATGACCCTGGTGGTGTCGGGTACATCGGTCTTGCGTGGTCGAACCATGATTGATGCCCTTTTGTCATCGCGTGTAGCCACGGTGTAGCCACCGTGTAGCCACTGTGTAGCCAAAAATCCCCAATTTTGGGGAATATCAATCAACACGCCACCTGTTTTTTTGTCCAGCAAAACACGGATAACGTGTTGATTTATATTGATTCTATCAGCATCAATCAACAGTGCCGAATAGTAGTATCCGCTCATTCGTAATGAGAAGGTCGCGTGTTCGATTCATGTCTCCGGCACCAAATGAAAGGCCCTGATTCGCAAGAATCAGGGCCTTTTTGCTTTGCTGCCTGCCGTCAGAAGTCCAGTGGCTCGCCATCGTCCATGGACTGCTGCCGCGCCTGTGGAGCGGCGCTTTGCTGCATGGCACGGCGCTTGTGCGTGACGTGGTAGGCGGTCAGCACGCGCGCGACCACCATGTCCAGCGCCGGGCGGTGTTGGCCCTCGCGATCGGTCCAGACCTTGGGGGTGATGCTGCCGGCCACGGCCAAGCTGTCCCCGGCAACCAGCGCCAGCAGCGCTTCCACCGACGCCTCGTCGAAGGCAATGCAGTTGACGAACAGGCTTTGGCCGTCGCCACCGGCGGCCGTCATCTTGGCCGTGGCATAGGTTTTACCGGTCTTGCTGGTGCGCTGCTCAGGGTGGGCGTGCAGCTTGCCGGATATCAGGGCGTCAATCATTGGTTTGGCGTACTTGCCGGGCCGTTCAGCCACGCGCCGCAGCGCTGGCATGCAGGCAGATGGCGGCGGCGGCGCCGACGTTGAGCGACTCCTCGCCGCCCGGTTGGGTGATGCGGATGTGCTGGCGCGCGCGCAGCTGCAGCTCGGGTGAAACGCCCTGCCCTTCGTGGCCCATGATCCAGGCGCAGGGCCAGGGCAAGGCGGCACGGTGCAGCCAGTCGCCCTGGTGCGAGCTGGTGGCCAGCAGCGGCACGGCCAGGCGGTCGATGTCCTGCAGTTCCAGGCCTTCCAGCAGGCGCAGCGCAAAATGCGCACCCATGCCGGCGCGCAGCACCTTGGCCGACCACAGGGCCGCCGTGCCCTTGAGCGCGGCGATCTGCGTGAAGCCGAAGGCCGAGGCGCTGCGCAGTATGGAGCCCACATTGCCCGCATCCTGCAGGCGATCCAGCACCACCGTGGGCGCTTGCGCATCCAGCCCCTGCTCGACCGGCAGCGGCAGCACGAAGCCCATGCGCGCAGGTGATTCGAGGCCGCTGATGTCCCGCCACAGGGCATCGGGCATCACTATTGTTTTAATAGCTGCTTGCGCATATTCAGCGGGCGCAAGAGGCCAAAAACTTTCAGAAAACACCGCAATGGCCGGACGCTGGCCACGCACCAGGGCGGCGCCGCACAGATGGTCGCCCTCCAGCCACACCCTACCCTGCTTGCGGTAGGCCGTACTGTCCAGGGCCAGGCGCCGCAGATCCTTGAGCAACGGGTTGTCACGCGACTGGATGAGGGTGGGCTGCTGGCGCGTCATGGTTGTGCGGGCGCAGCCTGCAGGGCGCGCGCCACGAGGGAAAAGGAGCGGCGGTGCTGCGGGCAGGCGCCATGCGCCTGCAGGGCTGCCAGGTGTTCGGCCGTGCCGTAGCCCTTGTGGCCGGCAAAGCCGTATTGCGGATATTGGTCGTGCAGCTGGGCACACCAGCGGTCGCGCGTGACCTTGGCGACGATGGAGGCGGCCGAGATGGCGGCCACCTTGGCATCGCCCTTGACGACGGCCTCGGCCGGAACATCCAGCACAGGCAGCCGGTTGCCGTCCACCAGCGCCAGACGGGGTTTGAGGCGCAGGCCCTGTACGGCGCGGCGCATGGCCAGCATGGTGGCCTGCAGAATGTTGAGCCGGTCTATCTCTTCCACGCTGGCTTCGGCAATGCTGCAGCAAAGGGCCTTGGCGCGGATCTCATCGAACAGCCGCTCGCGGCGCGCCGCCGTGAGGGCCTTGGAGTCGGCCAGGCCGGCAATGGGCTGCAGTTCGTCCAGGATGACGGCGGCGGCGACCACGGGGCCGGCCAGCGGGCCGCGGCCGGCCTCGTCCACGCCGGCAACCAACAGGCCGGGCGCATGCCAGTTGAAGTTGCCCTGCTCAAGCCAGGATTTCTTGGATGGCATTGGCGGCCAGTCGTGGCGTGTCGCGTTGCAGCTCTTCATGCAGCGCGGTGAAACGTTGATGCAGCGCGTCCAGGCGCGCCGGCGGCGCGTCCAGCCACTGCTGCACCGCACCCGACAGGGCCTCGGGCGTGGCAGCGTCCTGCAGCAGCTCGGGCACGACGAAGTCGCGGCACAGGATGTTGGGCAGGCCCACCCAGGGCTGCAGCTGCTTGCCACGCATCAGGCGCCAGCTGATGGGGTGCATGTGGTAGGCAATGACCATGGGGCGCTTGAACAGCGCCGCCTCCAGCGTGGCCGTGCCGCTGGCGATCAGCGTCACGTCGCAGGCGGCCAGCACCTGGTGCGACTGGCCGGTGACAATCTGCAGCTGCTCCAGCACGCCGCAGTCGCGCGCGATCTGCTCGATGCGCGCACGCAGTGCGGGCACCGCAGGGACTACTATTTTGATAGCATTCCGCGCTTTACTGATAAGCGCTGCGGCCTGAAAAAATGGTTTTGCGATGTAGGCGACCTCGGCCGATCGGCTGCCGGGCAGTATCGCCAGCACCTCGTCCTGCGGTGCCAGACCCAGCTGGGCGCGTGCGGCCAGCTTGTCCGGCTGCATGGGGATGACGCTGGCCAGCGGGTGCCCCACATAGGTGGCGGCTATGCCATGGCGCGCCAGCAGCTCGGGCTCGAATGGAAAGATGCACAGCACATGGTCGGCCGCGGCGCGGATCTTGTCCACGCGGTTGGCGCGCCAGGCCCAGATCGACGGGCAGACAAAATGCACGGTCTTCACGCCGGAGTTGCGCAGATCGGCCTCCAGGCCCAGGTTGAAGTCGGGCGCATCCACGCCTATGAACACATCGGGCCTGTCGGCCAGCAGGCGCGTGCGCAGTTGTTTGCGGATCTTCAGGATGCCCAGCAGGCGCCGCACCAGCTCGATGCTGTAGCCATGCACGGCCAGGCGTTCGCTGGGCCACCAGGCGTCAAAACCACGCTCAGCCATGCGTGGCCCGCCTATGCCCATGCTGGCCACACCGGGCCACTGGGCGCGCAGGCCGTCGAGCAGCAGGCCGGCCAGCAGGTCGCCCGAGGTTTCACCGGCCACCATGGCAACGCGGGGAGAGATGCCAGCCATTGCGCCGGAAAAAATATCAGCGCGCAATGCCGCGCTGCGATGCGGCGATGAAGTCGCGCAGCAGGGCGATGTCGCCATCGGCCTCAGGGTGCTGCTGCGGCAGCTCGGCCATGGCCGAGAGTGCCGCCTCCAGCGTCAGGCCCTGGCGGTACAGCAGGCGGTAGGCCTGCTTGATGGCGGCCACGCGCTGCGCCGAGAAGCCGCGCCGGCGCAGCCCTTCCAGGTTCAGACCGCGCACGGCCAGCGGGTTGCCGTCCACCATCATGAAGGGCGGCACATCCTGAGAGATATGGCTGGCAAAGCCCGCCATGGCATGCGCGCCTATGCGGGAATACTGGTGCACCCCCGTCAGCCCGCCGATGATGACCTGGTCGCCGACCTGCACATGGCCGGCCAGCGTGGCGTTGTTGGCCAATATCACCTGGTTGCCCACCACGCAGTCGTGCGCAATGTGCACATAGGCCATGATCCAGTTGTCGTCACCGATACGGGTCACACCCTGATCCTGCACCGTGCCGGTGTTGAAGGTACAGAACTCGCGGATGGTGTTGCGGTCGCCAATCTCCAGGCGCGTCGGCTCGCCGGCGTACTTCTTGTCCTGCGGCGCGGCGCCCAGCGAGGCGAACTGGAAGATGTGGTTGTCCGCGCCTATCGTCGTGTGGCCCTCGATCACGCAGTGCGGCCCGACGCTGGTGCGCGCACCAATGCGCACGTTGGCGCCGATGATGGCGTACGGCCCCACCGTGGCGCTGGGGTCGATCTGCGCCCCGGCCGCGACGATGGCCGTGGGGTGGATGTGGCTCGCGGGCTGCTGCATCAGCCGCCGACGTTGCGCATGGTGCACATGAGCTGCGCCTCGCAGGCCACCTCATCGCCCACACGGGCCACGCCGTTGAACTTCCAGACACCGCCGCGCACGCGGTCGATGGTGATTTCGAGGATCAGCTGGTCGCCCGGCTCCACCGGGCGCTTGAAGCGTGCGCCGTCGATGCCGACAAAGTAGTAGATGTTGTTCTCGTCGGGCACCTGGCCCATGGCGTCGAAGGCCAGCAGGCCGGCAGCCTGGGCCAGCGCCTCAAGAATCAGCACGCCGGGCATGACCGGGCGGCCCGGGAAATGGCCGGTGAAGTATGGTTCGTTGAAGGTGACGTTCTTGATGGCCCGGATGCGCGTGTTGCGCTCGAGCTCCACCACCCTGTCCACCAGCAGGAAGGGATAGCGGTGCGGCAGTTGCTTGAGGATTGCGTGAATGTCCATCATTGTTGTGTGGCGCTCTGGTCGCCTTGTCGTGCTTGTTCAAGGGCCTTGATGCGTTCGCGCAGCTTGTACAGCTGCCGCAGCGTGGCCGCGTTCTTTTCCCACTTGGAATTTTCGTCCATGGGGAACACCCCGGTGTACTGCCCGGGCCGTGCAATCGAATGCGTGACCACCGTGTTGGTGGAGACATGCACATTGTCCGCCAATTGCAGGTGCCCGACGATGGACGCCGCCCCCGCAATGGTGCAATGCGCCCCTATGCGCGTGCTGCCGGCCACGGCCGAGCAGCCCGCCATGGCGGTGTGCCGACCGATGTGCACGTTGTGCGCGATCTGGATCAGGTTGTCCAGCTTGACGCCGTCCTCAATCACCGTGTCCTCGAGTGCGCCGCGGTCTATGCATGTGTTGGCGCCTATCTCCACATCGTCGCCAATGCGCACCGCGCCCAGCTGCTCGATCTTGATCCACTCGCCCCGCTGGCGCGCAAAGCCAAAGCCGTCGGCGCCTATGACCACGCCCGGATGCACCAAGCAGCGCGCGCCCACGCGGCAGCGCTCGCCCACCGTGACGCGGGACTTGAGCACCGTATGTGCACCGATCACGGCCCCGCGCTCGACCACGCACAGCGGGCCTATCGTGGCCGTCGGGTGGACCCGGGCCTGCGCGTCGACCACCGCGCTGGCATGAATGCCGGGCACCGGGGCCTGGCCTTGCGCGCGCACCCACAGCTGGGTGACGCGGGCAAAGTACGCATAGGGGTCATCGGTGACGATGCAGGCGCCGCGGGCCAGCGCCGCGGCGCGCATGGCCGGCGCCACAATCACGCAGGCCGCCCGTGAGGCGGCCAGCTGCGACTGATAGCGCGGGTTGTTCAGAAACGCCAGGTCGCCCTCACCGGCCGTCTCCAGCGGTGCTATGCGCTGGATTTGCGTGTCTGCGCTGGCTCCTTCAAGGCTGCCCCCGAGTGCATCGACGATTTGCCCGAGCCGCAAACTCACGCCTAGCCTGTATTGGTGCGCCCGCGCTTTACTTGCCGGAGTTGCCGGCAGCGTTCATGGCCTTGATCACCTTGTCGGTGATGTCGTGCTTGGGGTTGATGTACACCGCTTCCTGCAGGATGACGTCGTACTTCTCGGCCTCGGCCAACTGCTTGACGACCTTGTTGGCGCGCTCGAGCACCTGGCCCAGTTCTTCGTTCTTGCGCGCGCCCAGGTCTTCCTGGAACTCGCGGCGCTTGCGCTGGAAGTCACGATCCTGATCGACCAGCTGACGCTGGCGCGTCACGCGCTGGCTCTCGGCCATGGTGGGGGCCTCGCGCTCGAATTTCTCGGTAGCGCTCTTCAGGGCATTGCCCATGTCCACGAGCTCTTTCTCGCGCTTGGAGAACTCCTGCTCCAGCTTGGCCTGCGCCGTCTTGGCGGTGTTGGCCTCGCGGAAGATACGGTCGGTATTGACGAAGCCGGCCTTGAACTCCTGGGCCTGGGCAGGCACGGCAGCGGCCAGGGAACCCAGCAGAAAAACCAGGGGAATATGGCGGGAAAGAGATTTCATTAGAAGGACGTTCCGATTTGGAATTGCAGTTTCTGGATTCTATCGCCGGCAAACTTGCGCACCGGCTGCGCATAGGCCAAACGCAGCGGGCCCAGCGGAGAAATCCAGCTCAGGCCCAGGCCCGCGGAAGCGCGCAGCTCGCTCAGCTCCCAGTTGTCATTTTCACCGTAGACGTTGCCGGCATCGACGAAGGCAAACCAGCGCAGCGTGCGGTCATTGCCGGCGCCGGGGAACGGCGCAATCAGCTCGGCGTTCAGCGTGACTTTCTTCGGGCCGCCCAGCGAGGCGCCGGTCACGTCACGCGGGCCCAGCGTACCCTGGTCGAAGCCGCGCACCGAACCCAGACCGCCCGAGTAGAAGTTCTTGAACACCGGGAAGGGCTGGCCATTCATGCCCTTGCCCAGGCCCAGCTCGCCATTGAAGGCAAAGGTGTACTGCTTGTTCAGCGGAATGTATTGCTGGTACTGGTAGTTGCCGCGGATGTAGCGCGCGTCGCCGGCCACGGCCCACTCGGTATTCAAGCGCTGGTAACGGCCGGAGTTGGGCGCCAGCGCGCTGTCGCGGTTGTCGCGTGACCAGCCGATGGTCAGCGGCAGCGACCAGCTGGTGTCGCCAAATTCGCGTGCATAGGCCAGATAGGCGGCAGGGATGTTGGTGCCGGACTTGATCTGTGTCTGCTCCAGGCCGCCACCGAAAAACACGGTGTCGTTCTCGCTGAACGGCACGCCAAAGCGCACGCTGGCGCCGGCCGTGACCAGTTCGTAGTCGCCGCCCTGGTGCTGGTAGGGCTTGGCCGTGCGGTAGTACAGATCCAGCGTGCGCGAGATACCGTCCTGCGTGAAATACGGGTCGGTGGTGGAGAACACCAGCGTGCGGCGGTACTTGCTGGTGTTCACATCCACGCCCAGGTAGTTGCCCGAGCCAAAGACGTTTTCCTGCTTGATGCCGAAGGACAGCGAGACCTTCTCGGCGCTGGAAAAACCCGCGCCCAGCTGCAGCGAGCCGGTGGGCTTTTCGACCACGTTGATGACCAGGTCCACCTGGTCGGGCGACCCGGGCACCTCCTGCGTCTCGACGTTGACCTCGGTGAAGAAGCCCAGGCGGTCGACGCGGTCGCGCGACAGCTTGATCTTGTCGCCGTCGTACCAGGAGGCCTCGTACTGGCGGAACTCACGGCGCACCACGGCGTCGCGCGTGCGGTTGTTGCCGCTGACCTGGATGCGGCGCACATAGGCGCGGCGCGCGGGCTCGGCGCGCAGCACCAGGGCCACGCGGTTGTTCTCGCGGTCGATCTCGGGCACGGCCTCGACGCGCGCGAAGGCAAAGCCGAAGTTGCCAAAATGGTCGGTGAAGGCCTTGGTGGTTTCCGCCACCTTGTCGGCGTTGTAGGGCTCGCCGGGGCGGATGGTGATCAGGGACTTGAACTCGTCGTCACGATCAAGGTAGCTGCCCTCCAGCTTCACACCCGAGACGACGTAGCGCTGGCCCTCGGTGACGTTGATGGTGATGGAGATGTCCTGCTTGTCCGGGGAGATGGCTACCTGCGTGGAGTCGATGCGGAACTCCAGGTAGCCGCGCGCCAGGTAGTAGGAGCGCAGCGTCTCCAGATCCGCATTGAGCTTGGCGCGCGCGTAGCGGTTGCTCTTGGTGTACCAGCTCATCCAGCCACCCGTGTCCTGGTCGAACAGGCCCTTGAGCGTGGATTCGCTGAAGGCCTGGTTGCCGACGATGCGGATGTCCTTGATTTTGGCGGGTTCGCCCTCGGTCACCGTGAAGGTCAGGTTGACACGGTTGCGCTCTATCGGCGTGACGGTGGTCACGACCTCGGCGCCATACAGGCTCTTGTTGATGTACTGGCGCTTGAGCTCCTGCTCGGCGCGGTCCGCCAGGGCCTTGTCGAACGGGCGGCCTTCGGTCAGGCCCACGTCGCGCATGGCCTTCTTCAGGGTGTCCTTGTCGAACTCCTTGGTGCCGGCAAATTCGACGTCGGCGATCGTCGGGCGCTCCTCGACCACCACCACCAGCACATTGCCGGTGGCCTCCAGGCGCACGTCCTTGAACAGGCCCAGGGCAAACAGCGCGCGGATCGCGGCGGCGCCCTTCTCGTCGTTGTACTCGTCACCCACGCGCAGCGGCAGCGACGCGAAGATGGTGCCGGGCTCGACGCGTTGCAGGCCCTCGACGCGGATGTCCTGCACCTTGAAGGGCGCCAGCGCCCAGGCGGCTTGGGTGGCAAAGGCCATGGCCACAAGGGCCGATGCGGTGCGCACGCCCAGGCGATTGATGTGTTTTCTCATGAGTGAAGCTGAAGCCGCCGCTACCGCGCAGCAGCGGCAAAAAGTTAGCCAAATAGCCGGGTGAGATCGTTGAACAGGGCAATGGACATCATCAGCAGGAGCACCGCGACGCCCCCGCGCTGCAGCCGTTCCATCCAGGCGTCGGATACGCTGCGCCCGGTCAGAGCCTCCCAAAGATAATACATCAGGTGCCCACCGTCCAAGACCGGCAGCGGCAGCAGGTTCAGCACCCCCAGGCTGACGCTGATGAGGGCCAGAAACGCCAGGTATTGCGTCAACCCCATGCTGGCCGAGCGGCCCGCATAGTCGGCAATGGTCAGCGGCCCGCTGAGGTTCTTGACCGAAGCCTCGCCGATCACCATGCGGCCCAGCATGCGCAGCGTGAGCACCGACACCTCCCAGGTGCGCTCGGCGCCCTTCCACAGGCCCTCGGCGGCGCCGTAGCGCACGTTCACCATCTCGGGCGCTGCGCCCACATAGGCGCCTATGCGGCCCACGGAGCCACTGGCCTCCTGCACCACATCGGCTTGCACCAACAGATCCAGCTGCCGGCCATCGCGCTCGACGCGCCAGGCCAGTGCCTGCGGCTGGCCGCCGCGCCCGCTGGCGCGGATCAGCTCGCGCAGCTGGCTGCCGTCAACCACATCGCCGGAGCCAACGCGCAGCACCAGGTCACCGGCGCGCAGGCCGGCGCGCTCGGCCGCGCCACCGGCCACCAGCTCGCCCAGCACCGGGCGCGTCCAGGGGCCGACGATGCCAATCCTGCGAAACAGGTGCGCATCGGCCTCGCGCACCTCCAGCTTGTTCAGCGGCAGCACCAGCTCACGCTGGGCCGAGCCACGCTGTGGCTGGAACTGCAGGCGCACGCTCTCGCCATCGAGGGCGCCACGGGTGAGCGTCCAGCGCAGATCCTCAAACGAGCGCACGGGCTCGAAGTCACCCTCGCCCAGGGCGGCGCCAAGCACCAGCTCGCCCCCGTGCAAGCCGGCCTGCTGCGCGATGGAGCCGGCCACGGGGCTGGCCAGCACGGCCTTGGGCTCGTCCACCCCACTCCAGTTGACGGTGGCATACAGCAGCACAGCCAGCAGCAGGTTGGCCATCGGCCCGGCGGCGACGATGGCCGCGCGCGCGCGCAGTGGCTGGGTGTTGAAGGCCAGATGGCGATCTTCAGCGGCGACGGGTGCCTCGCGCTCGTCGAGCATGCGCACATAGCCGCCGAGCGGAAACGCACCGATGACGAATTCTGTCGGCGAGCCCTGGCGCTGCCAGCGCAGCAGCGGCCGGCCAAAGCCCACCGAGAAGCGCAGCACCTTCACGCCGCAGGCAACCGCCACGCGGTAGTGGCCGTACTCGTGCACGGCTATCAGTACGCCCAGTGCGACGATAAAGGCGGCGATGGTGAGCATGCTGGGGCTTCCTTAAAAAAACATAGCTGCTGGCGCTTCATAAACAACGATTCCATCATCAAAACGATTTGAAACCCTTATTTATCAAGCGCTGGCAGCTCACTTAATTGAGTCGCTGCGCCAGTTCCTGCGCCACGGCGCGGGTCTCGGCATCCAGTGCCAACAGGGCGTGCAGCGTATCCGGATTGGAGGGCTGGACGGCCGCCAAAGTTGCAACATTCAGCGCATGGATCTGATCGAAGCGTATGCGCTGCTGCAAAAAGGCCTCCACCGCCACCTCGTTGGCCGCATTCAGCACCGCCGTAGTGCCGGGCGCGGCAGCGAGTGCCTGCCAGGACAGGTGCAGGCCGGGAAAGCGCCGCGCATCCGCCTCCTCGAAGGTCAGCGCCGCCAGCTGCGTGAAGTCCAGCAGCGGAGCCCCGCTGGCGATGCGCTCAGGCCAGGCCAGGCCGCAGGCAATGGGCACGCGCATGTCGGGCGTGCCCAGCTGGGCAATGATGGAAGCGTCCTTGAACTGCACCATCGAATGGATGATCTGCTGCGGGTGGATGACCACCTTGATGTGCTCGGGCGCCAGGTCGAACAGCCAGCGCGCCTCTATCACCTCCAGCGCCTTGTTCATCATGGTGGCCGAGTCGATGGTGATCTTGCGCCCCATAGAGAAGTTGGGGTGGGCGCAGGCCTCCTCTATCGTCACGGAGCGCAGCGTGGCCGGGTCGCGCGTGCGAAACGGCCCACCCGATGCGGTGAGCAGGATGTGATCGACGCGCCGCGCCCAGGTGGCCGGGTCTTCGGGCAGGCTCTGGAAGATGGCCGAATGCTCGCTGTCTATGGGCAGCAGCGTGGCGCCGCCCTGGCGCACCGCCGCCATGAAGACCGCGCCACCGACGACGAGGGCCTCCTTGTTGGCCAGCAGCAGGCGTTTGCCGGCGCGCGCTGCCGCCAGACAGGGCGCCAGGCCGGCGGCGCCGACGATGGCGGCCATGACGGCGTCCACCTGGTCGTGTGACGCTATTGTTTCAAGAGCATCTGGCGCTTGTAACACATGCGTTGACAGGTCATTTTGCTTTAACCTTTCGGCCAGCAGGCGGGCATGCGGGGCGCTGGCCATGACGGCGTAGCGCGGGCAAAATTGCGCGCATTGCGCCAGCATCAGATCCACCTGCGTGGCCGCGCTCAGGGCAAAGACTTCGTAGCGATCCGGGTGGCGCGCCACCACGTCCAGGGTGTTGGTGCCTATGGATCCGGTGGATCCGAGCACGGTCAGGCGTTGCTTCATGCGTCAGGAATAGTGAGAAAGCATCATGGCCAGTGGCAACGTGGGCAAAAGCGCATCGATGCGGTCGAGCACGCCGCCATGGCCGGGCAGCAGGCCGCTGCTGTCCTTGACACCGGCGCTGCGCTTGATGAGCGACTCCACCAGGTCGCCAACCACGCTCATCGCCGCCATGAACAGCGCGCCGATCAGCAGCAGCCACCAGCCGCGCCGCGCCAGGTGGGTGTACAGGCTGGGCACGGCGGTCTGCCAGTGGGCGTCAGCCCATACCCAAGCCAGAGCCAGCGCCAGCACACCAGCCATGCCGCCCCAGACACCCTCCCAGCTCTTGCCCGGGCTGATGCTGGGCGCCAGTTTGCCCTTGGTGAAGCGCAGTCCGAAGGCGCGGCCGGCAAAGTAGGCAAAGATGTCGGCGGCCCAGACCAGGGTCAACACCGACAGTAGAAAGTTGATGCCTGCCACGCGTGCCTGGGCCACGGCCAGCCAGGCCAACCACAGTGCCAGCACGCCACCGACGATGCGCAGGGCGCGCGGCACGCGCGGCCAGCCGTCCACACCCACACGCAGCAGCCAGGCACCGCCCAGCACCCAGGCGGCGCCGCCCAGCGTCCACAGCCAGGGCAGCGCAAGCTGCAGCCAGCCCGCCGCCCAGCTCAGCGAGCACAGGGCCAGGCACAGCGCGCCCAGCACGAGGCTGGCACCGTGGCCCAGGCCATTCAGGCGGCCCCATTCCCAGGCGCCCGCGGCCATCATCACCAGCGTGACCACGGCAAACGGCACGAACGAGGGATAGAACAGCGCCGGCAGCAGTATGGCCAGCAGAACCAGGGCGGTGATGACACGTTGCTTGAGCATCCAAGCCCTTTCGCGAAATGAAAATGCGGCGCACCGCGCCGTTCAGGCGCGCAGCGGGTCGGGTTGCGCCGGCTGCAGTTGCTCGGAGGTCAGGCCAAAGCGGCGCTCGCGCGCGGCGTAGTCGGCAATCGCCGCGTCCAGGGCGGCCTCGTCAAAATCGGGCCACAGGCGATCGCTGAAGTACAGCTCGGAATAGGCGGCCTGCCACAGCAGAAAGTTGCTGATGCGCTTTTCGCCGCCGGTGCGGATCAAGAGGTCGGGGTCGGGCACATGGGACATGCCCATGGCGCCGTGCAGGCTGGCCTCGGTGATGGGCTCGCCGCGCGCGGCCAGCGTGGCGGCGGCCTGGGCGATGTCCCAGCGGCCGCCGTAGTTGAAGCAGACGTTGAGCGTCATGCGCACGTTGGCCGCGGTAGCCGCCTCGGCCTGCTCCAGCGCAGCGCGCATGCCCGCCGACAGGCCGGCGCGCTCACCGACGAAGCGCAGGCGCACGCCATCCTTGGTGAGCTGCGGCACCTCGCGCACCAGCGCCTTGCCCATCAGCTCCATCAGGCCGGAGACCTCGTCAGGCGGGCGGTTCCAGTTTTCGGAAGAGAACGCAAACACCGTCAACACGCGCACGCCACGCGCCACACAGGCGCGCACGCAGCGGCGCAGCGACTCCACGCCCTGGCGGTGCCCAGCTAGGCGCGGCAGAAAGCGCTTGGTGGCCCAGCGGCCATTGCCATCCATGACGATGGCAATGTGCTGCGGCCCGTGGCTGCCGTCAGGCGTTGTGCGTTGTGCGTTGTGCGTCATGGTTTCGGGCGCTGCACGCTGAACGCTCAACGCCCAACCTTTTCCATCAGATCGCCAGGATGTCCTGCTCCTTGGCCGCGACCAGGGAGTCGATCTCTGCAATGTGCTTGTCGGTGGTCTTCTGGATGTCGGCCTCGGCACGCTTTTGCTCGTCCTCAGAGGCGAGCTTGTCCTTGACCAGCTTCTTCACGGCCTCGTTGGCGTCGCGGCGCAGGTTGCGCACGGCCACCTTGGAGTTCTCGCCCTCGTTGCGCGCCAGCTTGGTCATCTCCTTGCGGCGCTCCTCGCTCATGGGCGGCATGGGCACGCGGATCAGGTCACCGAGCGACGCCGGGTTCAGGCCCAGGTCACTCTCGCGAATGGCCTTCTCGATCTTGGCGCCCATGTTCTTTTCCCAGGGCTGCACGCTGATGGTGCGCGCGTCCAGCAGGGCCACGTTGGCCACCTGCGACAGGGGCACCATGGAGCCGTAGTACTCGACATGGATGGAATCGAGCAGCTGCGGATTGGCGCGGCCCGTACGCACCTTGGACAGGTTGTTCTTGAGCGCGGTGATGGACTGGTCCATCTTCGTGTCCAGGGTCTTCTTGATGTCTGCAATCGTCATGTGAAATCCTTCAGCGGGCAGTACTGCGCGGAAAAACGCTCAAGCGTACACCAAGGTGCCTTCGTCCTCGCCCATCACCACGCGCTTGAGCGCGCCGGGCTTCAGGATGGAGAACACACGGATCGGCAGCTTCTGGTCGCGGCACAGCGCGAACGCCGTCGCATCCATGATGCCCAGGTTGCGCACCATGGCCTCGTCGAAGGTCAGCTTGGCGTAGCGCGTGGCCGTCGGATCCTTCATCGGGTCGGCCGTGTACACGCCATCGACCTTGGTCGCCTTGAGCACCAGCTCGGCGCCGATCTCGGCACCTCGAAGCGCGGCCGCCGTGTCGGTGGTGAAGAACGGGTTGCCGGTGCCGGCGGCAAACACCACCACCTTGCCCTCTTCCAGGTACTGCAGCGCCTTGGGGCGCACATAGGGCTCGACCACCTGCTGGATGTCGATGGCCGACATCACGCGCGCGGTCACGCCCTGCTTGTTCATGGCGTCCGCCAGGGCCAGGGAGTTCATCACCGTGGCCAGCATGCCCATGTAGTCGGCCGTGGCGCGGTCCATGCCCTCGGCACCGCCGGCAACGCCGCGAAAGATGTTGCCCCCGCCAATCACCACCGCCACCTGCACCCCCAGGCGCGTGACATCGACCACCTCCTGCACCATGCGCACGATGGTGTTGCGGTTGATGCCGAAGGCGTCGTCGCCCATCAGCGCCTCGCCAGACAACTTGAGCAGGATGCGCTTGTGGGCTGGTGCGGCGTTGGTCATGGGCTGGTTCTCCGTGAGATTGGGTGAAAGTGGTGACGGGGGCAAGGGCGATCAGGCGCCCTTGGCTGCGGCGACCTGCGCGGCCACTTCGGCGGCGAAGTCGTCGGTCTTCTTCTCGATGCCCTCGCCCACCACGTACATGGTGAAGCCCTTGACGGTGGTGTTGGCGCCCTTGAGCATGGCGGCCACGGTCTGCTTGCCGTCGGCGGCCTTCACGAAGACCTGGTCGGCCAGCGAGACTTCCTTGAGGTACTTCTGCACCGAACCTTCCACCATCTTGGCGGCGATGTCGGCGGGCTTGCCGGATTCGGCGGCCTTGGCGGCGGCGACCGAGCGCTCCTTCTCGATCAGATCGGCAGGCACCTCGGCACTGGTCACGGCCACGGGCTTCATGGCGGCCACATGCATGGCCACGTCCTTGGCGGCCACGGCGTCGCCGTCAAACTCGACCACCACGCCAATGCGCGAGCCGTGCAGGTAGTGGGCCAGGTTGTTGCCGGCAAAGCGCTTGAAGCGGCGGAAGGACATGTTCTCGCCGATCTTGCCGATCAGGCCCTTGCGCACGTCTTCCAGCGTCGGGCCGAAGCCGTCTTGTTCGTAGGCCAGTTGGCCCAGGGCCTCGATGTTGGCAGGGTTGTGCTCGGCCACCAGCTTGGCGGCGGCATTGGCCATGGCGATGAAGCTGTCGTTCTTGGACACGAAGTCGGTTTCGCTGTTGACTTCGATCAGCGCACCCAGGTTGCCGCTGATGCTGGCAGCCACCACGCCTTCGGCCGTGACACGCGAGGCGGCCTTGCCGGCCTTGGTGCCCAGCTTCACGCGCAGCAGCTCCTCAGCCTTGGCCATGTCGCCGTCGGCCTCGGTCAGAGCCTTCTTGCATTCCATCATCGGGGCGTCGGTCTTGGCGCGCAGTTCTGCGACCATGCTTGCGGTAATAGCAGCCATCGGTATTTCTCCAGGTTTCAGTTCGGTTCGTTACAAGATTAATTCCGTTTCCAAATCATGCCTGTCAAGGCAAAGCAACGCCGACACGGGTGATTTAGAAGTGGAACAAGGGCTAAAAAAAAGGGGGCTCACAGGGGCCCCGCTTCTTTTGCGACGCATCGCGCGGCCCGGTATTTAGGCGGCGGAGTCCTGGACTTCCACGAATTCGTCGGAGCCCTCGGCGGCAACCGCCTTGACCACCTCATCCACGGCGTTGGCGCGGCCTTCCAGGATGGCATCGGCGATGCCACGGGCGTACAGCGCCACGGCCTTGGCCGAGTCGTCGTTACCCGGGATCACGTAGTCGATGCCCTCGGGGTTGTGGTTGGAGTCCACCACGCCGATCAGCGGAATGCCCAGCTTCTTGGCCTCGGAGATGGCGATCTTGTGGAAGCCCACGTCGATCACAAAGATGGCGTCGGGCAGGGCGTTCATGTCCTGAATGCCGCCGATGTCCTTTTCCAGCTTCTCGAGCTCGCGGGCGAACATCAGCTGCTCTTTCTTGCTCATGGACTCCAGGCCGGCTTCCTGCTGGGCCTTCATGTCCTTCAGGCGCTTGATCGAGGTCTTGACGGTCTTGAAGTTGGTCAGCATGCCGCCCAGCCAGCGCTGGTCAACGTAGGGCACGCCGGCGCGCTGGGCCTGCTCGGCCACCAGCTCACGGGCCTGGCGCTTGGTGCCCACCATCAGGATGGTGCCGCGGTTGGTGGCCAGCTGCTTGGCGAACTTCTGCGCCTCCTGGAACATCGGCAGCGACTTTTCCAGGTTGATGATGTGAATCTTGTTGCGATGACCGAAGATGAAGGGGGCCATCTTGGGGTTCCAGAAGCGGGTCTGGTGGCCAAAATGGACACCGGCTTCCAGCATTTCGCGCATGGTGACGGACATGAAAGTACTCCGAAGGTTGGGTCTAAAATCCAGCCCCAATAATTGCGCCGTGCAACATGTGTTTCATACATGTACTTTTGCAGGCCACAACACCTTGAAAGGGCTGGTTTGCGATTGGTTTTGCCGCATGACTGGCACCGATCAAAGCCGGGCAGCACTCAGCAAAACCCAAGGATTCTAGCATAGCCTCATGTTGACCGACCTTGTCTCCATGCGCAGCCAGCTGGCTGCCGGGCAGTCCAGCGCCGCCGCAGAGCTGGAGCGCTGCATTGCCGCCGCGGCCAGCCCCGCCTGCGCCCATGTATTTCGCCAGACCTGCCTGGATGAGGCGCGCGCCGCGGCCGCCGCGCCGGGCGTGCAGCTGCTGCCGCTGGCCGGCCTGGCGGTGTCGGTCAAGGATCTGTTCGACATAAAGGGGTTGCCCACGGCCGCCGGCTCCAGCGTGCTGGCCGGCGCCGCGCCGGCCACGGCCGACTGCAGCGCCGTGGCACGGCTGCGCCGCTCCGGCGGCGCTATCCTGGGCCACTCGCAGATGGTGGAATTTGCCTTCTCCGGCGTGGGCGTGAACCCGCATTTCGGCACGCCGGCCGCCCATGACGCGCGCTTTGGCGCATTGACCGGCCCGGCGCGCGTGCCGGGCGGTTCGTCCTCGGGCGCGGGGGTGTCGGTGGCGGCGGGCGCGGCCTTTGTCGGCCTGGGCTCGGACACGGGCGGCTCGATCCGCATCCCGGCGGCGCTCAATGGCGTGGTGGGCTTCAAGAACACGGCGCGCCTGGTGCCCACCGATGGCGCCGTGCCGCTATCGACCACGCTGGACACCGCCTGCGCCATCACGCGCAGCGTGCGCGATGCCATCGTAGTGCATGAAATACTGGCCGCGCGCCGCGTCACGCGCAGCCCGGCGCCGCTGCCGGCCTGGCGCTTGGCCGTGCCTTCCACCCTGTTTCTGGACAGCCTGGATGCCACCGTGGCGGCCGCCTTCGAGCGCAGCCTAGACCAGCTGCGCCGTGCCGGCGCGCAGATCACCGAGATCGCCCTGCCGCAAACTGGCGAGCTGGCCGAGGTCAACGCCACCGGCGGCTTCTCGGCCGCCGAAAGCCATGCCTGGCACCGCCCGCTGCTGCAGCAGCATGCCGCCAGCTATGACCCGCGCGTGCGGGCGCGCATCGAGCGCGGCGCCACGATGAGCGCCTGCGACTACATCAACCTGCAGCATGCACGCCGCGCCTGGATAGCGCGCATGGAAGCGGCCGTGGCGGGCTTCGACGCCCTGCTCTCGCCCACCGTGCCCATCGTCGCGCCCACCATAGCCTCGGTCGCGCCGGGCAGCGAGCGCGACGCCGAGTTCTTCCGCGTCAACGCCCTGCTGCTGCGCAACACCAGCGTGGTCAACATGCTGGACGGCTGCGCCCTGTCGCTGCCCTGCCACCAGGCGGGCGAGCTGCCCGTGGGCCTGATGGTCTGGCACGCGGCGCTGCGCGACGACGCGGTGCTGAACATCGGCCTGTTGATCGAGCAGGAACTACAAAAACAATAGCTATTGGCGCTTACCACACAAGCGCTACAGGCACTTTTAACCATATTCATGCGAATTGCCATCGTGGGCGCCGGCATCGTCGGCGCGGCCACAGCCTATGAACTGGCCACTGACGGCCATGAGGTCACCGTTTTCGAGCAGCGCGGCGCGGCCGCCGAGGAGGCCAGCTTTGCCAGCGCCGGGCTGCTGGCGCCGGCGCTGCTCACGCCCTGGGCGCAACCGGCCATGGGCGCTGGCACCCTGCGCCAGCTCTGGGGCAGCGAGGCCACGCTGCGCCTGGTGCGCGGCGCCGGCCCCTCCGGCCTGGCCTGGCTGTGGCGCTGGGCCCAGGCTGGCCGCAGCCCTGCGGCCGGTGGCCTGCTGTCGGCCCTGCAGCAGCTGGGCCGGTACAGCCTGGCGCGCACCCGCAGCCTGGCCGAGCAACTGGAGGTGGACATAGAAACCAGCCGCGGCGCCCTGGTGCTGCTGCGCCGGCCCGAATGCCTGCAGCGCCTGCAGCCGGCGCTGCAGCTGCTGCGCGAGGCGGGCAGCACCATCACGGACATCGATGCCGACACCGCCCGCCTCATCGAGCCCGGCCTGTCCGCCGACACCCCGCTGGCCGGTGCCCTGCATGCGCCCGATGGCGAGGCCGGCAACTGCCGGCTGTTTGCCCTGGTGTTGCGCCAGGCGGCCCAGAACCTGGGGGCGCAATTCATGTTCGGCAGCGCCGTGCGCGCCCTCACCCACGCCCCCACGGGCCTGCAGATCACCGGCGAGAGCGCCCCCCGGCGCTTCGACGCCGTGGTGCTGTGCGCGGGCCTGGCCAGCGCCGCCCTGCTGCGCCCGCTGGGGCCGCGCCTGCCGCTGCGGGCGCTGTACGGCTACACCATCAGCGCACCGCTGCGCGAGGACACGCACGCGCCGCAGGGCGCCGTGATCGACCCGCTGCACCGCCTGATCATCACGCGCCAGGGCCAGCGCGTGCGCGTCTCGGGCGGCGCCGAGATCGGCCATGGCGGCGGCGCCCACCACGCGCCCACGCTGCAGACCCTGTACCTGGCGCTGTCGGGCTGGTTCCCGGGCGGGGCGCTGACCTCCTCGCCCCAGGTGCAGGTCTGGCGCGGCGCCCGCCCCATGCTGCCCGACGGCGCGCCGGTGCTGGGCGCCAGCGGCGTGGCCGGCCTGTGGCTGAACACCGGCCACGGCGCCTGCGGCTGGGCCCAGGCCTGCGGCAGCGCCCGCGCGCTGGCCGATGCCGTGGCCGCTCGCGCGCCGGCCGTCGATCTGCAACCCTTTGCCCTGACCCGCTTTTGATGCCGGCCGGCCGGCGCCACAATGCCTGCATGCAGCGCATCACCGCCCACCAGCCCCACGCCCTCCATGACACCGCGGCCACGCGCCGCATCGAGGCCGCCGCGGCCGCGGCCCTGCCCGAGCACACCCTGATGCAGCGCGCCGGCCGCGCCACGGCGCGCCTGGCGCTGGCCCTGGCGCCACATGCGCGCCGCATCTGGATCGCCTGCGGCGGCGGCAACAACGGCGGCGACGGGCTGGAGGCAGCCATGCTGCTGCACCGCGCCGGCCATCCGGTCGTCGTCACCTGGCTGGGCACACCGGCCGCGTTGCCCGCCGACGCGCGCCAGTCCTGGCAACGCGCGCTGGACGCCGGCGTGCACTTTGCCGGCGAGCCGCCAGAGCTGGGCGCGCAGGACCTGTGCGTGGACGCGCTGCTGGGCATAGGCCTTTCGGCACAGGCCCGCGCCCACGCGCCCGATCCGCGTCTGCCGCAGTGGCTGGCCCGGATGCAGGCCGGCGCCGCGCCGACGCTGTGCGTGGATCTGCCCTCGGGCCTGATCGCCGACAGCGGCCAGTACGCCCCCGGCTTCGAGGCCCTGGCCGGCCCGGCGCGCAGCGCGCGCCATACGCTGAGCCTGCTCACGCTCAAGCCCGGCCTGTTCACCGCCCATGGGCGTGATGCCGCGGGCCAGGTGTGGCTGGACGATCTGGACGTGGATGCGCATGCCAGCCCCGCCAGCGCCCGGCTGGCCGGCCCGCCGACCGCTGCCGCGCGCCCCCATGCCAGCCACAAGGGCAGCCATGGCGACGTGGCGGTGATCGGTGGCGAAGGCCTGGGCGCGCGCGGCCTGGGCATGACCGGTGCCGCCCTGCTGGCCGCCAGCGCCGCGCTGCACGCGGGCGCGGGGCGCGTGCTGCTGGCACTGCTCGATGACGGCGCCAGCAGCGCCCTGCCCGAGCTGCCGGAGCTGATGCTGCGCCGCGTGGAGGCCCTGCGCCTGGAACAGGGCGCCGTGGTCTGCGGTTGCGGCGGCGGCGCTGCCGTGGCCGCCCGGCTGCCCGCCGTGCTGCAACAGGCGCAGCGCCTGGTGCTGGATGCGGACGCTCTGAATGCCATAGCTGCCGACGCAGAGCTGCAGCGCCTGCTGAGCGAACGTGGCCGCCATGCCGACTGCGCCACGGTGCTCACCCCGCATCCGCTGGAGGCCGCGCGCCTGCTGGCCACCAGCGCCGCCGCCGTGCAGGCCGACCGCCTGGCCGCCGCCCAGGCACTCGCCGATCGCTACCAGTGCACGGTGCTGCTCAAGGGCTCGGGCAGCATCATTGCCGCACCGGGCCAGCTGCCGCACATCAACCCCACGGGCAATGCGCTGCTGGCCACCGGCGGCACGGGCGACGTGCTCGCCGGCCTGGTGGGCGCACGCCTGGCCGCGGGCCCGGCCGCCAGCGCCGCGGCAGCCTTTGACGCCGCCACCCAGGCCTGCTGGCAGCATGGCGCCGTGGCCGATGACTGGCGCGCGCCACAGGCCCTGACCGCATCGCGACTGGCGCAGTCCCTGCACCCATAAGGAAACAGCATGCACCCCGACAGCAACCAGATCCGCGCCCGGCGCGCCACCTTCCGCCAGCTGCATGCAGCGGGCTGCTTTGCCATCCCGAATCCCTGGGACGCGGCCTCGGCGCGCTGGCTCGCCGGCCTGGGCTTTCAGGCGCTGGCCAGCACCAGCTCGGGCCATGCCTGGTCGCAAGGCCATGCCGACGGCGGCATGCCGCTGCCGGCCGTGCTGGACTACCTGCGCAGCCTGGTGGCGGCAACCGATCTGCCCGTCAACGCCGACTTCGAGCATGGCTTTGCCGACGATGCGGCGGGCGTGGCGCGCAACGTGGCGCTGGCCGTGGACACGGGCGTGGCCGGCCTGTCCATCGAAGACTCCACCGGCCGGCCCGATGCGCCACTGCTGCCGCTGGACGAGGCGGTGCAGCGCGTGCGCGCCGCACGCGCCGCCATAGACGCCAGCGGCCAGGATGTGCTGCTCGTCGGCCGGGCCGAGAACTTCTTCGTCGGCCGCCCGGATCTGGACGACGCCATTGGCCGCCTGCGTGCCTACGCCGAGGCCGGCGCCGACTGCCTGTACGCCCCCGGCATCCACACGCACGAGCAGATCGCCGCCGTGGTGGCCGCGGTAGCGCCCAAGCCGGTGAACGTGCTGGTGGGCTCGGCCGGCACGCTGACCATGGCCGACCTGGCGGCCCTGGGCGTGCGCCGCGTCAGCGTGGGCGGCGGTCTGGCGCGCGCCGCCTGGGGCGGCTTTGACCGCGCCGCGCGCCTGCTGGCCAATGAAGGCCGCTTTGACGGCTTTGCCGACGCGCTGCCAGGCCAGCGCCTGAATCAGTTCTTTGGCGCCTGAGCGGCGGGCGCGCCGCCGCTCTCGATCAGCGCAATGCGCCGCTGCAAGGCGGCCGCCAGCACCGTATCGCCCGCCGCCTGGGCCTGGGCCACGCGCAGCAGCAGCCAGGCCAGCAGTGGCCGGCGCCAGCCCTGCTGCGACGCGGTGCTGATTGCCAGATCCGCCGTGGCCTCGGTGGCGCGGCCGGCGCGCAGCGCAGCGCCGGCGGCCACCAGGCGCGATAGTGGGTCTTCGATGCCGGCAACGGCCTGCGCGCTGGTTGCCGCCGCGCGCTGGGCGGCCGGTAGCAGCGCCGCCTGCTGAGGCGTGGCGCGGCCAGCCAGGTAGTCGGCATAGGCCAGCTGCGCAGCCGTCGCGTCGGCGCGCAGCGCGTCAAAGGCGCTGCAGGGCGCCGCCACCAGGCTGGTCGCCTGGGCGGCGCAGCGCAGCAGCTCCAGCTGGGCCAGCGCATCGGGGCGGCCGGTGCGCGCCAGCTCGGCGCGGGCGCGCTGCCACTCTTGAGCAGCCACGCGGTCATTGCCCGCCAGGTAGGCGGCGCTGGCGCGCTCGGCCGCGCCACGGGCGTTCTGCTGCCAGTCGGGCACGGGCGGCTGGTTGCCGCAGGCGGCCAATAACGCCGCCAGCAGGACGGCCAGAAAAACCCTGCATGAGACTGGCGCGCTCCATGCGCGGGCAGCCGCGCAAGGGCCGCCCCGCCGCGCTGGCTGCGTCCTCCTGCCCGGCGAAGCCGAGAGCGGGGGCTGAAGGCCGCGGCTCCAAGCCTGCCTGCGCAGGCTTGCACGGCCCTGAAGAGCTGCCGCCTCTGGCGGCTGCACGGAGGCGCGGAGCGACTCAGGGGGGTGTTGTTTCATGGCAGCCTCAGCTCCTGGTCGCGCGCAAAAGGCCATTTGCGGTTGATGTCATTGATCAGGCCCTCCAGCTTGCGCAGGTTGGCCTCGACCTCGGCGCGCAGCGCGCCCAGGTCGGCGCTGGCCTCGCGCGCGTTGGCGCCCACGGCCTGGGCCTCGGCCAGCACCGCGTCCACGCGCGTCAGGCTCTGGCGCGTGTCCTGCAGCAGGCCGCTTGCCTGCGCCACAGTGGCGCGCAGCTCGGCCACCAGGCCGGGCTGGCCGGCGGCGCCAAACACCTGGCGGTCGGCCCGGGCCACCACGGCGTCCATGCGCGCCAGCAGCTGCTGGGTGCGGTCCAGCGTCTGTAGCACCTTGCGCGCATCCTGCTCGTTGCCCATGAGCACGCCCAGCGCGCCGCCCGGCGCGTTCAGCCGCTGCGTGAGCTGGCGCACCTGGGCCAGGGTGTCGTTCAAAGCCGAATCCGGGGCGCTGAGCTGCTGCAGGTTGTCGAGCAGCTGGCGCGCCGTGGCCATGAGCTGCGGGATCTCGGCCGTGGCGTCGCCGCGCAGCACCGGGCGCGCGGCGCCAGCGGCCAGCGGCGGGTCGGTCAGCACGCCGCTGTAGGCCTTGATGGTCGTGCCGCCCACCAGGCCGCGCACCAGGGTGAACACGCTGGATTCGCGCAGCCAGTGGGCGTCGCGACTGGCCACGTCCACGGCGATGCGCACATTGCCGTCGCCCGCCAGCTCGATGCGGCGCACGCGGCCTATGGGAAAGCCCGAGAACGTCATGTCCATGCCCACGGACACGCCCTCGGAGTCGTCGGCAATCAGCACCAGGCGCTGGGTGGGCTCGAAGGCGCCGCGCGCATACAGCAGGTACAGCACCGAGCCGGCGATCAGCGCCAGCGTGAGCAGCAGCAGGGCCGCGGCCTTCAGGCGCAGATGCGCCACGGGGCGCAGCAGCTCCTCGGGGGGTGGAGGTGGCAGGGTTTCAGGCATGGCTCATTCGTGATTCAGTAGTAATTACCCATCAGCGACAGCGCCTCAATGAGCAGCAGCACGGCAAACAGGCGCGCCAGGCTGGCCGGTGCGGCGCCGTCCTGGCCCAGCAGGGCGCCGGGCGGTGGTGGGTGCAGGCCGCCGGCCATGGGGATCAGCGCCACGGCCAGGCTGAACAGCAGGGTCTTGAGCGTGAACACCAGCGTGATCGAGGGCGTGAAGACCTGGCCGAACATGCGCGTGTACGCGCTCAATCCTGCCGTGGTCAGGCCGTACACGCCCAGATAAGCCATGACCAGCGCCACCACGCAGGACAGCGCCGCCAGCGTCACGCTGGCATAGGCGCCGGCGAGCACGCGCGGCAGCAACTCGACACGCAGCGGGTCGGCGCCGCGTGCGCGCCAGGCCTGCAGCACCCCCGCCTGGCGCAGCCGCGCCAGCTGCGCGCCGCTGGGAATGGTGGTGCGCATGGCGACGAACAGCGCCGCGGTGAGCGGTATCAGCTCCAGCACCAGCACGCGTATCACCATCTCCAGCGCATAGCGCGTCAGGCCGTAGCTCAGCGCGGTGACGACGACGATATGGGTGATGACCAGGCTGAGCAGCGCCGCCAGGGCGGTAAAGCCCGGCAGTATGGGCAGCGTGTCGGTGTAGATCTGCCGCGCCAGGCGATCGCGCGCGCTGCGGCCATAGCTGGACGGCGACAGCAGCAGCACCAGCACCACGGCGCCCAGGTCGATGATGCGCCACCAGCCCAGCGCCCAGCGCTGCGCGCCGCGCCACAGGCGGTCCAGGCTGGCGTCAAACATGGCGCAGCGCCGAAGCGCTGGGTTGCGGCGGCAGGTCCTGCGCCTCGGCACGCTCGTGCAGGGCTTCTATCACCTGGCAATGGCCGGCCTGGCCATCGCAGCGGCCACGCAGGCCGCGCAGCTCCTTTTCCAGCACCCGCAGCTCGGCCAGGCGCTGGCGCACATGAGCCAGGTGCTCGTCCAGCGTGGCACAGGCCTGGTGGTCGGCCTGGTCGCTGGCGGCGTCTATGGCCAGCAGGCGGCGCACCTCATCGAGCGACATGTCCATGGCCCGGCACAGGCGTATGAAGCGCAGCCGGTGCAGGTCTGCCGAACTATAAAAACGATAGCTGTTGTCGCCCCGCACACCTGGGCGCAGCAGGCCTTCCTTCTCGTAATAGCGGATATTCGCGGCGGACACGCCCGACAGCCGGGCGGCGTCGCCTATGCGGTGCTGCGGGCTTTGCTGCGGCATGCTTGACCTTGAAGTGGCTTGAAGGTTTCCAATCATCGCATGAACCATAGCACCAGCCCTCTTGGCCATGACCATGGCCATGCGCATGACAGGCCGCACACGCATGAACACGGCGCCGCCAACACCGCCTGCAGCGCCTGCAGCAGCTGCGCCACCGACGACGACCATGACCACGGCACGCTGCCGCCCTGGCCGCGCATTGCCGCCGCGCTGGTGTTGGCCCTGGGCGCCGAAGCCGCCCACTGGCTGCAGTGGACATGCCCCGGCATGGCCCTGGCCGTAGCGGCCATCGCCCTGTCCGGCCTGGGCGTGTACCGCGCCGGGCTCAAGGACCTGGCGCGGCTGCGCCTGGGCATCAACGCGCTGATGACCGTGGCCGTGACCGGCGCCGTGCTGATCGGCCAGTGGCCCGAGGCGGCCATGGTCATGGCCCTGTACGTGGCCGCCGAGCGTCTGGAGCATGGCGCTATGGACAGGGCGCGCAACGCCATCCGCGACCTGCTCAAGCTCGCCCCGGCCACGGCCGATGTGCTGCAGGCCGACGGCAGCCTGCAGCGCCTGCCCGTGGCCCAGGTGCCGCTGGGCGCCACGCTGCGCATCGCCCCCGGCGCCCATGTGCCGCTGGACGGCCAGGTCACGCAGGGCAACAGCGCCGTGAACCAGGCCCCCATCACCGGCGAGAGCCAGCTGGCCGACAAGGGCCCCGGCGACGAGCTGTACGCCGGCAGCGTGAACCAGCATGGCGAGCTGCTGATGCGCGTCAGCGCCGCGCCGGCCGACACGCTGCTGGCGCGCATCGTGCGTGCCGTCGAGCAGGCCCAGGCCAGCAAGGCGCCGGCGCAGCGCTTCGTGGATCGCTTTGCCGCCGTCTACACCCCCATCGTCTTCGTGCTGGCGGTGCTGCTGGCGCTGGCGGCGCCGCAGTTCATGGGCTGGAGCTGGCAGCAGGCCGCCTACCAGGCGCTGGCGCTGCTGGTGATCGCCTGCCCCTGCGCGCTGGTCATCTCCACGCCGGTGACGGTGGTCAGCGCCCTCACCGCGGCGGCGCGCCGCGGCATTCTGATCAAGGGCGGCAACGCGCTGGAGGCGGCGCGCGGCCTGCGCGCGGTGGCGCTGGACAAGACCGGCACGCTGACCACCGGCAACCCGGCGCTGGTGCAGTGGCAGGCGCTGGCGGGTTTTGACGGCGCCCAGGCCGCGGCCATCGCCTGGCAGCTGGCCAGCCGCTCTGAGCACCCGGTCTCGCGCGCCATCGCCACGGGCCTGCCGGCCGTGGCGCACAACGGCGTGACCCAGCTACAGGCCCTGCCCGGCCGCGGCGTGCAGGCCGACATCGACGGCCAGCGCTGGCAGCTCGGCAACCTGCGCCTGATGCGCGAGCAGGGCCTGGCCGACGCGGCCCTGCTGGCCACGCTGGAGGAGCACGAACGCCAGGGCCGCAGCGTCACCCTGCTGGCCGATGAGCGCGCCGTGCGCGCCTGGTTTGCCGTGGCCGACCCGCTGCGCGCCCATGTGCCCGAGGCCATAGACCAGTTGCGCGCCCTGGGCGTAAAGCCCATGGTGCTGAGCGGCGACAACCCGGCCACCGTGCAGGCGATTGCGCTGGAGGCCGGCATCAGCGCCGAGGACGCGCGCGGCGGCCTGCTGCCCGAGGACAAGCTGGCCGCCCTGGCCGAGCTGCAGCACCGCCACGGCCCCACGGCCATGACGGGCGACGGCATCAACGACGCGCCGGCCCTGGCGCGCGCCGACCTGGGCTTTGCCATGGGCGGCGCGCACAGCACGGCCATGGCCATGGAGACGGCGGGCGTGGTGCTGATGCACGACGACCTGCGCCGCATACCCGACACCCTGCGCCTAGCGCAGAAAACGCACCGCGTGCTGTGGCAGAACATATCCCTGGCGCTGGGCGTGAAGGCGGTTTTCTTTATGCTCGCGCTGCTGGGCCTGGCCACCATGTGGCTGGCCGTGCTGGCCGACATGGGCGTAAGCCTGCTGGTGGTGGCCAACGGCCTGCGTCTGCGCCACGCCCTGCCCGCCACTTCCGACCAGCCACGACCATGAGCCAGACCCGCCAACGCGCCGCCTTCGACTTTCTGCTGCAGCAATTTGCCGCCAGCGCCGGCCAGAGCGCCGCCCAGCGCTGGCGCTACCTGGAGGCCGCCCATGTGCTGGGCCAGAACCGCCTGGCCCTGCACCTGCGCGCGCACTGGCAGATGCTGCGCTTTGCCCAGGAGCTGGGTGACCGGCAGGAGCTGACCGGGCAGCTGGGCCACCTGTGCATGGCCCCGGTGGGCCACATGGTGCGGCGCATGCCCTACGGCAACAACGGCCGCGCCATCGTGCCCGCGCTGCACCCCATGGTGCCCAGCGCCGCGCTGCGCAGCTGCATCAGTGAAGCCATGCAGGCCGTCGGAGGTGATGTACCGCAAGACCCGGCGTAAAAGCCGACCCACCCGGCGGCCCATGTCCGTCGAAAGGGCATGCCGAGCAAGGAAAATGGCGCCCCATGTCCGCCACCATCACCACCCCGGCCCCCGCTCCCCACACCCGCGTTGAAGACCTGGTGGCCATCGTCACCGGCGTGGCCATGGTCTCGGTGGGCGTGGCGCTGGTGGGCAGCGCCGGCTTGCTCACCGGCGGCATCACCGGCCTGGCCTTTGTGCTGCACTACGCCACCGGCATAGGCTTTGGCAAGCTGTTCTTTGTACTCAACCTGCCCTTTTACTGGCTGGCGCTGCGCAAGCTGGGGCTGGGCTTCACGGTCAAGACCTTTGCCGGCGTGGCCCTGTTGGCCGTGCTGACCGAGGTGCAGCCGCTGCTGATGCAGGTCGGCAGCATCCAGCCGCTTTATGCCGCGCTGGTGGGCGGGCTGTGCATGGGCATGGGCTTTCTGGTGCTGTTTCGCCACCACTGCAGCCTGGGCGGCATAGGCATTCTGGCGCTGTATCTGCAGGGCCGCTTTGGCTGGCGCGCAGGCGCAGTGCAGATGGCGGCCGACTTCTGCATCGTCGCCGCCGCCCTGGTCACCGTGGAGCCCATGCGCGTGCTGTGGTCCGTCATCGGCGCCGTGGCGCTGAACCAGGTGCTGGCCATCAACCACCGGCCCGGGCGCTACATGGCGGCCTGAGGAACTTGTTGCCCCGCCCCGCTATCATTCAGCCCATGCGCCGCGTTCTCTCCCTTGCCCTGGTCATGCTGCTGCTGATGCGCGGCCTGCTGGGCGACGCCATGGCGCTGGGCCAGGCGCCGGTGCAGCCCACGCCGCAGATGGCGCAGATGGCGCACGCCATGGACGCCGACGCGCACCATGCCGTCGCCATGGCGCAAGACTGCTGCGACCACGCCAGCGACAGCCATATGGCGCACCAGGGCGGCTGCGGCGCCTGCGGCGTCTGCCATTCAACGCTGGCTGTTTCCCCCTGGATGGCAGTGCCCGGCACGGGCGCGCAGCACAGCCCGCAAGCACCTCCTGGCACGCGGTTTACCAGTGCCCTGGCTGCTCAGGCCATCAAGCCACCCATTTTCTGAGACCCGACGCCCGAAGTGCGTCCGCCGACAGCCGTATCCGCCCTCCTTGGCGGGTGCGCGGCATGGCGCATGCGCCCATGCATCCCTCTCAAACAACAATGAATCCATATGAAAGCTATTCAATTCATAGCTCCTTTCGCCCTACTGGTAAGCGCTACGGCTAGTTTTTCTCATGAACCCACCAGCCACCACGGCGACCACGGCCACGCGGCCGCCGCGCCGCAGCAGCAGGCCTGGGGCATTGCCGGCCAGGCCGGCAAGGCCACGCGCACCATCACCCTGCGCATGACGGACGACATGCGCTTCACACCGTCGCACTTCAGCGTCAAGCAAGGCGAGACCGTGCGCCTGCGCGTCGAGAACAAGGGCCAGGTGCTGCATGAGGTGGTGCTGGGCACGCAGGCCAGCCTGGACGAGCATGCGGCCATGATGCGCCAGCACCCGGACATGGAGCATGGCGAGGCCCACATGGCCCATGTCAAGCCCGGCCGCAAGGACGATCTGGTGTGGAACTTCAACCGCACCGGCAGCTTCGACTTTGCCTGCCTGGTCGCCGGCCATTTCGAGGCCGGCATGCGCGGCAGCTTCACCGTCACGCCCTAATCGCAACCTGCCCGGAGAACACAGCATGCACAACACCACCCGCCGCCAATGGCTCACGGCCATCGCCGCCGCCAGCGCCTGCGCCGCCCTGCCCGCCTGGGCCACCAGCAACGCCAACGCCGTCGAGGTCTGGAAAGACCCCAGCTGCGGCTGCTGCCAGGACTGGATCGATCACATGCAGGCCAACGGCTTCAAGGTCACCGTGCACGAAACCGGCAACGCCGCCGTGCGCGCCAAGCTGGGCCTGCCCCAGCGCCTGGGCTCATGCCACACGGCCCTGGTCGGCGGCTACCTGCTCGAAGGCCATGTGCCCGCCGCCGACGTGCACAAGCTGCTCAAGGAAAAGCCCAAGGCCCTGGGCCTGACGGTGCCCGGCATGCCCGTGGGCAGCCCCGGCATGGACGGCCCCGAGTACAAGGGCCGCAAGGACGCCTACGACGTGCTGCTGGTGACCAAGAACCTGATGAACAAGGATGTCTCCACCAGCGTGTTCACCAGCTACCGGTAACGGGTAGCGGCCCGCCGGATGGGCTATCGTGGTGTTTTCTCTGCCCGATGCCCAGCCATGCATGATCCATCCGACCACGGCGCCATCACCCATGTTGCCGGCATAGAGGTAGGCCACCACAGCGACAGTCGCCGCCCCACGGGCTGCACCGTGGTCATGGCGCGCGCAGGCGCCGTGGCCGGCGTGGATGTGCGCGGCGCCGCACCTGGCACGCGCGAGACCGATCTGCTGGCCCCCGGCAATCTGGTGGACAAGGTGCACGCCGTGCTGCTGGCCGGCGGCAGCGCCTGGGGGCTGGACGCCGCCACGGGCGCCGTGCGCTGGCTGGAGGAGCAAGGCGTGGGCCTGGACGTGGGCGTGGGCCGCCTGCCCCTGGTGCCGGCCGCCGTGCTGTTCGATCTGCATGTGGGCGACATGAAGATCCGCCCCGACGCGGCGGCCGGCTACGCCGCCTGCGCCGCCGCCTCACGCCAGGCGCCCGAAGAAGGCAACGTGGGCGCGGGCAGCGGCGCCGTGGTCGGCAAGATGTTCGGCATGCAGCACGCCATGAAGGGCGGGCTGGGCACGGCGTCGGTCACCGTGGCCGGCGTGACGGTGGGCGCGCTGATCGCCTGCAACGCCGTGGGCGACGTGGTCGATCCCGCCACCGGCCTGCCCCTGGCAGGCGCACGCACGGCCGACGGACAAGCGCTGCGCGACACCCGCCGCGCCCTGCTCGCCGGCGCACCACCCCACCCGCTGCTGGCCGGCAGCAACACCACCATAGGCGTGATCGCCACCGATGCGCGGCTGTCCAAGGTGCAGGCCCAGCGCCTGGCCGTGGCCGGGCATGACGGCCTGGCGCGCGCCATCAACCCCGTGCACACCATGAGCGACGGCGACACACTGTTCACCCTGGCCACCGGCGTGCGGGAGCAGCACCCCGGCATGCTGGTGCTGGCCACCATGGCCGCCGAGGCCGTGGCCCGCGCCACCGTGCGCGCCGTGCTGACCGCGCGCGCGCTGCATCTGAACGATGGCCTGCGGCTGCCCTGCCACGCGGACATGGTCAGCACCGGGGGCTGATAGTTCCTGCCGCCAGCGGCAGGCGCAAAAAACAACGGGCCTTTCGGCCCGTTGGTCGTCACGGCATTTCGCGCCTTATTTGAGCGCCTTGTAGCGCATGCGCTTCGGGGCCGCGCCCTCTTCGCCCAGGCGGCGCTTCTTGTCGGCCTCGTACTCCTGGTAGTTGCCGTCAAAGAACACCCACTGGCTGTCCCCTTCGGCTGCCAGGATATGGGTGGCGATACGGTCCAGGAACCAGCGGTCGTGGCTGATCACCAGCACCGTGCCGGCGTATTCCAGCAGCGCGTCTTCGAGCGCGCGCAGGGTTTCCACGTCCAGGTCGTTGGAGGGCTCGTCCAGCAGCAGCACGTTGCCGCCCTGGATCAGCGTCTTGGCCAGGTGCAGGCGGCCGCGCTCGCCACCCGAGAGGTTGCCGACCTTCTTCTGCTGATCCTGCCCGTTGAAGTTGAAGCGCCCGCAGTAGGCGCGGCTGGCCATCTGGAATTTGCCCACATTGATGATGTCCAGGCCACCGGAGACGTCTTCCCACACCGTCTTTTCATTCGCCAGCGCATCACGGTGCTGATCCACGAAGGCCATCTTCACGGTCTGGCCGATCTCCACCCCACCCGAATCAGGTTGCTCCTTGCCGGCGATGAGCTTGAACAGCGTCGATTTACCAGCGCCGTTCGGGCCGATGATGCCGACGATGGCGCCAGCCGGAATGTTCATCGACAGGTTGTCGATCAGCAGGCGGTCGCCAAAGGCCTTGGAGACGTTGTTGAACTCGATGACCTTGCTGCCCAGGCGCTCCGCCACGGGGATGAAGATCTCCTGCGTCTCGTTGCGGCGCTGGTATTCGTAGTCAGACAGCTCCTCGAAACGTGCGATACGCGCCTTGGACTTGGCCTGGCGCCCCTTGGCGTTCTGACGCACCCACTCCAGCTCCTTCTTCAGGGCCTTGGCGCGCGCTTCCTCGCCCTTTTGTTCGGCCTCCAGGCGGTTTTGCTTCTGCAGCAGCCAGTCGGAATAGTTGCCCTTGTACGGAATGCCGTGGCCACGGTCGAGTTCCAGAATCCACTCGGCGGCGTTATCCAGGAAATAACGGTCGTGGGTAATGGCCACCACGGTGCCGGTGAAGCGGTGCAGAAACTGCTCCAGCCACTCGACGGACTCTGCGTCCAGGTGGTTGGTGGGCTCGTCGAGCAGCAGCATGTCGGGCTTGGACAGCAGCAGCTGGCACAGCGCCACGCGGCGCTTCTCGCCACCCGAGAGCTGGCCGATCACTGCCTCCCAGGGCGGCAGGCGCAGCGCGTCAGCGGCGATCTCCAGCTGGTGCTCGCTGTCGGTGCCGGCTGCGGCGATGATGGCCTCCAGCTTGCCCTGCTCGGCCGCCAGGGCGTCAAAGTCGGCGTCTTCTTCAGCGTAGGCGGCGTAGACCTCCTCCAGGCGCGCCTTGGCGTTGTTCACCTCGGCCATGGCCTCTTCCACGGCCTCACGCACCGTGTGCTCGGGGTTGAGCTGCGGCTCCTGCGGCAGGTAGCCAATCGACAGGCCCTGCATGGGGATGGCCTCGCCCTCGAACTCCTTGTCGATGCCGGCCATGATCTTGAGCAGCGAAGACTTGCCCGAGCCGTTCAGGCCCAGCACGCCGATCTTGGCACCGGGGAAAAAGGACAGGGAAATGTCTTTCAAGATCTGCCGCTTCGGGGGCACGGTCTTGGTGACACGGTTCATCGAGAAAACGTACTGGGCCATGGATTCTTTAAAAAAATGAGCAAAGAAAGGCGCCGAAAATGCGGCGCGCAACCGTGGATTATCGGCGCATGCGACAATAGCGCCCGCTCGGGGTTCCAGTTGCCCCGACATCAGCCTAGACAAGCTGGGGACGACGAAAGTATTTTTCTGGCTCCCACCCTTGAAATCATCGGCCTACAGAACTGGTCGGCGACCCACCCGGTCGCCCGGCAACAGGTCGATACCCAGCGCCCAGGATGGGCGCATCCAACCTGAATAATGACATTCGAAGAACTGAAGCTGGCGCCGGCCATTTTGCAGGCCGTGCACGAACAGGGTTACAACAACCCCACCCCCATCCAGGCCCAGGCCATCCCCGCCGTCCTTGCCGGCCATGATTTGCTGGCCGGCGCGCAAACCGGCACCGGCAAGACGGCGGCCTTCACGCTGCCCATGCTGCATCGCCTGGCCGGCAGCGCGGCCGCCACGAGCAAGTTTGGCAACCGTGGCGTGCGCGCCCTGGTGCTCACCCCCACGCGCGAGTTGGCCGCACAGGTCGAGGAATCGGTGCGCACCTACGGCAAGCACCTGGCACTCAAGTCCACCGTGATCTTCGGCGGCGTGGGCATGAACCCACAAATCGAACGCATGAAGCGCGGCGTGGACATCCTGGTCGCCACGCCCGGGCGCCTGCTGGACCTGCAGCAACAGGGTTTCATGGACCTGTCCACGGTCGAAATCCTGGTGCTGGACGAAGCCGACCGCATGCTGGACATGGGCTTCATCCACGACGTGAAAAAAGTGCTGGCGCTGCTGCCCGCATCCAAGCAAAGCCTGCTGTTCTCGGCCACCTTCAGCGACGAGATCCGCGATCTGGCCGGCAACCTGCTGAAGAACCCGCAAAGCATCCAGGTCACGCCACGCAACACCACGGTGCAACGCATCAGCCAGATCATCCACCCGGTCGGCCGCGCCAAGAAGAAGCAGGTGCTGCTGCACATCATCCAGCAGCATGACTGGAGCCAGGTGCTGGTGTTCACGCGCACCAAGTTCGGCGCCAACAACGTGGCCGACTACCTGACGAAGAACGGCGTCACGGCCATGGCGCTGCACGGCAACAAGAGCCAGAGCGCCCGCACCCAGGCATTGGAAGGCTTTAAAACCGGCCAGATTCGGGCGCTTGTAGCTACAGATATTGCAGCACGCGGGATCGACATCGACGACCTGCCGCATGTCGTCAACTACGAGATCCCCAACGTCTCCGAGGACTACGTGCACCGCATCGGCCGCACCGGCCGCGCCGGCCGCGAGGGCCAGGCCGTGAGCCTGGTGTGCATGGACGAGGAAGGCTTCATGATGGAGATCGAGCGCTTCACCAAGCAGGAGATCCCGGTGCAGGTCATCGACGGCTTTGGCCCCGACGAGGACGAGAAGGCCGAACCCATCGCCATGGGCCGCCAGACCATCTGGGGCGGCGCCGGCAAGCCGCCCAGCCGCGAAGTCATGCAGGCGGCAGCCAAGGCCGCACGCTCCGAGATGATGGAGCGCATCCGCACCAACAAGGCGGGCCAGGGCCAGGGTCAGCCGCGCGGCGGCCGCCAGGGCGGTGCTGGCAAAGGTGCTCAGGGCGAAGGCGCGCGCGCGGCCAATGGCCAGGGCGGCCAGGGCCGTGGCGGCAATGCCGGCCGACCCGCAGGCCCGGCTCGCGGCCAGCAGCAACAGCCCCGCGGCGCTGACGGCGGGCGTCGCAGCGGCAACAACCCGGGCAACCGCCGCCATGACGACAGCCAGCCGCGCAGCGAGAACGCCCATCTGGGCACCCAGCTCAGGCATGTGAGCCTCGACCCCCGCCACGGCGGCAGCGGTCGCACCAGCCAGCCCGACCCGATGCGCACCAGCGTGGACAGCATGGCCGACCGTGGTCGCCGTGGCGGCTATCGCGGCGGCGGTGGCGGTGGCGGACGTGGCCCGCGCGGTGGCGGCGGTTTTGGCCGCTGACACAGCGCTGTCAAACTGCGCTGACAAGCTCGGCCCACGCCGGGCTTGTTTGCATCTGGGGCCGCGCGCGCTGCCTGCCCTGGCCGGCATCAGATGAGTGCCGGCTAACATCGGCACATTTCACTCTGCCAACCATGATGACGCACAAGTTCCGTACCCACAGCACCACATGGCCAAGCGCCGCCACGGCCCTGCGCATCAGTGCGCCCGCCTGTCGCAGCGGCGCGGCAGCACTCCTCGCCCTGTTGCTGGCCGCATGCTCCAGCACACCACTGCCCCCCTGGCCGGCGCGGGAGGCCAGCCAATCCGCGGCAGCTCCGCAGGCCCAGCGGCAAGTCCCGCCGCCGCTTGGCACGGGCGCCAGCACGGCGCCTGGGCGCACCGAGGCCATTGCCTCGCCGGTGACCGTTACGCCCTTGCCTGGCACGCCCCCTGCGGCCGAAATCCCCATGCCGCAACAGCCCTACGGCGCGGCCGTGGCGGCACGCTTTCCCGATCCGTCCGTGCGTTACGAAACACCCGGCCTGGCCGATGGGCGCCGGGCCTTCACCACCAATGCCGAGCTCACGCAATGGCTGCGCCAGCTGGCGACAGCGCAGCGCGGCGCCACGCGCACGCAGCTGCTCGATCTGGGTCTTTCGCAGCGCGGCACGCCCATCCATGCACTGGTGATCACACGCACCGCAGCCACCGATGCCGCCGCACTGGCTGCCAGCCGCCGCCCCACGGTGCTACTCATCGGTCAGCAGCACGGCGACGAGCCCGCGGGCAGCGAGGCCCTGCTGGTCGTGGCGCGCGAGCTGGCCCAGGGGCTGCTGGAGCCCATGCTCGACCGCATCAACGTCATCGTCGTACCGCGCGCCAATCCGGACGGCGCCGACGCCGGCAAGCGCGTCACCGCCAACGGCATCGACATGAACCGCGACCACCTGCTGCTGGAAACGCCCGAGGCCCAGGCCCTGGCCAGGCTGGTGCGCGACTATCGCCCCATCGCCGTCATCGACGCACACGAATACACGGTGGCCGGGCGCTTCCTGGAGAAGTTCCACGCCCTGCAGCGCTATGACATGCTGCTGCAACATGCCACCACCGCCAACCTGCCGGAGTTCATGAGCAAGGCCGCGCTGGAGTGGTACCGCCAGCCCATGCTCAAGGCACTGGACACCCAGGGGCTGACACAGGAGTGGTACTACACCACCTCCACCCAGCCGGAGGATCTGCGCCTGTCCATGGGCGGCACGCAACCCGACACCGGGCGCAACGTGAACGGCCTGAAGAACACCGTCAGCATGTTGCTGGAAACGCGCGGCATAGGCATAGGCCGCAGCCATATCCAGCGCCGCGTGCACTCGCATGTCACAGCCGTTACCAGCGCGCTGCGCAGCACCGTCGATCGCGCGGGCAACCTGGAGCAGGTGCGCTCCTACGAAACGCGCGACATCGCCGCCCAGGCCTGCCGTGGCGAGATCGTGGTCGAGGCCGGCCCCACGCCGACCCAGCGCGAACTGCTCATGCTGGACCCGGAAACCGGCGCCGATCGTCCGCTGCGCGTGGACTGGAATTCGTCACTGCAGTTGCAGACGCTGAAGAAACGCCCACGCCCCTGCGGCTACTGGCTTGCGGGCCACAACGACAAGGCCGTCGAGCGCCTGAAGCTGCTGGGCATACAGGTCATGCGCGTGGCCGAAGCCGGCTCCACCCTGGCCGACACCTACCATGAAACCCGCCGCGAAAGCGCCGACCGCCAGGACGTGCGCGGCACCGTGGCCGGCGCCGCGCCCATCATCCGCGTACAGGTCACCCCCACCCGCAGCGCCATCGACGTACCCGCGGGCAGCTACTACGTGCCGCTGAACCAACCCCTGGCCAACCTGGCCGTGGCCGCACTGGAGCCCGATACGCAAAACAGCTACTTCGCCAATCACCTGATCACCAACCTGGGCGACCTGGCACGCGTGATGACACCACCCGCCCTGGTATTTGAGGAAACCGAGTGAAAGTCACCGCACACCAGGTTAATTTACTATGATAAATATAGCTGCTTGCGCTTTACTGCATTGCCTTTGAGCAGGTTTTCTCTGATATTTGATTGCCACAGGATCATGGCCTCGCGATACCCATCAAAGCGCACGCCAATCCGCCTGAGCGGGCAGTACAACCCGCTATGATTCAGCCCCTTGGCGACGCTAACCGCCGGTGGCTCAACCGGCCACGGTGCGCATGCCTGCCAAGCCTTTGGTCGGCAAGCTGGAATCGGTTGCACGACAAGGCGTTTTGAACCACACGCCCACCCCGACGGAACCTCAGGGGCACCTAAGCGACGTTAGCTCAGTTGGATAGAGCAGCGGTCTTCTAAACCGCAGGTCGGGGGTTCGATCCCCTCACGTCGCGCCAATCACCCCGCCATGCGGCTGGAAAACATCACCGTGGCGCCCGCAGCCGTAGAGACAATTCGGCCCTGGACGAGCAGTCCCGCCCTCACATGTAGGACAAGTCCGCAAGCAGTCGGTTACGCACCAGGCATGCATTGCCTCGCCTGCATGAAAATTTGATACTGACTGTGTCGATCGCACCCGAGGGCTTTGCCCAAGGCGCAACACCAAGGCCCGAATCGTGCGTTCACACATCCCAGCTCGTCAGGAGCAAGGCCATGCTCATGCGATTCTTTGATCCTGCATCCGTCTATGCGCGCCGCGCACAACGCTGTCTGGACGATGCCCGTATGGCGGCACTGGAGCATGAAAATGCCGCGGAACATCACATGGCCCTGGCCAAGATGTACCGCCACCGCGCCGCACGACTGGAGGCCGAGCTGGCATCGGCCGATCGCTCGACCCACGCGATGGCAGACACCGCTGGTCAACCGCCACGCATCGCCGCCCTGAAGAAACCCAGGGATCACCGCCAGACACAGCCCACCTTTCTGGCACAGGGCTCATCAGCTTGACCGTGGATGCGCGACATGCCGGGGTGTCAATCGACACCCAGCATGCGATGGCATTGCCACCTCAAGGAGACGGAAGAAACTGCTTGCGCGCAAGTACCCTGTGGGAGCACCGGCAGCATCTGCTGGAGGATGGGCCAGGCATTCCATGCCGGCATCGGTAGAAGCATGGGGAAATCGGTGACAAAAAGAAAAAACCCAAGTGAATCAATCACTTGGGTTCTTGTCTTGGCGGAAACGGAGGGATTCGAACCCTCGATGAGGCTCTACACCCCATACTCCCTTAGCAGGGGAGCACCTTCGGCCACTCGGTCACGTTTCCAATCCCGCTATTATGCCTTAGTTTGAGGCCCCTTCAGGGAAAGGTCAGGCAGCGGACTGATCCAGGTCGAAGGCCTTGTGCAGGGCGCGCACGGCCAGCTCCAGGTACTTGTCTTCGATCACCACGGAGGTCTTGATCTCGGAGGTGGAGATCATCTGGATGTTGATGCCCTCCTCGCTGAGCACGCGGAACATCTTGGCCGCCACGCCCACATGGCTGCGCATGCCGATGCCGACGATGCTGACCTTGCAGATGGCAGTGTCGCCCACCACCTCGAGCGCGCCCAGCTGGGGCACGACTTTCTCGCGCAGCAGCTCCAGCGTGCGCGTGTGGTCGTTGTGATTCACGGTGAAGCTGAAGTCGGTGCGGCCATCCTTGCTGATGTTCTGGATGATCACGTCCACTTCGATATTGGCGTCGGCCACGGGACCCAGGATCTGGTAGGCAATGCCAGGCTTGTCGGGCACGCCAAGCACGGAAATCTTGGTTTCGTCGCGGTTGAAAGCGATGCCGGAAACGACGGCTTGTTCCATTTGTTCGTCTTCCTCAAAGGTGATCAGGGTGCCGGAGGCGGCCTCTTCGTTGATGTCGATGTCCCAGGGCGTGAAGCTGGAGAGCACGCGCATGGGCACTTTGTACTTGCCGGCAAATTCCACCGAGCGGATCTGCAGCACCTTGCTGCCCAGGCTGGCCATTTCCAGCATTTCCTCGAAGCTCACGGTCTTCAGGCGCGTGGCCTGGGGCACGACACGCGGGTCGGTGGTGTAGACGCCATCGACGTCGGTGTAGATCAGGCACTCGCTGGCCTTCATGGCCGCAGCCACGGCCACGGCCGAAGTGTCGGAGCCGCCACGGCCCAGCGTGGTGATGTGGCCCTCGTCGTCGATGCCCTGGAAGCCGGTGATGATGACCACCCTGCCGGCATCCAGGTCGGCGCGCACGCGCTTATCGTCGATGGACTCGATGCGCGCCTTGGTGTAGCTGCTGTCGGTGCGGATCGGCACCTGCCAGCCGGTATAGCTCACGGCCGGCATGCCCTCGGACTGCAGCGCAATCGCCAGCAGGGCCGACGAGGCCTGCTCGCCGGTGGCGGCCAGCATGTCAAGCTCACGGAAGTAAGCCGTGTTGGCATGTGCGGGTGTGAGCTCCTTGGCCAGGGCCAGCAGGCGGTTGGTCTCGCCACTCATGGCGCTGGGAACCACCACCACCTGGTGACCGGCCCGCGCCCACTTGGCTACGCGTTTGGCGACGTTGCGGATGCGCTCGGTGGAGCCCATCGAGGTGCCGCCGTATTTATGAACGAACAGTGCCATGGAATATCTGCAATGACGGAACGCTGAGGAGCGGCGCTATTGCGAAGATTGTTTTGGTGCGCCGCCGTCCCGTGCGGAAATGAAATCCAAAACCGGCTGATTGTACCAACCGAGCAGCTCGCCTTCACGCAGCACATGGCCGCTGCCCACCTTCAATTGAATGCGGTGCCCGCGCGTGCTGCAGGCGGCGATCTGGCGCAGCAGCGCATCGAGCTGCGCGGCCGTGGGCGTGGCGCCATGCTGGCTGCGCAGCCAGTGGCGCAGCACATTGGCCTGGCGTGCACGGCTCAAAGAGCGCAGCGCGGCGATGCGCGGCGGCTGGCCCACCGTGGCCAGATCGGCCTGCGCCAGTTCCTGCAGCAACTCGTGGGCCTGGGCCGCATGGGCGCAACTGCGCGCGAAGGTGTCGCGAAACTGCGGAAACGCCTGCTGCAGCGCGGGCAGCAGCTGGCGCCGGATGCGGTTGCGCGTGTAGCGTTCGTCGCTGTTGGTCGGGTCTTCCACCCAGGCCTGGCCACGCGCACGCAGCCATGCGCGTACCTCCTGCCCCGCCACGCCCAGCAGCGGCCGCTGCCAGTGCAGGCCGCCGCGCTGCCAATGCGCAGGCATGGCCGCCAGGCCGGCCACACCCGCGCCGCGCGACAGGGCCAGCAGCAGGGTTTCGACCTGGTCGTCGGCATGCTGCGCCAATGCTATTGTTTGAATAGCTGATTGCGCTTGTCTGTCATGCGCAAGAGCCTCAAAAGCCTTGTAACGTGCCTGGCGCGCTGCATCCTCGGGGCTTTGGCCTGGCGCGTGCCGGGCATCGACACGCTGCACGCTCAAGGGCAGGCCCAGGCGCATGCAAAGGGCGATGCAGTGCCGCTCGAAATCGTCGGCCGCAACCTGCAGGCCATGGTGTACGTGAAAGGCATGCACCTGGCCCGGCCAGCGCTCGGCGCAGGCCAGCAGCAGCGCCGTGGAGTCCGCCCCGCCGCTGAAGGCCACAGCCAGCGGAAGCCGGGGCGCGAAAGCCTGCATGGCGGCATCGAAACTCTGGGTCATGGGGCGGATGCTCGCACAAAGCACAACGGCCCCGCGGGGCCGTCTGCCGTGGCGCCGAATGCGTGATTAACGCTCGGCCTTGGTGTCGTTGAAGCGGCCGTAGCTTTGCAGCCGCTCATAGCGGCGGTCCAGCAGTTCCTTGGGCTTCAGGTCGGACAGCTGGCGGTAGGCATCGCCCAATGCACGCTTCAGGAAGGCCGCCATCTGCTTGTGGTCGCGATGCGCCCCGCCCACGGGCTCGCTGACAATCTTGTCCACCAGACCCAGGGCCTTGAGACGGTGCGCCGTGATGCCCATGGCGTCGGCCGCGTCCTGCGCCTTGTCACTGGTCTTCCAGAGAATGGAGGCGCAGCCCTCGGGGCTGATCACGGAGTAGATCGAGTACTGCAGCATGATGACCTGATCGGCCACACTGATGGCCAGCGCGCCGCCGGAGCCGCCCTCGCCGATCACCGTGGTGATGATGGGCACCTCCAGCTGCGCCATCTCGTAGATGTTGCGGCCAATGGCCTCGGACTGGCCGCGCTCCTCGGCATCGATGCCGGGAAAGGCGCCCGGCGTGTCCACGAAGGTGAACACCGGCAGCTTGAATTTCTCGGCCGTCTTCATCAGGCGCAATGCCTTGCGGTAGCCCTCGGGGCGGCTCATGCCGAAGTTGCGCGCGGCGCGCTCCTTGGTGTCGCGCCCCTTCTGGTGGCCCAGCACCATGCAGGCATGGCCGTTGAAGCGCGCCAGCCCGCCGACGATGGACTGGTCATCGGCAAAGTGGCGGTCACCGTGCAGCTCCACGAAGTCCGTGAAGATCTCGCGCACGTAGTCCATGGTGTAGGGGCGCTCGGGATGGCGCGCAATCTTCGTGATCTGCCAGGGGCTCAGATCGCTGTAGATGTCCTTGGTGAGCTGCTGGCTCTTCTTGCTGAGCTGCTCTATCTCTTCGGAAATATCCACCGCGCCTTCGTTTTGCACATAGCGCAGTTCTTCGATTTTGGATTCCAGCTCGGCAATGGGTTGCTCGAAATCCAGAAAGGTTTTTTTAGCCAACTTGTTTCTCCTCGGGGCGGTGCCCGAAACCTGCCGCCCTGCTCTCAATGTGTGATCAATAGTCAACCGGCAGGGGGGCAAGCGAGCGCCAAATATACCAACTCGCCACGCTGCACCAGGGATTCCAGGCCTGGGCCACCTCGCGCGCATCGCTGCGGCTCACGGGGTCGCCCGAGAAGTAATGCTGGCTGATGCCCTGGATCAGGGTGGCGTCGTCCAGCGGCAACACATTCGGCCGCGCCAGGTGGAAGATCAGAAACATGTCGGCCGTCCAGCGGCTGATGCCGCGTATGGCCACCAGCTCGGCGACGATGGCCGGGTCGTCCATCTGGTTCCACTGCTTGACATGCAACTGGCCGCTGTCGAAATGCAGGGCCAGATCGACCAGGTACTCCACCTTGCGCGCCGACAGGCCGGCCGCGCGCATGTCGTCCACCTTGAGCTTGAGCACGCTGCGCGGCGTCATGCTGCGCGGCAGCGCCGCCAGCCTGTCCCACACGCGCTGCGCCGACGCCACGCTCACCTGCTGGCCGACGATGGAACGCGCCAGCGTGGTGAAGGCGTCGCCGCGCTGGTACAGCGCCACGTCGCCCACCTGCGGAATTAGGCGGCGCAGCACGCGATCCTTCTTGATCAGGTGCTTGCAGGCCTCGGCCCAATAGTCCGGCGCGCTTGCAATTACTTCTTTTTTTATAGCTGCCACCGCTTATCCTATCTGCGTCAACAGCCAATTTGACTCTGAATTCATTTACTGCGCGGCCTCCCAGGTCGTGCCCGCGGCCGAGTCCTTGAGCACGATGCCCTGGGCCAGCAGCTCGCCCCTGATGCGATCGGCCTCGGCGAAGTTCTTCGCCGCCTTGGCGGCCGCGCGCGCGGCGATCTGCGCCTCGATGGCGGCGGCATCCAGGCCCGCGCCGGCCTTCAGAAAGGCCTCGGGGTCGTCCTGCAGCAGGCCCAGATGGGCGCCGAGTGCCTTCAGCAGGCCGGCAACCTCGGGCGACTTGCCGCGGTTGACCTCGCCGGCCAGCTCGAACAGCACGGCCACGGCCTCGGGCGTGCCGAAGTCCTCGTCCATGGCCGCCTTGAAACGCGCGGCATGCGGCTGGGCCCAGTCGATTACGACCGGCTGGGGCGCCACCAGCGACAACGCCGTGTACAGGCGCTTGAGCGCGGCGCGCGCGTCGTCCAGATGCAGGTCGCTGTAGTTCAGCGGGCTGCGGTAGTGGCTGCGCACGACGAAGAAGCGCACGGTTTCGGCGTCGTACTCCTTGAGCACGTCGCGGATGGTGAAGAAGTTGCCCAGGCTCTTGGACATCTTCTCGTTGTCCACGTTGATGAAACCGTTGTGCATCCACAGCTGCGCAAACGGCTTGCCCGTGGCGCCCTCGCTCTGGGCGATCTCGTTCTCGTGGTGCGGAAAAGCAAGGTCGGCACCGCCGCCGTGGATGTCAAAGCTCTCGCCCAGCAGCGCGCAGCCCATGGCCGAGCACTCGATATGCCAGCCGGGCCGGCCCTCGCCGTAGGCGCTGGCCCATTTCACCTCGGCCGGCTCCTCGGGCTTGGCGCTCTTCCAGAGCACGAAATCAAGCGGATCGTGCTTACCGTCCTGCACCGCCACGCGCTCGCCAGCATTCAGCTCGTCGAGCGACTTGCCCGACAGCCGGCCGTAGCGCGGGAACTTGCGCACCGCGTAGTTCACATCGCCGCTGCCTGCCCGGTAGGCCAGGCCCTTGTCCTCAAGGCGCTGGATCAGGCCCAGCATCTGCGGCACGTATTCGGTGGCGCGCGGCTCGTGCGTGGGGCGCTCGATCCCCAGGGCGTCGGCGTCCTGGTGCAGGGCGTCGATCATGCGGTCCGTCAGGCTGCGTATGGTCTCGCCGTTTTCCACCGCGCGGCGGATGATCTTGTCGTCGATGTCGGTGATGTTGCGCACATAGGTCACGGCCAGGCCCGAGGCGCGCAGCCAGCGCTGCACCACGTCAAAGGCGATCATCGAGCGCGCATGACCCAGGTGGCACAGGTCGTACACCGTCATGCCGCAGACATACATGCGCACATGGCCGGGTTCGAGCGGAGAGAAATGCTCCAAGGCACGCGTCAGCGTGTTGTAGATGCGCAAACTCATGGGATCAAGGTCAGAAACAGGTGGGAATCGCAACCGCCGGCCGGCCTACCACGACGCCAGCAAAGGCCAGCCAGATAGGGCCACGGGGAGGCTCGCTGCCTGGTGCAGAGCACGACTGGGCGGACGGCTGCGTGGCGCCGTCATGACACCCCCTCGGCTACAATCAGTCGCAGTATAAGCCGCCCGCAGGGCCTGCATTTCCCTTGCACAAAGACTACCAATGAAGCACGCACGCCGTCCCCTTGCCCAACTCCTGCGCGTCGCGACCCTGTCTACGCTGTTGGGTATGTCACTGGCCCATGCGGCAGACGATTACTCCGACATCACCCAGCTGCTGCGCGCCGGCAAGGCGCAGGACGCGTTGGCCAAGGCCGACCAGCGCATCTCTACCAATCCGCGTGACCCCCAGCTGCGCTTTCTGCGCGGCGTGGCCCAGGCGGACATCGGCAAGCAGACCGACGCGATCAGCACCTTTACCAAGCTCACCGAGGACTACCCGGAGCTGCCCGAGCCCTACAACAACCTGGCCGTGCTGTACGCCAACCAGAACCAGCTCGACAAGGCACGCACGGCGCTGGAGATGGCAATACGCACCAACCCGGCCTACGCCACGGCGCATGAGAACCTGGGCGACATCTACGCCAAGCTGGCCGGCCAGGCCTACAACAAGGCCCTGCAGCTCGATGCCAGCCAGGCCGGCACCTTGCGCCCCAAGCTGGCGCTGATCCGCGAGCTGTTCTCTGTCGATGCCAAGAGCGCCGGCGCCAAGGGCAGCGCCACCGTCGCCCGCGCTACGGCGCCCGCTCCCACGGCTGCGCCCGTGGCGGCGCCGGCCCCGGTCGTGGCGGCTGCACCCGCCGCCCCCGTCGCAGCACCGGTGCCGCCCCCCGTACCCGTCGCTGCAGCCCCCGCTCCAGCTCCAGCTCCTGCTGCGGCTGCCGCACCGGCCCCGGCGCCAACCCCTGCCCCGGCCAAGGCGGCAACGACCCACAACGCCGCCAAAGACGTGGAAAAGGCCGTGCAGGCCTGGGCTTCCGCATGGGAGGATCAAGACATGGGCGGCTACCTGGGCGCCTATGCCAAGACCTTCCAGCCCAAGGGCCAGACCAGCCGCGCCGCCTGGGAAAAGGAGCGCCGCGAGCGCATCGTGGGTCGCGCCAAGATCAACGTGGGTGTCAGTGATCTCAGCGTCAAGATCGATGGCGACAAGGCCCAGGCGCGCTTTCGCCAGCAGTACAGCTCGGGCAACCTGAATGTCTCCAGCCGCAAGACGCTGGACATGGTGAACCAGGGCGGTCGCTGGGCCATCGTGCGTGAATCCACAGGTGGCTGAAACTCCTGGCGCGTACCCGACCCTAACGCAATGCGGCGCTGACGGCGCCGCATGCCATTTTGACTACACACCCCGCGCATGCCCCTGCTCCCCTGTTCGCTTGGCCAAGTTCTGACCACGGTTGCCGTGGCCATGCTGCTGGCCGCGCCCGCGCCCGCGCTGGCGAAAAAAGGCGAGCAAACAAGCGAGCCGCAGCGCCAGTCCGCCACCAAAAAAAAGGTCAAACGCAAGAACCCAACGCAGACCGCTGCCGCCTTGCGTGACGGCGATGCCGAGCGGCGTCTGCTGGAGATCTCGCAACTCACCGCGCAAGGCCGCGCCCGCGAGGCCCTTCCGCTGGCCGAGCGCCTGGTGCGCGACCACCCGAACTTCCAGCTGGCCCAGCTGGCGCTGGGCGATCTGCTGGCCGCCCGGGCGCGGCCCCTGGGGCGCGTGGGTGATGTGGTGCCCGCGCCCGCCGTGGCCATGGCCGCGCCGCCCCCCATGGCGGGCCTGAAGTTTGCCACCGCCACCGCCGCGCCCGTCCCCCAGCCCAGCGCCGCCGCGTCGGCCTTGCCGGCGTCGGCAACGGACACGCTGTCCAGCCTGCGCAGTGAACTGCGCCTGCGCCTGGACTCGACCAAGGCGCCGCCCCCACAGGGCAGCATTCCGGCGCAGTTTCTGGAGCTGTCGGCACGCACGCGCCATGCGATTGCCATGGATGCCTCGCGCTCGCGGCTGTACCTGTTCGAGAACACCGACAAGGGCCTGGTGCTGGTGGCCGACTACTACGCCTCGGTGGGCAAGCTCGGCACCGAGAAAGTCGTCGAGGGCGACCAGCGCACACCTCTGGGCGTGTACTACATCACCAGCCGGCTCGACCCGGCCACGCTGAACGATTTTTACGGCGCCGGCGCCCTACCCATCAACTACCCCAACCCGCTGGACCAAAGCCGGGGCAAGACCGGTAGCGGCATCTGGCTGCACGGCACGCCACCCGATCAGTTCTCGCGCGCGCCGCAGGCCACCGACGGCTGCCTGGCCCTGGCCAACCCGGATCTGGAGCGCATCCTGAAAACCGTGGAGCCGCGCACCACCCCGGTGGTCATCGCGCGCCAGCTGCAGTGGGTCAAGCCCCACGCACTGCAGGCCGAGCGCCAGTCCTTCCATGCCGTGCTCGAGGCCTGGCGCACGGCCAGGTCGCATGGCGACATGCAGCGCCTGCTGACCTTCTACGCACCCGAGTTCCAGGGCCTGCGCAACCTCGATCTGGAGCAGTGGACGCAGACGCTGCAGGCCGAGCACCGCACCCTGCGCGGTCGCGCGGTATTGCTCAAGGACAAGAGCATGCTGCGCTGGACCGACAGCAGCGACACCATGGTGGTCACTTTCGGCGAACTGGCCGAAGGCGCGCGCACCGGCACCACCAGGCGCCAGTACTGGACGCGCAAGGGCGCGCACTGGCAGATATTTTTTGAAGGAGTGATTGGATGATTTCCAGAAGAAATACGGCTGTAGCCGTTGCCGGTATTGCGCTGGCAGCTATGTTTTCTACAGCAAATGCACAGCAGGCCCCCAAGGTCAAGCTGGCCACCAGCCTGGGCGACATCGTGGTGCAGCTCGATCCGGCCAAGGCGCCCAAGACGGTGGAGAACTTCCTCGCCTATGTCCAGGACAAACATTACGACGGCACGGTGTTTCACCGCGTCATCGACGGCTTCATGATCCAGGGCGGCGGTTTCACGCCCGACCTGGTGCAGAAGAGCACGCGCGCGCCGATCGCACTGGAGGCCAACAACGGTCTGAAGAACGACAAGTACACCATCGCCATGGCGCGCACCTCCATCCCGGATTCAGCCACGGCGCAGTTCTTCATCAACGTGAACAACAACGCCATGCTCAATGCCCCCAGCCCGGACGGCCATGGCTATGCCGTGTTCGGCAAGGTCGTCGAGGGCATGGCGGTGGTCGACAAGATCAAGGGCGTCGCCACCGGCAACAAGGGCCCGCACCAGAACGTGCCCAACACGCCCGTGCTGATCCAATCCGCAACCCTGGTCAAATAACCGAAAGGAAAAGCGCCATGAGCAACCCGCAAGTCGAACTGCACGTCACCATCAACGTCGCCGAGACCGCCACCCAGGGCGTGATCACGCTGGAGCTGGACGCCGTGAACGCGCCCAAGTGCACCGCCAACTTCCTGGCCTACGTGAACAAGGGCCATTACGACGGCACCATCTTCCACCGCGTGATCAAGGGCTTCATGATCCAGGGCGGAGGCTTTACCGCCGACATGAAGCAAAAGGGCACGGACGCGCCCATCGAGAACGAGGCCGCCAACGGCCTGAAGAACGACAAGTACACCATCGCCATGGCGCGCACCGGCGAGCCGCACAGCGCGACGGCCCAGTTCTTCATCAACACGGTGGACAACGGCTTTTTGAACCACACCTCGCCCACCCCCCAGGGCTGGGGCTATGCCGTGTTCGGCAAGGTGGTCAAGGGCGAGGACGTGGTGGAGAGCATCAAGAAGGTGCGCACCACGCGCAAGGGTTTCCACGACGACGTGCCGTTCGACGCCGTGGTGATCGACAAGGCCGTGGCGCTGTAAGCCAGGCCATGCAGCAGGCCGTGCCGCCGATGGCCGAGCTGGTCGCGCCAGCGGGCTGGCGCACGGTCGATTTCCTGGCCGACCTGCACCTGGAGCCGGGCCAGCCGGCCACGCTGCAGGCATTGCGTCAGTATCTGGAGAGCACGCCCGCCGATGCAGTGTTCCTGCTCGGCGACCTGTTCGAGGTCTGGGTGGGCGACGACGCCATTGATGAGCCGGACAGCTTCGAGGGTGCATGCAGCGCCCTGCTGGCCGGCGCCGCGCGCCAGCGGCCCATGTACTTCATGCATGGCAACCGCGACTTTCTGGTGGGCGCAGAGTTCACGCGCCGCACCGGCGTTGCCCTGTTGGCCGACCCCACGGTGCTGCAATTTCTGGATCAGCGCTGGCTGCTGTCGCATGGCGACGCGCTGTGCCTGAACGATGTCGAATACCAGCGCTTTCGCGCCGTCGCGCGCAACAGCGCCTGGCAGGCCCAGCTGCTGGCGCGCCCGCTGCACGAGCGCCGTGCCCAGGGCCGCAGCGCCCGCAGCGAGAGCGAGGCGCGCAAGCAGGCGGGCACGGCCGTCTATGCCGATGTGGACGAGCCCACCGCCCTGGCCTGGCTGCAGGCCGCGCGGGCCCAGGCGCTGATCCACGGCCACACCCATATGCCGGCCGACCATGTGCTGGCCCAGGGCCTGGCGCGCCATGTGCTCACCGACTGGGATCTGGCCGCCGACCCGCCGCGCGCCGGATTGCTGCGCCTGACGGCCCAAGGATTGCAACGCCTGCCCATCGCCCCCATGTAGCGGCATGGCTCCCGCTGCATTGCGTTTTCTGAATCACCTTGCCCGGCGTGTACGCGCCGCCGTGGCGCCGGTTCCCGACATTGGCGCCGAGCTGTGGCTGCAGACGCTCGGCCGCCACCCCTTCCTGGCCGCCCTGCCGCTGCAGGACCAGGCCAAGCTGCGCGCGCTCAGTGCCCTCTTCCTGCAGCGCAAGGAGTTTTCCGGCGCCCATGGCCTGGTGGTGACCGACGCCATGGCCGTCGCCATCGCCGCCCAGGCCTGCCTGCCGCTGCTGCACTGGGGCGCGCCCGACAAGGCGCTGGCCTGGTATGACGACTTTGTCGGCATCGTCGTGCACCCGGCCGAGGCCCTGGCGCGGCGCAAGGCCGTGGACGAGGCCGGCGTGGTGCACCACTACCACGAGGTGCTGCTGGGCGAGGCCATGGAGCATGGCCCCGTCATGTTGAGCTGGCCGGCCGTGGACGGCGCCGGCCGCCATGGCGCGACCAGCGTGGTGATCCACGAGTTCATGCACAAGATAGACATGAGAAACGGCCCGGCGGACGGCTGCCCGCCGCTGCCCGCGGGCTTTTTGGGCCAGGCCGGGGCGCGCAACGCGCATGCCGCCTGGCAAGCGGCCTGGCAGCCGGCCTATGAGCAGTTCAGAGAGCAGGTGATCATCGCCGAGCGCTTTGGCGGCGACTGGCCCTGGCTGGACGCCTATGGCGCCACGGCGCCGGCAGAATTTTTTGCCGTGGCCTGCGAGGCCTACTTTGTCGACAGGCCGCGCTTTGCGCAGGAGTTTCCGACGCTGGCGCCAATGCTGCAGGCCTTCTTCCAGCCCGCCCTCACGGGCTGACGGCGTAACGCATCAAGCCAGCGTCAGACGCGCGCGTGCCGTCTGGTATTCGCGCGCCAGGCGTGCGACGAGCTCTGCCGCCGGCACCACCTCGGTAATGCTGCCAATGCCCTGACCACAGCCCCAGATGTCCTTCCAGGCCTTCTTGGCATCGCCGCCAAAGTTCATCTTGCTCGGGTCGGACTCGGGCAGGTTCTCCGGGTCCAGGCCGGCGGCGCGGATCGAGGCCGCCAGGTAGTTGCCATGCACGCCGGTGAACAGGTTGCTGTAGACGATGTCGTCCGACGAGCCATCGACGATGGCCTGTTTGTAAGCATCGTGGGCGCGCGCCTCCTTCGTGGCGATGAAGGCCGAGCCGATATAGGCAAAGTCCGCGCCCATGGCTTGCGCGGCCAGAATGGCGCCGCCCGAGGCAATGGCGCCCGACAGCGCGATCGGGCCGTCGAACCACTGGCGGATCTCCTGGATGAGCGCAAACGGACTCTTCACGCCCGCATGACCGCCGGCGCCGGCCGCCACGGCGATCAGGCCGTCGGCGCCCTTCTCGATCGCCTTGCGCGCAAATTTGTTGTTGATGATGTCGTGCAGCACGATGCCGCCCCAGCCATGCACGGCCTGGTTCACGTCCTCGCGCGCGCCCAGGGACGTGATGACGATGGGCACCTTGTATTTGGCGCAGACCTGCATGTCGTGCTCCAGCCGGTCATTGCTCTTGTGCACGATCTGGTTGATGGCAAACGGCGCCGCCGGGCTCTCGGGGTGCGCCCTGTCCCAGGCGGCCAGGGTCTCGGTGATCTCGGCCAGCCAGTCCTCCAGCTGCGCGGCCGGGCGGGCGTTGAGCGCGGGCATGGAGCCGACGATGCCAGCCTGGCACTGCGCTATCACCAGCTGGGGGTTGCTGATGATGAACAGTGGCGCGCCAATCACGGGCAGCGAGAGCTTTTGCAGGGCCGGCGGCAAGCTGGACATAGGGCAGTCTCCTTGGCAATAAACAGGGCTGCAGCGCTTATCCATCAAGCGCATGCAGCTATCAAAACAATATCAATCGTCAAAACGCATCGAGCGCCAGCGCCGTGACGCTGGCCGCGCCCTCGACGATGGCGTCGCGCTGCGCCGGGGCCTTCACCAGAATGTGCTCGGCATAGAAGCGCGCCGTGGCGATCTTGGCCTGCATGAAGGCCTGATCCTGTCCCTTGGACGACAGCTGCTGCGCCACCAGCAGCGCGCGACCCATTTGCCAGCCGGCCACCAGGTTGCCGGCCAACATCAGGTAGGGCACGCTGCCGGCAAAGGCGGCGTTCGGGTTGGCCTTGGTATTCGCGGCCATGAAGTCCACGGCATCCAGAAAGGCCTGGCGCGCGGCTGCCAGCCGCCGGGCCACGGCCTGGGCGTCGGCAGTGCCGCTGGCCTGCAGCTCGGCCTCGGTCTGCTCGATCTGCGCGGCGACTGCCTTCGCCAACTGACCGCCGTCGCGCGCCGTCTTGCGCCCCACCAGGTCATTGGCCTGGATGGCGGTCGTGCCCTCGTAGATGGTCAGGATCTTGCTGTCGCGGTAATGCTGGGCGGCCCCGGTTTCCTCGATGAAGCCCATGCCGCCATGCACCTGCACACCCAGGCTGGTGACCTCCTGGCTCATCTCGGTGCTGTAGCCCTTGACCAGCGGCACCAGGAACTCATAGAAGGCCGCGTTATCCCTGGCCACCTGCGGGTCAGGATGGTGATGCGCCGCATCGAAGGCGGCCGCGGCCACGCTGGCCATGGCGCGGCAGCCCTCGGTGTAGGCACGCATGGTCATCAGCATGCGGCGCACATCGGGGTGGTGGATGATGGGGCCGGCGGCCGGCAGGCTGCCATCGACGGGGCGGCTTTGCACGCGCTCGCGCGCATACTGCACGGCCTGCTGGTAGGCGCGCTCGGCCACCGCAATGCCCTGTACGCCCACGCCGTAGCGGGCGGCGTTCATCATGATGAACATGTACTCCAGGCCGCGGTTCTCCTCGCCCACCAAATAACCGATGGCGCCGCCGTGGTCACCAAACTGCAGCACGGCCGTGGGGCTGGCCTTGATCCCCAGCTTGTGCTCGATGGAGACGCAATGCGCATCGTTGCGCGCGCCCAGGCTGCCATCGCTATTGACCATGAACTTCGGCACCACGAACAGACTGATGCCCTTGACGCCCTCGGGCGCCCCGGCCACGCGCGCCAGCACCAGGTGCACGATGTTCTCGGCCATGTCGTGCTCACCATAGGTGATAAAGATCTTGGTGCCGAAAACCTTGTAGGTGCCGTCGCCCTGCGGCTCGGCCTTGGTACGCACCTGGGCCAGATCGGAGCCGGCCTGGGGCTCGGTCAGGTTCATGGTGCCGGTCCACTGGCCGGAAATCAGCTTCTCCAGGTAAATGGCCTTGAGTTCCTCGCTGCCAGCGGTGAGCAGCGCCTCGATGGCGCCATCAGTGAGCAGCGGGCACAGCGCAAAGCTCAGGTTGGCGGCGTGCAGGATTTCGCCGCAGGCCGCTCCAATGGTCTTGGGCAGGCCCTGGCCACCAAAGGCTGCCGGGTGCTGCAGCCCCTGCCAGCCGGCCTCGGTGAACTGGGCGTACGCGTCCTTGAAACCGGGCGTGGTGGTGACCTGACCGTCCTTGAACGAGGACGGGTTGCGGTCGCCCTCCACGTTCAGCGGCGCCACCACCCCCTCGTTGAACTTGGCGCATTCCTCCAACACGGCGGCGGCCGTGTCCAGGCCCGCATCCTCAAAGCCGGGAATCTGCGCGACGTGGTCGATGCGCGCCAGGTGCTCGATGGCAAACAACATGTCCTTGACGGGGGCGGTATAGCTCATGGGAATGGATATGGTTGGATGGAGATGGGTGGCGAAAAAAAGGGCATCGCACGCGATGCCCCGGTACGGTGGCGCGCGCTCAGAGCGCGTTGACCAGCTCCGGCACCGCCTGGAACAGATCCGCCTCCAGCCCGTAGTCGGCCACGGAGAAGATGGGCGCCTCGGGGTCCTTGTTGATGGCCACGATGACCTTGCTGTCCTTCATGCCCGCCAGGTGCTGGATGGCCCCGGAGATGCCGCAGGCGATGTACAGCTGGGGCGCGACGATCTTGCCCGTCTGGCCCACCTGCAGGTCGTTCGGGGCGTAGCCCGCGTCCACCGCGGCGCGGCTGGCGCCGATGGCCGCGCCCAGCTTGTCGGCCAGCGGGGTGATGACCTCGTTGAACTTCTCGGCGCTGCCCAGCGCGCGGCCACCCGAGACGATGATCTTGGCTGCCGTGAGTTCGGGCCGGTCGCTCTTGGTGACCTCGCGGCCGACGAAGCTGCTCTTGCCAGCGTCCTGCACGGCGGCCACGCTGTCCACGGCGGCGCTGCCACCGCTGGCAGCGGCGGCGTCAAAGCCGGTGCCGCGCACGGTGATCACCTTCACCGCGTCGGCGGACTGCACGGTGGCGATGGCGTTGCCGGCGTAGATCGGGCGCTCGAAGCTGTCGGGGCTGACCACCTTGGTGATGTCGCTGATCTGCGCCACGTCGAGCTTGGCGGCCACGCGCGGGGCGACGTTCTTGCCCGATGCGGTGGCGGGGAACAGGATGTGGCTGTAGCTGGATGCAATCGCCAGGACTTGCGCGGCCAGGTTCTCGGCCAGGCCGTCCTTCAGGGACGCGCCGTCGGCGTGGAGTACCTTGGCGACGCCGGTGATCTGTGCGGCGGCGGCTGCGGCGGCGGCTGCGCCTTCGCCGGCGACCAGCACATGCACGTCGCCACCGCAGGCCAGGGCTGCGGTGACGGTGTTGAGCGTGGCGGCCTTGATGGAGGCGTTGTCGTGTTCTGCAATAACGAGTGCGGTCATGAAATCAGTTCCTTATCGGTTGGGGACAGAGCAAATTTGCTTCGCAAATCTTGGGCTGTCCCGCAAAACATTCAGATTACTTTGGCTTCGTTCTTGAGTTTGGCGACCAGGGTCGCCACGTCTGGCACCTTGATGCCGGCGCCGCGTTTGGCGGGTTCGACCACCTTGAGGGTCTTCAGGCGCGGGGCGACATCGACGCCCAGGTCTTCGGGCTTGACGGTGTCGAGCTGCTTTTTCTTGGCCTTCATGATGTTGGGCAGCGTGACGTAGCGCGGCTCATTGAGGCGCAGGTCGGTGGTGATGACCGCCGGGGTGGACAGCTGCAGGGTTTCCAGGCCGCCGTCGACCTCGCGCGTGACGTTCACCTTGTCGCCGGCCAGTTCGACCTTGCTGGCGAACGTGGCCTGGGGCAGGTCGGCCAGGGCGGCGAGCATCTGGCCGGTCTGGTTGGCGTCGTCGTCGATGGCCTGCTTGCCCAGGATGACGAGGCCGGGCTGTTCCTTGTCCACCAGGGCCTTGAGCAGCTTGGCCACGGCCAGGGGCTGCAGTTCTTCGTTGGTTTCGACCAGGATGCCGCGGTCGGCGCCGATGGCCATGGCGGTGCGCAGGGTTTCCTGGCATTGCGCCACGCCGCAGCTGACGGCGACGACTTCGGTGACGACGCCTTTTTCTTTCAGACGCACGGCCTCTTCGACGGCGATTTCGTCAAAGGGGTTCATGCTCATCTTGACGTTGGCGATGTCCACACCCGTGCCGTCCGACTTCACGCGGACCTTCACGTTGTAGTCCACCACGCGTTTGACGGGGACCAAGACCTTCATTGCTGCTGCTCCTTCAATTGTTGATTGACGTGTACGTAAATCGGATCATTCTATTGCGCACTGCAGCATTTTGACCATCGGCAATACCTGCAAGCCCGCACTTTTTAAAAAAAGAACGATCGTACTTTTAAATGATTATGCCAGGGTACCGATGCGCAGCCAAGCGGCTGCGACACCTTTGCCACCGGGACGATCAGCCCGGCTTCCAGGCCGGCTGACGTTTCTCGGCAAAGGCGCGCGCGCCCTCCTGGGCCGCCGCGTCCATCATGTTGCAGGCCATGGCCTGACCGGCCAGCTGATAGGCGGCCTCCAGTCCCAGTTCGCGCTGTTGATAGACCAGGGCCTTGCCCATGGCGACGGCCGCGCGGGGCTTTTCCACGATGGACTGCACCAGCAGCTCGACCTCGACGTCCAGCAGCCCAGGCGCCACGACGCGGTTCACCAGCCCCTGCTCCAGGGCCGTGCGCGCGTCGATGAAATCGCCCGTGAGCAGCATTTCCATGGCCCGCTTGGTCGGCACGTTGCGCACCAGGGGCACGCTGGGCGTGGCGCAGAACAGGCCGTAGTGGATGCCGCTGGTGGCAAAGCTGGCGGCCTCGCTGGCCACGGCCAGGTCGCATTGCGCCACCAGCTGGCAGCCGGCCGCCGTGGCCATGCCCTGCACGCGCGCGATCACCGGCACGGGCAGCTTGTGGATGGCCAGCATCACGCGGCTGCAGCGCCCAAACAAGTCCTGGTACCAGGCCAGATCCGGGTGCTGCGCCATGTCCTTGAGGTTGTGGCCGGCGCAGAAGGCCTTGCCGGCCGCGGCCAGCACCACCACGCGCGCGCCCTCGTCCCGCGCCACATCGGCCAGCGCCTGCTGCAACGCGGCCAGCATCTCGTGGCCCAGGGCGTTGAAGCGTTTCGGGTCGTTCAGCGTCAGCGTGACCACGCCGCGCGCATCGCGCTCCACCTGCAGCAAGTCGGCTTCATCGGACATTGGTGCCCACTCCTTCACAGATCGGCCAGTACGCGCACATGGGCTTCCACGCTGCGCGCCAGTGGCCCCATCACGTAGCCGCCCTCCAGACAGGAGACGATGCGCTTGTTGGCAAAGCGCCGCGCCACGTCCTTGATGCGCATGGTGATCCAGGTGTAGTCCTGCTCGGTCAGGCCGAGCTGGCCCATGTCGTCGTCACGGTGCGCGTCAAAGCCGGCGCTGACAAAGATCATCTCGGGCTTGAAGGCCTCCAGGCGCGGCATCCAGACCATCTCCACGATCTCGCGCACGTCCATGCCCTTGGTGTAGGCGGGCACGGGCACGTTGAGCATGTTGGGCGCCGGATCCTGGTCTCCGCTGTAGGGGTAGAAGGGGTGCTGGAAGATGCTGACCATGAGGGCGCGCTCGTCGCCGGCCAGGATGTCCTCGGTGCCGTTGCCATGGTGCACGTCGAAATCGATCACGGCCACACGCTTCAGGTTGTGGCGTTGCAGCGCATATTTGGCAGCCACGGCCACGTTGTTGAAAAAGCAAAAGCCCATGGCCTTCTTGTGCTCGGCATGGTGGCCGGGCGGGCGCACGCTGCAGAAGGCGTTTTCCAGCTCGCCGGCCATGATGGCATCCACGGCATCGACCGCCGCACCCGCTGCGCGCAGCGCCGCCGTCCAGGTGTGGCGATTCATGGCGGTGTCGGTGTCGAGCTGAAAATAGGGTGAGCCGCCGGCCTCTTCTTCCTCGACCAGGCGCAGCGACAGGCCTCGCAGCGCCGCCACATGCATGCGGTCGTGTGCCAGTTCGATGTCGGCCAGGGAGGGCAGCGGCGCCTCGCGGTGATCGAGGGCGGCCGACACGCCGGAGACCAACAGCCTGTCCTCGATCGCATCAAGCCGCGCCGGACATTCGGGGTGACCCGGCCCCATCTCGTGCAGGCGGCAGTCGCGATGCGTGTAATAGCCCGTCTTGCTCACAGTCAATCTCCCGTGTATCAATTGTTTTCGGATAACGTCAGGCCATGCACGCACAGCACAAGATCCAATCACTTTTAAGTCAGCTTAACACGGTGATCACCGGGAAAAGCTTACAAGTCCAGGACTGCGTCACCTGCCTGCTGGCGGGCGGGCATCTGCTGATAGAAGACGTTCCCGGGGTCGGCAAGACCACCCTGGCGCATGCCCTGGCGCGCACCTTTGGTCTGTCGTTCACACGCGTGCAATTCACGGCCGACCTGATGCCCAGCGACCTCACCGGCGTGTCCATCTATGAGCGCGGCAAGGAGTCTTTCGTGTTCCACCCCGGCCCGGTGTTCACCCAGGTGCTGCTGGCCGACGAGATCAACCGTGCCAGCCCCAAGACGCAGAGCGCGCTGCTCGAGGCCATGGAGGAAAAGCAGGTCTCGGTGGAGGGCGCCACGCGCCCCCTGCCCCAGCCCTTCTTCGTCATCGCCACGCAGAACCCGCACGACCAGCTGGGCACCTTTGCCCTGCCCGAGAGCCAGCTGGACCGCTTTCTGATGCGCATCTCCCTGGGCTACCCCGATCGCGCCAGCGAGCGCCAGCTGCTGGCCGGCGGCGACCGCCGCGACATGCTGACCGCCCTGCCGCCACTGCTGTCCGAGGCCGAGCTGGCCGCTCTGCAGCACCAGGTGCTGGCCGTTCATGCGGCCGCTCCGCTGCTCAACTACGTGCAGGACCTGATCGCCGCCACGCGCTCGGGGCGCTGGTTCGTGCAGGGCCTGTCGCCGCGCGCCGGCATTGCGCTGATGCGCGCGGCCAAGGCCCAGGCGCTGATAGAGGGGCGCGACTATGTGGCGCCCGACGACGTGCAGGCCATCCTGCCGCAGACCATCGCCCACCGCCTGGTGCCCGTGGGCGACGCCGGGCGCGGCAGCGTGGAGCAGGTGCGCGCCATGCTCGAATCCGTGCCCCTGCCCTGACATGCCAACAACCCCTGGCCAGGCGGTGAACCCCGCGGCCCCATTTCCTCCGACAAGCCCACCGGCAAGGCGCCGCACCGGCCTGCTCGCGCGCTGGTACCGCTGGTGGAGCGCGCGCCTGCCGCGCACCGACACATTGCAGCTGACCCAGCGCAACGTCTTCATCCTGCCCACCGGCGCGGGCTGGATGCTGGCGCTGACACTGCTGGTGCTGCTGGTGGCGTCGATCAACTTCCAGCTCAACCTGGGCTATCTGCTGACCTTTCTGCTGACTGGCAGCGCGGCCGCCAGCCTGTACCTGTGCCACGCCACGCTGCGCGGCCTGTCGCTGCGCCTGCTGGTGCCCGAGCCGCAGTTCCTGGGCGCGGGCGCAGTCCTGCAGGTGCAGTTGCACAACGCCGCCCGCGCCACACGCTATGGCATAGGCGTGGCCGTGCGCGGCAGCCATCAGTCGCGCGAATGGGTCTGGTGCGACGTGCCCGGCCAGGGCAGCGCCACGGTGCAGGTGGCCTTTGCGCCCGCGCGGCGCGGCCTGCAAGGCGCGCCGCTGTTGAAGCTGGAGACGCGCTACCCGCTGGGCACCTTTCGCAGCTGGGCGCTGTGGCGCCCGGCGGCGCAGGTGCTGGTTTATCCCCGGCCCGAGACCCCTGCACCGCCGCTGCCGCCACCTGAGCCGCACAGCAGCGGCCCCGGCCAGGCCCGCGCGCGTGGCCTGGGAGAATTTGACGGCGTGCGCGCCTACCAGCGCGGCGACCCGCTGAAGCTGGTGGTCTGGAAGAAGGCCGCCAAGTCGCTGGCCACCGGCAGCAACGACCTGGTCAGCCGCGATACCCAGCAGTCCCAGCGCCAGCAGCTGTGGCTGGACTTTGCCGCCACCGGCCTGCCGGCGCCCGAGGATCGCCTGTCGCGCCTGACGGCCTGGGTGCTGCAGGCCGACCGCCTGGGGCAGGACTACGGCCTGCGCCTGCCCGGGCGGGAGATCGCGCCCGACCATGGCCCGGCACACCGGCGCCGCTGCCTGGAGGCCCTGGCGCTGTGCTGATCGGAAATATGAACAAAATTGGCAACTAACGCAATGCCACCAAGCGCAAACAGCTATATTTTATATAGCGAAAAGACTGGCGACAAAAGCACTGGAGGCCGGCCATGACCCTGGCCGGCCGCCTGGCCCCGCTGTCGCGCCTGCCGCGCGATGCGCGCGACACGCTGTTTCTGCTGGCCGTCATCGCCTGCTGCATCGCGCCGCTGGCCGCGCACCTGCCGGCCTGGGCCAGCGCCATGACGGCCACGCTGCTGGCCTGGCGCGGCTGGCTGGCCGTGGGCGGTCGGCCGCTTCCAGGGCGCTGGCTCACGGCCTTGCTGCTGGCGCTGGTGGTGCTGCTGACGCTGCTGTCGCACGGCACCATCGTCGGGCGCGACGCCGGCGTGACCCTGATCGTCATGCTGCTGGCGCTGAAGACGCTGGAGTTGCGCGCACGACGTGACGCCATGGTGGTGTTCTTCCTGGGTTTTTTCACGCTGCTGGCCAACTTCTTCTATTCGCAGGCGCTGCCGATTGCCGCGCTGATGCTGGTGGCGCTGCTGGGCCTGCTCACGGCGCTGGTCAACGCACATATGCCGGTGGGTCGGCCGCCGTTCCTGCAGGCCATGCGCACGGCGGCGCACATGATGCTGCTGGGCGCGCCCCTGATGGCGCTGCTGTTTGTGCTGTTCCCGCGCATGGCCCCGCTATGGGGCCTGCCCGTGGACAAGACCAGCGCGCGCACCGGCCTGTCGGCGCAGATGAGCATAGGCAGCATGGCGTCGCTGGTGCAGGACGGCAGCGTGGCGCTGCGCGTGCGCTTTGACGGCGGCGAGCCTCCAGCGCCGCAGGAGCTGTACTTTCGCGGCCCGGTGCTCACGGCCTTCAATGGGCGCGAATGGTTTGCCCTGTCGCAACCCGAGGCGCGCGCCGTCGCCGGCTGGGCCGCGCCCACGGCCGCCAACCTGCAGGTGCAGGGCGCGCCGCTGGGCTACGAACTGACGCTGGAGCCGCACCAGCAAACCTGGCTGCTGACCCTGGACGCCGCCCAAGCCCCGCCCGAGCTGCCCCATGGCGGCCGCGCGCTGATGTCGCCCGAGCTACAGTGGAGCGCCACCCGCCCCATCCACAGCGTGCTGCGCTACCGCGCCGAGAGCCACCTGCGCTTCACCCACGGCCCGCAGCGGCGCACGCCGCAGATGCAACCCTATGTACAACTGCCGCCCGAGCTGAACCCGCGCACCCTGGCCCTGGCGCGGCAGATGCAGGCCAACCCCCGGCTCGCCGCTGGCGGCGCCCAGGCCTTCGTCGATGACGCCCTGCGGCGACTGCGCAGCGGCGGTTACCGCTACACGCTGGAGCCCGGCCTGTATGGCGCGCACACCGCCGACGAGTTCTGGTTTGACCGCAAAGAGGGCTTTTGCGAGCACATCGCCTCGGCCTTCGTGGTGCTGATGCGCGCGCTGGACGTACCCGCGCGCATCATCACCGGCTACCAGGGCGGACAGCAAAACCCCATAGACGGTTACTGGACCGTGCACCAGAGCGACGCCCATGCCTGGGCCGAGGTCTGGATCGCCGGCCGCGGCTGGGTGCGCGTGGATCCGACGAGCGCCGTCGCCCCCGGCCGCGTCGGCCAGTTGCAGCGCCTGCAGGCGCCGCGCGGCATGCTGGGCACGGCCATGGACGCCGTCGTCAGCCCCACCCTGGTGCAGCACCTGCGCACCGTCTGGGAGGCGGCCAACAACGGCTGGAACCAGTGGGTGCTCAACTACACCCAGGCACGCCAGTTCGACCTGCTCAAGACCCTGGGCTTTGCCGCACCCAGCTGGCTGGACCTGGTGCGCCTGCTGGGCCTGCTGATCTGCGCCGCCGCCCTGGCCGGCGCCCTGTGGGCGCTGTGGGAGCGCAGCCGCCAGGACCCCTGGCAGCGGCTGCTGCTGAAGGCGCGCGCGCGCCTGGCACGCGCCGGCCTGGCGCTGCCCGCCCACCTGCCGCCGCGCGCCATGGCCAGCCAGGCGCGCGAGCGGCTGGGCGCACCCGCCGAGGCCGCCGCGCAATGGCTGCTGCGCCTGGAGCAAACACGCTACGCCCCGCAACCCGACGCCACCCTGGGACAGCTGCGGCGCGAATTCGCCCGCCTGCCCTGGCCCACGGCACAATCGCGCGGCACAGGAACGCCATGACATTCTTGACCTTCAAAACTACATTTTTGATAGCTGCTTGCGCTTTATCTATAAGCGCTACAGCCAAAAACAACCCTAAAAAACAGCCTGCCAAGGCAGCTCCCGCCCCGCATTACGCCGAAAGCGCCGAAGCCATGCGCTTCGCCGACGACCTGGCCGAACGCCGCGGCCTGGACCGCGAGTGGGTGCGCCAGGCCATAGGCCAGGCACGCCTGCTGCGCGAGGTGCCGCGCCTGGTGCTGCCGCCGCCCAAGGGCCAACCCAAGAACTGGGCCGCCTACCGCGCGCGCTTTGTCGAGCCGGTGCGCATACGCGCGGGCCTGCGCTTCTGGCAGGACAACGCCGAGACGCTGGCGCGGGCCGAGAAAGAGTACGGCGTGCCGGCCGAAATCATCGTCGGCATCATCGGCGTGGAGACCATCTACGGCCAGCACATGGGCGGCTACCGCGTCATCGACGCGCTGGCCACCCTCGCCTTCGACTTCCCCGACGCCCACCCGCGCGCGCCCGAGCGGCGCGCCTTCTTCCAGCGCGAGCTGGAGCAGTTCCTGTCCCTGATGGATCGCACCGGCACCGACCCGCACAGCCCGCGCGGCAGCTACGCCGGCGCCATGGGCCTGGGCCAGTTCATGCCATCGAGCTGGTCACGCTGGGCGGTGGACTTTGACGGCGACGGCCGCATCGACCTGTGGCGCAGCGCGCCGGACGCCATAGGCTCGGTGGCCAACTACTTCGTGGCCCATGGCTGGCACAGCGGCATGGCCACGCATTACGCCGTGGCCTTCGACACCGCCAGCCTGCAGCTTGACGAGCTGCTGGCCCCCGACATCCTGCCCACCTTCAGCGTGGCCAGCATGGCCGCCAAGGGCGCCCAGGTGCAGGGCGACGGCGCCACGTACGCCGGCCCGCTAGCCCTGGTGGAGCTGCAAAACGGCGCCGCACCAGCGAGCTACGTGGCCGGCACCGAAAACTTCTACGCCGTCACGCGCTACAACTGGTCAAGCTACTACGCCATGGCGGTGATCGAGCTGGGCCGGGCGGTGGCGGCGGCGCGCGGCGTGCCCTGACGGCTACAAAACTCCCCATCGCCACCGCTCTCCGCGGCCACGGGCTTGGGCTTGGGCTTGGGCTTGGGCTTGGCCAGGGCCGGTGGTCTGGCGGCACGGGATTAACTGGGATTAATTGGGGTCGGATTAATTGGGGTCAGACTCCAATTAGTAATTGGGGTCAGACTCCAATTAGGTGCCGAATCTGGTTCTAGCCATTTTGATTATGGCGTAGGCCGCTATTCTTTTTGATATTGCTGGCCGGGATGTGCGCCCGGCGGCGCACCTACCTTTCTTTGCTTCGTCAAAGAAAGGTAGGCCAAAGAAAGACGACCCTACTGTCCGTGTCCCCTTCGCTGCGCTACGGGGCAACCTGCGATGCTCGCTCGCGGGGCGTGCCGCAGAACTCGCTACGCGCTGCGCGCTACGCTCAAACAACTGCGGCAAGTCAGTTCACGAAGGCTGGCGTCCTGCGGCGCCAGCCCGCCCCGCGCCCTGCGCTTCTCGGCACGGCCAGAAGGGAGGGGGGAACGGTACGGGCCATCGCTGCGCTCGGCCTCGTGAGGGGCGCGTCTTCTGCCGGGCCAAGCGCAGCGATGGCCCGTGTCGGGCTGTTCACCCCCCTGTGGCTGCGCCTGGGGCGGGGTGCTTTCGGGGTGAGCGTGGGCGTCGCAGCGCCCACGCATCGTTGTCTGACTTGCCGCGGTTGTTTGAACGGAGCGCCGCAGGCGCGCAGTGAGTTCTGCGGCACACCCCGCAAGCGCCCCGACCCAGGTTTGCCCCGTAGCTCAAGCGTTGGGGTCGCAGACTTGGGGGCGTGTTCTTTGCCTCCTTTCTTGCACGAGCAAGAAAGGAGGTCGCCCGCCGGGGCGAGTCTCGGCCAGCTACATCAAAAAGAAGAGCTGCGAGCGCCCTACCAGCAAGCGCCAAATGCCGAAATTAATTGGAATCTGACCCCAATTAATTCGCCAATTAATTCGACCCAAATTAATTCACAGGCTCAAGGCCGCTGCATCTGGCAGGTCGTGGGCTGTGCTGCCTTCTCCGCCGTGATCTGGCGCACCACGCGAAAGCCGTAGCCCGAGCCTTCGACGTCGAACCTGACGCCCGGGGCGCCGAGGCGATCCATCACGCCGACCACCAGCGACTGCTGGAACTGGTGATCCGCCGCGCGCATGGCGCCCGCCTGGCCGTACAGGCTGACGCTGGCGCCCTCCAGCGCGCGCGCCACGGGCAGCGCGTCGGTGCTGGCGGCCTTTTCCATGGCCTGGGCCAGGGCCTCGATCATGAGCTGCATGCGCATGTGCACGTAGTCGTCCTGCGGCTTGGGGAAGCGCTCGCGAAACGCGCGGTAGAAGGCGGCACTGCCCTCGGTGGGCAGGTTCGGCAACCAGTCGGCCACGGCCACCACCTTGCCCACGCCGGCCTCGCCCAGGGCGGCGGGCGCGCCCAGGGCGTTGCCGTAGAAGGTGTAGAACATGCCGTCGTAGCCCACCTCGCGCGCGGCCTTGACCAGCAGCGTCAGGTCGTTGCCCCAGTTGCCGGTGATGACGGCCTGGGCGCCGCTGGCCTTGATCTTCACGGCGTAGGGGGCGAAGTCCTTCACCCGGCCGACGGGGTGCAGCTCGTCGCCGACGATGGTGACGTCCGGCCGCTGCGCGGAGAGCTGGCGCCGCGCCTCGCGCAGCACGGCCTGGCCGAAGCTGTAGTCCTGGCCTATCAGGTAGGCGCGCTGCAAAGCCTTGTCCTCGCGCAGCACCTCCATCAGCGCGGCCATGCGCATGTCGGCATGGGCGTCGAAGCGGAAATGCCAGAAGTTGCAGCGTTCGTTGGTCAGCAGCGGATCGACGGCCGAGTAGTTGAGGAAGACCACGCGCCGGCCCGGTTCGCGCTGGTTGTGTTTGCTGATAGCCTCGATCAGCGCCGCCGCCGTGGCCGAGCTGTTGCCCTGCAGCACGAAGTGCACGCCATCGTCGATGGCCGCGCGCAGGGCGGATAGCGCCTCCTCGTTGCTGCCCTTGCTGTCGTAGCGCAGCAGTTGCAGCGGCCTGGCACCGCCCGGCAGCTTGACGCCGCCGCGCGCGTTCACGCGCTCGGTGGCCCAGAGCAGGTTGCGGAACACCGCCTCGCCGGTGTTGGCAAAGCTGCCCGAGAGGCTTTCGATCAGCGCCAGCTTGGTGGGCGCGCCCTGGGCGCTGGTGGTGGTGGCAGACAGCGGCAGCAGCGCCAGTGAACAGGCGCGCACGGCCTGGCGACGGGATAAGGAGGGCATGGAAGAACCTGAGAAAAATTACTGCTGCCCGACGGGCGCAGCGGGCGGCATGGCCGCATCCGGCGGCAACGCCGTGGCTGCGGCACGCTGCTCGGCCTCGGGCTCTTGCAGCGGCAGCGGCTGGGAACTGGCTGCCGGTTGCACCACACCGGCGGTGGTGGCCGGGGCTGGCGCCAGCACCGGCCCCTGCGCCGGGGTGCTGGCCGGGTGCATCAGCGCCGGCTCGGTGCCCGGCGGCGCCAGGCGCACATAGCGCTCGAACAGCTGGAAGAAGCGGGCGTAGAACTGCGCGTCGGTGATCGTCTCGCTGCCGACCTTGACCAGGGTGTCGTCGGTGGCCGACACCGGCAGCGACACCGAGCCCAGCCCGCCCACGCCCAGCGAGGCGGAGTTGTTCACCTTCTTGATCACGTAGCGGTCCTGCAGCGCACTGGCGAAGGCCGAGGTGCGCGCATCGCCCTGCCCCTCGGGCGCGCAGACCACGCGCATCTGTACCTCGTAGTGCACGTCCTGGTGCGGCTGGTAGTACTTGCGCCCGGCCACCGTGTCGGCGCTGGCGGTGTTCACCAGGTAGCCCTGGCTGAGCAGCGCGCGGCGCGCGGCCTCGCAGGTGTTGGCCTGCGAATCGAGCACATGGCGCGTGTGCATGCTGGCGGCATCGAAATCGTTCGGGGTGAACTGCAGGTGGCGCTGCTCCAGCCCGGGCATGGCCTCCGGCAGGCGCGCGCAGCCCGCCAGGGCGCTGGCCAGCAGGCCGGTGCAAACGGCAAGGAACAGGCGTGGGGATGAAATCAGGGAAGCAATCACGGCGAAACAGTCGGCAGTGCAACCCGCATTGTGCAGGCCGGCCGGGGCCGTGGCCGGCCGAAGGCCCTTGGTAGCATCTATTTTGCTATAATTAAAATAGCTATTTGCGCTTATCCATAAAGCGTAAACGGCCAATTTTCCTTCAACCCTCACTCATGCCGCAGCGCCTCGATGGGATCGAGCCGGGCCGCGCGCCGCGCGGGAAAGAAGCCGAACACCACGCCGATCACGGCCGAGAACACGAACGCCAGCACATTCACCCCCGGATGGAAGATGTAGGGAATGCCCATGGCCCCAGCCAGCAGCATCGAGGCGCCCGTGGCCAGCACGATGCCTATCAGCCCGCCCAGCGCCGCCAGCACCACGGCCTCTATCAAAAACTGCATCAGCACCTCGCGCTCGAGCGCGCCGATCGCCAGGCGCAGGCCGATCTCGCGCGTGCGCTCGGTGACGCTCACCAGCATGATGTTCATGATGCCTATGCCGCCCACCAGCAGGCTCACCGCGGCCACCGCGCCCAAGAGCGTCGTCATGACGCGCGTGGTGCCCGAGAAGGTGTCGGCCAGCTGCTTGGTGTCGAGCACGTTGAAGTTGTCGTCGTCGCTGTCCGAGAGCTTGCGCCGCTCGCGCAGCAGCTCGGTCAGGCTGGCCTTGACGCGCTCGGCGTCGCTGCCGTCCTTCATCGACACCAGCAGCGTGGGCACGCGCGTGCTGCCGATCACGCGCCGCTGCAGGGTCTTGAGCGGCAGCAGCACCACATCGTCCTGGTCGTTGCCAAACGCCCCCTGCCCCTTGGAGGCCAGCACGCCCACCACCTCGCAGGAGAACTGGCGCACGCGCACGCGCTCGCCCAGCGGGTCGGTGCTGGCGCCGAACAGCTCGCGCTGCACGGTCTGGCCGATCAGGCACACGGCCGCGCCCACGCGCTGCTCGTCGGGCGTGAACTCGCGGCCGCGCGCCAGCGTCCAGCTGCCGGTCTGCAGCCAGTCATTGGTGCTGCCCAGCACGCTGGTGGTCCAGTTGCGCCCGCCCGCGACGGCGGTGGCGCTGGTGCGCGCCTCGGGCGCGACGGCCAGAATGCCGCCGATCTGCTGGGCGATGGCGTCGGCGTCCACGTCCTTGAAGGCCGGCGCGCCGCTGGCGCCGCCCGGCCCCATGCGCTGGCCCGGGCGCACCTGCAGCAAATTGGTGCCCAGGCTGGCAATCTGCGCCTGCACCGACAGCGTGGCGCCGTTGCCCAGCGTGACCATGGTGATCACCGCGCTGACGCCGATGACGATGCCCAGCACGGTGAGAAACGAGCGCATCAGGTTGCGCCTTATCGAGCGCAGCGCCAGCAGCAGCGAGTTGAGCAGCATCATGGCGCCACCTCCGCCGGCTGCGCCGCCGCCGCGCGCGCCAGCGCGTAGGGCTCGGGGTTGGCCCGGTCGCTGTCGATGCGGCCATCGACAAAGCGCACGATGCGCCGCGCGTACTGCGCCATCTCCATCTCGTGCGTGACCATCAGCACTGTGATGCCCTGATCGACGTTCAGGCGCCAGAGCAGCTCCATGATCTCGCGGCTGCGCTGGGTGTCGAGGTTGCCCGTGGGCTCGTCGGCCAGCAGCACCGCCGGCTGGCTGACCATGGCGCGTGCAATCGCCACCCGCTGCTGCTGGCCGCCCGAGAGCTCGGCCGGCGTATGGTGCTCCCAGCCCGTGAGGCCCACAGCCTGAAGCGCCCGGGCCGCGGCCGCGTGGCGCGCGGCCGCGCTCTCGCCGCGGTAGAGCAGCGGCAGCTCCACGTTCTCCTGCGCCGAGGTGCGCGCCAGCAGGTTGAAGCCCTGGAACACAAAGCCCATGAAGCGCCGGCGCAGCCTGGCCCGGTCGTCGCGCGACAGGGCCTGCACCGGCACGCCGCGAAACAGGTAGTCACCGGCGCTGGGCCGGTCCAGGCAGCCGATGACGTTCATGGCCGTGGACTTGCCCGAGCCGCTGGGGCCCATGATGGCCAGGAACTCGCCGGCCGCTATGTCCAGATCCACGCCCTTGAGCGCCTGAAAGGCCAGCGCGCCCTCGCCATAGACCTTGGTGATGCCGCGCAGGCGGATCAGCGGCTGGCTGTCTTGCGACGGCTGCGCCTGGGCGCTCATGGCTTGGCCCCCGCCGCCAGCTGGTCGGTGATGACCTGCATGCCAGGCTGCAGCGCGTCGCTGTGTACCTCGGTCACACGGCCGTCGCTGATGCCGGTCTGCACGCGCACGGCCTTCGGGCTGCCTGCCTCCAGCACCCAGATCTGGCGCTGCCCGGCGCCCGCCTTGCCATTGCCGTCGGCGGCGCTGCGGCGCTGGCCCGTGGGGCGCGGCATGCGCGGCATCAGCTGGCCCATGATGCCGCTGCCGCCGCCCGCCTTGTCGCCGCCGGCGGCCGGCTTGGAGCCCTGGGCGGCGCCGTCGCCGGCCGCGCCCATGGGCGTGAAGCGCAGCGCCGTGTTGGGCACGGTGAGCACGTCATTGCGCTCGGTGGAGGTGATGGTGGCCGCCGCCGTCATGCCCGGTCGCAGGCTCAGGTCGGCGTTGTCCACCTCCAGGTAGGTGATGTAGGTGACTACGTTATCGGTCTTGGTGGAGCCAAAGGCCACGCGCGTGGTGCGCGCCGGGTAGGGGCGCGAGGGGTAGGCGCTGACGGTGAAGCTGGCCTGCTGGCCCGGCTGCACCGAGCCCACGTCGGCCTCGTCCACGTTCACCTCCAGGCGCAGCCGGCCCAGGTCTTCGGCCAGCGTGAGCAGGGTCACGGCCTGCAGCGAGGCGGCCACGGCATTGCCCGGCTCGACCACGCGCGACAGCACCACGCCGTCGATGGGCGAGCGGATCGAGGCCTTGGTGACGTTGGTCTCATCGGTGGCCAGCGCCGCCCTGGCGTCCTGCACGCTGGCGCGGGCGGCGGCCTCGTCGGCCTGGGCGCGCTCGTAGGCGGCGCGGCCGGCGTCCAGCTCGGCGGCCGAGGGCACCTTGCCGCCAGACAGGCGCGCCACCTCTTCCAGCCGCGCCAGGCTGGCGCGCGCCTCCTTGGTGGTGGCCGTAGCCTGCGCCAGCCTGGCCTGGGCCGAGGCCACCGAGGCACGCGAGCGCAGCACCTGGGAGTCAAGCTTGGTGGTATCCAGCTCCACCAGCACCTGGCCCTTCTTCACCTGGTCGTTCACATCCACCAGCACGCGGCGCACCGTGCCCGACAGCTCGCTGCCAATGGTCACCGAGCGCGTGGGCTGCAGCGTGCCGTTGGCCGCCACGGTCAGTTTGACCTGGCCGCGCTGCACCTCCTGCGTCACATAGCGCGGCGCGGCCTGGGCCTGTTGGCTGGACTGCCAGTACCACCAGCCACCGGCCACGGCGGCCACGGCCAGCAGGCCCAGCCACAGCGTAATGCTCTGCCACCAGCGCCGGGCCAGGCCGTCGCCCAGCAGGGTCTGCAGATCGGTGGACGAGGCGGCCTGTCGCGTTGCTTGTGTTTGCTTGTTCATTCCTGTCCCTGTCAATTGCTTTGCCAGCCGCCGCCCAGTGCCTTGTACAGGCGCACATGGCCCGTGCCTATGCTGGCGGTGGTGCTGGCCACGCCGTCCTGGGCCGAGAGCAGCTGGCGCTGTGTGTCCAGCACGGTCTGAAAGTCCACCAGACCGCTGGCGTACTGCTGCTGCGCCAGCAGGGCCGCGTTGCCCGCGGCATCGGCCGCGGCGTTCAGGCGCGTCAGCCGCTCGCGCTCGCCCTGCAGCGCCACCAGCGCGTCCTCCACATCCTTGAGCGCGCCCAGCACCGCCTCTTCATAGCCCGCGCGGCTTTGCTCCAGCGCGGCCTGCTGCGCGCGCACCTGGGCGCGCAGCGCGCCACCATCAAACACCGGCAACGACACGCTGGCCAGCAGCGATGCCGCCGTGGCGCCGCCGCCCGTGAGCGCCCCCAGGGTCAGCGCGCGCAGGCCCAGCGTGCCACCAATGCGCAGGCTGGGCAGGCGCTGGGCCTCGGCCTGGGCCACGCGCTCCCAGGCGGCGCGCACGCGGTGTTCGGCCTGGCGCACATCGGGGCGCTGGCGCAGGGTATCGGCGGGAAAGGCCAGCGCCAGGTCGGCCGGCGGCAGCGGCACGGCGGCGGTGGCCGCCAGGGCCTGGTCCAGCGCCGCGGGCGGGCGACCGGTGAGCACGGCCAGCGCATGGCGCGACTGGGCCATGGCCGAGCGCAGCGCGGGCAGCTGGGCGGCCGTCTGCTCGACGATGGTGCGCGCCTGCTGCTCGGCCAGCGAATTCGCCAGGCCCGCCTGCACGCGCCATTGGGTGATCTGCGCCGTCTCGCGCTGCGCGGCCAGGTTGCGCTCGGCAATCGCCAGGCGCTGCTGCTGGCCGCGCAGGTCGATGTAGTTCACCGCCACCTCGGCCGCCAGCGCCACCCGGGCCGCGGCCAGGCCGGCCTCGGCGGCCAGCAGGTCGGCGTCGCCAGCGCGTACGCCACTGCCAATGCGGCCAAACAGGTCGGGCTCCCAGCTCGCGTCCAGCCCCGCCTGGAAGCTGTTGGCTGTATTGCCGCTGCTGCGGCTACGCTGGGCCGAAGCGGACCCATCCACCGACGGCAGCAGGCCCGCGGCCTGCATGTCGCGCTGGGCGCGCGCCTGCTCCACGGCAGCGCGCGCGCTGCGCATGCTGGTGTGGGCCTGCAGCGCCTCGTCGATCAGGCCAGTGAGCTGGGCGTCGCCCAGCTGCTGCCACCACTGGGCCAGGTTGTCTGGCCCGGGCACAGCCTGCGTGGCTGGCCGATTCGCCCAGGCTGTGGGTACGACCACAGGGCTGCCCAGCGGCTCGGATGGACCCGTAGCGGCGCAGCCGGCCAGCGCCAAGGCCAGCAGCGGCGCCAGAGCCAACGCTCGCGGCCGGGCTGCCGGGAGGGGAGATTGCGGCGTAACAAACATGCCGGCATTGTTACCGCGCCATTTGTAGCGCCCGCCAGCGGCGCATGAACTTTTGTAAAGACGCAGCGCAACCTTCAGGTAGCTATGGCATCCAGCGGCCAGCGCGGCTTGACGTCAAAGGCGTAGTCACGGTTGGCCTGCTGACGGCCAGCCTGCAGGCGCATGGCGGCGGCCATCGCGATCATGGCGCCGTTGTCGGTGCACAGTTCCAGCTCGGGGTAATGCACGCGCACGCCGCGTGCCGCGCAGGCGGCGTCCAGCTGCGCGCGCAGCAGCCGGTTGGCGCCCACGCCGCCGGCCACCACCACGCGGCGCATGCCGCTCTGGTCCAGGGCCGCCAGGGTCTTCTTGACCAGCACCTCGACGATGGCGGCCTGGGTGCTGGCCGCCAGGTCGGCCTTGCGCGTCACCAGCTCGTCGCCCAGCTTTTTGGCCTGGGTCAGCACCGCCGTCTTCAGGCCGGCAAAGGAAAAGTCCAGGTCGCCGCTGTGCAGCAGCGGGCGCGGCAGCTTGAAGGCCTTGGCGTCGCCCTGCTCGGCCAGGCGCGACAGGGCGGGACCACCGGGGTAGCCCAGGCCCATGAGCTTGGCGGATTTGTCGAAGGCCTCGCCGGCCGCGTCGTCTATGGTTTCGCCCAGAATTTCGTAGCGGCCGACGCCGTCCACGCGCATCAGCTGGGTGTGGCCGCCGGAGACCAGCAGGGCGATGAAGGGAAACTCGGGCGGGTCGCTGCTCAAAAACGGCGACAGCAGATGGCCTTCCAGGTGGTGCACCCCCAGCACCGGAATGTCCAGCGCCGCGCCCAGCGCACAGGCCACGCCGGCGCCGACCAGCAGCGCGCCCGCCAGGCCGGGGCCGCGCGTGTAGGCCACCACATCCACGGCGTCCAGATGTTCACCGGCTTCGTGCAACACGGTTTGCGTCAGCGGCAGCACGCGGCGGATATGGTCGCGGCTGGCAAGCTCCGGCACCACGCCGCCATAGGCCTGGTGCATGTCGATCTGGCTGTGCAGGGCATGGGCCAGCAGCCGCGGCACGCCGCCGCCCTCGGCACGCACCAGGGCCACGCCGGTTTCGTCACAGGAAGATTCGATGCCCAGGATCAGCTGACTCATGCCCGGGAGTGTAGTGGCGCCCCGCAGCACTTGGGCTGCGGGGGCTTATGCGGCATCACCAGACGCGGGTGATGTATTGCTCCATCTGCGTGATGATGAACTGCTGCTCGGAGATCACGCTCTTGACCAGGTCGCCGATGGACACCAGGCCGACCACCTGCTCGCCGTCCATCACCGGCAGGTGGCGCAGGCGGTTTTCGGTCATCAGCGCCATGCATTCCTCGGCGCTGTTGGTCGGGTGCACGAAGCGCACGGCGCGCGTCATGACCTCGCTGATCGGGGTGTCGATGGAGGCCCGCCCCAGCAGCACCACCTTGCGGGCATAGTCGCGCTCGGTGAAGATGCCGGCGATCTTGTCGCCCTCCATCACCAGCAGCGCACCGATGTGCATGTCGGCCATGAGCTTCAAGGCGGAGAGCACGGTGTCCGTCGGCTTGACCGAATGCACCTTGCCGTCGGGTTTGGACTTGATGATTTCTGCAACAGTTGTCAAAGCGGCCTCCCAGGCTGTCAAGTGAAACGAGGGCCTGAGTTTCCGCCGAACCGGGGCCTGAATGCAACCCGGTACCTGTCAGCGTGTATCAGCGCCGCCCGCCCAACAGACTACCACCAAGTTTGAGCAAATCACCCAATCCCAGCTGGCCATCGCCGTCCTGATCGAGCAGGCTGCTCAGCAGGTCGCCACCGGGCGCGCCCTGGCGCTGGGCGCTGGCACGCTCCTGACCGAGCATCTGCCCCAGGCCGCCGGCGTCCATGCCGCCCGAGCTCACGCGCTGGGCCAGAAAGGACATGACGATGGGCGCCAGCATTTGCATCAGCTGGCCGGCGTTTGCCCCCAGGCCGCTGGCCTGGCCCAGCCCGGATTCGGCACGCTCGCGTCCACCGCCAAAAATATGCCCCAGGATGGCAGCGCCGGCACCACCGCCCATCGCAGCACCGGACGGTGCGTCGGCACCGAGCACGGAGCCAAGCAGGCCGCCCAGATCCATGCCGCCCAGGCCCAGTGCCTGCTGCGACGCCGCATCCATGTGGTCGCGCTGCAAGGCGCCGAACAGCGACTGCGCGCCCTGCTCGTCCTGGGCGTTGCGGCCCAGGGCGCCGAGCAACAGCGGCAAGGCCATTTCCACCGCGCTTTGCGTCTGTGCCTGGTCCGAACCCAGTTGCTGGGCCATCTGCTGCAGGGGCGCGCCCTGCAGGTGCTGCATCAACTCTTGGGCCAACAGGGGGGTGGATGCGGGGGTGTTCATGACAGGTTGCTCCTATGCAAGGTCAATGGGATCAGCGACAGCGACCCAACCGTGCATGGTATGCGCTACCCGAAACCGGACATGCGGCAAGGCCCGGCCAAGCAACCAAGTTTGACAATTGCGCGCGGCAGGGGCGAGTAAAGAAAAATGAAGTAGGGCAGCCAGCGCAACAGGCCCGGCGGCGATATGCGACAGTGCGACGTTTACCTTCGGTGACATTCAACCGAGGCTTGCCACACCACGAAGACAATGATGGCTTCGCCAGGACTATTGCGCTGCGCCCCCATGACTACCGCGACCCGCGACCACCGCCCCACCGCCCTCGTATTTCCGCACCCGCTGCGCCGCCACGGCGGACGGCTGCTGGGATCACTGAGCCTGGCCCTGGCCCTGGCGGCCTGTGGTGACAAGGCGGCAAGCCCGGTGGCCCAGCAGGGGCCGGCCCAGGTCGGCGTGATCACGCTGCAGACGCAGCAGCAGCAGCTTGACGCCACCCTGCCCGGGCGCACCCGCGCCTCGCTCACGGCCGAGGTGCGGCCACAGGTCTCGGGCATCGTGCAGCAGCGCCTGTTCACCGAAGGCGCCCTGGTGCGCAAGGGCCAGGCGCTGTACCAGATCGACGACCGCGCGCTGCGCGCCGCCGAGGCCAGCGCCGAGGCCGCCCTGGCCAGGGCCGAGGCCAGCGCACGCACGCTGGAGGCCACGGCACGGCGCAACGCCGAGCTGTTGAAGATAGACGCCATCAGCCACCAGGCCCATGACGAGAGCCAGGCCGCGGCCGCGCAGGCGCGCGCCGACATGGGCGTGGCCCGCGCCAACCTGGAGACGGCACGCATCAACCTGCGCTACAGCCGCATCGAGGCGCCGATCGCCGGGCGCATCAGCCTGTCCAGCGTCACGCCCGGCGCCCTGGTCACGGCCAACCAGACCAACGCCCTGACAACCATAGTGCAGATGGATCCGATGTACGTGGACTTCACCCAGTCCAGCAACGAGATCGTGCAGCTGCGCCGCGACTGGGACGCGGGCCGCTACCAGAAGCTGGACGGCAACCAGGCGCGCGTGCGCATACGCCTGGACGACGGCAGCGACTACGCGCACGAGGGCCGGCTGCAATTCGCCGGCATGATCGTCAACGACAGCACGGGCACGGTGACGCTGCGCGCCGTGGTGCCCAACCCCGAGGGCGTGCTGATGCCAGGCATGTATGTGCAGGCACTGCTGCCCACGGGCCTGGCGAGCGACGCCCTGTTGATACCGCAGCAGGCCGTGAACCGCGACCTGACGGGCCGCGCCAATGTGCTGGTGGTGAACGCCGACGACGTGGTCGAAAAGCGCCCCGTGGAGCTGGCGCGCGCCCTGGGCAGCCGCTGGCTGCTGGACAGCGGCCTGGTCGCCGGCGAGCGCCTGGTGATGGACGGCTTTCAACGCGTCAAGCCCGGCGACAAGGTCAGCCCCCAACCGGTGGTCCTGAAGACCAGCAAGGGCGAGGCCGGCCCGCCCCAGGCCCCCGAGGACGGCTTGCGCCCCAGAAATGGCCAGGGCGTGAACATCGCCACGCCGCAGGCCGGCGCCCCTCGATAAGCGGCAGGCGCACATGGCCCAGTTCTTCATCAACCGCCCCATCTTCGCGTGGGTGCTGTCCATCATCGTCATGCTCGCCGGCGGCCTGGCGATCTTCACGCTGCCGCTGGAGCAATACCCCGACATAGCGCCGCCGCGCGTCACCATCTCGGCGCAGTACACGGGGGCATCGGCCGAGACGGTGGAAAACTCGGTGACGCAAATCATCGAGCAGCAGCTCAAGGGCATAGACAACATGATCTACATGAGCTCGACGTCGGACGCGTCGGGCCGATCGGCCACCACCCTCACCTTTGCGCCAGGCACCAACATCGACGTGGCCCAGGTGCAGGTGCAGAACAAGCTGCAGTCGGCCATGAACCGCCTGCCCGAGGCCGTCAAGAGCCGCGGCGTGTTCGTCAACAAGGGCGGCCAGGACTACCTGGTGACCTACAGCTTCTTCTCGGGCGACCCCAAGGTCACGGCCGTGGATGTGGGCGACTACCTGAACTCCAACCTGGTGGACGTGATCGGCCGCCTGGACGGCGTGGGCGACATCCGCGTGTTCGGCACCTTCTACGCCATGCGTATCTGGATGGATCCGGCGCGCATGGAGAAGTACCAGCTCATGCCCTCGGACCTGATCGCCGCGCTGAACGCGCAGAACGCGCAGGTCTCGGCCGGCCAGCTGGGCGCCCTGCCGGCCGTGCCGGATCAGCAGCTCAACGCCACCATCACCGCGCGCACCAAGCTGCAGACCGTGCCTGAATTTGAAGCCATAGTACTCAAAACCGCCACGGATGGTGCGGTGGTAACTATCAAAGATGTAGCACGCGTGGAGCTGGGCCCGGATACCCTGTCGATCAAGGCCAAGCTCAACGGCCGGCCCGGCGCCGGCATGGGCATCGTGCTGGCCGACGGCGCCAACGCCATGGCCGTGTCCGACGCCGTGGCGGCCAAGCTGGCCGAGCTCAAGCCCTTCTTCCCCAACGAGATCGACTACTTCGTCAGCTCCGACTCCACGCCCTTCGTGCGCGCCTCCATCAAGGAGGTGGTCATCACCCTGGCCGAGGCCATGGTGCTGGTGGTGCTGGTGATGTTCGTCTTTCTGCAGAACCTGCGCGCCACGCTGATCCCGGCGATCGCCGTGCCGGTGGTGCTACTGGGCACCTTTGGCGTGCTGGCGGCCGCGGGCTATTCCATCAACACCCTGACCATGTTCGCCCTGGTACTGGCCATTGGCCTGTTGGTGGACGACGCCATCGTGGTGGTGGAGAACGTAGAGCGCGTGATGCACGACACCGGCCTGCCGCCGAAGGAGGCCACACGCCAGTCGATGCGCGAGATCACGCCGGCCCTGGTGGGCATTGGCGTCACGCTGGCCGCCGTGTTCGTGCCCATGGCCTTCTTTGGCGGCTCCACGGGCGTGATCTACCGCCAGTTCTCCATCACCATCGTGGCGGCCATGGCGCTGTCGGTGTTCGTGGCGCTCACGCTCACGCCGGCGCTGTGCGCCAGCATCCTCAAGGCGCCCACGCACGGGGGCGGCGCGCCCCGCATCCGCACCGGTCTGCTGGGCCTGAGCGATCGCTTCTTTCTCTGGTTCAACCGCCAGTTCGACGCCGGGGCCGCCCGCTACCAGGGCCGTGTGGCCTGGATGCTGCACCGCGCCAAACGCATGCTGCTGATCTTTGCCGCCATCTGCCTGGCCGTGTGGTGGATCATCACCCGCGTGCCGACCTCCTTCCTGCCCGAGGAAGACCAGGGCTACATCCTGGCCAGCATCAACCTGCCCGCGGGCGCCACCGACGCGCGCCTGCAGGGCGTGCTCGACGAGGTGAACGCGTATTTCAAGGCTGTGCCCGAGGTCATCAGCTTCAACCAGGTCTCGGGCCTGAGCGGCGACCAGAGCTCGGCGCGCGCCTTCATCCGCCTCAAACCCTGGGCCGATCGCCCGCTCAAGAGCCAGACAGCCGGCGCCATCGCCCACCAGGCCACGCAGGATCTGGGCCGCATCCGCGACGCCCGCATCTTCATCTCGCCGCCGCCGGCGGTGCGCAGCCTGGGCTCCACCTCGGGCTTCAACTTCATGCTCAAGGACGTCAACGGCCTGGGGCACCAGGCGCTGCTGGCGGCGAAAGACCGCTTCCTGCAAGAGGCGCACAAGCGCCCCGAGCTGACCGGCCTGCGCAGCACCAACCTGGACGACGCCACCGAGTTGCGCCTGGATATCGACGACCGCAAGGCCGCCGCGCTGGGCCTGAGTTATGAGGCCATCAACGGCGTGCTCTCCAGCAGCATAGGCGGCACCTACGTCAACGACTTCCTGCACCAGGGCCGCGTCAAGCGCGTCTACATCCAGGGCGACGCGCCGCACCGCATGCTGCCGCAGGACGTGGGCAAATGGGCGGTGCGCAACAAGAACGGCGAGATGGTGCCGTTCGGCGCCTTCTCGCGCGCCTACTGGGCCTATGGCTCGCCGCAGCTGCTGCGCTACAACGGCGCGCCGGCCTATGAGATGGTGGGCAACGCCGCGCCGGGCGTGAGTTCGGGCGTGGCCATGAAGGTGGTCGAGGACATCCTGAAAGACATGCCGCCGGGCATCGCCTACGAGTGGACCGGCGCCTCGCTGCAGGAGCGCCAGTCGGGCACGCAGGCGCCGCTCTTGTATGCCGTCTCCATCCTGTTCGTGTTCCTGTGCCTGGCCGCGCTGTACGAGAGCTGGACCGTGCCGGTGTCGGTGATGCTGGCCGTGCCCTTGGGCGTGCTGGGCGCGCTCTTGGCCACCTGGTCACGCGGGCTGGCGAACGACGTGTACTTCCAGGTGGGGCTGATCACCACCGTGGGCCTGGCCTCCAAGAACGCCATCCTGATCGTCGAATTTGCCGTGCAGCTGCAGGAGCAGGGCAAACAGCTGTTCGAGGCCACCCTGCAAGCCGTGCGCCTGCGCCTGCGCCCCATCCTCATGACCTCGCTGGCGTTTGGCTTCGGCGTGCTGCCGCTGGCCCTGGGCACGGGCGCCGGCGCCGGCGGGCGCAACGCCATCGGCACGGCGGTGCTGGGCGGCACGGTGGCCTCCACCGTGCTGGGCATCTTCATGGTGCCGGTGTTCTTTCTGCTGATCCGCAGCTGGTTCAAGAGCCATGCGCGCCAGGACGACGCGGCCCAAACCACCCCCGCCCACCCGGAGAGCGCCGCATGACGCACAAGAGTTCTTTCACGCCCCTGGCCACCGCGCTGGCCTGCGCCCTGCTGGCCGGCTGCAACCTGGCGCCGCAGTACCAGGCACCGCCGCTGCCCGTGCCCGAGACCGTGGCCCCGCCGCTGGCCCCGGACAGCAGCCCAACGCAGGCCGTGCCGCTGGCCGAGGCCGGCCCCATGCAGTGGCAAGACTTTGTGCAGGAGCCGCGCCTGCGCCAGCTCGTCGGCCTGGCCCTGGAGCACAACCGCGACCTGCGCCTGGCCCTGCTGGCCATCGACAAGGCACGCGCCCAGTACGGCGTGGCACGCGCCGACCGCCTGCCGACCGTCAACGCCAGCGGCGCCGGCAGCCGCGCCCGCACGGCCGACGACCTGACTACGCCCGGACGCCCCAACACCAGCGGCCAGTACAGCGCCACGCTGGGCTTCAGCAGCTATGAGATCGACTTCTTCGGCCGCGTGCAAAACCTGAACGACGCGGCGCTGCAGGAATTTCTGCGCGTGGCCGAAAACCGCCGCAGCGTGCAGCTGAGCCTGGTGGCCGAGGTCATGGGCGCCTGGCTGCTGCTGGACGCCGACGCGCGCCGCCTGCGGCTGGCGCGCGACACGCTGGCCACGCGCGAGCAGGCGCTGGCCCTCACGCGCCGCAGCCATGAGCTGGGCGCCACCTCCGCCCTGGCGCTGGCCCAGGCCCAGTCCAGCGCCGACACCGCGCGCGTGGATGCGGCCGCCTTTGCCTCGCAGGTGGCGCGCGACCGCAATGCGCTGGCGCTGCTGGCGGGCGCACAGGTGCCCGATGCCCTGCTGCCCGCCAGCATGGGCGCCACCCAGGCGCCGGCCACCACCGCAACGACCGCCACGGCGCTGCTGGCCGTGCCCGCAGACCTGCCCTCCAGCGCCCTGCTGCAGCGCCCGGACCTGCGCGCAGCAGAGCACGCGCTGCGCGGCAGCTACGCCAACATCGGCGCGGCGCGCGCGGCGTTCTTCCCTGCCATCACGCTGACCGCTTCGGTGGGGACGGCCAGCAATGCGCTGTCCGGCCTGTTCGACGGTGGCAACGGCACCTGGACTTTTGCCCCGCAGCTGCGCCTGCCCATCTTCGACGCCGGGCGCAACCAGGCGAATCTGCGCGTGGCCGAGGTCACGCGCGATCAGTCCCTGGCCCAGTACGAGAAGACCATACAGACGGCCTTTCGCGAGGTGGCCGACGCCCTGGCCGAACGCGCCACGCTGAGCGAGCGCCTGGCCGCCCAGGCGTCGCTGGTGCAGGCCACGCGGCGCACGCTGGAGTTGTCGGACGCGCGCTTTCGCCTGGGCGCGGACAACTACCTCTCGGTGCTGGACGCGCAGCGCTCGCTGTACGCGGCCCAGCAAGCCGAGATCGCGCTGCAGCTGGCCGAGCAGGTCAACCGCGTCACGCTCTACAAGGTGCTGGGAGGCCAGTGGGCCGGAGGCTGATCGGCCACCCGCGGGCCCTCAGCGCCGCACGGCATGCCTGACATGGGCCCACAGCCACCAGAGCAGCCAGAGCACTTCGCTCATTCCAATCGCCACGGGCCCGGCGATGCGCAGGCCATACAGGAAACGGATGGACAGGATCAGCCCCAGGTTGTGCCGATCCAGCAGCGCACGGGCATGCGCCGTGCGTGCCACCAGGGACGGATACCGCGCCAGCAACCGCTTGCCGTAGCGCCGCCCCAGGTAAAACGACAGCTGGTCGCCGCCCAAGCTGGCCAGGGCCGCAACCGCCACCACCGCGGGCAGCGACAAATGGCCCCGGCTTGCCGCGGCCCCGGCCACCAGCAGCATGGTCTCGCCCTCCAGGAAGGGACCCGCCGCCACCGCCCAGTAGCCATAGCCTTGAATCAGTTCAACCAGCGACATTGCCATGCCATGCCTCACCTTATCTGCACCTGCCGGCGCGCAAAAAGCATAACCCCGCCCACGTCGTCCAGCGCACAATGTTTATCTGCCAGCAGCCCAAGGAGAACACCATGTCCGCAACCGGATTTGTCGCCTCGCACGCCCGGGATGCCCGGTTTGAACGCGGGCTGCGCTCCTTCTTCGAGTACCGCGACCTCGGCATCCGGCAGGCCACGGGGGGCGAGGTCGTGGCCCATGTCATACGCGCCGCGGCCGGGCAGGAGTTCTCCAGCCAGCCGCACCGCCACGCGACCCGGTTTCAGCTGGTCTACATCCTCAAGGGCTGGATAGAGTTCGAGTACGAGGGCCAGGGCCGCGTGCGGCTGGAGGCCGGATCCTGCGTCTACCAGCCGCCCTCCATCCGCCACCGCGAGCTCGGGCACAGCGAGGACATCGAAATGCTGGAGATCGTGATGCCCGGAGATTTCGCCACGGAACTGGTGCCATCAGTGGACGCATAGAGCCGGGCCCAGACCGGGCGCCCGCGAACAGGTATGCATATGACTTTTGGCTATCAGATATGCCGGAAAATATGCAAAACACTTGCAACGCATCACCATGGGCATAGGCCACTACATCAAGGAAATCGGCCGCGGCGCACGCGGCGCCAAGGCATTGGATCGCGCCCAGGCCGCCGACCTGCTCGGGCAGGTGCTCGACGGCCAGGTGAGCGACCTGGAGGTCGGCGCCTTTTGCGTGGCCATGCGCATCAAGGGCGAGACGGTGGAGGAGATGTGCGGCTTTCTCGATGCCGTGCAGGAGCGCATCGCGCGCTTTCCCGCCTGTGCGGGCGGCCAGCCCCTCGTCGTGCTGCCCAGCTACAACGGCGCGCGCAAGCTGCCGGTGCTGACGCCGCTGCTGGCCCTGCTGCTGGCGCGCGAAGGCTGCAGCGTGCTGCTGCACGGCATGCGCACCGAGTCGCGCCGCGTTTTGGCATCAGAAGTGCTTGAAGCGCTTGATATACAAGCGCTGACAGCTCCCAATCAAATAGCATCTGGCACGGTGGCCCATATCGCCACCGGCACGCTGCTGCCGGGCCTGGCACGGCTGCTGGCGGTGCGCGAGGCGATAGGCCTGCGCACGCCGGCGCACAGCCTGGTGAAGCTGATCACCCCCTGCGCCGGGCCCGCGCTGCTGGTCGCCAGCTACACCCATGGCGAGTATTTCGAGCTGCTGGGCGCCACCTTTGCCGCGCGCGGCATGCATGCGCTGCTGTCGCGCGGGCTGGAGGGCGAGGTGGCCGCCGACCCGCGCCGCCGGCCGCGTTATGACGCCTATATCGCCGGCGCGCACCAGCTGCTGCAGGAGCAGCAACCCGGCACGGCCGCGGAGGTGCCGGGCCTGTCCGCCGAGATCGACGCCGCCAGTACCGCCGCCTACACGCGCCGCGTGCTCGCCGGCCAGGCGCCCGTGCCCGAGGCGCTGGCGCAGCAGGTGCGGCATATCGTGCGGCTCGCCCAGCAAATCAGCGCACGGGCACAGCCATGAGCGGCAGCTGCACCCTGGTGGGCGCCGGCCCCGGCGACCCGGATCTGCTGACCCTGAAGGCCGTGAAGGCCATCCAGGCGGCCACGGTGCTGTTCGTGGACGACCTGGTCAGCGAGGCCATCGTCGCCCTGGCCCCAGCGGGCGCGCGCATCGTGCGCGTGGGCAAGCGCGGCGGCTGCAAGAGCACGCCCCAGGCGCAGATCGAGGCGCTGATGCTGGCGGCCACGCGCCAGGGCGAGGCGGTGGTGCGCCTCAAGGGCGGCGACCCCTTCATCTTTGGCCGCGGCGGCGAAGAGGTCGAGCACCTGGCCGCCGCCGGCATCCCCGTGCAGGTGGTCAACGGCATCACCGCCGGCCTGGCCGGCATGACGCTGCTGGGCGCGCCACTGACGCACCGCCAGCATGCCCATGGCGTGGTCTTCATCACCGGCCACCACCAGCCCGGCGGGCACCCCACCAACTGGCGCCAGCTGGCGGCCACGGCACGCGACGCCAGGCTGACGCTGGTGATCTACATGGGCGTGAAGAGCTGCGCCTACATCCAGGCCGAACTGCTGACCGCCCTGCCCGCGCACACGCCGGCGGCCGTGATCCAGCACGCCAGCCTGCCGCAGCAGCGCCATGCCGTCACCACCCTGGGGCGCTTGCAGCAGACCATAGAGCACGAAGGGCTGGACAGCCCCTCGGTGATCGTCGTCGGCGACGTGGTGCGCGGCATCCGCGCTGCGGCGCAATAGCCTCATCCGGGTTTGCGTTCCACCGGACAACTGGGCGAAAAGCCGCAGAAAGTCCCGCGGCACGGCAATCCCTCCACCTGCGCCAGCTCGGCACGCATGCTGCCGTACCGCGTGCGCAGACGCTCCAGCAGTTTGAGCTGGTACGGCGCACTGCGGGAATGCAGGGCAGGTTGTTTATCCGCAAAAATTTAGGTTTTCCCAAAATGGAAGCCTCTTGGCACTTTTCAGGGGCTCGGATAACCTGTCATTCGTTCTATCCAACGACGGCGAATCATTCCAACGTCGTCTAATTCCAGTTAGGCGCTCATCAAGCATGAAAAATACAAGAGTTAACGAAATCGATCTGCTCCGATTTTTTGCGGCACTCGCAGTCGTATTTTTTCACTACTCTTTCCGCGGATATGCTGCCGATGCCATGTCAATCATGCCGTACCCGCTACTGGCCTCACTGTCCAAGTATGGCTACCTTGGAGTCGAGCTTTTTTTCATGATTAGCGGATTTGTCATACTGATGACTGCCGCTAAGGAAATCCTGCAAAACCTCCCCATTTGTCTGGTAGCTGTCAGCCACCGCTGGCATCCTCAGCATCTATGAAGCAAATTAGCCTCGCCTTGAACCTGAGCACGCGCCAGACCCGCAAGCAAGTCTTCCTCGAACAGATGGAGCAGGTCGTGCCCTGGCAAGAGCTGGTGCAACTGATCGCCCCGTACTACCCCCAGGGCAGGAACGGGCGCCCGCCCTTTGAGCTGCAGACCATGCTGCGCCTGCACTTCTTGCAGCAGTGGTTCAAGCTGTCGGACCTGGGGATGGAGGAAGCCTTGTTTGACACGCCCCTGTACCGGGACTTTGCCCAGCTCGATGCCCACGGGCGGCTGCCTGACGAGAGCACCATCTTGCGCTTTCGCCACCGACTGGAGCGCCACAAGCTGGCCGAGCAGATGCTGGCCACCGTCAACGACCTGCTGTGCGCCAAAGGCCTGCAGCTCAAGGAAGGCACCATCGTGGATGCCACCTTGATTGCCGCGCCGAGCTCAACCAAGAACAAAGACAACGCGCGAGACCCCGAGATGCATTCGAGCAAGAAGGGCAACCAGTGGTACTTCGGCATGAAGGCCCATATCGGCGTGGATGCCGACAGCGGCCTGGTGCACACCGTGCGCTGCACCTCGGGCAACGTCGGCGACGTGGTCGAAGGCAACAGCCTGCTGCACGGACAGGAGGTGCAGGTCTTTGGCGACGCTGGCTACCAGGGAGCGGACAAACGCGCCGATGCGCCTAACGACGTGCCGTGGCACGTTGCCATGGGGCCGGCCAAACGCAAGGCATTGGACAAAGAACACAGTGCTGTAGATGCTCTGGTCGATCAGCTCGAGCGCGTGAAGGCGCAAATCCGCGCCAAGGTGGAACACCCGTTTCGCGTCATCAAGCGCCAGTTTGGCTACACCAAGGTGCGTTATCGAGGCCTGAAGAAAAACACCCTGCAGATCGTGACGTTGTTTGCGCTCTCGAACCTGTGGATGGCGCGCCATCAGTTGATGCAGCAGCAAGGAGCACGGGGATGAGTGCGCCCGAAAACAGGGCGCGGGCCGCCAAAAGCGGCAAAAAGCCCTGTTTCAAGGGCAAAAGGCAGGGGAAACTGCCGAAATCAACTCAAGTTTGCACCATCTGAAAAATAGCCCAGGCGTAGCACGCCTGGGAATGAGTTGTTCAGGGCATCCTTAGTCGGGCTTTGGGATGGCTCCCATGAGTCCCCTTGAGTTAACCGAGCATTCCCCGGCGCAGGTCCTTGCCTTTTGCACATCAACGACTGCCTTCACGCGGCGGATTTCTGATCTGTCAGCTTGTTCTGGTGTCTGTTGCGTAGCCGGCCCAGCTCACGCGGGCATCTTGAAGGCCTCCCCGCGCTGCAGCACGGCCCAGCACATGCGGGCGTTCTTGGCGGCAATGGCCACCACGGCGCGCCAGTAGCCCCGGCGCTCGGCCAGGCTGCGGGCCCAGCGGCTGATGGGGTCTTGCTGCTTGGCGTGCGGGTGTTCATGGCAGCGGCAAGCACCGCTCTGGCTCCCATCACCAGCAGGCTGCGCAGGTAGGCGTCTCCGGCTTTGGTGATGCGTCCCAATCTCTGCTTGCCGCCCGAGCTGTATTGCCCGGGCACCAGGCCCAGCCAGGCGCTGAAGCTGCGCCCGCAGGCGAAGTCGTGGCCATTGCCCACGGTGCTGATGAGTGCCATGGCGGTGGTCTGGCCAATACCGCCGAGTTGCATCAACTGCTGCGCCTGGGTGCTGTGGCGGGCCATGAGGGCGATGTGGCGGTCGTACTCGGCGATGCGTTCATCAAGCCGGGTGACTTCACTCAAGAGATCGCCGATGACGGTGTTGGCCCAGCCGGGCAGCTCTTCGAGGCGTGCCAGCGCTTCACGGCGCACGGTGGCGGCTTTGAGGGGCAGCACCAGCCCCAACTCCGAGAGCAGACCCCGAATGCGGTTGAGCGTGGCGGTGCGTTGTTCCACGAATCCCTGGCGGGTGCGGTGCACCATGAGCTGGCCTTGCTGCTCGATGCTCTTGTGGGGCACGAAACGCATCTGGGGGCGGGTGACGGCTTCGCAGATCGCTGCGGCATCGGCCGCGTCGTTCTTGCCGCGTTTGCCCGAGAGGCGGTAGGGGGCGACGAACTTGGGGGCCATCAGGCGCACGGTGTGGCCGAGCTTCTCGAATTCCCGGGCCCAGTGGTGGGCGCCGGAGCATGCCTCCATGCCGATCAGGCACGGGGGCAAGGTGGCGATGAGTTCCAGCAGGTTGCTGCGCGCTACGCTCGGGCGCACGAGGGCTGGCTTGCCTGCCGCATCCACGCCGTGTACGGCAAAGACGTTCTTTGCCAGGTCGATTCCTACGGTTACGATGGTCATGGACTTCCCCTTCCAATGAAACAAGCGTGTTGATGAGAGATTGCACTTCCCATCGTGGCACTTTGATGCCGTTCTGCGCAAATACGCGCTGCGCTTGGGACGGGGAAGTCCCTTTCATTCGTTAGGGATGCCCTGAACAACTCATTCCCAGGCGTGCTACGCCTGGGCTATTTTTCAGATGGTGCAAACTTGAGTTGATTTCGGCAGTTTCCCCTGCCTTTTGCCCTTGAAACAGGGCTTTTTGCCGCTTTTGGCGGCCCGCGCCCTGTTTTCGGGCGCACTCATCCCCGTGCTCCTTGCTGCTGCATCAACTGATGGCGCGCCATCCACAGGTTCGAGAGCGCAAACAACGTCACGATCTGCAGGGTGTTTTTCTTCAGGCCTCGATAACGCACCTTGGTGTAGCCAAACTGGCGCTTGATGACGCGAAACGGGTGTTCCACCTTGGCGCGGATTTGCGCCTTCACGCGCTCGAGCTGATCGACCAGAGCATCTACAGCACTGTGTTCTTTGTCCAATGCCTTGCGTTTGGCCGGCCCCATGGCAACGTGCCACGGCACGTCGTTAGGCGCATCGGCGCGTTTGTCCGCTCCCTGGTAGCCAGCGTCGCCAAAGACCTGCACCTCCTGTCCGTGCAGCAGGCTGTTGCCTTCGACCACGTCGCCGACGTTGCCCGAGGTGCAGCGCACGGTGTGCACCAGGCCGCTGTCGGCATCCACGCCGATATGGGCCTTCATGCCGAAGTACCACTGGTTGCCCTTCTTGCTCGAATGCATCTCGGGGTCTCGCGCGTTGTCTTTGTTCTTGGTTGAGCTCGGCGCGGCAATCAAGGTGGCATCCACGATGGTGCCTTCCTTGAGCTGCAGGCCTTTGGCGCACAGCAGGTCGTTGACGGTGGCCAGCATCTGCTCGGCCAGCTTGTGGCGCTCCAGTCGGTGGCGAAAGCGCAAGATGGTGCTCTCGTCAGGCAGCCGCCCGTGGGCATCGAGCTGGGCAAAGTCCCGGTACAGGGGCGTGTCAAACAAGGCTTCCTCCATCCCCAGGTCCGACAGCTTGAACCACTGCTGCAAGAAGTGCAGGCGCAGCATGGTCTGCAGCTCAAAGGGCGGGCGCCCGTTCCTGCCCTGGGGGTAGTACGGGGCGATCAGTTGCACCAGCTCTTGCCAGGGCACGACCTGCTCCATCTGTTCGAGGAAGACTTGCTTGCGGGTCTGGCGCGTGCTCAGGTTCAAGGCGAGGCTAATTTGCTTCATAGATGCTGAGGATGCCAGCGGTGGCTGACAGCTACCAGACAAATGGGGAGGTTTTGCAGGATTTCCCTAACGAATGGAGCCCCCGGCGCGCGTCTTTCATCAGGGTTTGCTGCCAACCAGAAGGCAGCGTAATGACCGTTTGTAGTCACGCCGTCCGCACCGTTTGCCAAGAAGCATCGACGCGCTGCATGCACAAGGCTGGGAGCTGATCTGAAATTGACGAAAACCATGCCTGGGTTGATCGCTGTGCGATCAACCCAGGGAGAGGTATTGCTTGCAAAGGTGGGGAAGCCCTTGTAGGAAGTTTACGCAGCTTTGCCATCTCAAGAATTGTCCGACTTTACCCTGCCTTTTGGGCATGCTGTACCGTAACTTTTTTTGGTAACTCTCGCCATTGGAGAGCCTCGCTACTCGGCATCTATTGACCAATACTTAGCCAACATGACTATGCTGAGCGGCTTTATTGGCGTACCATCGATTGATGGCGCATATTGGTCATTATTTGTAGAAATTCGCTTTTATGCATTGGTTGCAATCGTATTGGTGATTAGAAGAATACATCAGGCTCAAGTATTCATATTTATTTGGTTGACTCTATCAGTTGCCCTTGAAATCCATCCAGTTTACAAACTACGCTACTTTTTTATAACCGATTACTCGGCCTATTTCATCGCTGGCGCAACATATTTCTTAATCTGGTCAAAAGGCCCGTCTCTAATAAGAATTATAATCATCACCATTTCATGGTGGCTCGCGATGTTTCAGGCCACAAATGGACTGCAGGGGTTTGAGAAACATTACGGCACATCCATGAATACCTATGCTGTTGCTGGAATAATAACTATCTTTTTTGCTGTAATGATGCTTGTTTCTTTAAGACGCACAGGAATATTTGGCCGTACACATTGGCTACTGGTTGGATCACTCACTTATCCTCTCTACCTACTCCATCAGAATATCGGCTTTATGGTTTTCAACGTTGCGTATCCAACCATCAATGCACACATACTATTTTGGGGCACTATAGTTGCGGCTCTCATATTCGCATATGCCGTGCACTTTTTCATTGAAAGGCGGCTCTCATCACCGCTGAAAGCCTCCCTAAATACGTTTGCAGACCATATACAACGCCTAACAATGCGCTCCAGCGGACGCGCTGAAACGCGCCGCTGAGCTTGGCCTTTCAGCTGCTAAAAAAGAGAAGCATCATGAAGATTTCTTCAAACCACGAATTATTGTTCAGCATGGTCGTACTCGCATTGCTTGGCGGTTGCAGTTCCACGGAAGCCGGCCCCACTGTGGCGATCGCCAACCCAGCTTCCGAACATTGCGTGAAGAAAGGTGGAAAACTTGAAATTATCAAAGATGCCGCAGGAGAAAAAGGGATGTGCCATCTCCCTGATGGAACTGTCGTAGAGGAGTGGGAGTTGTTTCGCCGTGACAATCCACAGAAATAATCGACAGCAGCCTAACCATCCATTCAAGCCGACGCTGCTTCGCGGCGCAGCTTAATTCGCTCGCATCAATAACCCCGCAGGTCATCCACCGGCATCAGCAGCGGCTCGCCGCCACGGATGCGCAGCAGGGTGCGCGTGACTACCTCCACGTCGTTGTCGAAGCTGCCATGCGCGGTGTCGGTCGTGGCCAGGGGTTTGCCGCTGGCGTCCAGCGCCGTGGTGACGCGGTCGGCGTCCAGCACCGTGGTGCGCCGCGCCAGTTTGACCTTGGCAGCGGCGGCGCGCCAGCCGGCCAGGGCCTCGCCGGTGTCGGAGGTGCCGTCCCAGCCGTTGTAGCTCGCGTCATGGATGCGGTCGAGCCCCAGGATGGGCAGGCGCAGGTCGGTCTCCAGCGCGTTGGAGACAAAGTACAGCAGCGATTTGCGATAGATCTTGCCCACGGTGTCGCGGCGCTCTACGCGGTCGGACAGCACGTCCAGGTGCAGCCGCTCCATGACATGCGGGTTGCGCGCATAGCGCTGGTTGGCAAAGGCCACGCTGCAGGCCGGCGCGTACAGGTGCACCGATGCCAGGCGGTCGTGCAGGCCGCTGTCGCGCTTGTCGTCCTTGCGCTGCTTGAGCGTGGCCAGCAGGTGACCGAGGGCGATGGCGCCGGCCGAATGGCCCACCAGGTGCAGCTCCAGCGCATCCTCCCAGATCACGCTCAGGCCCTGCAGGGCGTCGAGCAGCAGGTCTCCGCCATGGCGCGCCTCGTAGGCCAGGCCGGCGTTTTCTTTCATCTCGCTCCAGATCGGCTTGGCAAAGGGGCGGCCTATGGTTTTCTCCAGGAATTTGTCCGTCTTCTCGCTCAGCCATTCGCCAGCGCCGGCCATGGCGGGCTGGCGCTGCAGGCGGTCGCTCAGGATGTCGCCCAGCGATTCGATGAGCCCGGTCTTCCAGACCAGGAACAGCGGGTAGCAGCCGTTGGCGACAAAGAAGCGCCCCATGGCGCTGGCGCGCTCTATGGCGCCGTCTTCGCTGTTGAGGCCGCCATGCACGTACAGCACCAGGCGTTTCTTGGCGTCGGGCTGGGTGCGGAACCATGCATCGGGCAGCGTGGTGCACTGGTGCTGCAGCTTGCGCGGCTGTGCGTCCTGCGTCAGGTAGCGGCGCACGCGCCCGTCGTTGCCCAGCACCACGCTGTGCTGGTAGGCCAGGCCTTTGTCCCACCACTTGGATCGGTCTGCGCCGGCCAGTGCGCCCGCCTGACCGTAGTCCACGGCCAGCCGGCCCGAGATGACGCCCGGCACGCCCAGCGCGACCACCCAGGCATCCATGCCATTGGCCAGCCAATCCAGATAGGTCAGCACGGCAAAGCCGCCCGTGCCCCAGCCCGTGCCCCAGGAGTTCTGCACGATGAAGCCGTCGGCGTTGTAGCCCACCAGCGCAAAGGCATGGCCCTGGGTCTGCGACGGCCGGCCGTCGAAGGCGATGCGCGGCAGGTCGTCATGGCTCTTGGGCGCCGTTTTGCGCTCGGGCACGGCGTCCCAGCCGTCGTGCGTGAAGGCGGATGCAAACACCGCCCGGTGCTGGTGAATGGCCGCCTGCATGTCGGTGATGGACTTGGTGTCCACGCGGTAATACACGCCCACCGTGTGCTGCGCGGCGCGGTCGGCAAAGCCGTAGCGCGCGGTGTCGGACTGATCGGCCACGTAGGGCCAGTCGCTCTCCAGGCAGACGCCATTGTTGAACCAGCCCTTGAGGGCGCCGCGGCAGGACGAGCCGTCGTAGTTCTCGCCGTCGTACTCGTCATGCTGGCGCGCCAGCGTGTAGAGCATGCGCGGGCTGACCGACTCCATGCGCTTGGGGTTTTTGGCCTTGATCCAGCGCAGGTAGTTGATGACGCAGGACAGGCCGAAGCCGGTGCAGGCGCCCTCGCCGCCCTGGTTCAGGATCAGGCCGGCGCCGGTGTAGCCGGGCAGGAAGCGGCTTACGTCGTCGGGCGTGGGCACGGCGTCGGGCAGGGTGATGGCGACGGGCTGGAACAGCCGGTCGCGCAGGTCCGCCGGGTCTTTGCGCGTGCGCATGTCGCGCGCCACGGCTGCGGCGGCTGGCGCCGGTTTGCGCCTGGTGGCGCGGGCAGCGCCGGCGCGGCCGGCGGTCACTGGCGCGGTCTGCGGCCAGAAGGCGTCGGCGCGCTTGAACACGTCGGTAAAGCTGGCCAGCCCATGCGCGCCGCCATTGACCAGCTTGCGCGCGGCAGCCAGGTTGCCGGCCAGCACGGCGGCGCGGAACTTGTCGGCCTTGTCGGCCAGAAACTGCGCCAGCACCACGGCCGCCACCTCGGGCGCATTGGCCCGGTCCGGAAAGGCGACCAGGTCGATGCCGATGCGCTTGCCGTAGGTGGTGTAGTTGGCCTTGCCGGTCAGTTGCACGAAGCCGCGGCCGCGATAGCGCTCGCCATCGCCACGGGCGCCGTTGCCCAGGTTCTTGCGCAGGTCGTAGAGCGAGAACGGCGCGCCGTCGGGTGGGGTGTTGAAGCGCGACTGCAGCTCGGCGATCGGCACGAAGCCTTCGGTCTCGGCGCGTATGGTGCCCAGCGCGCCCACCACCATGGCCCGGTCGGTTAGGCCCGCGGCGCCCAGCGCCGCCTCCACGTAAGGCAGGTAGCGCGCGATATTGGCCGGCTTGGTGGCCGGAAACAGCCGGCACACCAGACCCACATCCATGGGCGGGTTGAGCTGCAGCGGCACGGCCTTGCGCAGGCCCAGCAGCACCTGGCAGCGCGGCCCGACGATGCCGTCGGCAATGATGCCCACGCCCGACTGCCAGCGGCGTATGGCGGCGTCAAAATCTTCGTCGATGGCGCTGCCCGGCGCCGCCGCCAGCGATGGGAAGGTGGCCGCCGCTGGGGCCCCCAGCGTTGCCGCCAGCGCGGTGCGCAGACGATCCACCAATTCACCGGCATTGCCTTTGACGATCAGCTGTTGCATGAGGGTCTCCTCGAAAAGCTGTTTGGACTTGCGCGGCTGGCAACGTTAGTACCAACTACCAGTCGATGCAAGAGGCTGAGGCCCCTGCCGGCCGGTGGCGCCCATGCGGCCAGGCGCCGCGCATGGCATAGCGGCCGCGCAGACGGCGGCTGGGCGACAATGGCCGGCTTTGCCCGTCAGACTGCTGCCCCGTGTCCACTCCGTTTTTTGATGCCGTCATCATCGGCGCCGGCGCCGCCGGCCTGTTTTGTGCCGCCCAGGCAGGCCAGCGCGGCCTGAAGGTGCTGCTGATCGACCATGCGGACAAGGTGGCCGAGAAGATCCGCATCTCGGGCGGCGGGCGCTGCAACTTCACCAACCGCGAGCTGGATGTGCGTGCGCCGCACAAGCATTTTGTCGGGCAGAACCCGCAGTTCTGCCGCTCCGCCCTGTCACGCTACACGCCTGCGGACTTCATCGCCCTGGTGCAGCGCCACGGCATCGCCTTTCACGAGAAGCACAAGGGCCAGCTGTTTGCCGACCGCTCGGCCGAGGACATCATCGCCATGCTGCTGGCCGAATGCGCCGATGGCCGGGTGGAGCGCTGGCAGCCCTGCGGCGTAAAGAGCGTGGTGTTTTTGGCGGCCGAGCGACTTATCGCAAATCAGGCGGCAAACCCTCACCCCCGCCCTCTCCCAGAGGGAGAGGGAGCAAAACCAGCGCAACCGATCGCCCTCGCCCCTTTGGGGAGAGGGAGGGGTGAGGGGCATCCACGCCCTGGGAACTCCCAAGCTTTATCTGGCTTTATCGCAGATGCAGAAAGCGCTGGCAGCTATCAAATCAATACCGATCGCGGCCCGGTGCTGGCGCGCAGCCTGGTCATCGCCACGGGCGGGTTGTCCATCCCCAAGATAGGCGCCAGCGACCTGGGCTATCGACTCGCCCAGCAGTTCAAGTTGCCCCTGGTCGAACGCCGGCCCGGCCTGGTGCCGCTGACCTTCGACGGCGCCGAGTGGGCGCCTTATGCGCAGCTGGCCGGCCTGGCGCTGCCGGTGGAGATCAGTACCGGGGCCAAGAAAGAGCGCATGGCCTTTCACGAGGATCTGCTGTTCACCCACCGCGGCCTGTCGGGGCCGGCGGTGCTGCAAATCTCCAGCTACTGGCGGGACGGCCAGCCGCTGGCCATCGACCTGGCGCCGGGTGTGAATCTGGGCGAGGCGCTGCGGATGGCCAAGGCGCGCTCCAGAAAACGCATCGCCAACGAGCTGGCCACCCTGGTGCCCACCCGCCTGGCCGAGGCCTGGGCCAGCACCGACGCCGACTGGCAGCGCCCCATCAACGAGGCCGCCGACAAGGCCCTGGCGCGCCTGGCCGAGCGGCTGGCGCGCTGGCAGCTCACGCCCACCGGCACCGAGGGCTACAAGAAGGCCGAGGTGACGCTGGGCGGCGTGGACACGCGCGCCCTGTCGCAGCAGAGCATGGAATGCAAGAGCCAACCCGGCCTGTACTTCATCGGCGAGGTGGTGGACGTGACCGGCTGGCTGGGCGGCTACAACTTCCAATGGGCCTGGGCCAGCGGCCATGCCTGCGCGCAGGCGCTGCCGCTGGGCTGACGCGCGCTACAGCCCCAGCGCCAGCTGCGCCTCTTCGCTCATCATGGCGCGCTCCCAGGGTGGGTCGAACACCAGGTTCACGGTGATGTCGCCCACGCGCGGCAGGGTCAGCACCTTGTCGCAGACCTCGTTGGCGATCGATTCGCCCATGCCGCAGCCGGGGGCGGTGAGCGTCATGTCGATGACCACGCGCACCTTGTCGGCGTCGTCCGAGGGCTCGAAGTCGAGCCGGTAGACCAGGCCCAGATCGACGATGTTGACCGGGATCTCGGGGTCGTAGCAGGTGCGCAGCGTGTCCCAGATCAGCGGCTCCAATTCGTCCAGCGGCAGGTCGGCCGGCACGACGATGGTCTCGGGCGGCTGCTTGCCGATGGCGTCGGCGTCCGCCCCTTTCAGGCGCATCAGCTGACCCTCGACCAGCAGGGTGAAGGACGAGCCCAGGGCCTGCGTGATCTGCGCCAGCTGGCCGGCTTCCAGCTCCACGGGGTAGCCGGTGGGGATGGTTTCCACGGTGACGCTGCGGCGCACCAGCACGTCCTCGCGGTGGCGGCGGTTCATCATGGCTGGCCCTCCTCTTCGGTGCTCACCGCCTGGCCGTCGTTGTCGGCAATGGCATGCATCAGCGCGTGCCAGCCCAGCAGCGCGCATTTGATGCGGCTGGGGTATTGGCGCACGCCGGCCAGGCTGACCAGCTTGCCCAGGGGCGCGTCCTCGGGTTCTTCCTCGCCCGTGAGCACGGCGCGGAAATGCTGCTGCAGGGTCTTGGCCAGCTCCACGTCGCGGCCCTTGACGGCCTCGGTCATCATCGAGGTCGATGCCATGCAGATGGCGCAGCCCTGGCCGGTGAAGCGGATGTCGGCCACCCTGTCGCCGTCCATCTGCAACTGCACGGCCACGCGGTCGCCGCACGACGGGTTGGTGCCCTGGGCCTGGTGCGTGGCATGCGCCAGCTGCCCAAAGTTGCGCGGGGCGCGCTTGTGCTCCAGCACCACTTCCTGGTAGAGATCGTTTTCAGCACTGCTCATTGAAAAACCTTGATGGCATGGGCCACGGCGGCGACGAAGCGATCGACCTCGTCGCTGGTGTTGTAGAGCGCGAACGAGGCGCGCGTGGTCGGCCCCAGGCCCAGGTGATCCAGCAGCGGCTGGGCGCAGTGGTGGCCGGTGCGCACAGCGATGCCGCGCTCGTCCAGCAGCGTGCCGATGTCGTGCGGGTGCACGTCGTGCGAGACAAAGGACACCAGCGAGGCCTGCGTGGCATGCGGCGCCAGCACGCTGATGCCATCTATTGCCTGCAAGCCGGCCAGCGCCTGCGCGCGCAGGGCATGCAGGTGCTGGTCGATGGCGGTGCGCCCCACCTCGTCGATAAAGCGCGCGGCGGCCGCCAGACCCACGGCCCCGGCCACGTTGGGCGTGCCGCCCTCCAGGCGTGCGGGCAGCTGGGCGTAGCCGGCTGCCTCGTAGCTGACCCAGTCCACCATGTCGCCGCCCAGGCGCAATGGGTATAAAAATTGTAGCGCCTCGCGCTTGCCTACCAAGGCGCCCGTGCCCATGGGGCCGTACATCTTGTGGCCAGAGAAGGCCATGAAGTCGCAGTCCAGGGCCGACAGAGCGGGCATGGCGTGGCCCACGGCCTGGGCGGCGTCCAGCACCGTCAGGGCGCCAGCCTGGCGCGCCAGGGCCAGCATTTCTTCGTAGGGCGGGCGCTCGCCGGTGGCATTGGCGCCGGCCGTCACGGCAAACACCCTGGTGCGCGCGCCCAGCAGGCGCTGCAGATCCTGCGTATGGATGCGGCCCTCGGCGTCGGGCCTGAGGATGACCAACTCGGCCCCGCTCATGCGCGCTGCCTGCTGCCAGGGCACGATGTTGGCGTGGTGCTCCAGGCCGCTGACGATGATCTCGTCGCCGGGTTGCAGCCAGGCCTTGCCCGGCCCTGCGGCCCACAGGCCCTGGGCGACCAGGTTCAGCGCCTCGGTGGTGCCGCTGGTGAAGACCAGCTCATGCGCCGACCCGGCGCCGACGAAGGTCTTCAGCGTGGCGCGCGCGGCCTCGAAAGCGTCGGTGGCGCGCTGGCTCAAGGTGTGCACGCCGCGATGGATGTTGGCGCGGTCGCGCTGTTCAAACTGCTGCATGGCCTGTTGCACGGCCAGCGGGGTTTGCGTGGTGGCGGCGTTGTCCAGATAGGCCAGGGGGTGGCCGTGGATCGATTGGGCCAGGATGGGGAATTGGGCGCGCAGGCGGCTCAGGTCTTGCTGCTCTTGCTCGCCTGGCTGGCCCCTCACCCCTACCCTCTCCCCAGCGGGGCGAGGGAGCGAGGCCGCGCCGGTATCAACCCCCTCTCCCCCTGGGAGAGGGTGGGGGTGAGGGCCGGCGACACCCACACGCTCAGCCAGTGAGTCAGCCATGCCGCACCTCCACATCGGCTTTCAGCTGCACCGCTATGGCGCGCGCCAGCCAGCCGCCGCCCAGCCACTGCGCCAGCAAGCCGTCGTCGTCCTGGCCCAGGCAGCGCTGCAGCAGCGCGCGCGCCATGCCCTCGATGATCAGGCTGCGCGCGCTGGCCTCGTCCAGGCCGCGCTGGCGGGCGTAGAACAGCGCGTCCTCGGGCAGCGCGCCCCAGGTGGCACCATGCGCGGCCTGCACGTTGTCGTGCAATATCTCCAGGTGCGGGCGCAGGATCAGGCGCGGGTTGCCCGACAGCGGCACGCCCGCCAGGCGCTGGCGCACGTTGGCCTCGTCGGCGCCGGCGGCGATGGTGGTGTAGGCATTGGCCACCGCATGGGCCTTGCCCTGGGCCAGCGTCAGCGTCTCCACCGTGCTGGCGCTGTGCGCGGCCTGCATGCGGGTGTAGCTCTGGTGGTCTATCTTGTGCGCGCCGGCCAGCAGCAGCGCCGCGCTGTGCGCCTGCGCGCCCTTGCCCTGCAGCTGCACCAGGCTGCGCTGCAGGTGGTAGCCGGCCGATGTGGCGACCAGCGCCTGCGCGTACTGCGCGCCGGCGGCAACGTTGATGTGCAGGTGGTGCGCCACGCTGTCATCGGCCACGGGCGCGGCGATGCGCAGGTGCTGCAGTTGCGCGCCGGCGCCCAGGTGGATATGGGCGTGCAGGTTTTGCGCCACCGCGTGCTGGCAGCTGCCGACCTCGCGCTCATGGCTTTCGATGAGCACGCAATGCACGCCAGGGTCCACCTCCAGCACCAGCAGCGGCGCCTCGGCCTGGGCGCGCGGCTGGTGGCGCAGCTCCAGCCAGACGGGTTCGCGCTCCTTGCCCGGCGTGGCGCTGATGCGCAGGCGCAGGCCCAGGCGGCACAGCGCGCGGTGCGCCCAGGCAAAGGGCGCGGCCTCGCCGTCAACGCCCGTGTTGCCCGGCCGTGGCAGGCCGGCAAACAGCTCGCTGCGTTCGGCGGGGTCGTGGGCATCGAGCCAGCGCGCATGGATGCCGCTGGCGCCGTGGTTGCCGTCCGGGCGATGCAGGGGGTGCAGCGTCCAGCCCGCGCCGCTCAGGGCCGGGATCTCGCAACCGCTCTCGCCTTGCGCGCCCAGCCATTGGTCCAGCGCCGGCGGCGGCAGGTGGTGAAAGGCTTCGCTCTTGCGCGCGATCCAGCCCTGCTGCTGCAGGTGCTGGCGCGCGGCCAGGATGTCGGCTCTTGCGCTGTCCATCATGCCTCCACGGCCTGCGGCGCGCGCGCAAAGCCGGTACGCGCGATCTCGCGCGCCAGCTCCAGGTCGCCGGTCTCGGCAATGCAGCCCTGGTGCAGGCGCAGCACGGCATCGGGCTCCAGGGATTCGATCATCTGCAGGTAGTGCGAGATGACGATGAAGGCCGTGCCCTCGGCGCGCAGCTTTTGCACCAGGGCGACGACGGCGCGCACGCCGTCCACGTCCATGCCCGAGTCGATCTCGTCGAGCAGCGCCAGGCGCGGCTTCAAGAGCGACAGCTGCAATAGCTCGTTGCGCTTACGCTCACCGCCGGAGAAGCCCTCGTTGACCGGGCGGCCCAGCATGGCTTCGGGCAGGCCCAGATCCTTGGCGGCCTTCTTGGCGCTGGAGAGGAAGTCGAAGGCATCCAGCGGCTCCTGGCCACGCGCCTCGTGCTGGGCATTCAGCGCGGTGCGGATGAACAGGTTGTTCTTCACGCCCGGCACATCGGGCGGCGACTGGAAGGACAAAAACAGCCCGGAGCGCGCGCGCTCATGCGCCGGCAGCGCCAGCAGATCCTGCCCCGCCAGCAGCGCCTGACCGCCCTGCACCTGGTAGTGCGGATGGCCGGCCAGGGCCATGCCCAGCGTGCTCTTGCCGCTGCCGTTGGCGCCCATCAGCACGACGAGCTGGCCGGGCTGCACGTCCAGCGATACGGAATGCAGCACGGTGCGCTCGCCAATGTTCACGCGCAGGTCGCGCACTTGCAGCAGGGGTGGGGTGTGTGTCATGTGGGTTCCTATTATTTTGATAGCTTCTCGCGCTTTATACATAAGCGCTACAGCCCGTTTTTATCTGAATATCAGCCTACCGCGCCTTCCAGCGACACGGCCAGCAGGGCCTTGGCCTCCAGGGCAAATTCCATCGGCAGCTCCTCCAGCACGGCCTGGCAGAAGCCGCCCACGATCAGCGCCGTGGCGTCCTGCGCGTCTATGCCGCGCTGCTCGCAATAAAACAGGCGCTCCTCGCTGATGCGCGTGGTCGTGGCCTCATGCTCCACCACGGAATCGCTGCGCGCCGTGTCCACATAGGGATAGGTGTGGGCGCCGCAGTGCGGGCCAATCAAGAGCGAGTCGCACTGCGTATGGTTGCGCGCGCCGGCGGCGCCGGGGTTGATGCGCACCAGGCCGCGGTAGCTGTTTTGCGCGTTGCCGGCGCTGATGCCCTTGGAGACGATGCGGCTGGTGGTGTTCTTGCCCAGGTGGATCATCTTGGTGCCGGTGTCCGCCTGCTGCCAGTGGTTGGACACGGCGATGGAGTGGAACTCGCCATTCGACTCATCGCCGCGCAGCACCACGCTGGGGTACTTCCAGGTGATGGCCGAGCCGGTCTCGATCTGCGTCCAGGCGATGCGCGAGCGCTTGCCCGCCGCCAGGCCGCGCTTGGTGACGAAGTTGTAGATGCCACCCTTGCCGTTCTCATCACCCGGGTACCAGTTCTGCACCGTCGAATATTTGATGAAGGCGTCGTCATGCGCGACGAGCTCCACCACGGCGGCGTGCAGCTGGTTCTCGTCGCGCTGCGGGGCGGTGCAGCCCTCCAGGTAGCTCACCTGGCTGCCCTCCTCGGCAATGATCAAGGTGCGCTCGAACTGCCCGGTGTTCTGGGCATTGATGCGGAAGTAGGACGACAGCTCCATCGGGCAGCGCACGCCCTTGGGGATGTAGACGAAGGAGCCGTCGGAAAACACCGCCGAGTTGAGCGCGGCGTAGAAGTTGTCGCCCTGCGGCACCACCGTGCCCAGGTACTTCTCGACCAGCTCGGGGTGGTTCTGCACCGCGTGCGAGAAGCTGCAGAAGATCACGCCCACGTCGGCCAGCTGCTTGCGAAAGGTGGTGCCCACCGAGACCGAGTCGAACACCGCATCCACCGCCACGCCGGCCAGCGCCGCGCGCTCGTGCAGCGGCACGCCGAGCTTTTCGTAGGTCTCAAGCAGCTTGGGATCGACCTCGTCCAGGCTCTTGGGGCGATCCTTCATGGACTTGGGCGCCGAGTAATACGACAACGCCTGGAAGTCGACGGGCGCGATGTTCAGCCGCGCCCAGTCGGGCAGCTCCATCGCCTGCCAGCGCTTGAACGCCGCCAGTCGCCAGTCGAGCAGGAATTGCGGCTCGCGCTTGATGCGCGAAATGGAGCGGATGGTGTCCTCATCCAGGCCCGGCGGCAGGCTGACGGACTCGATGTCAGTGACAAAACCATGCTGGTAGGGGCGCGCAAGCGCCTGTTCAAGCGCCGGCGCCTGCTCTACGGGCGTATCCAAATTCTCTGACGGTGTAGACATGGCCATTCGATGAGCGTTTAAACATTCATATGGTATGAATCTTTTGCAGATTCAGCAAAGCGCCAGGCTGTCCCTGTATGCGCGCCAGGGCTATTGTCGCCTTTCAACCCCCACCCGCCGGCTTGCGGCGCGCATAGCCTTGCTCGCATGCGGCTTATCGCTATAATGCTTGGCTTTGCTGGCAAACCCCGTCGGCCGGATACTAGTTACAAGACGGGGAACCCGCCGCACATGGCAGCCCGGCCCGATCTTCCTGGCTACCCTCTGTGGGCATATTTTGGAAACACCTTAGCTAATGACCACCATTCGCGTTAAAGAAAACGAGCCTTTTGACGTTGCCCTGCGCCGCTTCAAGCGCACCATCGAGAAGCTGGGCCTGCTGACCGACCTGCGTGCCCGCGAGTTCTACGAAAAGCCCACCGCCGAGCGCAAGCGCAAGAAGGCCGCCGCCGTCAAGCGCCACTACAAGCGCGTGCGCAGCATGCAGCTGCCCAAGAAGCTGTACTAAGCACAGCCCGGCGTTTTTACTGACGCCCACAAAACCCGCGCTAGGGACGCCAAGCGCGGGTTTTTGCTTTTTTGACTTGGAGAAACCCCATGAGCCTCAAAGACCAGATCACCGAAGACATGAAAACCGCCATGCGCGCCAAGGACAGCGAGCGCCTGGGCACCATCCGCCTGCTGCAGGCGGCCATGAAGCAAAAGGAGGTGGACGAGCGCATCACTCTGGACGATGCCGCCATCGTCGCCATCGTGGACAAGCTCATCAAGCAGCGCAAGGACAGCATCACGGCGTTTGAGGGCGCGGGCCGCCAGGATCTGGCCGACAAGGAAAAGGCCGAAATGGCCGTGCTGCAGGCCTACCTGCCGGCGCGCATGTCCGAGGCCGAGATCCTCGACGCGGTCAAGGCCATCGTCGCCGAACTGGGCGCGGAACTCGGACGCCAGGCAGGCCCAGGCGACATGGGCAAGGTCATGGGCGTGGTCAAGACCCGCCTGGCCGGCAAGGCCGAGATGGGCCAGGTATCCAGCGCCGTGAAGGCCGCGCTGGCGGGTTGAGCATCGATTCGGCCTTAGCCCCAGTTACTATTATTTTAATAGCCTCAAGCGCTTGATAAACAAGCGTTTGAAGCTATTTTTTTTTGGAACAACGGCACGCCCCATGCGGCTACTGCACGGCATCACGCCCCGCTCGCGCGCACTGCACTAAGATGGCCGCCCTGTCGAAAGAACCGTCATAGCCACGGCCATGAAAGGCTTTCATTCTTGCAACCAACCGTGGTGAAGATGAGCAAGCCTTTCATTTCTCTGTGCCCGGAGATCACGCGGGCACACGCGCTGCATTTGATGGACTGGCTGGAGGACGAGAGCGTCACCCGCTATTTGAGCGATTCGCGCCATGTCTCGCGGTTCATCGAACAGGTCATCGGCCGGGTTCAGCTGCCGATCCTGACCCATCTGTTCAATCAGGGCGGTCGCTTCTTCATGGCCTACGACCGGCATGACCAGCCGGTGGGCTTTGTCCGCCTGGTCAAGAACGGGCCTGACTGCGAGATCGTCCTGCTCATCGGCAGCCGCGACAACTGGGGCCGAAACCTTGGCGCCAGCGCCCTGCGCGAAGGCATGAAACTGGCCTTCTTCGACATGCGCGCCGAGAGGCTTGTCGCCAAGATCCACGCCGACAACACGCGCTCGCTGAAGGCCTTTCAGCGCTGCGGATTTCTGCCTGACGGCGCAACGCCCACACTGAAGTCCTATGCCATGACCTCGGCGCACTATCTCCAGCACTTGCGCGCAGGCACCATGGGCGACTCCTGCCAGATCCACATCACCGAAGTCGACCAGGCGCGGCTGCGGGACCTGGTGGCGCTGGAGCTGGACGCGCATGTGGTCGATCTGGAACACGAGATCGAACGCGCCATCGTCGTCGATGCCCGGCAAGTGGCGCGCAATGTGGTCACGATGAACTCCAGGGCCTTGCTGCATCTGGACGACGAGAAAGTGGAGGTGGCCCTGGTCTACCCACAGGACGCCGACGACAGTGCCGGAAAGCTGTCGGTTTACTCCGACATCGGCACCGCCATCCTGGGCTACAAGGAGGGTGACGCCTTCGACTGGCGGATTCCGAACCGCACGCGCCGCATTTCGATTGAGAAAGTGCTTTACCAGCCAGAAGCCGCGGGCGATTTCGACCTGTAGTGCACAGCGGGCACCCCGCAATCACCCCCATTCCTGCCGGAAGTACGCCTGCAGAAACTCCACGCACACGCGCACCTTGGCCGACAGCTGCAGCCGCGTGGGGTAGACGGCCCACACGTTGGCCTCCTGACGCCACTCGGGCAGCAGCTGCACCAGGCGCCCCGCATGCAGGTGCTGCTGCACATCCCAGCGCGAACGCAGCGCGATGCCGCAGCCATCGACGGCCCACTGCACCACCATCTCGCCGTTGTTGGCCGACAGCGGGCCCGTTACCTTCAGCGACTGCTCCTGCGCACCCGCGCGCAGGCGCCAGACGCCGAACGGGTGGTCGCGCTCCTTGATCACCAGGCAGTCGTGCGCGGGCAGCTCGGCCGGGGTGCGCGGCGTGCCGCGGCGCGCCAGGTAGCTGGGCGCGGCGCAGAGCACGCGGTGGTTGTCGGCCAGGCGCCGCGCGATCAAGTGCGGCGCGATCTCGTCGCCCACGCGCACGTCCAGGTCAAAGCCCTCGGCCGCCACGTCCACCAGCCGGTCGAACACCTCCAGCCGCACCTGCAGACCCGGGTGCTGGCGCACCAGGCGCGACAGCGCCGACGCCACCACGTTGCGGCCAAAGCCGAAGCTGCTGGAGACGCGCAGCAGGCCACGCGGCTCGCAGCGCGTGACCGCTACCTCCTGCAGCAGCTGATCCATGTCGTCCAGGATGCGCTGCGCCCAGTGGAACACGCGCTCGCCCTGGTCGGTGACCACTACGCGGCGCGTGGTGCGGTGCAAGAGCGGTACGCCCAGTTCCTGCTCCAGCAGGCGGATGCGCTTGCTGACATAGGCGGGCGAGGCTCCCAGCTCCTGCGCGGCGGCGGCAAAGCCGGCCTTGCGCACCACGGTGCAGAACACGCGCAAATCGTCGGTGGGTGGTATTTTCTGCACGATGTGTGAACAATGAAACCACGAAATGGCTCATTGTATGAACCTCGTGATCAGTGAACAATGGCGCCCATCACCCCTTGGAGCACCCCATGCAAACCACCTACAAGATTGCCGTCCTGCCCGGCGACGGCATTGGCAAAGAAGTCATGCCCGAAGGCCTGCGCGCCGTCGAGGCCGCCGCCCAACGCTTTGGCCTGTCGCTCGAATTCCACCACTTCGACTGGGCGCATTGCGACTACTACGCGGCCCACGGAAAGATGATGCCCGACGACTGGAAGGCGCACCTACAAGGCATGGACGCCATCTACTACGGCGCCGTGGGCTGGCCGGCCACCGTGCCGGACCATGTGTCGCTGTGGGGTTCGCTGCTGAAGTTCCGCCGCGAGTTCGACCAGTACATCAACCTGCGTCCGGTGCGCCTGTTCGAAGGCGTGCCCTGCCCGCTGGCCGGCCGCAAACCCGGCGACATCGACTATTACGTGGTGCGCGAGAACACCGAGGGCGAGTACACCTCGCTGGGCGGCATCATGTACGAGGGCACCGAGCGCGAGATCGTCATCCAGGAATCGGTCTATTCGCGCCACGGCGCGAACCGCCTGCTCAAGTTCGCCTTTGAGCTGGCGCAAAGCCGGGCGAAGAAGCATGTGACGCTGGCCACCAAAAGCAACGGCATCGCCATCAGCATGCCCTGGTGGGACCAGCGCGCCGAGGACATGGCCAAGCACTACCCCGAGGTGGCGCTGGACAAACAGCACATCGACATCCTCACGGCGCGCTTTGTGCTGCAGCCGGGGCGCTTTGACGTGGTGGCGGCCACCAACCTGTTTGGCGACATCCTCTCCGACCTGGGGCCGGCGACCACCGGCACCATTGGCCTGGCGCCGTCCGCCAACCTGAACCCCGAGCGCAGCTTCCCCAGCCTGTTCGAGCCCGTGCACGGCTCGGCGCCCGACATCTGCGGCAAGAACATCGCCAACCCCATCGCCATGATCTGGTCGGGCGCGCTGATGCTGGACTTTTTGACGCAAGGCCAGGGCGCGGGCCGCGCCGCGCACGATGCCATCGTGGCCGCGATCGAGCAGGTCATCAAGAGCGGGCCGCGCACGCCCGACCTGGGCGGCCAGGCCAGCACCCAGCAGGTGGGCAAGGCCATCGCGGCGACGATCACCAAGGGCTGACGCCCACCGCCGCCAGCCGGCGCCGGCGCCGGCATTGCCCCTGCTCGGCCCCCTGCTTGCAGGACAGGGCAAAATGGCCCCGTTGCAAGACAGCCAAACAGCAGGAGTCCGGGATGAAGCACTACGACTACATCGTCATCGGCGGCGGCAGCGGCGGCATCGCATCGGCCAACCGCGCCGCCATGTACGGGCGCCGGTGCGCGCTGATCGAGGCCCATGAGATCGGCGGCACCTGCGTCAATGTCGGCTGCGTGCCCAAGAAGGTCATGTGGCATGCGGCCCAGATCGCCGAAGCCATACACCGCTACGGCCCCGACTATGGCTATGACACCCGCGTGAACCGCTTCGACTGGCAGCGCCTGATCGAGAGCCGCAGCGCCTACATCGCGCGCATCCACGAGTCCTACGACAGTGGCCTGCAACGCAACAAGGTGGATGTGATCCGTGGCTTCGGCCGCTTCGTGGACGCGCGCACCATCGAGGTCGAGGGCCGGCGCCTGAGCGCCGACCATATCCTGATCGCCACCGGCACCCGTCCCACATGGCCAGCGATACCGGGCGCCGAGCTGGGCATGGACTCCGACGGCTTCTTCGCCCTGCCCACCCTGCCCGCGCGCACCGCCGTCGTGGGCGCCGGCTACATCGCCGTGGAACTGGCGGGCGTGCTCCACGCGTTGGGCTCGCAGACCCATTTGTTTCTGCGCCGCGCATCGGCGCTGCGCCATTTCGATCCCATGCTGGGCGAGACGCTGATGCAGGTCATGGAGGCCGAGGGCCCGACGCTGCACCGCCATGCCACGCCCCAGTCCGTCACGCGCAATGCCGACGGCAGCCTGTGCCTGCGGCTGGAGGATGGCCGCAGCCACAACGTGGACTGCATCGTCTGGGCCATAGGCCGCAGGCCCGACACCTCGGGCCTGGGCCTGGAGGCCGCGGGCGTGGCGCTGGACGAAGGCGGGTACATACAGGTCGACAAGTTCCAGAACACCAATGTCGGCGGCATCTACGCCGTGGGCGACATCACCGGCCGCATCGAGCTCACGCCCGTGGCCGTGGCCGCGGGCCGGCGCCTGTCCGAGCGCCTGTTCAACAACCGGCCGGACGAGTTTCTGGACTACGAGAACATCCCCAGCGTGGTCTTCAGCCATCCACCCATAGGCACGGTGGGACTGACCGAGCCCCAGGCCCGCGAGCGCTTTGGCGACGCCCAGGTCAAGGTCTACCAGGCGGCGTTCACGGCCATGTACACGGCCGTGACCCGGCACCGCCAGAGCGCGCGCATGAAGCTGGTCTGCGCCGGCCCCGAGGAGCGCATCGTCGGCATCCACGGCATAGGCCATGGCATGGACGAGATCCTGCAGGGCTTTGCGGTGGCACTCAAGATGGGCGCAACCAAGCGCGACCTGGACGACACCGTAGCCATCCACCCGACGGCGGCCGAGGAATTCGTGACCATGCGCTGAGCGGCGCAGCGCGCGGTGCCCGGCATGGCAAGCACCATCAAGCCACTTTCAATTTAATAGCTATCAGCGCTTGCCAGATAAGCGCAAACGGCCATTTTTGCCCTGATCTCTTCGCACCAGAACAGCATTGCCGACGAGGCCGAGAATCACCCGCCCTATACTCCCCGCCCCTATGAATGCAGGATTTTCTGGCATGCGCCGGCATGCTGTCTGGCGCCCACTGGCCGCCATCGGCCTGGCCGGACTGGCCGCATGCAGCAACACCACGCCGAGCCAGCCCACGATCACGCCGCAGGCCACGGCCACCGCCCCGCCCGCCCCCATCAAGATCGGCATCGCGCTGGGCGGCGGCGCGGCCAAGGGCTTTGCCCATGTCGGCGTGATCAAGATGCTGGAGGCCAACGGCCTGGCGCCGGCGGTGGTGGCCGGCACCAGCGCCGGCAGCGTGGTGGGCGCGCTGTACGCCAGCGGCATGAACGCGTTTGAGCTGCAGGACAAGGCCGTGGCGCTGGACGAGTCCAAGGTGCGCGACCTGCAGCTGTCCTCGGGCGGGCTGGTGCAGGGCCAGAAGCTGGAGGACTACGTGAACGAACAGGTGCGCCGCAAGAGCCTGGAGCAGCTCGCCAAGCCCTTCGTGGCCGTGGCCACGCGGCTGGAGGACGGCGAGCGCACCCTGTTTGCGCGCGGCAACACCGGTCAGGCCGTGCGCGCCTCCAGCAGCGTGCCGGGCGTTTTCCAGCCGGTCAGCATTGGCAAATACCACTTCGTCGATGGCGGCGTGGTCAGCCCCGTGCCGGTGGATGCGGCGCGCCAGCTGGGCGCGGACATGGTGATCGCCGTGGACATCTCCAACAAGGCGCGCGGCAAGACGCCCGAGCACATGCTGGGCGCGCTGAACCAGTCGATCGCCATCATGGGCCAGAAGCTCGGCCAGGCCGAGCTGGCACGCGCCGACGTGGTGATACGCCCGCAGGTGCTGGACATGGGCCCGGTGGACTTCAACCAGCGCACCCAGGCCATCGCCGAAGGCGAGAAGGCCGCCCTGGCCGCCATGGCGCAGATCCGCGAACGCATTGCGCAGCTGCAGGCCGAGCGCGCACAGGCCACGCGCCTGGCGCAGCAAAAGGCCTCCGAGGCCGCGCGCCAGGCCTGCCTGGACCAGCGCTCGCGCCTGCAGAAGCTGGCCGATATGGCCGGCATGGACGGCTCCTGCGAGCCGCGCTGAACTACTGCGCCAATAACCTGGCCTCTTCCCGCAGGCACTCCACCAGCGGCGCCAACCTGATCTGCTTTACCACCGGGCGCGGCTCCATGTTCGGCAGCAAGCCCGCGCCCACCATGAAGCTGGCCAGCAACACGGCCATGTACCAGCGCCTGTCGGAGGACATGGACATCAACTGCGGCCTGATAGTCGATGGCGAGTGCAGCGTGGCCGAGATGGGCCAGCGCATCTTTGAACAGATCCTGCGCCACGCCAGCGGCGAGCCCACCAAGAGCGAACAACTGGGATTGGGAGACAATGAGTTCGTGCCCTGGCACCTGGGCATTGTTAGCTAAAACCATAGCTTCAAGCGCTTATCCATCAAGCGTTAGCAGCCAATTTGACTGATAACACCATGCCTCTGACCCTGACCCGCCCCGACCTCATCCGCAGCGCCAACTTTATCGCCGGCCAGTGGAGCGCCACGCCCGCCGCCCGCCTGGCCGTGACCGACCCGGCCACGGGCGCCACCATCACCGAGGTGCCCGACTCGGGCGCTTTGGAGGCCCGCGCCGCGCTCGACGCCGCCCACGCCGCCTTCCCCGCCTGGCGCAAGGTGCCGGCCAAACAGCGCGCGGCCATCATCAAACGCTGGAACGACCTGGTGCTGGCGCACCAGGACGACCTGGGCAAGCTCATCAGCCGTGAGCAAGGCAAGCCCCTGGCCGAGGGCAAGGGCGAGGTGGCCTACGCCGCCAGCTACATCGAATGGTTTGGCGAAGAGGCCACGCGCATGAATGGCGAGATCATCCCCGCGCCCCTGCCGGGCCGGCGCATGTTCGCGCTCAGGGAACCGGTGGGCGTCGTGGCCGCCATCACGCCCTGGAACTTTCCCGCCGCCATGATCGCGCGCAAGATCGCTCCGGCCCTGGCCGCGGGCTGCACCGTGGTCTGCAAGCCAGCCGAGGACACGCCGCTCACCTCCCTCGCCCTGGTGCTGCTGGCGCAGGAGGCGGGCGTGCCCGCCGGCGTGCTGAACATCGTCACCGCCTCGCGCGAGAAGACGCCCGAGGTGGTCGATGTGTGGCTCGACGACGCGCGCGTGCGCAAGATCACCTTTACCGGCTCCACCCCCGTGGGCAAGCATTTGGCGCGGCGCAGCGCCGATACGCTGAAAAAACTCTCGCTGGAGCTGGGCGGCAACGCCCCCTTCATCGTCTTTGACGACGCCGACGTCGATGCCGCCGTGGACGGCCTGATGGCCGCCAAGTTCAGGAACGGCGGCCAGACCTGCGTCTGCCCGAACCGCGTGTTCGTGCAGCGCGGCGTGTTCGATACCTTCGCGCAGAAACTTGCCGCGCGCGTGGCGGCGCTCAAAGTCGGCCCCGCCAGCGACCCGGCCTCGCAGATCGGCCCCATGATCAACGACCGCGCGGTCGAGAAGATAGAGCGCCATGTGCAGGACGCCGTGGCCAAGGGCGCCAAGGTGCTTGCCGGCGGCAAGCGTTTGCCCGAGCTCGGCGCCACTTACTACGCCCCCACCGTGCTCAGCGGCGCCGACGCCCGCATGGCCTGCGCCTGCGAGGAAACCTTCGGCCCCGTCGCACCGCTGACCATGTTCGACAGCGAGGACGAGGCGCTGCAGGCCGCCAACGACACGCCGTTTGGCCTGGCCGCCTACTTCTACAGCCAGGACGTGCGCCGCATCTGGCGCGTGGCCGACGCGCTCGAATCCGGCATCGTCGGCATCAACGAGGGCGCCATCTCGGCCGAGGCCGCGCCCTTTGGCGGCGTGAAGGAATCGGGCTACGGCCGCGAGGGCTCCACCCACGGGCTGGACGATTACCTGCACACCAAGTACATCTGCCAAGGCCAGTTGGACTGAGGATGAAACACAACCCCCTGAGCCGCTGCGCGGCTTCCCCCTTCTCTCGCATCGCTGCGCGCCGCGGGAAGGGGGACGACGCCAGCGCGGCGGGGCGGCCCTTGCGCGGCGTCTGCCGGCCTGCGTCGCGACCGTTTCACGCGCCGCGGATAGTGCGCGGCGCCATGGACAACTGAGGATCAAGCAATGCCCGCACACAACCCCTTCAAGACCGCCCTGGCCGAACGCCGCCCGCAGATCGGCCTGTGGCTGTCCATGGCCGACCCCTACCTGGCCGAGGCCGCCGCCACCTGCGGCTACGACTGGCTGCTGATCGACGGCGAGCACGCGCCCAACGACCTGCGCAGCACCTTGGCCGCCCTGCAGGCCGTGAACGCCTACCCGGCGCATCCGGTGGTGCGCGTGGTCGAGGGCAGCCAGGCCCTCATCAAGCAGATGCTGGACATAGGCGCCAAGACCCTGCTGGTGCCCATGGTGGACACGGCAAGCCAAGCCCGCGCCATCGCCGCCGCCACGCGCTACCCGCCGCAGGGCGTGCGCGGCGTCGGCAGTGCCACGGGGCGCTCGTCGCTGTGGAGCAGCCGCAGCGACTATCTGAACGTGGCCAATGACGAAGTCTGCCTGCTGCTGCAGGCCGAGACCGCCACGGCCCTGCAGAACCTCGAAGCCATCTGCGCCGTGGACGGCGTGCACGGCATCTTCATAGGCCCGGCCGACCTGGCCGCATCCATGGGCCACCGCGGCAACCCCGGCCACCCCGAGGTGCAGGCCGCCATAGCGGGCGCGATGAAGACCATCATCGCCAGCGGCAAGGCGGCCGGCACGCTGACATCCGACCCGACGCTGGCCCAGCGCTACCTCGACCTGGGCTGCACCTTTGTCGCCGTGGGCGTGGATGTGCTGCTGTTCGTGAACGCCGCGCGCCGCCTGCGCGGCCAGTTTGCCGGCGCGGGCGCAGCCCCTGCGGCAAGCGGCCCGAGCGCGGCCTATTGAACGCGGGGCCATGGCAGATCCCGCATCATGCGGGGCATGACCGAACCCCGCCCCGACCACCTGCCGTCTTCCCTTCCCTTCTCCCAGGCCTGCGAGAACAACCAGGCCCCCATACTCGCCGTGCTGCAGCAGGCCTTTGCCGACCGGCGCCAGGTGCTGGAGGTGGGCTCGGGCACGGGCCAGCACGGCGTGTACTTTGCGCCGCGCCTGCCGCACCTCGTCTGGCAGACCAGCGACCTGGCCGAGAACCACCCCGGCATACGCGCCTGGCAGGCCGCACACCCGGCGCCCAACCTGCGCGCGCCGCTGCTGCTGGACCTGGCAGGCAGCGCCTGGCCCGACGGCGCCTTCGACGCCGTCTTCAGCGCCAACACCACGCACATCGTCGCCTGGCCGCTGGTGCAGCGGTTGTTCGCTTTGGCCGGCGCCCACCTGCCCGCAGGCGGCGCGCTGGCGCTGTACGGCCCGTTCAACTACGGCGGCAGCTTCACCAGCGACAGCAACCGCGCGTTTGACGCCTGGCTGCGCCAGCGCGATGCGCGCAGCGGTATACGCCATTTCGAGGACATCGTGGCGCTGGGCGTAGAGCATGACCTGGCGCTGGAGGCGGACAACGCCATGCCGGCCAACAACCGGCTGCTGGTGTTTCGCCGCGGGGCGCCGGCCGGCGCATAGGCTGGCTGCTGCAACCCCGCCACTGTGGCACACACCTTGGATGTTATTGGCCTGATTCGCCCGCCCCATAAGCGCGAGAAGCTATTTTTTTGAAAGCAAGCAGACATTCCCAGCGGCTGTGCCGGCTGAAGGACCTATTCAAGTGAAGCGAACAACCGCATCCGGCGATGCGGCCACCACCGGTGGGGCTCACGGTTACACCCGAGGCTGGGCTCTACCGGCCAAAAGCGGGCAGCGGGCCATCATGCTGATGGCCGTCAGGGGTCTCACCTGCGCCGATCCTGCCAGCTATCCACCAACCGGGTCCATGCCGCCATTTGGTCGCCAGCCGACGTACCTGCCGCCCCGGAGTTGCTACTCACCAGCCGATCGATCGCTGCCTCCTGCTCCGGGCTGAATTCTTGCGGAAACATCGGCGCGACGGTGACGATGCAGTCCGCAGCCTCTCCAGTGTTCGTCCAAGGCAGGCCCGCATTTTTGATGCGATAGCTCAGGGAGCCTCGTCGCAGCTTCATCTGTTGCAGGCCGCGAGGGGTTGGAACCTCGATCCAGCGATTGGCCATCCATGCAAAACCGTCGACGGGTAGCTCGCACCTCAAGGTTCCGTCGGCTTCGGCCGTGAAGAACTCGTGCGGCTGCAGTTCCACGCGCACGCGCAGCGCCAGCCTGTGCTGACGCTGCCTGCCTTGCACGTTGGCCGTGACATTCAGCAGGTCGCCCGCATGCGCACCCGGCGCGACCTGCACCCGGCAGCGGTATTTGGTCGCCGGCGCCTTCCCGCTGGCCCCGCAGGCGGTGCAGGCTTGGTGCGTCTTCCCCTGCCCCTGGCAGGCGGTGCACTCGACGGTGGACGATACCCAGGTGAACCAGAGGTGCTGTCGGATGTGGCCGGCGCCATTGCATTCGCTGCACTCGGTCGCCTGCAATTGCAGGCCACTGCCTTCGCATTCGACGCAGTCTTCGACCACCTCGCCCCGCACTTCCCTGACGCAGCCGCTCACCACATCCTCAAGCGTCAGGCTCACGGAGTGCTCGACGGTGAATTCCTCTGCACCAGGGGCGGGATCCTCGGCTTCGGCCGCCGGCTCAGCCCGGGCCTGGCGGATCGCTTTCAGTGCCCAATTGATACGCTGCATCTTTTGCAGGGCCTGCGGGCTGTCGTTGCGATCCGGGTGCCAGCGCGCTGACAGGCGGCGCCACGCGGCCTTCACCTCGGCATCGCTGGAACCCGGTGCCAGACCAAGTTCGTGGTAAGAATCGTCGAGGTGCATGATCTCCGTTGCGCAAGATTTGCTGCGATGCAGCATGGTAGCAGGCACAGCTTGCCGTCGCGCCTCTCACGCTGGATGCACTGGGCTGGCACCCACCCAGGCATACTTGCCACCCGCGCCGCCGCCGCGACGGCAGGCGCGCCCGACTACACCAACCCTCCCCACGCCTTCCATGACATCGCCCCCCGCCGCCCGTCCCATAGGCGTATTCGACAGCGGCATAGGCGGCCTGAGCGTGCTGCAGGCCCTGCGCCACGAGCTGCCGCACGAGGACTTCATCTACCTGGCCGACAGCGGCAACGCGCCCTATGGCGATGAGAAGGGCGAGGCCTTTGTGCAAGAGCGCACGCTGGCCATTGCCCGGTGGCTGCTGCAGCGGCACGACATCAAGGCCCTGGTGGTGGCCTGCAACACGGCCACGGCGGCGGCGGTGGAGCGGCTGCGCGCCAGCCTGCCGGATCTGCCGGCGATTGGCGTGGAGCCGGCGCTCAAGCCCGCCGCCGCGCGCAGCCAGACGCACCATGTAGGTGTGCTGGCCACGCGCGGCACGGTTGGCAGCGCGCGCTTTGAGCGCCTGCGCGAGCAGCATTCGGCGCACACGCGCTTTGCCGTGCAGGCCTGCGACGGCCTGGCACGGGCCATAGAGCAGAGCACCGAGGAGCCCCTGCCGGCGCTCGAATCTGCAGCAAAAATAAGAGCGCTTTGCGCACAATACACGGGCGCTTTAGGCCCGTTTGGCCTGAAAACCGGCGACATCGACACGCTGGTGCTGGGCTGCACGCACTATGTGTTCGCCAAGGATGTGTTGCGCGCGCTGGTGGGCCCGGACGTACAGATCCTGGACACCGGCGCCGCCGTGGCGCGGCAGACGCGCCGCATCCTGACCCAGGCCGCCGCGCTGGCGCCCGAGCAGGCGGCGGACGGCGAGCTGGCCGCGCCGGGACGCATCAGCCTCTACACCACGGGCCAGCTGGGCGCACTGCAGGCCGCGGCCGTGCGCTGGCTGGAGCTGCCGGCCCACTGCTGCGCGGCGCTGCCCCAGGGCTGAATCCGAACCAGCCCCACTACCGCTACTGCCGCTACTGCCGCGACCGGGCGAAGGCCAAGGCCGCATAGACCATGCGGCGCAGGTGCGGCAGCACGCAGGCCGCCACCTCGGGCAGGTAGTCAAACGGCAGTGCCTCCTGCATGTAGCTGCACTGCGTCATCTCCAGCTGCACGGCGTGGATGTTGCGCGCGGGCGCGCCATAGTGGCGCGTGATGTGGCCGCCCTTGAAGCGGCCGTTGAGCACGGCGGTGTAAGCCGTGGCGGCGCGGGCCTCGCCCAGCAGGGTCTGGGCCAGGGCCGGGTCGCAGCTGATGCCGTCGCCCGTGCCCAGGTTCAGGTCGGGCAGCCGGCCCACGAAGAAGCGCGGCAGCACCGAGCGGATGGAGTGCGCGTCCCAGAGCACGGCCACGCCGTGCGCGGCGCGCAGGCGCTCCAACTCGGCGCGCAGCTGGGCGTGGTAGGGCGCCCAGTAGGCGGCGCGGCGCGCGGCGACCTCGGCCTCATCGGGCAGATCGGCGGGATTGGCGTACAGCGGCCGGTCGTCGAAGGTATCGACGGGGCACAGGCCGGTCACGCTCTGGCCGGGGTAGAGGCTGGTGCCGTCGGGCGGGCGGTTCAGGTCCACCACGTAGCGCGAATGCGTGGCCACGAGGATGGAGGCGCCCAGCGCCTGGGCAAAGTCGTACAGGCGCGGTAGGTGCCAGTCGGTGTCGGGCACCTGGCGCGCCTCGGGCGTCAGGCGCGCGGCGATGGCCGGCGGCACATGGGTGCCCGCATGGGGCATGGAGATGAGCAGCGGCGCCGTGCCCTGGTGAAAGAGGAACGGCGCGGGGGCGGTGTCCGGCATCGTGTGAGTCCCTGGAAGGTTGTGAACAGGTCCTAAAGCGCCAGGATGCCTTCAAGCGCCCGCGCGAAGCGCTCGTTCTCGGCCTCGGTGCCTATGGAGACGCGGATGAAGTGCTCGAAGCCCGCCTCCTTCCAGGGCTTGACGATCAGTCCCTGGGCCAGCAGCGCCTCGTTCACGGGCGCATTGGGGCGGCCCAGGTCGAGGAACAGGAAGTTGGTGGCCGAAGGCGCCACGCGCACGCCCGGCAGCGCGGCGAGCCGCGCCGCCAGCCGCCCGCGCAGGCGCACGGTCTCGGTCACGCCCCGGCGCATGAAGTCTTCGTCGCCCCAGGCGGCCAGCGCCGCCGTCTGCGCCGCATGGTTCACGTTGAAGGGCGTGCGCACGCGGTCGAGCAGTTGCACCAGCGCCGCATCGCTGGCCAGGCCGTAGCCCACGCGCAGGCCGGCCAGGCCCCAGGCCTTGGAGAAGGTGCGCAGCACGATCCAGGGCATGGCGCGGCCGCGCAGCAGGGCCAGTACATCGGGGTAGCCGGGGGCCAGGCGGGCATATTCGTAATAGGCCTCGTCCATCACCAGCAGGGTGTGCGCGGGCGTGGCGGCGAGCAGTTGCTGCATCTCGGCCGCACTGAACATGCAGCCCACGGGGTTGGAGGGATTGGCCAGCATGGCGAGCTTGGGGCCGCGCGCCAGCGCCGCGCACCAGGCATCCACGTCAAAGCCCAGCCGCGGCGTGAGCGCCAGCAGCTCGACCTGGGCGCCCATCATGCGCGGGTAGATCTCATGCAGGCCAAAGGCCGGGCGCTGCGTGAGCACGCGCTCGCCCGCGGACAGGAAGGCCTGGCACAGCATCTGCAGGATGTCCTCGGAGCCGTTGCCGATGACGATGGCCGCCGGCGCCACGCCCGTGCGCGCGCCAATCGCCGCGCGCAGCGCGCTGCAGTTCGCGTCGGGGTAGCAGCCCACGCGCGTGGCCAGGTCGGCCAGGGCGCGCGCCACGGCGGGGCTGGCGCCGTAGGGGTTCTCGTTGCTTGCCAGGCGCGCGATCTCGCTCACGCCGTAGCGCGCACGCACGGCCTCGGACGACAGGCCGGCGTTGTAGGCGGGCAGTTGCGGCACTTCGGGCCGCGCCAGGGTCTGGATCATGTGCATGGCTTCACGCTCCCTTGACGATGCGGCCCTGGCGCACGATGGTACGCGCCGGGTTGTGGCCGAACCAGTAGGCCAACTCGGCGGCTTCGCGCAGGTTCCACAGCACAAAGTTGGCGGGCCGGCCCGCCGCGATCAGGCCGTGCGTTTCCGACAGGCCCAGCGCGCGCGCCGCGTGCGTGGTGATGCCCGCGAGCGCCTCGGGCACCGTGAGGCGGAACAGGGTGCAGGCCATGTTGGCCATGAGCAGCAGGCTCAATGCGGGCGAGGTGCCGGGGTTGTGGTCGGTGGATACGGCCATGGGCACGCCGGCCGCGCGCAGCGCCTCAATGGGCGGCAGATGCGTGTCGCGCAGCGTGTAGTAGGCGCCGGGCAGCAGCACGGCCACGGTGCCGGCGGCGCGCATGGCGTCTACTCCGTCCTGCGACAGGTGCTCGATGTGGTCGCAGGACAGGGCGCCATGGCGTGCGGCGAGCCGCGCGCCGCCCATGTCCGAGAGCTGCTCGGCATGCAGCTTGACCGGGATGCCAAGCTTTTGCGCGGCCTGGAACACCTGCTCGGTTTCCGCCAGCGAAAAGGCGATGCGCTCGCAGAACACGTCAACGGCGTCCACCAGGCCCTCGGCCGCCAGCGCGGGCAGCATCTCGCTGCATACCAGGTCGACATAGTCCTGACTCCGCCCCGCATATTCGGGCGGCAGCGCGTGCGCGCCGAGGAAGGTGGTGCGCACCGTCACGCCCAGCGCCCGGCCCAGGCGGCGCGCCACGCGCAGCTGCTTACGCTCATGCTCCAGGGCCAGGCCATAGCCGGACTTGATCTCGATGGCGCACACGCCCTCGTCCAGCAGTGCCGAGAGGCGCGGCAGCGCGGCGGCGAACAGCTCGTCCTCACTGGCGGCGCGCGTGGCGCGCACGCTGGAGACGATGCCACCGCCGGCCCTGGAAATCTCTTCATAGCTGGCGCCGGCCAGGCGCATGGCGAACTCCCCCGCACGCTGGCCGCCATAAACCAGGTGCGTGTGGCAATCCACCAGGCCGGGCGTGGCCAGCAGGCCGCCGCCGGCATGGCGCGCCAGTCCTGCGTAGTCAAGAGGCAGCGCCGAGGACGGTCCCACCCAGCGCAGCACCCCGCCCTGCACCACCAGGCTGGCGGCCTCATGCTCGGCCAAGGGCCTGTCGTCACGGAACAGCCCGGGGGCAAGGCGCAGGTCTTCCCAGACGCCGTCGGCGCTGGGGGCAGTGGTGGAATCAGCGTGTTTCATGGCTCATTTACTACATTAGTTATAGCTATCGGCGCTTGCCCATCAAGCGCAAGTGGCATATTTCATCAAATAACAGGCCGCAATTCCACCCAGGCCAGGGCGGGCGCATCGCCGCCCTGCCCCGCCTGCGGCACGAGCGCAGGGCCGGCCTCGGCGGCGCTCCACCACAGGCCCTGGCCGGCGGTCAGCCGATCGTCACCCCGACTCCAGCGGCCCGCGAGCACCAGGCACAGGCCCACGGGCGTGCTGCCGGGCTGGCGTGGGTCGCGCACCACCTGCACCTCGCCGCGCCAGCGGCCCCGGCGCAGCATGAGGTTGAAGTCGGTGGAGGTGCCGCCCAGCAGGGTGCAGTCCACGGCCACCTCGCCCGCAAAGGCCAGCGGCTGCCAGCGCCTGTCCAGCCGGTGATCCAGGCTGCCGTCCCGGGCGCGCAGCTGCATGCCGTCGCCATCGAGCAGCATGATGCGGCGATCCACGCCGGCGAAGGCCGAGAATGGCCCGGGCGCGGCGATGGTGGCCACGCTCACGCGCCACTCGAAGCCCTCCATGCCCGCGCCAGGCGGCCAGCAGGCCAGCTCGCGCGTGTGGCCGCCGCCGTTCTTCCAGGGGGTGTGCGGCACGGCCGCGAGGTCGAAGGAGTGCATGGGCAGATCAGGGCTTGCAGAGGATTCAGTGGATTGCCAACTGGCGCGATATGCGCGCCGCAGCGACGACGGCCATGCGGATCAGCACCTGCTCCTGCCCCTGGGCACGCAGGATCGGCGCCATCAGCGTGAGGGCGCCCACGGCCTGGCGCGTGGCACCGAACAGCGGCACGCTGCAGCCCCAGACGCCGGGGTCCACCTCGGCAGCGCTCATGGCAAAGCCGGCGCGGCGAATGGCATCGAGCTCATCCTGCGCGGCCTGGCGTGCGGGCGTGCCCGGGCCCCACTGGGCGTCGAGCACGGCCGCGCGTGCCGCCTCGGGCAGGTGGGCCAGCAGGCATTTGGCCGAGGCGCCCGCACGCAGAGGCACGCTGCGCCCCTTCTCGAACGAGCAGCGCAGCGACTGCTGGCTCTCCACCATGTCCAGGCAGATGGCCCGGTCGTTCACGGCCACGACCAGACCCACGCTTTCCTGCGACTGCTGCGCCAGCTCCACCATGGCGGGGCGCGCCTGGCGCACCAGGTGCGAGGCCAGGTCGAACCCCAGCGCGAGCTGCAGGCCGAGCGGCCCGGGCGCGTAATAGCCGTCGCTTTCGAGCACGAAGCCCCAGCGCTTGAGCCGCGCCAGCTGGCGGTACAGCGTGCTGCGCGCCAGGCCCGTGTGCTCCATGAGCTCGGCGGCCGACAAGGCCTTGCCCTGCTGGGCCAGCACGGCCAGCACCTGCAGCACACGGTCGGCCGTGGGCACCGCGGTGGGCGAAACACTGTGGGTCATGGCGGCAGTACCAAAGTCAAAGAATGGGAATGCGGGCCCCTCTTCAATACGCCTGTTCAGCACACCCTGGCAATGCGCGCCGCCAAGCGGGCGACCACTTTGGCGGTGATGCCGTCGCGGTCGAAGGCGGGGTTGAATTCGGCCACATCGGCCGCCACCAGCTTGCCGCTGGCGAGCACCGCATCCACCACAGCCTCCACGCACCACAGCGGCACGCCCAGCGGCGCAGGCGCCGACACGCCGGGGGCCACGGCGGCGGGCAACACGTCGGTATCCAGGGTCAGGTACACGGCGTCGCAGGCCTGCAGGTCGGGCGCCAGATCGGCCAGCGCGGCGTGTACGCCGGCTTCGGTCTGCAAGGCGTCGTCCAGCACATAGCGCACCTGCAAGGCATCGGCACGGTCGAACAAGGCCTGGGTGTTGGCAAAGCGGCTGATGCCCAGCACGCGGTAGTCAAACGGCAGGCCCCGCGCGGCGCAGTGTTCCTGGATCTGGCGGAACGGCGTGCCCGAATTGCCCTCGCGCGCCTGGCGCAGGTCGAAATGCGCGTCCAGGTTGACGATGAGGATGCGCGCGCCGGGCCGTGCCAGCGCCACGCCCTGGAAGGTGCCCCAGGCCACCTCGTGCCCACCGCCCAGCACCAGGGGCGTGCAGCCCTGCGCCAGGGCCTGCGCCACCCGCTGCGCCAGGGCGGTTTGCGCCGCATCGAGCGCACCGCCTTCGCAGACCGCATCACCCGCATCCCAGAGCGCCGGCTCGCCCAGAATGGGCAGGTTGGCCAGCGCCTTGCGCGCCGCCGCTGGTCCTTGCGCGGCGCCCGGGCGGCCGCCGTTGCGGCGCACGCCCTCGTCCACGGCAAAGCCGATCAGGGCCACGCCTGAGCGGCTCTGGGGTGTAAAAGGCTGCACGCACTGGTGCCAACGGCGGCTGTCGCCCACTTCTTCGGTGTCGATGCGGCCTTGCCAGACAAAGGGTGCGCTCATGGTGTCCCCTGGTTTACTTGATCATGGGAAGTTTCAGGCCCTGCTTCCTCGCCGTCGCAATGGCCAGCTCGTAGCCTGCATCGGCATGGCGCATCACGCCCGAGCCGCAGTCATTGACCAGCACGCGCGCCAGGCGCTCGGCCGCGGCGTCCGTGCCGTCGGCCACGATGACCATGCCCGAGTGCTGGCTGTAGCCCATGCCCACGCCGCCGCCATGGTGCAGGCTGACCCAGGTGGCGCCGCCGGCGGTGTTGAGCAGGGCGTTGAGCAGCGGCCAGTCGGAGACGGCATCCGTGCCGTCGCGCATGGCCTCGGTTTCGCGATTCGGGCTGGCCACGCTGCCGGTGTCCAGGTGGTCGCGGCCGATGACGATGGGGGCCTTGAGCTCGCCGTTCTTCACCATCTCGTTGAAGGCCAGGCCCGCCAGGTGGCGCTCGCCCAGGCCCAGCCAGCAGATGCGCGCGGGCAGGCCCTGGAAGGCGATGCGCTCCCTGGCCATGTCCAGCCAGCGGTGCGTGTGCTTGTTCTCGGGGAACAGCTCCTTGATCTTGGCATCGGTCTTGTAGATGTCCTCGGGATCGCCCGACAGCGCCACCCAGCGGAACGGCCCCTTGCCCTCGCAGAACATGGGCCGGATGTAGGCGGGCACGAAACCGGGGAAGTCGAAGGCGCGCTGAACGCCCTCGTCGAACGCCACCTGGCGGATGTTGTTGCCATAGTCCACCGTGGGCACGCCCATGGCCTGGAAGTCGAGCATGGCCTGCACATGCACGGCGCAGCTCTTGGCGGCCGCGGCCCTGAGCGTGGGATGCTGGCCGGGATCGGCCGCGGCGGCGTTCCACTGCTCCACGGTCCAGCCCATGGGCAGGTAGCCGTTGATCAGATCGTGGGCCGAGGTCTGGTCGGTCACGATGTCGGGCCGGATGCCGCCAGCCTTGGCGCGGCGGGCCAGCTCGGGCAGGATTTCCGCGGCATTGCCCAGCAGGGCGATGGAGACGGCCTCGCCCCTTTCGGTGTGGTGTTTGATCAGGGCCAGCGCATCGTCAATGTCCCTGGCCTGCTTGTCCACATAGCGCGTGCGCAGGCGGAAGTCGATGCTGGACTGCTTGCACTCGATGTTCAACGAGCAGGCGCCGGCCAGCGTGGCGGCCAGAGGCTGGGCGCCGCCCATGCCGCCCAGACCGGCCGTGAGGATCCACTTGCCCGTCAGGTCGTTGTTGTAATGCTGGCGGCCGGCCTCGACGAAGGTCTCGAAGGTGCCCTGCACGATGCCCTGGCTGCCGATGTAGATCCAGCTGCCGGCGGTCATCTGGCCGTACATGAACAGGCCCTTGCGGTCGAGCTCGTTGAAATGCTCCCAGTTGGCCCACTTGGGCACCAGGTTGGAGTTGGCGATCAGCACGCGCGGTGCGTTTTCGTGGGTCTTGAATACGCCCACGGGCTTGCCGGACTGGATCAGCAGCGACTCATCGGCTTCGAGCTTCCTGAGCGACTCCAGGATCTGGTCGTAGCACTCCCAGTTGCGCGCCGCGCGGCCGATGCCGCCGTAGACCACCAGGGCCTTGGGGTTCTCGGCCACGTCCGGATCCAGGTTGTTCTGGAGCATGCGGTAGGCGGCTTCGGCGAGCCAGTTCTTGCAGTGCAGCTGGCTGCCGCGCGGCGCGCGGATCACGCGGCTGGCGTCAAAGCGGGGATCGGCGGGAATGAATTTTTCGGTGGCGTTCATGGCAAATACTCCAGTGAAAAAAAACAATGACAGGGTTCAGACTGGGCTGGGCCGGATGCTCAGCAGCGTGGCGGGAAGATCGGCCCTCAGCGCCCACTGGCGCACGGCCTCGATATCGGGCGCCAAATAGAGGTCGGCGTCCAGGAAGGACGCCTTTTCGCGCAGCTTGCCAAATTCGGCCTCTAACAGCGGTGGGCTTTTCAGGTTGTGCTTGATTAACGAACTGTCGCAGTTTCACAGTCGATATTGCGCAGGGAAGCGATAAGCCTTTCGTTCTGCTCGCGTCCTTTAAGCGACACCCTCAGCGTGGCCGTGTTCTGAAGGCCGTCGAAGGATGTCGCATCTGCCACAACAATGCCCTGGCTCGCGAGCATCGATGCAACTTCGGCGGAGGAGCAAGAGGCAAGCTCTAGCAGCATCATGTTTCCATGGCAACCGACAACGCGAACCGACGGATGGCTACTGAGTTGCGCACGGAAGTAGGTGCTTTCCTCCAAAAATTTCTCGCTGCATTGACGTAGAAAATTCTCATCCTGAAGGGCGGCGATGGCTGCAACCGCCGCAGGAAGCGAAACATTGAACGGTGGGGGTCCGATGTTGGCGATATCAATGAGCTTTTGGTTAGCAATGGCATAGCCCACGCGCATGCCAGCGAGCCCAAAAAACTTCGAGAAGGTTCGCAAAATGGCGACATTGTCGAACCTGTCGACCAGTCCGACAGCCCCCTCTTTGATGGGATTGATAAGTGCTTCGTCGACCACGAAGATCGTGTCCGGGTAGGCCCCGGCCAGATGCTCGATCACCTCCACCGGGATGATCTCTCCAGTCGGATTGTTCGGCGTGCAGATAAAGGCGACAGAGATGTCATCTTTCTGCAATGCGCGTTCGTAGCGCTCGGCATCGAACTGCGTTGCCACTTCGCCCTGTACGCTAATTACCTGGCATCCCCGTAGGCGCGCCTCAAGCGCGTAGCGGGGAAACGTGGGCAGGTGGATGAGAACCTTGTCCCCCTCTGAGGCCCAGGCCTGTAATAAAAGCTTGATGACATCGTCGAGCCCCCCGCCGAAGAAGAACCGATCCGGTGATTGGCAATGCTTGCTCGAGAGCGCGAGTCGCAGCTCGGAAAGATTGACATCAGGATAAAGCTGCACTTGCCCAAGTGACAGGCTAATTGCATCGATTGCGCCTGCGGAGCAGCCAAACGGATTTACGTTCAGGGAGAAATCGATCATGTTCGATTGCTCGAGGCCGTGTCTCTCCGCCAAGAATTCGAGGGAGGTCTCTTGTTCGTAGAGTCGGGTGCTTGCCAGAGACTGGCTGTATTTGTTGATGCTCATATCAAGTTTGCTCAGAATGACCGGGCAAAGCGGGGCTGGCACTGAATGGGTTCTTGTTGCTGCCCAGATGTACTGCCGTGGGGAACATGTATTTCACGGCTGGCGTTGAAGCGGGTGTCTTGTTGGGTCATGACAAGTCTCCTTAAGCTGAAATGTGGCTGGGCAGGATGCTCAGCAGGGCGGCAGGCAGTACCGCGCGCAAGGCCCACTGGCTCATGCTCTCGATATCGGGTGCGAGGTAGCGGTCTTGTTCGAGGAAGGCCACCCGTTGGCGAATAGCGGCGAACTGCGCCTCGATGAGCGGTGAAGACTTCAGGTTGCGATCGAACTCCATGCCCTGCGCGGCCGACATGGCCTCGATGCCCACGATCACGGCCGTGTTGCGCGCCATGTCCGCGAGGCGCCGCGCGCCGTAGGTGGCCATGGAGACATGGTCCTCCTGGTTGGCCGAGGTGGGCAGGCTGGTCACGCTGCTGGGGTGGGCCAGGCACTGGTTCTCAGCGGCCAGGGCCGCGGCCGTGACCTGGGCGATCATGAAGCCCGAGTTCAGACCGCTCTCGCGGATCAGGAACGGCGGCAGGCCCGACAGGCCGGGGTCGAGCAGCAGCGACAGACGCCGCTCGGAGATGGCGCCGATCTCGGCCAGCGCCAGCGCGATGATGTCGGCCGCGAAGGCCACGGGCTCGGCGTGGAAGTTGCCGCCCGAGATCACCTCACCGGTATCGGTGAACACCAGCGGGTTGTCCGACGCGGCATTGGCCTCGATGCGCAGCACGCGCGCGGCGTGCGTGAGGTTGTCCAGGCAGGCGCCCATGACCTGGGGCACGCAGCGGATGGAGTACGGGTCCTGCACGCGGCCGCAGTGCGGGTGCGAGGGGTCGATGGCACTGCCTTCGAGCAGCGCGCGCACGGCGGCCGCCACGGCAATCTGGCCCGCCTGGCCACGCGCCTCGTGAATGCGCGCGTCGAACGGCTTGACCGAACCCTTGATGGCCTCGAGCGTCAGCGCGCCCGACACCAGGCCGGCCGCGAACACGCTCTCGGCCTGGAACAGGCCGGCCAGCGCCAGCGCCGTGGACACCTGCGTGCCATTGAGCAGCGCCAGCCCCTCCTTGGGGCCCAGCACGAAGGGCGCCAGCCCCACGGCCGCCATCGCCTCGCGGCCTGAGACGATCTGGCCCTTGACCTTGGCCTGTCCCTCGCCGATCAGCACGCAGGCCAGGTGCGCCAGCGGCGCGAGGTCGCCCGAGGCCCCCACCGAGCCCTTGGCCGGGATCACCGGCAGCACATCGGCATTGGCCAGGGCCAACAGCGCATCGACCAGTGCCGGGCGCACGCCCGAGTGGCCGCGCGCCAGGCTTACGGCCTTGGTGGCAAGCACCATGCGCACCACCGGGTCGGGCAGCGGTTCGCCCGTGCCCACGCTGTGCGACAGCACCAGGTTGCGCTGCAGGTCGGCCAGGTGATCGTGGGCGATCTTTGTGCTGGCCAGCTTGCCAAAGCCGGTGTTGATGCCATAGACCACCTGGTCTTCATCGACGATGGTCTGCACCGTGGCCTGCGCCGCCAGCATGCCCGCTAACGCTGCGGGATCGAGCGTGAGAAGTACGCCACCCGCGCTCAGGCGGCGCAGCTCGGCCAGGCTGACATGTCCAGGCCGCAGCACCAGAGTGTCACAAGAGGCTTGATTTGCAGTAGTCATAAGTTTAATCCTGTATATACAAGTTGGCACAAGCGAAAAAGAAGGTGTGAAGTCTTATCCAAGCACCGGGTTTCCGTCTGCACGGAAGCGGCTGCCCAGGCGATAGCGCGATGCGGGATGCAGGCAGTGCACCATGGTCACGGGCACGCCCCGGCTCCAGGTGCGCCGGATGAGCAGCAGGCAGGGCTGGGCCGCGCCCATCTCCAGCAGGCGTGCCTGCTCGGCCGTGGGCAGCACGGCCTCAACCACATGCTCGGCCTGGTCGAAGGGCACGTTGCGCACCAAATACTCGGAGGGCGGCACCTGGACGAAATCCTGCTGCAAGAAATCGGGCGCCATGCGCGGATTGACATAGCGGTCTTCCAGCTGCACCGGCACGCCGTTTTCCAGGTGCACGCACAGGGCGTGGAACACCGATTCGCCCAGGCGCATGTCCAGGGCCGTCGCCACGTCCATGGTGGCGGCGACGCGCTCCACGCTGAGCAGTCGGCAGTCGTAGTCGTGCCCGCGCTGGCGGATTTCACTCGCCAAATGGGCGATCTGCAGCAGCGTGGACTGGGGCTTTTCCTCGGCCACGAAGCTGCCCACGCCCGCCACGCGCACGATGCGCCCCTGCTCCGTGAGCTCGCGCAGGGCGCGGTTCACGGTCATGCGCGAGATGCCGAACTGCAGCACCAGTTCGTTCTCGGAGGGCAGGCGGTCGCCCGCCTTCCACGAGCCGTCCTGGATCTTGCGCGCAATATAGTCCTTGACTTGCTGGTACAGGGCCAGAGCCGGAGTCTCGAGTTGCGCAGCCTTGGTGCGGAAGTCGGATGCTGTCGGCATGGTGCTGCGCGCCCTCAATGCGCCTCGGCGGCCATGGACTCGGCGCGGATTTCCTCGGTGAGGCGCGCCTTCAGATCCATGAACTCGGGCGAAGTCTTGATCGTGTAATGGCGCGGGTGCGGCAGATTCACGGCGATCTCGCTCTTGATGCGCCCCGGGCGCGCACTGAACACGGCCACGCGGTTGGCCATGAAGATGGCCTCGTCGATGTCGTGCGTGACGAACATCACGGTCTTGCGCTCGGCCTCCCAGATACCCAAGAGCAACTCCTGCATGAGTACGCGGGTCTGGTTGTCGAGCGCACCGAAGGGCTCGTCCATGAGCAAAATCTTAGGGTCATTGGCCAGGGCCCGGGCAATCGCCGTGCGCTGCTGCATGCCGCCCGAAAGCTGCTTGGGAAAATGCTGCTCGAAGCCGCGCAGCCCCACCTTGGCGATGAAATACTGCGCGCGCTCCTTCTGCTGCGATTCGGGCATGCCGCGCTCGCGCAGGCCGAAACGGATGTTCTGCTCGATCGTGAGCCAAGGAAACAGCGTGTAGCTCTGGAACACCATGCCGCGATCGGCGCCGGGGCCCTCCACCGGACGGCCATCGAGCAGCACGCGGCCCGAGGTCGGATGATCCAGCCCCGCCACGATGCGCAGCATCGTGGACTTGCCGCAGCCCGAAGGGCCAAGGATGGTGACAAAGTCGTTTTCCTTGACGTCGAAATCGACCGGCAGCAGAGCCTGCGTGGATTTTCCTTTTTCGCTGGTGAATGTGCGCGAAACACCTTGGATCGACAGCTGGCTCATCGCAGGGCACTCCATGCAAACATGCGGCGGTTGATGTATTTGAAGAACGAATCCGACACCAGACCGATGAGGCCGATGATGATGATGCCGAAGATGATCTGGCCCGTATTCAACAAAGCCTGGCTGTCGGTGATCATGTGGCCTATACCCGAGGATGAGCCAATCAGCTCGGCCACGATGACATAGGTCCAGGCCCAGCCCAGCACCAGGCGCAGGATTTCGGCAATGTCGGGCGCGGCGCCCGGGATCAGCACGCGGCGCACGATACCCGAGGGCTTGGCGCCCAGTGTGTAGGCGGCTTCCACCAGGTCTTTGCGCGCATTGCCCACGGTGACCGCCACCATCAGAACGATCTGAAACACCGAACCGATGAAAATCACCAGCAGCTTTTGCACCTCGCCCAGCCCCGCCCACAGAATTAGCAGCGGAATGAAGGCCGAGGCCGGCAAGTAGCGGCAAAACGACACGAAGGGCTCCAGAAACGCCTCGACTCCCTTGTGCGCGCCCATGGCGACGCCCAGCGGTACGGCCACGATGGCCGCCAGGATGAAGCCGCCCAGCACGCGCCACACGGTCATGCCGATGTCGTGCAGAAAGCCGAACTCGGTGAACAGCAGCCAGCCTTCCCGGGCCATGGTGATGGGGCTGGCCAGGAACGTGGGCGAGACAAAGCCGCCCAGCGTGAAGAAGGCCCACACCGCAAAGAACATCACAAAAAATCCCACCCCCAGGGCCACCCGCGCGCGGGCGCTCACGGGCTCCAGCGGTGCCAGGGCACGGCGGCGGCGCGGCGCCGCCTCCTGCGCCCCGAGCGGGGGCGTTACGCTCATTGCTTGATTCATATCGCTGTCCTTTGGCACCATGTGCTCACTTGATGAAGCTGCCGTCGTACATCGCTCCGTAGTTGTCCGGCAGTTTGCGGATCACGCCGGCCTCGAGCAGGATGGCCGCGGCATCCTTCATGAATTGCTGCAGTTCGCCCGCAAAGAACTTCTGGTTCGCCGCCTTGTCCTGCCAGCGCAGGTAGGACGCGGACTTGGCAAAGGCCTCGCCCGTCTGCTTGACGGCCGCGCCCATGATCTCGTAGGACTTGGCGGGGTCGGCTTTGACCATCTCCACCGCCTCGAAGTACGAGTTGGCCAGGGCCTGCGCGGCCTTGGGGTTCGCCTTGAGCCAGGCGGGGTCGCAACCCACGGTGTCCATCACCATGGGATAGTCGATCGTCGTGGCCAGAATCTTGCCGGCCTGCGGGTTGGCGCGCACGGTGGACAGGTAGGGCTCATAGGTCATGGCCGCATCGTTCTGGCCCGACACGAAGGCCTGGGCGGCGGGCTGGGGCTCCAGCGAGACGACCTTGACGTCCTTGAGGCTCATGCCGTTCTTGGACAGCATCCAGGCCAGGCCGAAGTACGGCGACGTACCCGGGGCACTCACACCGATGGTCTTGCCCTTGAGGTCGGCAAAGCTCTTGACCTCATTGCGCACCGCCAGGCCATCGGCGCCATACGACTTGTCCAACTGGAAGATCTGCACGATGGGCACACCATTGGTGTTCCAGGCCACATGCGTCTCCACCGTGGTCGCGGCGCACTGGATGGCCTTGGAGGCCAGGGCCAGGTGGCGGTCCTTCTGCGGAATCATCTTCAGCTCCACATCCAGGCCGTTCTTTTTGAAGATGCCGGCCTTGTCGGCCAGCGTCAACGGTGCAAAACCTGTCCAGCCCGACATACCCAGCGTCACCTTGGTCTCCTGGGCCTGCGCCGGTGCGGCCAGCCCCGCTACACAGGCCACCGTCGCCACCAGCGACGCCATCCTCACAACCGCTTGGCTCATATATCGTCTCCTGTAGGAAAAAGTTCTTTGGCTTGCCCAGATTGGGAAGCAGGCATTGCTTCCTTGCCGCGATGATCGGGGCTCCCTCGCACCTGTCTATACAGGGTAAACACCAGGAATACACTGCTCGGACGTCAGGAAAACGGCCTTCTTCCCACCTCCCGGGAACACGCTGCGGCGCTTCCCGCAACGGGGCACCGCAAGGGCCGATCAGTCGGCCAGCACCATGCGTGCGATGATGTTGCGCTGCACCTCGGACGAGCCCTCGTAGATGCGCAAGATGCGCGCATCGCGCACGTAGCGCTCCAGCGGCATCTCGCGCGTGTAGCCGTAGCCGCCGTGGATCTGCAGCGCGGCGTCGGTCACAAAGCCCACCATCTCGGAGGCGTGCAGCTTGGCCATGGCCGACTGCAGCGTGAATGGCTGGCCTGCCTGGCGCAGCGCGAGCGCCTGCAGTGTGAGGGCCCAGGATGCTTCCAGGCGCAGCTTCATGTCCGCCAGCATCCATTGCAGGCCCTGCTTGCTGGCGATGGGCTCGCCGCCGATCTGGCGCTCGCGCATCCAGCGCGTGGCGTCGGCCAGCGCGGCCTCGGCGATGCCCAGGGCCGTGGCCGCCACGTCCAGGCGGCTGTTGTCCAGCACCTTCATCGCCGTCTTGAAGCCCGTGCCCTCGGCGCCCAGGCGGTTCGCGGCGGGCACGCGCACGCCGTCGAACGCCACCTCGAACGCGTGCGCGCCCTGGATGCCCATGAGCTTCTCGGGCGATGAAATGCTGATGCCCGGAGAGTCAGTCTCCACCACGAAGGCGCTGACGCCGCGCGCACCCGCTTCCGGGTCGGTCTTGGCAAAGACCACGAGAAACCTGGCCTCCTTCGCGTTTGAGATGAAATGTTTCACGCCGTCGATGCGGTAATGCTCGCCTTCACGCACGGCGCGCGTGCGCAGGTCGGCCGGATGCGAGCCGCCGCGCGGCTCGGTCAACGCGAAGCCCGCCAGCCACTCGCCGCTGGCCGCGCGCGGCAGCCAGCGTGCGTGCTGCTCAGGGCTGCCGCCGATGAGCACCGCATCGGTACCCAGGTAATGCGCGCCGATCATCGAGGAGGTGGCAGCGCAGGCGCGCGAGATTTCCACCAGCGACAGCAGCATGGCCGTGGGCGTGACACCCGCGCCACCCAGTTGCTCTGGCAGGTTCATGCCCATCACGCCCAATGCGGCCAGTTGCGGCACATGGCAGGTAGTGGACAGGCCGTGCTCATCGATCTCCCGCGCGCGCGGCGCAAGGGTCTCGGTGGCGAAGCGGGCCACGGCGTCAGCCACGGCCTGATCATCGGGGCTCACGCCCAAGCGGTTTGTCTGGTTCATTTCATCGGCTCCTGAACATCAAAGTGAAACGGTGTGTGTCATGGCAGGGCCGAACAGTCCCGCCGCGCGCAGCGCGGCCAGCCGCTCGCCGCCTGCCTGCAGCAGCCCGGCCATAAGCTCGTCGGTGTGCTGGCCCAGCGCAGGCGCGGGCTCGGTGCGGTTCGGGGCAGAGCCGCCAAACTTCACGGGCTGCGTGGGCACGCGCAGCCCGGGCAGGCGCGGATCGTCCACGGCGGACAGCAGGCCGCGCGCCAGGCCCTGCTCGGATTCGAGGGCCTGCGCCATGGTCCACAACGGGCTGCCGGGCACGCCGGCGGCCTCCAGCTGCGCCACCACCTCGGCCACGCTGTGCTGGCCGGCCCAGGCCTCGATGGCGGCGGCCAGCTCGCCCTCGTGCGCCCGGCGCAGCTCGTCGGTGGCAAAGCGCGCGTCCTGCGCGAAACCAGGCACGCCAATCAACGCCGCCAGCGTGGCAAACAGCTTGTTGTTGAGCACGGCCAGCGCAAAATGCCCGTCGCGCGCGCGATACACGCCAAACGGTGCCGAGAAGGAATGCCGATTGCCGCTGCGCCGCGCGCTCTCGCCCGTGAACAGGTAGCGGCCCACGCCTGTGACGAGGAAGGCCAGCGTGGCGTCGAACATGGCCACGTCCACATGCTGGCCCTGGCCCGTGCGGCGCTGCTGCAAGAGCGCGGCCAGCGTGGCCCAGGACGCGAACAGGCCGGCGATCACGTCCGACACGGCCTCGCCCACCATGGTGGGCGGCCCCTCGGGCTCGCCCGTGGCCTCCATCAGGCCGCTCATGGCCTGCACGATGATGTCGTAGGCCGGCAGGTGCGCCAGCGGCCCCGTCTGGCCGAAGCCCGACACGCTCACGTACACCAGGCGTGGGTTGGCACTGCGTAGCGCCTCGGGGCCCACGCCCAGGCGCTCGGCCACGCCGGGGCGGAAGTTTTCCACCACCACATCCACGTTCTGGACCAGTTGGGCGACGGTTGCCGCGGCTTCGGGGTGCTTGAGGTCCAGCACCAGGCTCTTCTTGTTGCGGTTGAGCGCGGTGAACAGGCTGCTGATGCCATCGCGCATGGGGCCGATATGGCGGTAGTCGTCACCGCCAGGCGGCTCGACCTTGATGACCTCGGCCCCCAGGTCGGCAAGCAGCGCCGTGGACAGCGGCCCCGCGAGGACGCGGCTGAAATCAAGGATGCGCAAGCCGTCGAGCGGCCTGGTGGTGGGGGGCGATGCGGACATGCGGGGCTCCTTCGGGTATGCAAGGTGCCCATGGTTGCCCAAACCGATATCAAAATAAAATATTCAATCTTGATAATTTGAATCAATCATTTTGATAAACATCAGCCTGCGCCAGCTCGAATACTTCGCCGCCGCGGCCCAGCATGGCGGCGCGGCGCGCGCGGCCGAGGCGCTCAGCGTGTCGCAGCCCAGCATCTCCAAGGCCATTGCCGACCTGGAGGCGCTGTGGGGCGAAACGCTGTTCGTGCGCCGCCATGCGCGCGGCCTGGAGCTTACGGCCGCGGGCCAGATGCGCCACCGGGAGACGCACGCGCTGCTTGAGCGCGCACGCGCGCTCGAAGGGCCGCGCACGGACGAGGAAGCCGGACTGCTGCGCGTCGGCTGCCTGGCCACGCTGGCACCACGCCACCTGCCCGCCATGCTGCTGCGCATGCGCGAGCGCCATCCGCGGGTGGAGATCGAGGTGCACGAGGCTGACACCGAGTCGCTGCTGCAGATGCTTGAGCGTGGTGCCCTCGATGCCGCCCTGCTCTATGACATGGGCCTGGCACGTCCGGTGCGCCTGGAGGCCGTGACGGCCTTCGTGCCCTACGCCCTGCTGCCCGCGGGCCACGCGCTCGCAGCGCGCAGCAGCCTGCCGCTGGCCGCGCTGGCGCAGGAGCCCTTCATCCTCATCGACCTGCCGCACAGCCGCGAGTACTTCCTGTCTCTGTTCCGCCAGGCGGGCGTGGCACCTCGCATCGCTCACGCCTCACCCTCGATCGAAATGGTGCGCTCGCTCGTGGCCAATGGTCTGGGCGTCTCCCTGCTCACCACGCGCCCAGTGCGCGATTGGAGTTACGACGGCAAGCGCCTGGCCTGCCGGCGCCTGCGCGGACCGCTGGCCGCCCAGTCGGTGGTCATGGCCTACCCCGAGCGCCTGGGTGCAGCCAATCCGCGCGCCGCGCTGTTCGCGCGTGTCGTGCGCGAGTGTTTCACGCAGCAACGCGACGCCATGACGGCGCCCGAGGCGTCTTGACACCTGCGCGGCGCCTTACTCGGCCTCGATCTTCGAGCTTTTGATCACGCCCGCCCAGTTGGCAAAGTCGGCCCTCGCGCGCTCGCTCAGCTGCTGCGGCCCAAGGTAGTCGGCCGCGGCGCCCTGCTCCTCGGCTTTCTTGCGAAAGGCCGGGTCTTCCACCACCTTCTTCAGGTCGGCGGCCAGCCGGTCGATGACCGGCCTGGGCACGGCGGCCGGCGCAAACAGCGCGAACCACGAGGTGGCGTTTACGCCGGGGTAGCCGGCCTCGACCGTGGTGGGTGCGTCGGGCAAGCTGGGCAGGCGCTCCTTGCCGGTCACGGCCAGCACACGCAGCTTGCCCGATGCAATATGCGGCATGAAGGGCGGCGCCGTGCCAAAGGTCAGGTCCACCTGGCCACCCAGCAGATCCTGCAGCGCCGGGCCCGTGCCCTTGTAGGGCACATGCACCATCTTGATGCCGCCCTGCTGCTCCAGCATGGCGCCGGTGACATGCTGCAGCGAGCCGTTGCCGGACGAAGCGTAGTTGAGCTTGCCCGGGTTGGCCTTGGCATAGGCGATCAGCTCGGCCAGGGTCTTCACCGGCAGGCTTTCGCGCACCACGATGATCTGCGGCGCCGAGATGATGTTGGCGATGGGCTGAAAGTCCTTTTGCTCCCACTGCGGAGCCTTCGCCAGGTGCGGCGAGATGACGTGAAAGCCCGAGTACTGCATCAGCAGCGTGTAGCCGTCGGCCTCGGCGCGCTTGACGATGTTGGCCGCGATGGCACCGTTGCCGCCGCCCTTGTTGTCCACCACCACGGCCTGGCCCAGCACCGGCGCCAGCGCCTGGGCCGCCATGCGCCCCGAGATGTCGGTGGTGCCGCCGGCTGCGGCCGGCACCACGAACGTCACCGTCTTGTTGGGATAGGCTCCCTGGGCCCAGGCGCCGGACATGGCGGCCGCGGCCAGGGCCAGGGTGGTGAACTGCTTGCGTGTCATGTGCATGAAAAGGTCTCCTCGGGTTGTCAAAAAGTCAGACGGCACTGCGCGCCAGCGCGCGCTCGCGCAGGGCGTCCAGGTCGGCGGGCGCGGGGTGCAGGGCCAGCCGTGGCCCGGCCTTGGCGAGCTGGCTGGGTAGGTCATGGCCTATCACCTCGGGCAGGCGGTGCGCGGCGGCCAGCAGGGCCGGCAGGTCGATTCCCGTGTCGTAGCCCATGAGTTCCAGCGCATGCACCAGATCCTCGGTACTGACATTGCCCGAGGCGCCGGGCGCATAGGGGCAGCCACCCAGCCCGCCCAGCGAGGCATCGAAGCGGCTGGCGCCGGCGTCGATGGCCGCCAGCACGTTCGCCAGGCCCATGCCGCGCGTGTTGTGAAAGTGCAGCGTGAAGGCGGCATCGGGCCACCGGGCAAGGGCTGCCGCACTCACCTGCGCCACCTGCGTCGGGTAGGCCATGCCGGTGGTGTCGCACAGCGTGATGCGCCGCACGCCCAGGTCGGCAAAGCGGCGCACCCAGTCGCATACCGTGGACAGGGCCACATCGCCCTCCATCGGGCAGCCGAACACGCAGGACAGCGACACATTCACCGGCACGCCAGCGCCCTGGGCCATGGCCACCACCTGCGACAACGCTGCGAACGACTGCATGCTGGTCATGCGCAGATTCGCCAGGTTGTGCGTGCCGCTGACCGACATCACCAGGTTGAGCTCATCCACGCGCGACTCAATGGCCCGCTCGGCCCCGCGCGCATTGGGCACCAGGGCGGTGTAGGTCACGCCGGGGTGGCGCTCGATGTTGCGCATCACCACCTCGGCATCGCGCAACGCGGGTATGGCGTTGGGCGATGTGAAGGAGGTGACCTCGATCTTTCTCAGGCCCGCGGCCGACAGCGCATGCACCAGGGCGATCTTGTCCTCGGTGGGCACGAAGCGCGCCTCCATCTGCAGGCCGTCGCGCAGGCCCACGTCGCAGATGCTGATGCGCCGGCCGGCGCCGTTCCAAACCGCGCTCATTGAATCACGCCCTTGCCACGCAGCAGTGCGATCTGCTCCCGGGTCAGGCCGGCATCCATCAGCACGGCGTCGGTGTCGTCGCCCAGGTGCGGGGCGCTGGTGCGCACCGTGCCCGGCGTGGCCGAGAGCTTGGGGACGACGCCCGGCACGGTGATGCTGTAGCCATCGCGCGTCTGCTGCTGCTGCAGCATGCCGCGCGCCTGGTAATGCGGGTCTTCGGCGATGTCTTTGGCCGTATACACCTTGCCCGCGGGCACGCGCGCCGCGGCCAGCCGCTCCATCACCTGGGCCACGCTGCGCTGGCCCGTCCAGGTGCCAATGGCGGCATCGATCTCGGCCACGCGCGCCACGCGGCCGGCGTTGTCGGCCAGTTGCGCGTCGTCGGCCAGGTCCTGCCGGTCAATCGTGGCCATCAGGCGCTTGAAGATGCTGTCGCCATTGCCGGCCACCAGCACCCAGCCGTCCCGGCAGGGGTAGGCGTTGGACGGCGCAATGCCCGGCAGCGCGCTGCCCGCGGGCTCGCGCACGGCGCCAAAGGCGCTGTACTCGGGGATCAGGCTTTCCATGCAGTTGAACACCGCCTCGTGCAGCGCCACGTCGATCACCTGGCCCGCGCCACCATTCACCTTGCGGTGGTACAGCGCCATCATCACGCCGATCACGCCATGCAGCGCCGCCAGCGTGTCGCCAATCGACACACCAACCCGCACCGGCACGCGGCCGGGCTCGGCCGTCAAGTGGCGCAGGCCGCCCATGGCCTCGCCGATCAGGCCAAAGCCCGGCAGGTCGCGGTAGGGACCGGTCTGGCCGTAGCCCGAGATACGCAGGATGACCAGGCCCGGGTTGAGCGCGTGCAGCTCCTCGGGCGCCATGCCCCAGCCCTCCAGCGTGCCGGGGCGGAAGTTCTCGATCAGCACATCGGCCTCGGCAATCAGGCGGCGCGCTATGGCCTGGGCCTCGGCCTGGCGCAGGTCCAGCGCCACCGACTTCTTGTTGCGCGACTGCACCTGCCACCAGACCGAGGTGCCCTCCTTGATCAGGCGCCAGTTGCGCAGCGGGTCGCCGCTGCCCACGGCCTCAATCTTCACGACGTCGGCGCCAAACTCACCCAGCGTCTTGCCGCAGAACGGCCCGGCGATGAGCTGGCCCATCTCGATCACGCGCACGCCGGCCAGGGCCGCAGGCGTGGGGGCGCTGCTTGTATGCATGTTGTGTCTCCTGAAAATCCGGCGCGCATCATGCGCCAGCGCCTGCCCAGGGCAAAACGCTATGGCACGAGGCTGCCATCGCAAACCGGCATGGCGGGCGCCGGAGCGCAGTACCATCGCCGGCCATGAAGCTCGATCCGCTCTCCCTGCGCCTGTTCGTCGCCGTGATGGAGGACGGCGCCATCGCCCGTGCCGCCGCGCGCGAGCATATTGCGCCGTCGGCCGCCAGCCGCCGCCTGGCCGAGCTGGAGGGCCAGCTGCGCGTGGAGCTGTTCGCGCGCAGCAACCGCGGCGCCGAGCCCACGGCCGCGGCCTACGCGCTTTTGAACCTGGCGCGCGGCGTGCTTAACGACCTGGACGGCATCGCCACGCAGATGCGCGACTACCGCGCCGGCGTGCGCGGCCATGTGCGCGTGGTGGCCAACATCTCGGCCATCACCCAGTTCCTGCCCGATGAGTTGCAGCGCTTCATGGCCGCGCACCCGCAGGTCGATGTGCGCCTGCAGGAGCAGATCAGCAGCGCCGTGGCGCAGTCGGTGGCCGAGAACGCGGCCGACGTGGGCATCCTCAACCACGGCGGCTATGGCGAGCGCGTCACCCTGCTGCCCTACCGCGAGGACGAGCTGGTGCTCATCGTGCCCGTGGGCCATGCGCTGGCGCGCAGGCAGCGCGTGCGCCTGGCCGAGGCCCTGCCCCACCCCTTCGTCGGCATGCACCCGGGCAGCGCCATCAACAACCTGCTGACGCGCTGCGCGGCCGAGCTGGACATGCCGCTGAAGCTGCGCATGCAGGTCACCAGCTACGACGCGCTGTGCCTGATGGTCTCGGCCGGCCTGGGCGTGGCTGTGCTGCCGCGCGGCAGCGCGCAAAACCTGCGCGGCTCGCTGGCGCTGCGCGCCATCACCCTGGCCGAGCCCTGGGCGCGCCGGCGCCTGTCGCTGTGCGTGCGCGCGCAGGAGTCGCTCTCGGGCGCGGCGGGCCTGCTGGTGGCGCACCTGCGCGCCCAGATCGCGGAGGCCACGCCGTGACTGGGCCGCTGCGCTGGGACATCTTCTGCCAGGTCATAGACAACCATGGCGACATCGGCGTGTGCTGGCGCCTGGCGGCCGAGCTGGGCGCGCGCGGCCACTGCGTGCGTCTGTGGGTGGACGACGCCAGCGCCCTGGCCTGGATGGCGCCGCAGGGCGCGGCCGGCGTGCAGGTGCTGCCCTGGCCCAGCACCGCGCCGCCGGACGGCCCGGGCGATGTGGTGGTGGAGGCCTTCGGTTGCGAGATTGCTCCGCAATTCATAGCTGCTATCGCGCACCATACCTGCGCAAACGGCCAAAAACCCTTGTGGATCAACCTGGAATACCTGTCGGCCGAGGGGTATGTGGAGCGCTGCCATCGCCTGCCATCGCCCCTGATGAACGGCCCGGGCAAGGGCCTGACGCGCTGGTTCTTCTACCCCGGCTTCACGCCGCATACCGGCGGCCTGCTGCGCGAGCGCGACCTGGCGGCGCGCCAGGCGGCCTTTGACCGCCAGGCCTGGCGCGCGCGCCACGGCATTGCGCCGGATGATCTGGCCGTGTCATTGTTTTGTTACGAGCCGCCGGCCCTCCCCCAGCTGCTCGCGCAACTGCATGCACGCGGCGACGCTCGGCTCTTGGTCACACCGGGCCGGGCCCAGGCTGCTGTTTTGCATCAAATTGGCCTGCAACCCGCATGGAACAAGCGCGAACAGCTATTTATTTCATATCTTGAAGCCTGCCCGCAACCGGCCTTTGACGAAATGCTCTGGGCCTCGGATCTGAACCTGGTGCGCGGCGAGGACTCGCTGGTACGCGCGCTGTGGGCCGGCCAGCCCTTGGTCTGGCAGATCTACCCGCAGCATGACGACGCGCACCACGCCAAGCTGGCGGCCTTTCTGGACTGGCTGCAGGCGCCCGCTTCGCTGCGGCGCTGGCATGCGCTGTGGAATGGGCTGGAGGCCGCGCCTGCGCTGCCGTCGCTCGATAGCGCCACCCTGGCCGAATGGCGAGCCTGCGTGCAGGCGGCACGCGCGCGGCTGCTGGCACAACCCGATTTATTGACCTTACTCATAGGGTTTGTGAACGAGAAAAGCTAGAATGCTTGGCTTTGCGCCATGAAAAGGCGGCACTCCCCGTGCCCCACCGGCGCGCCCCGCCGCGGAACATGCGCCGGGGTGGAAGGCAGCCCTCGGCCACGCCCACCCGCCCCGCCCTGTGGAGCGGCCCAACCCTTCGCTGAAGCCAAACCATGAAAATCGCTCAAGAAATCCGCGCCGGCAACGTGATCATGCAGGGCAAAGACCCGATGATCGTCCTGAAGACCGAGTACGCCCGCGGCGGCCGCGGCGCCGCCACCGTACGCATGAAGCTCAAGTCCCTGCTGGGCAACATGGGCACCGAAGTCGTGTTCAAGGCCGACGACAAGATCGACAACGTCATCCTGGACAAGAAGGACTGCACCTACTCCTACTTCGCCGACCCGATGTATGTGTGGATGGACGCCGACTACAACCAGTACGAGGTGGAAGCCGGCAACATGGGCGACGCCATCAGCTACCTCGAAGACGGCATGACCGCCGAAGTGGTGTTCTATGACGGCAAGGCCATCTCCGTCGAGCTGCCCACCAGCGTGGAGCGCGAAATCACCTGGACCGAGCCCGCCGTCAAGGGCGACACCTCCGGCAAGGTTCTGAAGCCCGCCAAGATCGGCACCGGCTTCGAAGTCGCCGTGCCGCTGTTTGTGGACCAGGGCGACAAGATCGAAATCGACACCCGTACCGGCGAATACCGCAAGCGCGTCTAAGCCGCCTGCTCACCGCAAAAAAGGAACGTCGCGACGTTCCTTTTTTTATGCACGGGGCCGGCGCAGTACGGGCAATAGATGCCGCCTGCGCATCGGTCGTAAGACTGTCAGCCAAACAATGCATGCTCCAGGCGCGCGCATTTGTCCGCGCCCACGGCCTCGCGGATCCTGGGCGCCAGGGCCGCCAGCGACTCGAAGCCGGTCGCACCCTCCACGGCCAGATGCAGGCGAAAGCCGCGCAGCCCCAGGGCTGCGGTGAGTTCGGTGGCGATCAGGTAGCCGGCCTGGTAACGCTCGCTCGTCGAGCGCTCGCTGCCTACGCCGCCCGACATCGCCACGGGCGGTACTGGCGGCTTGGCGCTGCCGGGGTTCCTGGCGGCTGGCCCCGCTTCGGCCAGCTCCAGCAGCCCGGCATCGACCATGTTGCGCACATCGTCCCAGGATATGCCCAGGGCTGCGGTGGCCTCCAGCACCTGCGCCAAGCTTCGCTGGCCATCAAACAAGAGAAAGGCCGAACGCTGGCGCAGCGAAAGAGCGCCATGGCGCTCCTTGAACGCCTGCTGTCCGGCCGCAGTCTTGAGCAAAATCATGCCTGTCCCTTGCTGTGCATTGCATCCAGGCGCAGTAGCGCCGCAAAGGTTTCAGTTTGCCACGTTTGTTTTCAATTGTGAACCTGGCGGCGTCGCGCCGATTGCACCGGCCCAAGTCATAGCCCGTCCGGAATCACCACGGCCACCCTGCCTGGCCGCGTAACCAGGCTCACCAGCCAGGTCACGAGCAGGCCTGTGGGCACGCCAAACACGCCAGAGGAGATGGGGCTGATGCCGAACCACAGCCCATCGGCAAGCAGCATGTCGGGAACGACCTCGCGCACCCCGTCCACCTGGGACAGCAGGTAGTACATGGTGACCGACAGGCCCGCCAGCATGCCCGCCACCGCGCCTCGGCGCGTGGTGCCGCGCCAGAAGATGCCCAGCACCATGGCCGGCACAAAGGCCGATGCGGCAATCGAGAACGAGGCCGAGACCATGGGCAGGATCTCGGAGGGTTTCAGCGCCGCCACGAAGGCCGCCGACAGGGCCACCGAGAGCAACGTGAACTTGGTCAGAATCACGCGCTGCTCGGGCGATGCCTTGCGCCCGCTTTGCTGAAAGTACAGGTCACGCACCAAGGCATTGCTGATGGTCAGCAGCAGGCCATCGGCGGTGGACAGCGCCGCCGCCAGGCCACCCGCGGCCACCAGGCCCGAAATGACGTAAGGCAGGCCGGCGATCTCGGGCGTTGCCAGCATGATCAGGTCGGCGCCAAAGCGGATCTCGCCAAACTGCACGATGCCGTCGCCATTCATGTCCTCCACCGACAACAGCGAGGCATCCACCCGCGCCCATTGCGCCATCCAGTTGGGCAGCTGGTCGAAGCTGCTGCCCACCAGGTTGTTCATGACCTCGTACTTCACCAGCACCGCCAGGGCGGGCGCGCTCAGGTACAGCAGTGCCACGAAGAACAGCGACCAGGCCACCGAGGTGCGCGCCGCCCCCACCGACGGCACGGTGTAGTAGCGCGTGAGCAAATGTGGCAGGCCGGCCGTGCCCACCATCAGGCAGAACATCAGCGCCAGGAAGTTGCGCCGCGAATGATCGAAGGCTTGGCGCTCGGTCGGCGTGCCGTCGGGGTCGCCGGCAAAGGCCTGGCTGTGGCGCGGCAGACCGCCGAGCTCGCGCGCGCGCTCGTAGTTGGCCAGCATCTCGCGCGTCCAGCGCTCGCGCGCGCTGGCCGCGTCACGCGGCATGGAGGCCAGCTCGCGGCTGGCGGCCACGATCAGGCCCACGTCGGCGTTCTGCGCGCGCAGGCGCTGCAGGCGTGCACGCGTGGCCTCGCGCTCACGCGCCAGCGCCGCGGGCACGTCAGTCAGGCGCGCCTCGTAGTCGCACGCGCGCTGCAGGTAGGCGGCCACCACCTGGCGCTCCACCTCGGAAGCCAGCAGGCCGTCTTCCAGCTGCGCGATCTTGCCCAGTTGCTTGCCGGCAACGATGGGTGCCACCGGGTTGCCCAGCTGCTTGTAGGCCAGCCAGGACACGGGTATCAAAAACGCCAGCAGGATCACCATGTACTGCGCCACCTGCGTCCAGGTAATCGCCCGCATGCCGCCCAGAAAGGAACACAGCAGCACGCCGCCCAGGCCCAGCATGATGCCGATCTCGAACTGCACGCCCGTCAGGCGCGATGCAATCAGGCCCACGCCGTAGATCTGCGCCACCACATAGGTGAACGAGCACAGCACGGCCGACAACGCCGCGATGATGCGCGGCCAGCGCCCGCCAAACCGCACCTGGAAGAAATCCGGGATGGTGTAGAGCTTCATGGCCCGCAGGTGCGGCGCCACCAGCATCGCCACGAGCACGAAGCCGCCCGTCCAGCCCAGCAGATAGGCCAGGCCGCCGGGTTGATCCGGTGTGCCCGAAAAACCCTGCAGGTACAGCGCCCCCGACAGGCTGATGAACGAGGCCGCACTCATCCAGTCAGCGGCCGCAGCCATGCCGTTGTAGAACGGCGGAATGCGCCGCCCGGCGACGTAGTATTCGTCGGCGTCCGTGGTGCGCGCGTAGACACCTATGCCGGCGTAGGCCATCACCGTCAGGAACAGGAAGATGGGGCCTATCCACTGGCGCGACAGGCCCTGCTGCTCGGCCCAGGCCATCAGGCCCACGAAGCCCAGCAGGCCGACGACATACAGCGCCATGATGCGGTTCAGGCGCGCCATGTAGGAGCGCCCTGCCCCGCGTTCAGTCATGGGCCTGGGCAGCGCCGGGCTGGCCTTGCGCTGCCATGTCCTGCCGCTCGAAATGATCCATCGCCACGCAGTACACGCCAACGATGACGATGAACACCAGCACCGCCCCTTGCGCCGCCAGCCAGTAGCTCAGCTGCCAGCCGCCCACCGTGACCGGCAGGTCGCGCGCGAAGTAGCAGGCGACAAAGGACACCAGCAGCCACACCAGCAGCAGCACGGCCTTGAGCCACAGGTGGCGCGCGTCATGCAGATCGGGGGCGAAGGGCGCGCCCTCGTAGTCGCCCTCGATCTGGCTTTCGGCGAACGTCCTGCGCTGCGGCATGGCTCGTTCAGCCGGCGAGCTTGTGCCAGGTGTCGATCACGCTGTCGGGGTTCAGCGAGATCGAGGAAATGCCCTCGCGCGCCAGCCACTGGGCAAAGTCCGGGTGATCGCTGGGCCCCTGACCGCAGATGCCGATGTACTTGCCCTGCGCGCGGCAGGCCAGGATCACCTTGTGGATCAGCGCCTCGACGGCCGGGTCGCGCTCGTCGAAATCCTGCGCCAGCAGCTCCAGGCCCGAGTCGCGATCGAGCCCCAGCGTGAGCTGAGTCAGGTCGTTGGAGCCAATGGAGAAGCCGTCGAAGTACTCAAGGAAGCGCTCGGCCAGGATGGCGTTGCTCGGCACCTCGCACATCATGATCAGCTTGAGCTCGTTCTCGCCGCGCTTGAGGCCATGCGCGGCCAGCAGCCCCGTCACGCGCTCGGCCTGGCCCAGCGTGCGCACGAAGGGCACCATGATCTGCACGTTGGCCAGGCCCATGTCGTTGCGCACGCGCTTGAGCGCTTCGCATTCCATCGCAAAGGCCTCGCCAAAGTCCTTGCTGATGTAGCGCGCCGCGCCGCGAAAGCCCAGCATGGGGTTTTCTTCCTCGGGCTCGTAGCGGCTGCCGCCGATCAGCTTGCGGTACTCGTTGCTCTTGAAGTCCGACAGGCGTACGATGACCGGCTTGGGGTAAAAGGCCGCCGCAATCGTCGCCACGCCCTCGGCCACCTTGTCCACGTAGAAGGCACGCGGGCTGGCGTGGCCGCGCGCCACGCTCTCCACGGCCTTCTTCAGGTCGGCATCGACGGCGGGGTAGTCCAGGATGGCCTTGGGGTGCACGCCGATGTTGTTGTTGATGATGAACTCCAGCCGCGCCAGGCCCACACCCTCATTCGGCAGCTGGGCGAAGTCAAAGGCCAGCTGCGGATTGCCGACATTCATCATGATCTTGGTGCTGATCTGCGGCATCTCGCCGCGCTGCACCTCGGTCACCTCGGTCTCCAGCAGGCCATCGTAGATGTGGCCGGTGTCGCCCTCGGCGCAGCTCACCGTCACCAGCGTACCGTCCTTCAGCAGCTCGGTGGCGTGACCGCAGCCGACCACGGCGGGGATGCCGAGTTCGCGCGCGATGATGGCGGCGTGGCAGGTGCGCCCGCCGCGGTTGGTGACGATGGCCGAGGCCTTCTTCATCACCGGCTCCCAGTTCGGGTCGGTCATGTCGGTGACCAGCACGTCGCCCGCCTGCACCTTGTCCATTTCGGCAATGTCATGAACCAGGCGCACCCGGCCGGTGCCGATCTTCTGGCCAATCGCGCGGCCCTCGGCCAGCACGGTGCCATGGCCCTTGAGCTTGTAGCGCTGCTCGGCCTGGCCCTTGGCCTGGCTCTTCACGGTCTCGGGGCGCGCCTGCAGGATGTAGAGCTGGCCGTCGGTGCCGTCCCTGCCCCACTCGATATCCATGGGGCGGCCGTAATGCTGCTCGATGACCAAGGCGTAATGCGCCAGCTGCTGCACCTCGGCATCGCTCAGGCTGTAGCGGTTGCGCAGCTCGGGGGCAACATCGGTGGTCTTGACCAGCTTGCCCGAGGCGGCCTTTTCTTCGGGAGTAGCAAACACCATCTGGATCAGCTTGCTGCCCAGATTGCGGCGAATCACCGCCTGCTTGCCGGCCTGGAGCATGGGCTTGTGCACATAGAACTCGTCGGGGTTTACCGCCCCCTGCACCACGGTCTCGCCCAGGCCGTAGCTGCTGGTGATGAACACCACCTGGTCAAAACCACTCTCGGTATCGATGGTGAACATCACGCCGGCGGCGCCCAGATCCGAGCGCACCATGCGCTGCACACCTGCCGACAGCGCCACCACGTCGTGCGCAAAGCCCTTGTGCACGCGGTAGCTGATGGCGCGGTCGTTGTAGAGGCTGGCAAACACCTCCTTCATCTTGTGCAGCACGTCCTCGATGCCGACGACGTTCAGAAAAGTCTCCTGCTGCCCGGCGAACGAGGCATCGGGCAGATCCTCGGCCGTGGCCGAGCTGCGCACGGCAAAGCTGGCCTGTGCATTGCCCGCCGACAGCTCGGCAAAGGCCGCGCGCACGGCCTTTTCCAGATCCGCCGGAAAGGGTTGGTTTTCCAGCCAGCCGCGAATCTCGGCACCGGCGGCGGCCAGCGCGCGCACATCGTCCACGTCCAGCGTGGCCAGGCGGGCGCTGATGCGCTCGGCCAGGCCCTCGTGCTTTAGAAATTCGCGGAAGGCGTGCGCCGTGGTGGCAAAGCCGGTGGGCACGCGCACCCCTTGGGGCAGCTGCGAGATCATCTCGCCGAGGCTGGCGTTCTTGCCGCCGACGGCCTCGACGTCGCTCATTCTCAGGTTTTCAAACGGTACGACCAGGGCGGTCGCCTCAAAACGTGCAGACATGGGAAAGCTCCAGAAGTTGAAACCGGGTCTGCGCCTGCGCCAGTCATGAAATACGGCAGGCGAGCGCCCATGCAGCGGCCACGACTTTGCTGTTGTGGTTGTGGGCCGGCGCGGTGCATGGGGTGAAATTGGGAATAATGGGCGCCATTGTAGGGGGCCGGCCATATCCCCGTGCACCCTGCGTTGCCCCTTGATCCACCCCCACCGATCCGATTCCATGCTGCCCACGCATACGCGCACCGCGTTCTATATCTCCGACGGCACCGGCATCACCGCCGAGACCTTCGGCAACGCCATCCTGGCCCAGTTCGACATGAAACCGCGCCATGTGCGCCTGCCCTTCATAGACACCGTGGACAAGGCACACCAGGCCGTGCGCCAGATCAACCACACGGCCGAGCTGGAGGGCAGGAAGCCCATCGTCTTCACCACGCTGGTGAACATGGATGTGCTCAAGGTGATACAGGACGGCTGCAAGGGCATGCTGATGGACATGTTCGGCACCTTCGTGCGCCCGCTGGAGCAGGAGCTGGGCATCAAGAGCCTGCACCGCGTCGGGCGCTTTGCCGACGTGGCCCTGTCCAAGGAGTACACCGACCGCATCGAGGCCATCAACTTCAGCCTGGCGCACGACGACGGCCAGAGCAACCGCGACCTGGCCGGCGCCGACGTGATCCTGATAGGCGTGTCGCGCAGCGGCAAGACCCCCACCAGCCTGTACCTGGCCATGCAATGCGGTCTGAAGACGGCCAACTACCCGCTGATCCCCGAAGACTTCGAGCGCCGCCAGCTGCCCCCGGCGCTGGTGCCGTTTCGCAGCAAGATCTTCGGCCTGACGATACAGCCCGAGCGCCTGTCCGAGATCCGCAACGAGCGCCGCCCCAACTCGCGCTACGCCGACCTCGCGAACTGCCGCTACGAGGTCAGCGAGGCCGAGGCCATGATGCGCCGCTCGGGCATTCGCTGGCTGTCCACCACCACCAAGAGCATCGAGGAAATTGCGACCACCATCCTGCAGGAGGTGAGGCCGGAGCGGTTGGTATATTGACTGTGATGGTGGTTGGGGATGCGCGGTATGGAGCATCCAATCCGCGCAAACGCCATTTTTAGAAAAAATGGCTTTTAGTCCTATATAGCAAGCGCTTGAAACTATCAGTAAATGAGCGAAACAGGCTACAGCTTCGGTGCGCCGAAGCGCGCTGGATAAGTTGGCAAAGGAGGGGGGTGGATGCGCAGGGCTATAGGACAGGTTTTGACCCCTCTGCATAGGGCTCAACTATGCGTAGTCGCCCAATGCCGGGCGGTCGCTGATGAGGCAAGACGCTGCTCCCGCAGACCCGATGCCGTGAGCATCTATACATAGTCCTTGCCCCCAGGTGCACTGGCGGCTCCACAACCTGGAGATTGCCATGCACATCAATCTTCCTCCTCGCCCCAATCCTTCAGGCCGCTCCCGCAGCCGCGCTCAGTTGGAGCGACATATACCGGCGTACCGCGAGTACCCCACGGAGCATGGCAACGCCGCTGGCTACCTGCGCAACTGCGAAGCAGCGGTGGCGCACCTTTCGATGTGGATGAAGGATATCGACAAGCGGCTGGCCAATGTTGACGAGGGCCTCGTTACCGAGTTCGTCGAGCATCGCCGCTTCTTCGCCGTCCAGGCCAAGAACTACAAGACACCATCGAGCCTGGGCGTCGTAGTCTCATCGGCGCGGCCCGGCGAATACTACCCACGGCCCGACGTCGAAACGATTGACCTCGTCGATTATTTCATCTATTGCATCAATCCATCCAAATGTTGCACTTAACTTCAGGCACTCCCTGATCGAGACTCCTTGGCTGCGCTGCACCACGCAGCCCACCCTTGGAGACCCAAGTGAACATCGCCACTGACACGCTAGATGCCTGGATCGGACGCAGCGAGACCTTCCAGGACACCATCACCACCGCCCCCTTCGTCGCCCTCACGGCCACGCTGGACTACCCCGCCGCCGAGGCCCCCGCCGGCACCACCCTGCCGCCGCTGTGGCACTGGCTGTACTTCCTGCCCAAGCACCGCCAGTCGGACATCGGCGCCGACGGCCACGCCAGGCGTGGCGGCTTCATGCCCCCGGTGCCGCTGCCGCGGCGCATGTGGGCCGGCAGCCAGTTCACGTTCCACACGCCGATCCGTGTTGGCGACACCGTGGCCCGCACCTCCACCATTGACGACGTGAGCACCAAGGAAGGCCGCACCGGCAAGCTGGTGTTCGTGAAGGTGCGCCACGAGCTGCGCTGCAACGGCGCCACCGACCCGGCGCTGGTCGAGTTCCACGACATCGTCTACCGCGAAGCCCAAGGCCCGAACGACGTGGCCCCACCGCCGCAGGCCGCCGCGCAGGGCGCATGGCGCCGCGAGATCGTGCCCGACGATGTGTTGCTGTTCCGCTACTCGGCGCTGACCTTCAATGGCCACCGCATCCACTACGACCGCCAGTACGTCACCCAGGTCGAGGGCTACCCCGGCCTCATCGTGCACGGCCCGCTGATCGCCACCCTGCTGATGGACCTGCTGCGCCGCCAGTTGCCCGGTGCCGACGTGGCGAGCTTCCGCTTCAAGGCCGTGCGGCCGACCTTCGACCTGCACCCCTTCCACGTGAACGGCGAGCTGCAGGCCGACGGCAAGACCGTGCGCCTGTGGGCCAGCGACCACGAAGGCTGGCTGACGATGGACGCTACGGCCACGCTGCGCTGAAAGACCGCCATCATGCAACCGCTCAAGGGCATCACCGTCGTCACGCTCGAACACGCCATCGCGGCGCCGTTCGCCACCCGCCAGCTCGCCGACCTGGGCGCGCGCGTCATCAAGATCGAGCGCCCGGACGGCGGCGACTTTGCGCGCGGCTACGACCAGCGCGTGCGCGGCCTGGCCTCGCACTTCGTCTGGACCAACCGCTCCAAGGAAAGCCTGACGCTGGACGTCAAGCACCCCGAGGCCGCCAAGGTGCTGGAGCGCCTGGTGCTGGAGAAGGCCGACGTCGTGGTGCAGAACCTCGCGCCCGGCGCCGCCGCACGGCTGGGCGTGGGCTACGACGCGCTGTCCCGGCGCAAGCCCGGACTGATCGTGTGCGACATCTCGGGCTACGGCGACGACCCCGTCAGCCCCGGCCCCTACCGCGACAAGAAGGCCTACGACCTGCTGATCCAGAGCGAAGCCGGTTTCGTCTCGGTCACCGGCACGGCGGAGGAGCCTTGCAAGGCCGGCCCCTCGATTGCCGACATCGCCGCCGGCATGTACGCGTACACCAACATCCTGGCCGCGCTGATGCAGCGCAGCCAGACCGGCCAGGGCCAGCGCATCGATATCTCCATGCTCGAATCGCTGGCCGAGTGGACCAGCTATCCGCTGTACTACGCCTTCGAGGGCGCCGCGCCGCCGCCGCGCACGGGCGCCAGCCATGCCACCATCTACCCCTACGGTCCGTTCCCGGCCGGCGACGGCGCCACCGTGATGCTGGGCCTGCAGAACGAGCGTGAATGGGTGAGCTTCTGCGAGAACGTTCTGCAGCAGCCCGCGCTGGCCACCGACCCGCGCTTCACCGCCAACTTCAAGCGCGTGGCCGAGCGCGTGGCGCTGCGCCGGATCATCGTGGACGCGTTCGCCTCGCTCACGGCGACGCAAGTGGTCCAGCGGTTAGAGCAGGCGCAGATTGCCAACGCCCAGGTCAACACCATGGCCGAGGTGTGGGCGCACCCGCAGTTGCAGGCCCGCGGCCGCTGGACCGAGGTCGGCTCGCCGCAAGGCCCGCTGCCCGCTATGCTGCCGCCCGGCAGTTGGGACACTGGCCCGCGCATGGACCCGGTGCCCGCGCTGGGCCAGCACACCGATGCGATCCTGGCCGAGCTGGGCTACGGCGCGGCCGATATCGAAAACCTGCACGCCTCGCAGGCGGTTTGAGAATCACGCCATGGCCAACTCCTCCGACCTGCAGCCACGCACTTACCTGTTCGCGCCCGGCACGCGCCCCGAGTGTTTCGGCAAGGCCCTGGCTACCGGTGCCGACTGCGTGCTGCTGGATCTGGAGGATGCCGTGGCCGCAGCCGACAAGCCGCAGGCCCGCGACGCCATCGCGCGGTGGTTCGCTGACGCTGCACCGGCTGACCGTGCCCGCGTCGCCGTACGCATCAACGATGCCGCCTTGCCGCACTTCGGCGACGACCTGCGCGCCCTGCGAGCTTACAGTTGCACGCAGGTCGTGCTGCCCAAGGCCGAGGAGCCATGGCAAATCGCCGCCGTGGCCACGGCCATCCTCGACGCCCAGGTGCTGGCGCTGATCGAGAGCGCACGCGGCGTGGCCCGGGCTGACGAAGTGGCCGCCGCGTGCGGCGTCACACGCTTGCTGTTCGGCACGTTGGATTTCGCGCTCGATCTGGACATCGACATCGCCGACGACGCGAGCGGCCTGGCCCATGCCGCCGGGCGCATCGCCATCGCCTCGCGCGTGGCCGGTCTGCCGGCGCCCGTGGCCGGCGTCACCCCGCAGCTGGACGACAGCGTGCGTCTGCTGGCCGACCTGGCGCAGTCGCGCCGGCTGGGCTTCGGGGCCAAGCTGTGCATCCACCCCAGCCAGGTGCCACCCATCCACGCCGCGTTGCGCCCCTCCGCGCAAGCGCTCGACTGGGCGCGCCGTGTGCTGCTGGCCGACGCCGCATCCCCCGGTGCCGCCCGGCTCGACGGTCGCATGGTCGACCGGCCCGTCGTCCTGCAAGCCCAACGCACGCTGGCTCTGGCCCGCGACTGACCCCTTCATCCACCAGCAGAAAAAGACCCACACCATGGCAGCCACCATCATCGACTCGCGCATCTTCGGCGACATGTTCAGCGACGCGCGCATGCGCGACGTCTGGTCCGATGAGAACCGCACCGCCAAGTACCTGGACATCGAGCGCGCGCTCGCCAAGGTGCAGGGCCAGCTCGGCATCATTCCGCAGGAGGCGGCCGACGAAATTGTCAAGAACTGCGAGCTGTCTCAGATCGACTGGGTGCAGCTCAAGGCCAAGACCGAGCAGATCGGCTACCCCATCATCGCGGTGGTCAATCAGATCAACGCCAACTGCCGCGACAAACTGGGCGAGTACTGCCACTGGGGCGCGACCACACAAGACATCACCGACACGGCCGCCGTGCTGCAGATGCGCGAAGGCCTGGCGCTGGTCGAGCAAGACCTCGACGAGATCGGCGACGCACTGGCGGCGCTGGCCAAGAAGTACCGCGACACGCCGGTCATCGGCCGATCCAACCTGCAGCAGGCCACGCCCATCACCTTCGGCTACAAGATGGCCAGCATCCTGGCCGGCATCGATCGTCACCGCGAGCGGCTGCAGCAGTTGAAGCCGCGCGTGCTGATGGGCGAGTTCGGCGGTGCATCGGGCACGCTGTCATCGCTGGAGAAGGGCGCGATGGAAACGCAGGCTGGGCTCATGAAAGAGCTGGGCCTGGCGCAGCCGTTGATCTCCTGGCACACGGTGCGCGACACGATCGCAGAAGTCGGCGCCTTCCTCGGTCTGGTGGGCGGCTCGCTCGGCAAGATCGCGATGGACGTCAAGCTGATGATGCAGACCGAGGTGGCCGAGGTGTTCGAGCCCTATGCGCCGGGCCGCGGCTCGTCGTCCACCATGCCGCAAAAGCGCAACCCCATCTCGTGCCTGTACATCCACGCCAACATCTCGGTGGCGCGCCAGCATGCCGCCGCGCTGATGGATGCCATGGTGGCCGACCACGAACGCTCCACCGGCCCGTGGGAGATTGAATGGGTGTCGCTGCCCGAGATCTTCTGCCTGATGTCCGGCGCGCTGAAGCAGACCAAGTTCGTGCTCAAGGGGCTGGAGGTGGATGTCGGCCGCATGCGCTCCAACATTGACATGACCAACGGCCTGGTGATGTCCGAGGCCGTGATGATGGGCCTGGGCCCGTACATCGGCCGCGAATATGCACACGACCTGGTGTATGACCTGTGCCGCGAAGCCATTGCCAAAAACCGGCCGCTGATCGAGATCCTGGCCGTGCACCCGGAGATCAGCAAGCACGTGACGCGCGCGCAACTGAATGCAATGTGCGAGCCGGCGAACCATCTGGGCCAGGCGGGCGTGATGGTGGATCAGGTGCTGGCCGCGCGCCTCTGAGGCGCCGCCTCAGGCGGGCGCGCGTTTCGCCGCAGTGGCGCGCTTGCCCTTCATCTCCGCAAAGAAATCGTAGAGCTGCTGCGCCGCCGGCGACAGCGACCGGCCCTTGCGCCGGATCAGCCCCACCTTACGCGTGACGACCGGATCCACCAGCGGCACGCTGACCAGCAGCGGGTGGTCGGCTGCCGGCATGGCCAGCGACGGCACGGCCGCCACGCCCAGCCCCGCCTCCACCAGCCCCAGCATGGTCGTCACATGCTGCGCCTCGTAGATGGCCTGCGGTCGCCCCGGCAGACCGGCCAGGGCCTGGTCCAGCAGCAGCCGATTCCCTGATGTCTTGCTGACCGAGATGAAATCGTACTGGCCCAGCTCGGCCCAGCTCACCTTGCGCTTCTTCGCCAGCGCATGGTCGCGCCGGCAGGCGGCCACGAAGCGCTCTTCCAGCAACGGCTTGAACTCGATGTCGGGCTCCTGGCTGCCAATGAAATTGAGCCCAAAATCTGCCTCGCCGCACGCCACAGCCGCCAACACATCGTTGGCGCCCGCATCGAACACCTTGACCCGGATTTTCGGGTAGCGCTCGTGGTAGCGCGAGACCACCTGCGACAGGTAGTAGTAGACGGTCGATGGCACGCACGCAATCGTCACCTCGCCCATGCGCGTGCCGGCCACGCCGCGGATGCCCAGCAACGTGTTATCCAGGTCGTCCAGCAGTTGCTGCACCTTGCGGTCGAAGTCACGACCCACAGCGGTGAGGCTCACCTTGCGCGTGGTGCGCTCCAGCAGCTTCACGCCCAACGCTTCTTCCAGCTTCTCGATGCGCCGGCTGAAGGCAGGCTGCGACACGTGCAACGCGTCCGCCGCCTTGCGAAAGCTCGAAAGCTCGGCCACGGTGCGAAATGCTTGCAGATCATTGAGATTGAAGTTGATGGCCATGGTGCTTTTGTATGTCTCCGGTGATCGACAGTGTGCATCAATCCCTCGCAAAGATGCAATTCACAAAAACCGCCGCGCAGCCGACCATTCGACCTGTTCTGAATGACAACCTTAGCCATCTACCGGAGTAGACAAATGAAGTTCAAGCAACAGCAGCTCATCGGCGCCATCGCCTTCGCAGCGGCATTCACCTGCGGCAGCGCCGCCGCCGCCTGGCCCGAGAAGAGCATCACCATCGTCGTGCCCACGTCGGCCGGCGGCGCCAACGACGCCATGGCGCGCATCATTGGGCAGGCCATGGCAGTGGCGCTCAAACAGACCGTGATCGTGGAGAACAAGGCCGGCGCCAACGGTGCCATTGCCAGCGAATACGTCAAACGTGCCGCACCCGACGGGTACACGCTGATGCTCGGCTACATCGCCACCCACGCGATGAACCCCGCACTGCAGAAGCTGCGCTACGACCCCGTCTTGGACTTCGAGCCCGTCGGCATGGTGGGCAGTTCGGCCACGCTGATGGTGGCCAGCACCAAGGTCAAGGCCAACAACGCTAAGGAACTGGTGGCGCAGTTCAAGAACGACAAGGAGATTGCGACGTATGCCTCGGCTGGCAACGGTACGGCGCCGCATTTCGCCGCCGAGATGTTCAAGCTGTCCACTGGCATCGACATGCTGCACGTGCCCTACAAGGGCTCGGCGCCGGCGATCAACGACACCGTTGCCGGGCAGACGCAGCTGATGTTTCCCAGTTTGTTCACGGCCATGAACTTCGTGAAGAGCGGCAAGCTCAAGGCGATGGGCGTGGCTGGAGCCAAGCGCTCCGAGTTGCTGCCCGACGTGCCCACGCTGGCCGAGCAGGGCATCAACGGCGTGGATGTCTCGCAGTGGTACGCGATGTTCGCGCCGGCCAAGACGCCAGCCCCGGTGCTGGAGCAGCTGAACGCGGTGTTGAACAAAATCCTGGCCGACAAGGCCATCGAAAAAAGGCTGGAGGAGCAAGGCGCCGAAGTCGAGACCATGACCCTGTCGCAGATGCGCACGTTCATCGCGGCCGAGCAGGTCAAGTGGAAGAAGATCGTCCAGGCCACCGGCCTAAAGGCCGACTGAACATGCCCACCCTGATTCAAGCAGCACCCATGCGCAGTCAATTTTTCTTGCCAGCAGCGCTGGCCACCCTGTGCGCGCTCGTCGCCGACGGCGCGCTGGCGCAGAGCAGCGTACGCCTGTACGGCATCGTCGACCTCTCGGTGCGCCAGGCCAACGGCCTCAACGGGTTCGCACCCAGCGACACGTCGGCCACCGTCATGTCCAGCGGTCTCAACAACACCAGCCGCTGGGGCCTGCGCATCCAGGAGGATCTGGGCGGCGGGCTCAGCGCCCAGGCGCAGCTCGAATCGGGCATCAACGCCAAGACCGGCGCGCCCGCCAGTTCCACCATGTACTTCGACCGCCAGTCCTGGGTCGGTCTGGGCAGCCCCTGGGGTCTAGTCAGCCTAGGCCGTCAGACCACGCTGCTGGCCGATGCGGTGTCGCCCATCGACCCGCTGGGCATGCGGCTGCCCAGCTTCAACCCCAGCATCAACACGGCGGCGCTGAGCCAGCACCAGTTGGGCGTGGGCTTCGGCGCCAGCGGCTCAAACACTGGCTCGTATCGGTTGAACAACAGCATCAAGTACAAAGGCGAGTTCTCTGGCGTCAGCGTGCGGCTGATGCACAGCCTGGGGGAGGTAGCGACGAACAGCAACGCAGCCAACTCCACCGGCGTGGGGTTGGGCTACAAGCTAGGCAAGCTACAACTGTCCGCGGCGCACCAGAGTTTTCGCAACAACGATGACACGCTGGGCCTACGCGGCTACGTGGTAGGCGCGGCCTACCAACTCGAGGGGGGCATCCGCATCGCCGGAATCTTCGCGCGTAGCAAAGCCGAAACCAGCGCTACCGCCCGAGCCAAACTTCGCACGCTGGGCCTGGGAACCACTGTTCCCGCCGGTGCGCATGTCGACCTGACGCTTGCACATTACCGCGTGGCACGCGAGAGAAGCGCGCGTGTCGATGATGGATATGGGCGCACCGTCGCGTTTGCCGAGTACAAATTGTCCAAACGGAGTGTCGCTTATCTGGAGATGGACCATACACGCTGGCAAGGCGACTTCCAGGGCGCTGCCAACAAGCAGAAGGCGACAGGTTTCAGTGTGGGGATGCGCCACAATTTCTAACTCGCCCGACGGTTCTCAAGGGATGCCATGGTTCGCTATGGCGTCCCTTTTTTTTGGTCGAAGCAGTCGAGTGCCATTACGACAGCATCTGTTGGCATTGAGCTTTCGGCCGGGCAAGGGCCACATGCCATGATGTCGCAGGCAGCCCAGGATCCATGATTGATGCATCATCAACATCAATCACGAGGAAATATGCAATTCACAACATTAGTTCCAGTTTCGACAATGCCGCATGAGCAAAATCATCCCATGCGTTCTGATGCGCGCCGGCACTTCGCGCGGCCCTTTCTTCCTTCGTGAATGGTTGCCCGAGGGCGACGAAGCACGTGACCAGGCTTTGATCGGCGCCATCGGCGCATCCGACCCATTGCAGCTCGACGGCGTGGGCGGGGGAAGCACCCTCAACAGCAAAGTCGCCATCGTGTCGCGCTCCAAGGAGCCTGGCTGCGATCTCGACTATCTTTTTGCGCAGGTGGGGGTGGGCCATCGTTCGGTAGACACGCGTCCGAACTGCGGCAACATGTTGTCGGGTGTTGCCCCCTTCGCCATCGAGCAAGGCCTCATCCCGGCGCAAGACGGCACCACAAAGGTTCGCGTCCACAACGTCAACACTGGTGCACGCATCGATGTGACCGTGCGCACGCCAGCGGGCCGGGTCAGCTACGAGGGCGATGCCCGGATCGACGGCGTGGCAGGCACGGGTGCCCCGATCCTGCTCGACTTTCTGGACGCCTGGGGCGCGGTCACTGGCAAGGTATTCCCGACTGGCAAGCGCATTGACCGCATGCAGGGTGTGGAGGTCAGCTGCATCGATGCAGCCATGCCGCTGATGATCGTGCGCGCAACCGACCTGGGGGTCAGCGGGCGTGAAAAGCCTGTGGCGCTGGATGCCGACACGGCGCTCCTGGAGCGCATCGAATCGTTGCGCCTGGAGGCCGGCTTGCGCATGGGGTTGGGAGACGTCTCCAATAGCGTGATCCCCAAGCCGGTTCTGGTCAGTACCGGCGATTCCGACAGCAGCATCACCTCGCGCTACTTCACCCCGCGCCGCTGCCATGCATCGCATGCCGTGACCGGTGCGATCGGCGTAGCCAGTGCGTTCGCCTTGCCAGGGACTGTGGCCAGCGGCGTCGCCCGTACCGCCGGGTGTCACCAACTGACAGTTCTGCATGCGGCCGGACAAATCGACATTGAAGTGGAACTAAGCCATGACGGCGCGGAAGTCTGTGTGCAGCGCGCGGCCTTGGTGCGAACAGCGCGCAAGATCATGCAGGGCGAACTGTATCTCCCCGACTACGTTTTCTCTCGGCCTGAAGAGGTCGCCAAGCTCGCCGTTCGCAAATCGATCACGCTGATCGTGCCGACCAGCGCGGGCGGTGGTAATGACACCATGGCGCGCATCATCGCGGGCAAGCTTGCCCCCTTGCTAGGACAGGAAGTGCTGGTCGACAACCGCGCTGGTGCCAATGGCGCGGTAGCGAGCGAGTATGTCGCGGGAGCAGCGCCCGATGGCCAGACCTTGATGTTCGGCTATGTTGGTACGCACGCCATGAACCCGGCACGTCAAAAGCTGGGCTACGACCCGGTAGCCGACTTTGCACCGGTGGGACTCGTTGGTTCATCGCCCACGTTGATGGTGGTCCATCCTGACGTTCCGGCCAATGATGTTCAGGCGCTGGTTAACGCATTGCGTACGCAGCCAGGTCGTTACGAGTATGCGTCGGCCGGCGATGGCACACCACCGCACTTCGTCGCAGCCTTGTTCCAGCTAGCCAGCGGAACGGCGATCACTGGCAGGACCTACGAGGGCGCGGCGCCGGCAATCGCCGACACCGCCAGCGGCCGCACGCAGTTGATGTTCCCAAGCCTGTTCACGGCATACCCCTTCGTGCAGAGCGCGCGTCTGAGGGCCTTGGCCGTCGCCGGACCACAGCGGCTACCGGGTCTACCCGACGTGCCCACTCTGGCCGAGGCTGGCGTGGCAGGTGTGGACGTAACGCAGTGGTACGGCCTGTTTGCCCCGGCGCGCACGCCTCCAGAGCGCGTGCAAGCGCTCAATTCGGCGCTGAACCAGGTCTTGGCCGATCCCGCCGTTGTGCAACTGTTTGAGCGGCACGGCGCCCGTGTCGAAGCAGGGACACCACAAATGCTGGGTGACCGCGTGCAGGCCGATCTTGCCCGTTGGCAAGCGGTTGTGTCTCAGGGAGGCCTCGCTGTGCGAGACCAGCGCACAGCCATTCTCGAATAGATCGGATAGTTAGCGGCGCCGTTCTGGTCGCGGCACCGACGTCCAGGATTTCCTTTCTAGAGCCTGAGCTAGTGTAGTGTTCCATTCTGTTTGGAGCTTAATCGGCTATTGGCCCGAATGACCTTCTGCAGGATGTCGCGGGCGCTCTTGGTCCAGATGAACGGTTTGGGGTTGGTATTGTGATGTGCCACGTATTCATCAATGGCGGCCACCAGCTGCGGCACGCTGGTGAATACGCCGCGGCGCAGCCGTTCTGTGGTCAGGTCACGAAAGAAACGCTCGACCATGTTCAGCCACGACGCCGAGGTCGGCGTGAAGTGCATGTGAAAGCGCGGGTGCTTGGCCAGCCAGTCCTGCACCACCGGGTGCTTGTGCGTGGCGTAGTTGTCGGCGATCAGGTGCAGCGTTTTGTCCTTGGGTGTCTCGCGGTCGATCTGCTTGAGGAACTTCAACCACTGCACATGGGTGTGGCGCTGCTGGCATTGGCTGATGACTTGGCCATCGAGCACGTTGAGCGCCGCAAACAATGTGGTCGTGCCGTGGCGCTTGTAGTCGTGCGTCATCGTCTGCGCACGCCCCTTCTTCAGGGGCAGTCCCGGCTGCGTGCGATGGAGCGCCTGCACCTGGCTCTTCTCGTCGCAGCACAGCACCAGGGCATGCTCAGGCGGGGACATGTACAAGCCCACGATGTCTTCGAGCTTCTGGGCAAACTGGGGGTCACGCGAGACCTTGAAGCTGTGCACCAGATGCGGCTTGAGCCCGTGCGCATGCCAATGGCGCATCACGGTGCTGGCGCTGACGCCCAGCAGCGTGCCCATCTTGCGTGTGCTCCAGTGCGTGATCGCTTCGGGGCTGCTCTGGGTTGTCAACTGCACCAGCTGGGCCACGTCCACCTTTACCGGCGGCGCGCCGCGTGGCAAGTCGCGCTCGATAGCCTTGATGCCGCCTTGCAGGTAGCGCTCGCGCCAGCGCGCCGGCTGCATGCGACCGATGCCCAGTTGCGCGGCAATATCCTTGTTGTTCAGGCCCTGGTCTGCCAGCAAGATGATGCGTGCGCGCTGCGCCAGACGTACGCTCGTCAGGCCCGAGCGCCAAAGCTTCGTCAACGCCGCACGCTCTTCATCCGTCAATTCGATCTTTGGCGCAACTCGCATGGATTGGCTCCCTTTCAAGCTCCAGTTGAGCATGGGATACCAGCCGACTTTTTAAGTTCAATCAAGAATCGAACGCTACACTAGTGCAGTGTTTGGTGCTTGACGGGACAAATAAAACCGATCAGTAGTGTCCGGTTTATTTGACTAGCGCCAGCCGCAAAGCCAGCACTGACGCGGGTTTCGAGAGCTTCATGGGTGTCCACGATTTGAATTTGCAATGGCTCATTTGCGATGCTTTCGGGTTTGAACGACCTGAGGTGACGCATGAACGTGGGCAAGACACTGTTTGCGCAGGTGATGGAGTTCGTGCCATGGAAGACCTTCGGCCGGATCATCGAGCGCCATCGTGGCGATGCCGGTGTGCGCACCTTGGGCTGCGCCGATCTGTTTCGCGTCATGGCCTTTGCGCAGTTGACCTGGCAGTCGCTGCGCGATATCGAGGTCTGCCTGACTGCAAATCGCGGCAAGCTGTTTCACATGGGGCCCAAGCACGTGCCGGCGCGCTCGACACTGTCGGATGCCTTGAACCAGCGCGACTGGCGCATCTATCACGCGCTGGCGATGCGCCTGATCTCGCGTGCCAGGGCGCTGTACGCCAAGGAACGGCTGGACATCGATCTGGACGCCACCGTCTACGCCCTGGACGCCACGACCATCGACCTGTGCCTGTCGCTGTTCGAATGGGCGCCTTTTCGCTCCACCAAGGCAGCCGTGAAGATGCACACACTGCTCGATTTGCGCGGCGCCATTCCGGCGTTCATCCACATCTCCGAGGGCAAGATGCACGACGTGAACGTGCTCGACATCCTGCCGATCGAGGCCGGAGCGTTCTACGTCATGGATCGTGGTTACCTGGACTTCCAGCGGCTGTATGGCCTGCATCAGGCGGGCGCTTTCTTCGTCACGCGCGCCAAGCGCAACATGAGTGCCCGGCGTGTGTACTCGGCACCCACCGAGCGCAGCAGCGGCGTGATCTGCGACCAGAGCATTGCTTTCAATGGCTTTTACGCCGCGCGCCACTATCCCGAGCACTTGCGCCGTGTGCGCTTCAAGGATCCCGAAACGGGCAAGACCTTGGTCTTCCTGACCAACAACACAGCGCTGCCACCCTTGAGCATCGCGGCGCTGTACAAGAACCGCTGGCAGGTGGAGCTGTTCTTCAAGTGGATCAAGCAGCACCTGCGCATCAAGAAGTTTCTGGGCACCAGCGAGAACGCGGTCAAGACGCAAATCTGGTGCGCCGTGGCCACCTACGTGCTGATCGCCATCGTCAAGAAGGAGCTTCACCTCGATGCCTCGCTCTACACATGTCTACAGATTTTGTCGGTCTCGGTTTTCGAGAAAACCCAGATTTCATGCGCCTTGCAGCCCAATGAACTACAGATCGAACAGGGCAACGACGCTAAGCAATTGATTTTGTTTGATTTTTAACCGGACACTACTGAAAACCGATAGTTTTTTAGTCTCGGCTAGGCGCAACCGCAAGCTGCGCCAGGTAGAACAGGAGCGCGATATTTTGGTAAAGGCTACGGCCTGATTTGTCGCCAACTCCACACCGAAACGCGCTTTGTGGCCGTGGGGTTCTTGGACAAGCGGTTGCATGTGCTGTGCTTCACCCCCAGGGCTGGTGGCATTCGCGTCATCCGCTTTCGCAAGGCCAATGCCAGAGAGGCAAGAGATAACACCCCTGATTCGATAGCTGCCCGCGCTTATTCCATAAGCGCTAGCGCCTTATTTTTCTCAAAAACAACAAACCCCGCCCCCATCCATCCCCAACGATGCGGGGCGCACGCAGCGCCGCATCAGCAGGCGCATGGGGCTATGCCCCGCAGCCTCACTTCACCGCAAAACGCACATTCGCCGCCTTCTTCCCCGGCAGCGTCACCAGCGCCACCACCTTGGTGCCCGGGGCGACCTTGAACTGGCCCTTGGCTTCCAGCGTGCCGGCGGCGGCCGGGGTCAGCGTGGCCTCGGTTTTGTCGCTGCCGCTCAAAAGGGTGAGCCTGGCGCTGGCGCCCTCGGTCTTGGCGGGCTTGCCGTGGTCGCGCAGGTGCAGGGTGATGCGCTCGGGCTGGGCCACGAGTTCGTAGTCCATGTCGCCCACCTCGGTGACCACGCCGCCGTGGTGCGGTGTGTGGGAATGGCCGTCGCCATGGGCGTGGGCCGGCAGGGCCGTGGCCGTGGCCAGGGCAAGTGCCAGGGCCGCCAGGGCGGCGCGGGTAGTGCTGCGGTTCATGGGATTTTTCCTTTCATCAGGTAACGGGGAAGGCATCAGAAGGCCTCGGTGCTGTCGTGGCTGAGCAGGCGCTCTGCGTCGCGCCGGCCAAAGAGCCAGAACAGCGCGGGGGTAAGGAAGGTATCGAGCAGCGTGGAGCTGACCAGGCCCGAGAAGATGACCACGGCCACCGGGTGCAGAACCTCGGTGCCGGGCCGCTCGGCCTCGAACAACAGCGGCGCCAGCGCGAAGGCCGTGACCAGGGCCGTCATCAGCACCGGGGAGAGGCGCTCGAGCGAGCCACGCACGATCATGGCGTGGTCAAAGTTCTCGCCCTCGGCGCGCATCAGGTTCAGGTAGTGGCTCACTTTCAGGATGCCGTTGCGCACCGAGATGCCGGCCAGCGTGATGAAGCCGATCAGCGCCGCCACCGACAACGGCTGGCCCGACAGCCACAGCCCCAGCACGGCGCCCACCAGGGCCAGCGGAATGTTGACCATGATGAGCATGGAGAGCCGCGCCGACTGGTAGCGCGTGTACAGCACCACGAACATCAGCGCCAGCGACACGACGGAGAGCATGCCGACCAGGCGGCTGGCCTCCTCCTGCGCCTGGAACTGGCCGCCCAGGGTGACAAAGTAGCCCTCCGGCAGGCGCTGTTCGGCCACCACCTTGCGGATGTCGGCCACCACGTCGGACAGCGCCCGGCCCTGGGCGTTGGCCGAGAGCACGATGCGCCGGCGACCGTCGTCGCGGCTGATCTGGTTCGGGCCGTCGCCCTCCTCGATGCTGGCCAGGCGCGACAGGGGCACGCGGCCCTTGGGTGTGTCGATAAGCAGCTGCGACAGGCCCAGGGCGCCGCGCGCGCTGTCGGGCAGGCGCAGCACCAGCGCAAAGCGGCGCCCGCCCTCGACGATCTGCGCCAGCTTCTCGCCCTCCACCAGGCCCTGCAGCGTGGCCAGCACCTGGGCGGCGCTCACGCCGTACTGCGCGGCAGCGGCGTAATCCACGCGCACGGTGATCTGCGGCGCCAGCACCTGCTTTTCGACCTCCAGGTCGGCCAGGCCCTCCACCTTGGACAGGCGCGCGCGCAGGTTCTCGGCCTGGCCGCGCAGCGTGTCCAGATCCTCGCCAAACAGCTTGATGGCGATCTGCGAGCGCACGCCCGAGAGCATGTGGTCGATGCGGTGCGAGATCGGCTGGCCCATGGAAACAGCCGCCGGCAGCGGCGCCAGGCGCGCGCGGATGTCGGCCTGCACCTCGGCCATGCTGCGGCGCATCTCGGACGCGGGCTTGAGGCCCACGTCCAGCTCGCTCACATGCACGCCCTCGGCATGCTCATCGAGCTCGGCACGGCCGCTGCGCCGGCCCACATGGGTGACCTCGGGCACCTGGCGCACCAGGCGCTCGGCCTGGCTGGCCAGCAGGGTGGACTCGGCCAGGGTCACGCCCGGGTTCAGGCGCATGCCGACGAGCAGCGTGCCCTCGTTGAAGGGCGGCAGAAAGGTGGTGGGAAACAGCGGCACAGCCAGCGCCGCCAGCAGCACCGCCACGCCGCCCGCCGCCACGGCCTGGCGCGGATGTTGCAACACGCGCGCGAGGCCCACGCGGTAGCGTGCCTTGAGCCAGGCCAGCAGGCGCGTGTCGCCATGCTCCAGGTTCTTCATGCGCGGCAGCAGGTAGAAGGCCAGCACCGGCGTCACGGTCACCGACACCAGCAGCGACGCCAGCGTAGAGACGATGAAGGCCACGCCCAGCGGCACGAACAGCCGGCCTTCGATGCCCGGCAGCGCGAACAGCGGCAGAAACACCAGCACGATAATGGCCGTGGCGTAGACGATGCCGGAGCGCACCTCCAGCGAGGCGAGCTTGACGATCTCCAGCGGGTGCAGGCGCGCGCTGCCCTGCTTGTGCCGGTCCATCTTCAGGCGGCGCAGCACGTTTTCTACGTCCACCACGGCATCGTCCACCAGGCCGCCGATGGCAATCGCCAGGCCGCCCAGCGTCATGGTGTTGATGGACAGGCCGAAGTACTTGAACACCAGCGCCGTCAGAAAGATGGACACGGGAATGGCGGTGAGCGCAATCACCGTGGGCCGCAGCGTGCCCAGAAACACGAACAGGATCACCGCCACGAACACCGATGCGCCTATCAGCTTGCCCTGCAGGGTGGTGACCGAGGCCTCGATGAAGCTGGCCTGGCGGAAGGTGACGCGCGGCTTGTCCATGCCGGCGGGCAGGGTCTGCGCCAGCTCGTCCAGGGCCTGCTCTATGCGCTGGGTCAGGGCCATGGTGTCTGCCGTGGGCTGCTTTTGAATGCCCAGGATCACCGCCGGCTGCCCCTCGAAGCCGGCATCGCCGCGCTTGATGGCCGGGGCAAAGCTCACGCTGGCCACCTGGCGCAGCAGCACGCTCTGGCCGTTGGGGGCGGCCAGGGCCAGGTTCTGCAGGTCTTCCAGGCGCGAGGTGCGGCCCAGGTGGCGGATCAGGTACTCGCGCCCACCCTGCTCCAGAAACCCGCCCGAGGTGTTGCTGGAGAAGCCCTTGAGCGCGCCAGAGAGCTGCTCGGGCGTGATGCCCAGCTGCGCCATGCGCGCCGTATCCGGCTGCACCTGGAACTGGCGCACCTCGCCGCCAATCGGTATCACCTGGGCCACGCCGGGTATGGCCAGCAGGCGCGGGCGCAGCACCCAGTCGGCGTACTCGCGTACCGCCATCGGCGTGGTGCGCTCGGTGGCGATGGGAATGGCCACCATCATGATCTCGCCCATGACGGAGCTGACCGGCCCCATGCTCGGCTCCACCCCGGCGGGCAGGCCCTCGTCCATGGAGGACAGGCGCTCGGACACCATCTGGCGCGCGCGAAAGATGTCCACGCTCCAGTCAAAGGTGACGTAGATGAAGGACAGGCCGGCACTGGAGGTGGAGCGCACGCTCTCCACGCCGGGCAGGCCGTTCATGCTGGTCTCCAGCGGGAAGGTGATGAGCTGCTCAACCTCCTCGGCGGCCATGCCGCCGGCCTCGGTCATGACCGTGACCGTCGGCTTGTTCAGGTCGGGGAACACGTCCACCGGCATGCGCGACAGCGTGTACGCGCCATAGGCCATGAGCACGGCCGCGGTGACCAGCACCAGCAGGCGGTGCGCCAGACTTTTTTCAAGAAGCCACTTGAACATTGCGGCTCCTTAGCGAATCTGGTTCAGCAGGGAGGCACCCTGCGTGGCCACGCGCTCGCCGGGCTGCAGGCCGTCGGTGACGGCCACATGCACGCCGTCCAGCGGCTGGATGCGCACCACGCGCGGCGCGTACTGCTCGGGCCCGGTCTTGACCCAGACGATGGCCTGGTTGGACGGGTTCTTCTGCAGCGCCGCCAGCGGCACCTGCAGCCCGGCCACGCGCGAGCGCGTCTGCACCACCAGGCGCACGCTCTGGCCCAGGGCCAGTTGCGAGAGGGCCTGGGCGTCGCCGGCAAAGGACAGCGGCAGGGCCTGCTCGCGCAGGCTGCGGGCCGCGCCCAGAAAGCGCAGCGGCACGCTCTGCCCGCCCGGCAGGGCCAGGCTGGCGCCGGCCACGTCCTGCGCCTGGGCCGGGTCGTAGGCCAGGGCCTCGATGCGCAGGCGCGCCGGATCGACGACCTCGAACACCTGCTCGCGCGCGTCCAGCACCTGGCCGGCGACGGCGTTGCTGGAGGCGATGACGCCCGACACCGGCGCCACCAGCGCGTCGCGCTGCTGCAGGCCGGCGCCCACGGCGGCCAGGCGCGCGGTCAGGCTTTGCAGCTCGCTCTCGGCGGCCTCGATGTCCTTGCGCGCCACAGTGTCGGCCAGCTCGCGCAGGCGCGCCAGGCGGCGCTGGGCCAACTCTTTAGCCGCGCGCAGCTCGGCCTGCTGGGCCAGCTGGCCGGAGCGCTCCAGCGCACCCGCCGTGGGCACCACATAGGCCAGCACCTGGCCCTTCTTCACGCTCTGGCCCGGCAGCGGCAGGCCCTGCGGGCCGGCCTCCAGGCGGCCGGCCAGGGCCGCCTGCACCTTGCCGCCGGCGTTCGGGTCCATGACCACGGTGCCCGCCAGCTCGAACGCGCGCGCATGCTCGCCCGCCGCCACGGCCAGGGTGCGCAGGCCCAGCTGCCGCTGGGCCGACTTGGGGATGAAGACGCTGCCGTCGCTCTGGCGCCGCGGGCTGTCGCCGCTGAGGGCCGGGGGCGCGTCGTCATGGCCCTCGTGGGCCTGGACGAACAGTGGCAGGGACAGGGCGCAGGCCAGGGCCAGGGCGTTCAGGTATTTGGTTTGGCGGCTCATGCTGCACCTCCCGTGCGTTGCGTGCGGCGGCTCCAGGCCCACAGAGCGGCCAGGGCCAGCAGGACGGCACCGCCGGCCAGGGCCAGGCGGCTCTTGCCCGCCCAGGCCGATGGCGGCACGGCCGTAGCCGGGGCGTGCCAGTCGATGTCGGCGGCCAGCAGGTCGCTGTCGGCGCCGGCGACGACGGTGGCGGTCACCGGAGTCTCGCCGTCCGCCAGGGGTTGGCTGAGCTCAGCCTGGTACAGGCCCTCGCCCACCCGGGTCACGGCCAGGGGCTTGCCGCCCAGCTCCAGCTCCAGCGTGGCATCCGGCACGGGGCTGTTGTCGGCCGCATGGTCCAGGTACAGGGACAGTCTGTGGCCCTCGATCACGCCGACCAGCTCGAACTGCTCGGACACAGCGGCAAAGCGCGGCGCGGCGCTGGTCTGCACGGCGGCGGGCGCATCGTCATGACCCTCATGGGCCTGGACGGCCAGGGCAGACAGCCCCAGCAAGGCCGCCAGGGCGGGGGAAAGAAAACGTCGGTGGTACATATCGGTCCCGGAACAATGGCCTGTAAGCTATATATTTAATAGCTGTTTGCGCTTTATGGAAGGGCGCTGCAGGCCTTTTTTGCTTAAAGATTACTCAGGCAGCAGGCCCAGCGCCTGGCGCAGGGTGGAGGTGGCGGCGGCGGCGTCCACGCGGGCGCGCTGCCACTGGCGTTCGGCCAGCTGGGCGTCCTGCTCCACGCGTAGGCGCGTGGGCCAGTCGGCCTCACCCAAAGAAAAGGCCTTGGCGACGAAGCCGCGCGTGGCGCGGGCCAGCTCGGCGTTGCGCGCCATGGCCTGCTCCTGGGCGGCGGCGGCGCCGGCCTGGGCCTGGGCGGACTGGATGTCGGCGGCCAGGCGCTCGCGCTCGCGCTGCACGCGCGTGTCGGCCTCCAACGCCTGGGCCAGGGCCGCAGCCTCGCGCGCCTGGGCGCGCACGCCGGCGCCCAGCGGCAGGCGCACGCCCAGGGTCACGGACTGCTGGTAGCTCTCGCCCGCCTGGCCGCGCGCGCTGGCGGCCGACAGCGTCAGCTCCGGGTTGGCGCGCTTCTGTACGGCAATCAGCTCGGCCTGGCGCCGGGCCAGGGCGGCCTGGCGCTCGCCCTCGGCCAGGGTCGGGTGCTCGGGCGGCACGCCCGGGGCCTGGCCCAGGGCCGGCGCGCTCTCCATGCCCAGGCTGTCGCCGGCCACCGGCAGCTGCGGCCCGCCACCCAGGGCGGTCAGAGCCGTGCGCGCCGCGGTGCAGCCGCCCCGGGCCTGGGCCACGGCGGCCTGGGCCTGGGCCACGCCGGCCTGGGCCTGGTAGTGGTCGGAGCGCGCCATGTCGCCCGCGGCCAGGCGCCGCGCCACGTCGGCCTCCAGGGTCTTGGCGCTGCCCTCCTGATCCTGCGCCAGCGTCAGCTCGCCGCAGGCGCGCTGCCATTGCCACCAGGCATCGCGCACGCGTCCGGCCAGCTGCAGTTGCGCCGCCTGGGCGGCGCTGTGCACGGCCTGCAACTCGGCATCACCCAGCGCCGCGCGGCGCGCGCGCTCGCCGGGCAGCCACAGCGGCAGGGCCAGGCCCACGGTGTATTCGCGCTCGCCCTGGCGGCTGCCGACGCGGTCGGTCTTGCTCTCGAGCTCCAGGGCGGCTGGCTCGGGCGTCCAGGCGTCGGCGCTGCTGCGCTGGGCCTGGGCGGCCTGGCGGCGCAGCGGCAGCGCCCGCGCTTCTGGCTGCTGCTGCCAGGCCTGCTCAAACAGGGCCTGCAATGGCGTGCCGGACTGGGCTGCGGCGGTGTTGGCCGCCAGCGCCAGGGCACTGGCCGCGAGCCACATGCGTGGCCGCGGTCGGGGGTGATTCCTCGGGGGATTCGATGGCATCCGATATTGCTCCCATGGCAAAGGTCAATACCGGCAAGACGCAATGCACCTGCGGCCCTAGTACAGCAACCCGGAAATATCGAAACATGAAAGCGCGCCTTCGCCCCCATGGCGGCGTTGCAAATCCTCGCGATAGCTACGGCTATCGCTGCGGTTTGCGCCTTGCCCTGGGCGCGAATCCATCGCTTTCATTGTGTTCCTCTACTTCCAGGTTGCCGTACTAGGCCACTGGAGCGATCAAGAGGGAAAGGGCTGCCCTGCCCCGCCTTGCCGTTCAGGCAACGGGGCGCCAGTTGGGGCGTTCGGGCCGCTGAGGGCTGGGGGTGGGCAGCGTAAAGCGCAGGGGCGGCGCCAGCTGCAGGTCTTGCGCCCACAGGGGCGTGACGCCGGCGTCCTGGTGCAGGGCGTCGCTCATGCCATGGCAGGCGTGGCAGTCCATGTCGAGCGCGGCCTTGGCCAGGTCGGTGCCGGCCTTGGCGCCGTCGCCATCCTCATGGTGCCGGTGCACATGGTGGCCGAAATGCGCGGCGCCGGGAGTCTCCTCATGGCTGCAATAGCCAGCCGCCGCGGCCCAGATGGACTGCAGCGGCATGAAGGCCAGCAAGAGGATGAGCAGGAGGCGGCGCATGAAGAGCGCGCATTCTATAACGCGCCCTCCATGGCTTCAGGCCAGGGCTTCAGGCCGAGGTGCGGATCAGGTGATCAAAGGCGCTGAGTGCCGCCGTCGCCCCTGCCCCGGCGGCAATGACGATCTGCTTGTAGGGCACCGTGGTGCAGTCGCCAGCGGCGAACACCCCCGGCGCGCTGGTCTGGCCCTTGGCGTCGATGACGATCTCGCCGAACTTGGACAGCTCGACCGCACCCTTGAGCCAGTCGGTGTTGGGCAGCAAGCCGATCTGCACAAAGATGCCGGCCAGCTCGACCTGTTTGGCCTCGTCGGTCGCGCGGTCCTTGTAGGCCAGGCCGGTGACCTTGCTTCCGTCGCCCAGCACCTCGGTGGTCTGGGCGTTCAGGATGACCTCGACGTTGGGCAGGCTCGCCAGCTTTTTCTGCAGCACGGCGTCGGCCTTCATCTGCGGCATGAATTCGAACACCGTCACATGCTCGACCAGGCCGGCCAGGTCGATGGCCGCCTCGACGCCGGAGTTGCCGCCGCCGATCACCGCCACGCGCTTGCCCTTGTAGAGCGGGCCGTCGCAATGCGGGCAGTAGGCCACGCCCTTGGTCCGGTACTGGTCCTCGCCGGGCACGTTCATGTTGCGCCAGCGTGCGCCGGTCGAGAGGATCACGGTTTTGGCTTTCAGCACCGCGCCGTTGTCCATCTCGACCTCGATCAGGCCACCCACTGCGGCGGCCGGCCTCAAGGCCTTGGCGCGCTGCAGGTTCATCACATCGACCTCGTAGTCGCGCACATGGCGCTCCAGCGCCGCGGCGAACTGCGGGCCCTCGGTGTGCGAGATCGAGATGTAGTTGTCGATATCGAGCGTGTCGTTCACCTGGCCGCCCAGGCGCTCGGCCGCCAGACCCGTGCGAATGCCCTTGCGCGCCGCGTACACGGCCGCCGCCGCGCCGGCCGGGCCACCGCCGACGATGAGCACGTCGAACGCCTGCTTGGCGTCGAGCTTGGCGGCCTCGCGCTTTGCCGCGCCGGTGTCGAGCTTGGCGACGATCTCGGCCAGCTCCATGCGGCCGGCGCCGAACACCGCGCCATTCAAATAGACCATGGGCACGGCCATGACCTCGCGCTCGGTGACTTCCTTCTCGAAGGCGCCGCCCTCGATCACCGTGGTCTTGATCTTCGGGTTCAGGATGGCCATCAGCGACAGCGCCTGCACCACGTCGGGGCAGTTGTGGCAGGACAGGCTCATGTAGACCTCGAAATTGAAGTCGCCGTCGAGCTGCTGCACCTGTTCGATCAGGTCTTGCTCGACCTTGGGCGGGTGGCCGCCGGTCCACAGCAGAGCCAGCACCAACGAGGTAAATTCATGGCCCAAAGGCAGGCCAGCAAAGCGCAGGCTGCTATCACTTCCGATGCGCTGCAGCGTGAACGAGGGCTTGCGTGCGTCCTGGCCGTCGGTGCGCAGCGTGATCTTGTCGCTGCGCAGGGATTGAATCGTCGTCAGCAGCTCGCGCATCTCGCGCGAGGTGTCGCCGTCGTCCAGGGAAGCCACCATCTCGAACGGCTGCGTCACGCGCTCCAGATAGGTGGCGAGTTGGGTTTTCAGGTTGTCGTCAAGCATGGTGGATTCCTTTATGTGTTCTAGAAGTTCAGGGCGTGAAAAAGCCGGACGGCAGGGCGCATGCGCCCCACATCTGTCCGGCTGTGCGGGCGGCGGCTTAGATCTTGCCGACCAGATCCAGCGACGGCGTCAGCGTCTTGGCGCCTTCCTTCCACTTGGCCGGGCACACCTGGTCAGGATGCGCTGCAGTGAACTGGGCCGCCTTGAGCTTGCGCAGGGTTTCTGCCACGTCACGGGCGATTTCGTTGGAATGCACTTCCATGGTCTTGATCACGCCGTCGGGGTTGACCACAAAGGTGCCGCGCAGCGCCAATCCTTCTTCGGCAATATGCACGCCAAAGGCGTTGGTCAGCTGGTGCGTGGGGTCGCCCACCAGCGGGAAATGGGCCTTGCGCACGGCATCCGACGTCTCGTGCCAGACCTTGTGCGAGAAATGCGTGTCGGTGGTGACGATGTAGACCTCGGCGCCGGCCTTCTGGAACTCGACGTAATGCTCGGCTGCGTCCTCGATCTCGGTCGGGCAGTTGAAGGTGAAGGCCGCGGGCATGAAGATCAGCACCGACCACTTGCCCTTGAGGCTGGCTTCGGTGACTTCGATGAATTCGCCTTTGCCGCCACGGTTGACGAAGGCGGTGGTCTTGAAGGGTTGAACTTGCGTGTTGATCAGGGACATCGTTGTTTCCTTTCGGTTGGGTTGGAAGTGATAACGGACTGAAGTCTAGTTGCTTGGCGACAATCAATCCAATCAATTGAATTCATTGGTTTGATTGTTCAAATCTATAAAAGTTCCCCGGCACACATTCCGGCCCGCATGTCTCCAGGCCCATGCGAAGTGGATCACAATGTGGCTCTTCCCCCGACAACCAGGAGCCCCCCCCATGAAAGGCGACGCACAAGCCATTGCCCACCTGCAGGCCCAGCTCAAGAACGAACTCACCGCGATCAACCAGTACTACGTGCATTACCGCATGCTCAAGCACTGGGGTTTCGACAGGCTGGCGAAGAAGGAGTACGAGGAGTCGATCGGTGAGATGAAGCATGCCGACAAGCTGATGGAGCGCATCTTCATGCTCGACGGTCTGCCCAATCTACAAGACCTGGCGAAATTGCAGATCGGAGAGGATGTGCCCGAGATCCTGGAATGTGACCTGCGCGCGGAGCGCGGCGCACAGACCACCATCAAGGAGGGCATCGCCTACTGCGAGTCGGTGCGCGACTATGTCTCGCGCGACCTGCTGCAGGACATTCTGGAGGACACCGAGGAGCACATCGATTTTCTGGAAACGCAGATCGAGCTCGTGGACAAGGTGGGCCTGCACAACTACCTGCAGTCGCAAATGGGCGATGCCGACTGACACCGAACCTGCCTCACTACACAACGGGCTGCGGCCCGTTTTTTTACGCCCGCATGCCGACAGCGATGTAAGGCAAACTCCTACAAAGGGCGTCAGACAAGCGGACGGCACGCAGCGCCGAACCCCGACTTCATTTTCTTTTGGCCGGGTTTCACAATCCATTTCAACGGATCACGCAACACATGCAACCAGTTGCAAGCGATCCACCACTGGAAAGGATTGACCCATGACCTCCGAACAACTTCTCGCCGAAATCCGCGAAGCCAACCTCACTTACCTGATGCTGGCCCAGACCCTGATCCGCCAGGACAAGGCCGAAGCCGTGTTCCGTCTGGGCATCAACGAAGATGCGGCCGACATTCTGGCATCGCTGTCCGCGGCCCAGGTGCTCAAGCTGGCCTCGCGCAACACGCTGCTGTGCGGCTTCCGCGTGGACGACGACCTGGTGTGGAGCTTGCTGACCAACCACAACACGCCGCGCAAGTCGATCAACGAGGCCACGAACACGCTGCACGCCAACATCCTGATGGCCAGCCGTGTCTCCGAAGTGCTCTGAGCCAAGCCCCCCTGCACCGCCCCCAAGCCAACGAAAGCCCGCCATGTCCGCACCCGTCAAGAGCGTCCTCAACGAGTCCAAGCAAATCGAACGCGCCGCCATGTTGATCGAGATGGGCGCCCGCATGCAGGTGCTGGAGTCCGAGACCACGCTGTCGTACGAGCGCCTGATCCGCCTGTACAAGGAGATCGCGGGCAAGTCGCCCTCCAAGGGCCAGCTGCCGTTTTCCACCGACTGGTTCCTGACCTGGCAGGAGAACATCCACAGCTCGCTGTTCCTGAACATCTACGAGTACCTGTCCAAGGGCGTGAGCCTGGACAGCGTGGAGCTGCTGACCAAGGCCTACCGCCTGTACAACGAGCAGGTGGCGGCCGCCGAGATCGAGCCCCTGCTGTCCTTCACGCGCGCCTGGCGCCTGATCAAGTTCGTCGATGCCGGCATGCTCACGCGCACCAAATGCTCGCAGTGCAGCGGCCAGTTCGTCACCGAGCTGTACGAGAACCGCCACTACACCTGCGGCCTGTGCAACCCGCCGGCACGCGCCGGCAAGAGCAAGAGCGCAGGTGCATTGACCCTGCACTGATAAAAGACTAGCCCTCCTGCGCCAGCGGCGCCTGGCCCACGGCCACCACGCTGGCGCTGCGCGCACGGCTTGCGGCGCACACCATGTCGGCCAGCATGTCCGCCGTCGCGGCCGACAGCGTCCAGCCCAGGTGGCCATGGCCGGTGTTGTAGAACACGTTCGGCCGGGCGCCCGGGCCCACGCGCGGCAGCATGCTCGGCGTCATGGGACGCAAGCCGGCCCAGGGTACGACCTGGCGCGTGCTGACATCCGGAAAGCACTGGTTCACCCAGTTGATCAGCGGCTGGATGCGGTCGGCGCGAATATCGCGATTGGCGCCATTGAACTCCGCGGTGCCAGCCACCCGGAACCGATCCTGTCCCAGGCGGCTGGTGACCAGCTTGGTCTCATCATCGAGCAGGCTCACGGTGGGCGCGGCCTGCTGGCTCGGTTGATCCAGAAGATTGACGGTGATGGAATAGCCCTTGACCGGGTAGATGTTGATGCGGTCACCCAGCTGCGTGGCCAGCGCACGGCTGCCAATGCCTGCACAGACGACCATGGCGTCGAAATGCCGGCGCTCCGTGACGCCGTCGCACTCGAAGTCAACGGTTGCGCCCCCGCTATTGCTGGCCACGCCCTTGACCAGCGCGCCAAACAGGCAGCGCCCACCATGGCGTTCAAACGCCGCAGCCAGGCCGGTGGTGAACTTGTGGATGTCGCCGGTGGAGTCGCTCTCGGTGAAGTAGCCACCAAAGAAATCGCCCGCCAGCGTGGGTTCGATCTGCCGCATTTCCTCGGGCGTCACGGCACGCCGCTCCAGTCCACCGGCGGCCAGCAGCCTGGAGACCTGGCCCGCATGATCAAAGCCTTTGCGATCACGGTAGATGTGCAGGATGCCCTGCTTTTTCAGATCGAACTCCACGCCCTCGGCCTCGGCCCAGGCAAACAGGTGCTGGCGCGCGGCAATCGCCATGCGTGCCGTGGCAATGGTGTTCTCTCGATATTTCGGTATGTGGGCAATGAACTCGGCAAACCACGACAGCTTGTGCCAGGTCGGGCGCGGGTTGACCAGCAGCGGCGCATCGCCGCGCAACATCCACTTCAGGCCCTTGAGGATGGTCGAGCCGTGCGTCCAGACCTCGGCATTCGAGGCAGACAGCTGGCCGCCATTGGCAAACGAGGTGTCCATCGCCGCATAGCGATGCTGCTCGAACAGGGTGACGGAAAAGCCGCGCCTGGCAAGCGCGTAGGCCGAGGTAACGCCGGTGATGCCACCGCCGATGACAGCGATTGATTTCATGAAAGCTCCAAACGTCGGAAGGGTGGAGTGCGACGGCAACATGCATGCCGCACGCCCCCTCTGTTTGGAACCTGAGAGATTCGCACCCGCGCCGCTGCGGGGTGCTTGCTCCTGCGGTGGGGAGGATGACGAATCCGCCCGCTCTTCAGAGTGTCATGAACTGGCCGGTCCTTTTGCCTGAGAGTTTCCGGGGCGGTTGCTCCTTCGGCGCCACTGGGTTGGGATGCCCAGCGGTCTCTCCCGACCAATGCGCGCGATCATAGCGCCGTTTGCAGCCGTGGCGGCCTTGCCCCATGCATCCAAGGCCTGCCGACGATCGCTTCAATATTCCCCGACCAGCAGACCGCGCACATTCCCATCCATGGGCAGCGCATAGTCATGCGCCGCCAGCACGGCATTGCCATGCGGGCTCACGAGCTTGAGGCTCACGTATACCGCCTGAGAGGCGGCCGCATAGGTTCCCACCAGCACGGCCTGGGCGGCCTGCGCCTGGCTGACCTCGCCCACCTCGCGCGAGAGCAGCAACTCACCCTGGCGTGGCCGCAGGGCCAGCGTCTCGCGCAGGCGCAGCTCGGTCACGCGCAGGCCGCGCCGGGCCAGGCGGCCGGCCAGCTGCTCGGAGATCAAACGCCCCAGGCGCGAGGATTCGCCCAGCCGATCGAGTTGCACCACGGTGGACACGAGCACGGGCTGCTCGGCATTCAGCGCCACCTGCTCCAGCAAGGCATCGGCAGCCCCATGATTGCTGGCCACCAGGTCAACCGGCGCCACTGCGGACCGGTCGCCGTAGTAATACTGCGCGCAACCCTGCAACGCGCAGGCGCATGCCAGCACAGCGGCAGCCAGGGCCGCACGGCGTTTCATGGCGCCACCACCTTCCAGGTGCGCAGCGGCGCAGGCGCCGGCGGCGGCAGCTCGGGCTGGTAGAGCGCCGCATCCGCACGTTCGATGTAGTACATGTCTGCCGACCCCGCCAGATAGCGATCCTGGGTCTTGAGGGTGGTGGTGATGAGCACCTCGGTGCGCGTGGGGCCGCCCGCCGCGGCGCCCTGGGTGTGGCGCTGGGCCAGATCCATGGCCAGACCCGCCCCCAGGCCGATGGCGGTGGCCACGCCTGGCAGCAAGACACGATCGGAGTAATGCGTTTCCCAATCACGCCACACACCTACGCCGCTGCCCAGCAGAGTCCAGGGCGTTGGAATAGGCAGGTTGCTTGGAACCCCTGCCTGGTGCTGCACCAATTGCGTCTGAACCTCCAGCTCCAGCGCCGACGGCCCGGTGGACAGTGCCACCCCCTTATTGAGCAGGCGCACCCGCAGAAGCTTAAGAAAGCCCTGGTTGAAACTGGAGTTGTCGGCTACCGTGACATGGATGGGCTGTCCACCCTCGGGCCAGGCGGCCGTCTTCTCTGCCACGCGTGCGGCCACGTCGTCGGCCAGCACATCCCAATGATGCACGGCACGCGCTTTCTTCTGCCCGGTGGCCGGGTAGTTGTCGGCGCGCGGGACGTCCAGGTTGCTGCAACCGGCCAGCAGAGTCGCCGCCAGCACAGCCGCATGAACCGAGGCGCGGTGGATGGATGAAAACATGATCCCGATGATAGGGATGGAGTCCCGGGGCAATCGACACAACAACGCCGGGTTTCCCGTTCAAAGCGGCGGTTTCGATGCCTCAAGCACTATTAGCATGCGGTCACAACAGCAACATGAATGCAACACCGCGGGAATCCACCTTCCTCCTCATGACCACCATGCACACCACATCGCACATCGCGTCTCTGCTGGCCTTGACTGCCGCCTTGGCGGGCTGCGGCGGCGGGACGGAGAAATCCACCGCCCCAACCACGCCAGCACCCCCACCGCCGTCGGGCATCGTCAGCTTGAGCTTCATCACCAACGCCCAAGCGAACGTTTTCGACAGGGGCACATTGAGCAGCGCACTGAACGTCCAGGCAGGCCTCGATGGCAGCAACGCCAACAACCTCACGGTTACGTTCACGACCACCGCCGGCAGCGTCAGCCCGGTGCAGGTCGCCACGAACAGCAGCGGGCTGGCAGCCACGTCGCTCAGCATCCCCACCGCGACGCCCACAGGCGCCGTGCGCATCACGGCCACGGCCGCGGCCAACAACACCGCCGCCGCCACCTTTGCCGGCTATGTGCGCGCCGTGCCCAACAGGCTGGAACTGCTGGTGCCCGCCTACTTCAGCGCCGGCTCCAATGCGGCAGCCTGGACGGCACTCACCGACGGCGCCACCAGCTACCCCGATGTGGCGATGAATGTCATCGTGAAGCCGGACAACGCCAGCAACGGCACCATGACCGCCGCCATCACCAAGGCCGACGACAAGCTCATCACGGCCATCACCGCGCTCAAGACCGCGCAACCCCGCGCCAAGGTGTTTGGCTACGTGGCCACCGGCGGCGGTGCCAATGCGGCGATTTCAAGCACCGACGTCTCCGTCACCATCGACAGGTACATCGCCCTCTACCCCGGGCAACTTGACGGCATTTTTCTGGACGGCATGGCCACCGATGACAGCCGCAGGGCCTTTTTCCAGGGCATCTACGCCTACGCCAATGACAAGGGGCTGAAGGTCATCGGTAACCCCGGCGCCTACCCGGCCCCCAGCTATGCCGGCCTGGCCGACATGTTGGTGACCTACACCGGGCCCGCCACCAGCTACCAAGGCGCCGACCCCCAGCCCGCCAACACCTGGGTCTACGACAGGCAGAACACCGCCCAGGGCATGCTCGTGCATACCGCCAGCACCTGTTCCGAAATGCAGAAGCTGGTGACCGACGCCAACCGGCCGCGCATGAACACGGGCCTGGTGTACGTCACCGACCAGGCCATCGGCAGCCCCTGGTCTGCCCTGCCCAGCTATTGGAAGAACCTGCTGGGCACCGTGGACGCAACCAACAAGGGCCTTGCGCGGCCGGTTTGCTGATGGTGCGCAAGCTCACCCGGTATTGCGCAACCCCGCCGCAATGCCGTTGATGCAGATGTGGATGCCCGTCTGCACCCGCTCGTCGCCCTGGCCGGTGCGCCAGCGGCGTATCAGCTCGACCTGCAGGTGGTGCAGCGGGTCGATGTACGGAAAGCGGTGGCGTATCGAGCGTGCCAGCGCCGTGTTGGCCGCCAGGCGCTGCTTTTCGCCGGTGATGCGGGTCAGTGCCTCGGCCGTGCGCTGCCATTCCTGCTCTATGGCCGCGAACACCTTCTTGCGCAGGCGCGCGTCGGGCACCAGCTCGCTGTAGCGCGAAGCCAGCGCCAGGTCGCTCTTGGCCAGCACCATGTCCATGTTGGACAGCAACGTGCGAAAGAACGGCCACTGCCGGTACATCTTCTGCAGCAGTGCCAGCTGCGCCTTCGGCTCCTTGTCCGGCTCGTTCATGAAGGCCTGCACCGCCGCGCCAAAGCCGAACCAGCCCGGCAGCGTCAGGCGGCACTGGCCCCAGCTGAAGCCCCAGGGGATGGCGCGCAAGTCCTCAATTTTCTGGTTGGCCTTGCGCGACGCGGGACGCGAGCCGATGTTGAGCTGGGCGATCTCGCGTATCGGCGTGGAGTTGAAGAAATAGTCGGTGAAGCCGGGCGTCTCATACACCAGCGCGCGATACGCCGCCATGCTGGCCTGCGACAACTGTCCGGCCGCCTCCAGGAAGGCCTTGGTGGCCGGTTTGGTGGGCTGCAGCAGCGTGGCCTCCAGCGTGGCGGCGACCAGGGTCTCGAGGTTGCGCCGGCCGATTTCAGGGTTGGCGTATTTGCTGGCAATCACCTCGCCCTGCTCCGTCAGCCGGATCTGGCCGCGCACGGTGCCCGGCGGCTGCGCCAGGATGGCCTGGTAGCTGGGGCCGCCGCCGCGGCCCACGGTGCCGCCACGGCCGTGGAACATGCGCAGGCGTATCGGCGCACCGGCCTGGCCGGCGTTCAGCTCGTCGAACAGCGCCACCAGCGCGATCTCGGCGCGGTACAGCTCCCAGTTGCTGGTGAAGATGCCGCCGTCCTTGTTGCTGTCGCTGTAGCCCAGCATGATGTCCTGCTCGCCGCCGCCCGCGCGCACCAGCTGCGCGATGCCCGGCAGTTGGTAGAACTCGCGCATGATGGGCGCGGCATTGCGCAGATCTTCTATGGTCTCAAACAGCGGCACGACGATCAGGTCGGCGCGCGCGCCGGCATCCAGCTGGCCCTGCATCAGGCCCACCTCTTTTTGCAAAAGCAGCACCTCCAGCAGGTCGCTCACGGTCTCGGTGTGGCTGATAATGTAATGACGGATCGCGTCGGCACCATAGCGCTCGCGCATCTGCCGCGCGGTCTCGAAGATGGCGATCTCACTTGTCGCCAGCTCGGAATATTGCGCGCCCACCACGCGCAGCGGCCGCGCATCGCACAGCAGCGTCATCAGCAGCGCACGGCGCTCGGCCTCGGGCAGGGCGGCATAGTCGGCATGCACGCGCGCCTTGGCCAGCAGCTCGGCCACCACCTTCTCGTGCTGATCCGAGCTTTGGCGCAAGTCCACCGTTGCCAGGTGAAAGCCGAACACCTCCACGGCACGCATCAGGGGGTGCAGGCGCTCGGCCGTGAGCACCGCGCCGCGGTGCGATTGCAGCGAGGCCTCGATGACGCGCAGATCGGCCAAAAACTCCGCTGCGCTGGCATAGGGGTTTTGCGGTGCCACGGCGTGCAGCGCGGCCTTGCCGCCGGTCAGGTCGGTGAGCGTGGCGGCCAGGCGCGCATAGATCCCGGTAAGCGCACGGCGGTAGGGCTCGTCGCTGCGGTGTTCGCTGGTGTCGGGTGAGCGCTCGGCCAGGGCACGCATCTCGGGCGTGACCTGCACCAGGTTGCTGGACAGCGACAGCTCGCGGCCCAGGTTGTGCACCTCGGTCAGGTGGTGGCGCAGCACCACCTCGGCCTGGCGGCGCAGGGCCAGGGCCAGGGTGTCGGCGCTGACATTGGGGTTGCCGTCGCGGTCGCCGCCTATCCACTGGCCCATGCGCAGAAAGCTGGCCACGGCCTGGTTGCCGCCCAGCTCGCGCTCCAGGTCGGCGTAGATGCGCGGTATCTCACGCAGAAAGGTGGACTCGTAGTACGACAGCGCGTTCTCGATCTCGTCGGCCACCGTGAGCTTGGAGTAGCGCAGCAGCCGCGTCTGCCACAGCTGGGCCACGCGGGCGCGCAGCTGGGCCTCGTTCGCAGCCAGCTCACGCGGCGTGAGCGCGTCCTTGGCGCTGTTGTAGAGCTGGGCGCGCGCCTGTATGTCGTCGCGCTGGGTGAGCAGCTGGGCGATCTCGCGCTCGGCGTCCAGGATGCTCTTGCGCTGCACCTCGGTGGGGTGGGCCGTGAGCACCGGTGCCACATAGCTGGTGGCCAGGGTCTGGGCCACGGTGCGCGGCGCAATGCCGGCCCAGCGCAGGCGCGCCAGCGCCACCTCGATGCTGCCCTCCTGGCTGCTGCCGGCGCGCTCATGCACGGCCCGGCGGCGGATATGGTGCCGATCCTCGGCCAGGTTCGCCAGGTGACTGAAATAGGTGAAGGCGCGGATCACGCTCACCGTCTGGTCGCCCGTCAGGCTCTTGAGCAGTTTTTTCAGCGCGCGATCCGCCTCCTGGTCGGCGTCGCGCCGAAAGGCCACCGAGAGCTTGCGCACCTGCTCCACCACCTCGTAGGCGGCCACGCCCTCCTGCTCGCGGATCACGTCGCCCAGGATGCGCCCAAGCAGGCGAATGTCCTGGATCAGCGGCAGATCCTTGTCGATCTTGCGTGCCGGGGCTGCGGCAGGCGCGGCTTCTACTGTCTTGCGTGCGGGAGCGGTCATGCGCGGGTGTCTCCTGATGCGCCTGTGGGTATGGCGGGTGCTGCAGCGCAGCATGCTAGCATCCCCTGCTGCCCCAAGCCGTGTCCACGGGGCCCGAAAAAACTCTCCCCATGACCACTGCCCGCGCCCTCCCCCCCATCGTCATCGCCACGCGCGAAAGCCAGCTTGCCCTGTGGCAGGCCGAGCATGTGCAGGCCCTGCTCACCGCGCGCGGCCACAGCGTGAGCCTGCTGGGCATGACCACGCGCGGCGACCAGATCCTCGATCGCACGCTGTCCAAGGTCGGCGGCAAGGGCTTGTTCGTCAAGGAGCTGGAGGTGGCGCTGGAGGAAGGCCGGGCCGACATCGCCGTGCATTCGCTCAAGGATGTGCCGATGGAGCTGCCCACCGGCTTTTCCCTGGCCTGCGTGATGGAGCGCGAAGACCCGCGCGACGCCTTTGTTTCGCCCCACTACGCAACGCTCGATGAGCTGCCCCAGGGCGCCGTGGTCGGCACCTCCAGCCTGCGCCGCCAGGTGCTGCTGCAGGCGCTGCGCCCCGATTTGCAGATAGAGCCGCTGCGCGGCAACGTGCAGACACGGCTGCGCAAGCTCGACGAGGGCCAGTACGCCGCCATCGTGCTCGCCGCCGCCGGCCTGAAGCGCCTGGGCCTGCACGAGCGCATCCGCAGCGTGTTTGAACCCGACCAGATGCTGCCCGCCGCCGGCCAGGGCGCCTTGGGGTTAGAGATACGCAGCGACCGCCAGGATCTGCGCGACGCGCTGGCGCCACTGGCCCATGAGCGCAGCTGGCTCACCGTGACCGCCGAGCGCGCCGTGAGCCGCGCCATGGGCGGCAGCTGCTCCATGCCCCTGGCCGCGCATGGCCAGTGGAGCGGCGACCAGCTGCGCCTGCAGGCCGCCTGGGGCGACATGGAGGGCCAGTTGCCCCTGGTGCGCGCCGAGGGCGAGGCCTGTGTGCGCACGCTGGACGAAGCCGACGCCCTGGGTCTGGCCGTGGCCGCCAGGCTGCGCGCGGCCGGCGCCGTGGCGGCCTGCTGAGCATGGCGCCGCGCGCCATCGTCACCCGCCCCGCGCGCGAGGCCGCGCAATGGGTGGCCGACCTGCAGGCGCGCGGCATTGCGGCCTGCGCCCTGCCGCTGATCGCCATCCACCCAGTCAGCACGCCCTTGCTGCTCCAGGCGCTGCACGGCGCGCGCCAGCGCTTGCCCAGCTACCGCGCGGTGATGTTTGTGAGTGGCAATGCCGTTCAGTATTTTTTTGATTCAAATCTGCCTATAGCGCTTATGGGACAAGCGCAAACAGCTACAAAAACAAGAGCTTGGGCACCCGGCCCCGGCACCGTGGCAGCGCTGCGCCAGGCGGGCCTGCCGACGCAGCACATCGACGCACCCGCTGCCGATGCCGCGCAGTTCGACTCCGAGGCGCTGTGGCAGGTCGTGGCGCCGCAGATCGGCCCGGGCGACCGCGTGCTCATCGTGCGTGGCGGCACCACACCTGGCGCCGAAGGCGGCAGCGGCCGCGAGTGGCTGTCGCGGCAGATCGCCGCCGCCGGGGGTACGGTGGACTTTGTTGCCGCCTATGAACGCGGCGCGCCGCAATTCGATGCCGACCAGCAGGCGCTGGCGCGCCAGGCGGCCACTGACGGCTCTGTCTGGCTGCTGAGCAGCTCTGAGGCCGTGGCGCACCTGGCCGCCGCCCTGCCCGGCCAGCACTGGGGCCAGGCCCGCGCACTGGCCACGCACCCGCGCATTGCGCAGGCGGCGCAGGCGGCCGGATTTGGCAGCGTCAATGAATGTCGCCCGGCATTCAATGAGGTAGCCGCGTCGATAGAATCGCTTCATGAGCACTGAGTCCGCCCCCGAGCCGTCCATTGCCGCAGCGGCAGCCCCACAGCCGGCCCCAACCATGGGCCACAGCGGCGGCGTGGCGCTGTATGCGCTGGCCATCCTCACCATCGCCGCGCTGGTCAGCTCGGTGCTGTTGTGGCAGCGCGTGACCAATATGCAGGAGCAGCTGGCGCGGCAGTCGGCCGACTCCGGCACGCAGGCGGTGGAGGCACGCACCATCGCCCAGCAGGCGCAGGATGTGGCACGTGAAACCTCGGCACGGTTGGCCGTCACAGAGGCGCGCGTGGGCGAGGTGGCACTGCAGCGCGGTCAGCTGGAAGAACTCATGCAAAGTCTGTCGCGCTCACGCGACGAAAACCTGGTGGTGGACATAGATGCCGGCCTGCGCCTGGCGCAGCAGCAGGCGCAGCTGACGGGCAGCCTGCAGCCGCTGGTGGCGGCCCTCAAGAGCGCCAGCCAGCGCATCGAGCGCGCCGCCCAGCCGCGCCTGGCGCCGGTGCTGCGGGCCATGGGCCATGACCTGGAGCGGCTGGAGCATGCCTCCGTCACCGACACGGCGGGCCTGCTGGTGCGCATCGACGACCTGGTGCGCCAGGTGGACGACCTGCCGCTGATCAACCAGGTGGCCCAGGCCGCCGTGATGCGTCGTCAGGCTGAAAGCGCGCCCACCCCCGCCGCAGCAGCCAGCAGCGCCAGCGAGTCGCCGTGGCAAAGCACGCTGCGCCGCGCCTGGGAAGGCGTGCGTGACGAAACCCGCGGCCTGGTGCGCGTGAGCCGAGTTGATCACCCCGAAGCCATGCTGATTGCACCCGACCAGGCCTTCTTCCTGCGCGAAAACCTCAAACTCAAGCTGCTCAACGCACGCCTGGGCCTGCTGGCGCGGCGCATGGACTCGGCGCGCGCCGATGTCGCCGCGACCATCAATGCCTTGAACAAATACTTCGACCCCGCATCGCGGCGCACGCAAGGCGCGGCCACGGCATTGCAGCAACTGCAGTCCCACATGAAAACCGCCGAGCTGCCGCAGCTCGACGACAGCTTCGCCGCCCTGGCCACCGCTGCGGCAGGCCGCTGAGCACCGACATATGCGCGCAGCACTCTGGTTCCTGGCACTGTTTGGCGCCGCCGTCGCCGTGGCGCTGTTTGCGGGCAACAACCAGGGCACGATCACCGTGTTCTGGCCACCCTGGCGCGTGGATCTGTCGCTGAACATGGTGGTGCTGCTGCTGCTGGGCGGCTTTACCCTGCTGTATGCGGCGCTGCGCGGCCTGTCCAAGCTGTTGCAGATGCCGGTGCGGGCGCGACTCTGGCGCCTGCAGCAGAAGGAGCGGGCCATGCACGGTGCGTTGCTGGATGCGTTGTCGCAAATGCTGGCCGGGCGCTTTCTGCGCGCGCGCAAGGCGGCAGAGTCGGCCATCGCCCAGGCCGGCGCGCTGGACGACGCCAAGCACCGCCTGCCCCACGGCACCCAACTGCGCACGCTGGCCCATCTGGTGGCCGCCGAAAGCTCGCACGCCCTGCAGGACAAGAGCACGCGCGAGGCACATCTGCAGCAGGCGCTGGATCAGATTCCCGAACGCGCGCCGGCCCCCATGCTGGAGCTGCGCGAGGGCGCGCAACTGCGCGCCGCACGCTGGTCGCTGGACGAACGCGATGCCGGCATGGCGCTGGAGCGCCTGGCCACCCTGCCCGCGGGAATGGCCCGGCGCACCCTGGCGCTGCGTGCCCGGCTCAAGGCCGCGCGCATGTCGCACCAGACCGAGCAGGCCCTGGAGACCGCACGCCTGCTGGGCAAGCACCACGCGTTCTCGCCGGTGGCCGCTGAAAGCATAGTGCGCGGCCTGGCCATCGAGTTGATCGGCAGCGCACATGACCCAGCCCAGCTGCAGCGCATCTGGCTTGGGCTGGAAGGCGCCGAGCGCGCCATGCCGGAGATCGCCGTGCATGCGGCCCAGCGCCTGGCGCAACTGGACGGTGACGCGGCCCAGGTGCGCGCCTGGCTGCTGCCAGTGTGGGAGCGCATGGGCGAGCTGCCCGATGCGCAGCAACTCAAGGTGGTGCAGGCGCTGCAGGCCAGCCTGGACGGCCTGGACGCCAACTGGCTGGCGCGCATCGAATCAGCCCAGCGGGCGGATCCGCGCAATGCGCGCCTGCTCTACCTGTCGGCCATGGCCTGCCTGCAGCGCGAGCTGTGGGGCAAGGCGCAGCAACTGTTCACCCAGGCAGCGCAACAGCTTGCCGACGCCCCGCTGCGCGCCAGTGCCTGGCGCCACCTGGCCCAGCTGGCCGAGCAACGCGCCGACGCCGACGCCGCCGCGCACGCCTGGAAACAGGCCGCGCTGCAATACCCGTAGTAGCAGCGCGCCCCACGGCGGCGCCGTCCGCGCAATCACCCTTCTGACGCGCTAGCGCACTACGGCGCTGTGCCGCGCGTCGCCCCCATGTACCAACGCTTGGAGCATGGGCTTGCGCACGAATAAACATTCATTTCAAATGGGTTTTATGATCGCGGCCGTTCGTCATAACACGGTGCCGCTGTATGGCACTTGTGTCACATCAACCCATGGGTTAGAAGACATGCCTCCAGAACTGAAAGGGAACCAACCATGGACAGTGCGATATTGAGCCTGTTGGGCGCCTTCCTGCTGTCCATCATTGGACTGTTCGTCTTCATCTGGTCGCTGCGCAAGGGCCTGCTGGTGGAGAACCCACGCGCAGCATCGGCCATTTTTGCGCGCGGCGAGATCGGCCATATCGACGACCCGGCCCTGGGTCACGCCGGCCAGCAACGCTTCCAGGCCGCGGCCACGGAGCCCGGCGACTCGGGCCACCTGCCCGACGAGCACGAGATCGAGGACCGCATCGCGGCCGACCGCTCCAGCGCCTTCCCGGTCTTCATGTTCATCGCCTTTGCCTGCATGTGGCTGCTGTTCGGCGGCATCGCGGGCCTTACCGCTTCGCTCAAGCTGCACTGGCCCGACTGGCTGGTCAGCGAGGCCTGGATGACCTTCGGCCGCATGCGCACGGTGCACCTGACGGCGGTGCTCTACGGCTGGATCACCAACGCCGAGCTGGCCATCATCATCTGGCTCATGCCGCGCCTGCTGCGCCGGCCGCTGATCGGCAATATGTGGATCATGATGGGCGGCGCGCTGGTCAACGTGGCCATTGCCAGCGGCATCGGCGCCATTGGCGCGGGCTGGACGGACGGCCTGGAATACCTGGAGATGCCCTGGCAGATCGGCATCTTCTTTGCCGCCGGCATGGTCTGCATCATCGGCCCGGTGATGTATACGCTGGTCAACCGCAAGGTCGAGTCGCTGTATGTGACCACCTGGTACCACACGGCCGGCCTGTTGTGGATCACGCTGCTGTTCATCGTCGGCAAGATGCCCGGCGTGCACTTTGGCGTGCAGCAGGCGGCGATGAACTGGTGGTATGGCCACAACGTGCTCGGCCTGTGGTTCACGCCGGTGGCGGTGGGCGCCATCTACTACTTTCTGCCCAAGATCATTGCGCGGCCCATCCGCTCCTACAACCTGTCCATCCTGGGCTTCTGGACGCTGGCCTTCTTCTACGCCCAGGTCGGCGGCCACCACCTGGTGGGTGGGCCGGTGCCGGGCTGGCTGATCACGCTGTCCATCGTGCAGAGCATGATGATGATCATCCCGGTGCTGGCGTTTTCCATCAACATGGGGCTGACCATGCGCGGGCGCATGCGCCTGGGGATGTACTCGCCAACACTGCGCTTCATGATGTTTGGCGGCTTCATGTACCTGCTGTCGTCGCTGCAGGGCTCGTTCGAAGCGCTGCGCTCGGTGCAGCAGGTGGCGCACTTCACGCACTTCACCGTGGCCCACGCCCACCTGGGCGCCTACGGCTTTGTCACCATGGTGCTGTTTGGCGCCATCTACTTCATGATGCCGCGCATCATGAACTGGGAATGGCCATACCCCCGGCTGATTTCCTGGCATTTCTGGCTGGCCAGCATCGGCATCATGATTTATTTCGTCGGCCTGACCTATGGCGGCTGGCTGCAGGGCCTGGTCATGCTGGATGAAACGCGACCCTTCATGGACTCGGTCGCCGTGACCATTCCCTGGCTGCAGTGGCGCAGCGTGGGCGGCGCGCTGATGGTGGCCAGCCACCTGGTCTTCGTCTTCCACTTCCTGGCCATGGCCATGCGCTTTGGTCCGAACCGCGCCGGCGCGGCGCTGTTCGCCACCCAACAACCTTAAGCCCGGGAGACAAGCTCATGGAAAATGAAGCCAAACTCACCGCCGGGGCCATGGTGACCTTTGCCATCGCCGTCTCGGCGCTGGTCATACTGCCCTACGTCCAGGTGCGCGACGTGAAGGCGCCAGAAGGGCTCAAGCCCTATACCAGCGCCGAGCTGCGCGGGCGCGCCAGCTACATCGCCAATGGCTGCGTCTACTGCCACAGCCAGCAGCCGCGCTCAGAAAGCTTTGCCCCCGACGCCAAGCGCGGCTGGGGTCGGGCCTCGGTGCCCGGCGACTATTACTACGACAAGCCACACCTGCTGGGCAGCATGCGCACCGGGCCCGATCTGATGAACATCGGCGTGCGTCAGCCCAGCAAGGACTGGCATCTGGGCCACCTGTACCAGCCGCGCGCCTATGTGCCAGGCTCCATCATGCCGCCCTACCCCTATCTGTTCGACATCAAGGACAAGGCGGAGCCGGGCGAGGAGGCCATCAAGCTGCCGCCCGGCTACACCCCGCCAGGCAAGGTGGTCGTGCCCACGCCCGAGGCGCTGGATCTGGTGCGCTACCTGCAGGCGCTCAAGCGCGACTACCCCATCCTGCCACCCGAGCCGCAAGAGGCCACCGGCGCCAAGACCTCGTCCGTCGCGCCCGCCCCCAGGCCCACGCCCGCTTCATGAAAGGACTGTGACCATGAGCCAAGACCCGGTCACACGCGCACAGCAGCGCGAGAACGAAGACCCCGAGGAAGCCGTCCGCCCCATGCCCGTGGCCGCACTGCTGGTGGCCGCCGGCATGGTGGTGTGGGCGGTGGTCTACATCCTCTCCACCGAGCCGCTCACCCTGTCGCAGTTTGGCGACCAGCGCACACGCGCCGAGCTCTCCGGCCCCGTGGCCGCGGCCGGCGGCGCCGTGGACGGCAAGGCGCTGTATGCGGCGCAATGCGCCGCCTGCCACCAGGCCAGCGGCACGGGCCTGCCGGGCGTGTTCCCGCCGCTCGATGGCTCGGAATGGGTGCAGGGCGAGCCGCGCGTGCTGGCCAACATCCTGCTGCACGGCATCACCGGCGAGATCACCGTCAAGGGCAACAAATACCAGGGCGCTATGCCGGCCTTTCCCCAGCTGAGCGACGCCGAGCTGGCCGGCATCGCCAGCTTCATCCGCGGCAACTGGTCGAACAAGGCCGAACCTCTGCAGGCCGAACTGTTTGCCAAGGAGCGCGCGGACGGCAGCCGCACCACCCCGTTCGAGGGCGAAGCCGCGCTCAAGGCCTTGTCGCCATAAGCGATGCTGCTGCGCACGGCCCTGGCCAGCGTCCTGCTGCTGCTGGGCGGCTGGGCCGCGGCCAGCTGGCTGACCTACGGCTTTCAGGCCTGGACCGACGAGGGAGCGCGCCGCCTGGAGGTGGCGCTGCACCCCGTCACCGCGCCACCCATCACCGTCCAAGGCCCGGGCCTGACCGGCAGCCTGCCGGCGCTGCTGGGCGAGGATGGCGGCGTGACCATTGTCGATTTCATCTACACCCATTGCGAGACAGTGTGCCTGACGCTGGGCAGCAGCTTCCAGCAACTGCAGGCCGCGCTGCAGGCGGATCTGGCGGCGGGCCACGACACAAAACTCAGGCTGCTGTCCATCAGCTTCGACGGCGCGCGCGACGACCCCACGGCGCTGCAGGCCTACGCCCAGGGCCTGCGCGCCGACCCGGCCCTGTGGCGCTTCGTACGCGTGCCCGATGTGGGCGAGCAGCAGGCGCTGCTGCGCGCGCTGGGCGTGGTCGTGATCCCCGACGGTCGTGGCGACTACGAGCACAACGCCGCGCTGCTGTTGTTCGACTCCCGGGGCCGCATGGTGCGCATCTTCGACCTGGCCGAGCAGCAGCTGGCATTCAACTACGCGCGCCACCTGGCACGGGGCCCGCGATGAAGCGCCCCGCCTGCAAGCCCTGGCACCAGGCCGTCCTGGGACTGGTATTGGCAGCCCTCCTGGCGCTGCCCATCACCCGCCATGGGCTGGAGGCCAGCATGTGGAGCCACATGTTGTTGCAGTTTCCGCTGTGGATGCTGGCCGGCGCCCTGCTGGCCGCAGCCCTGCCGCCACGCCTGCGCCGCGCCATCGCCAGCTGCAACGCCCACGGCATCACCGGCCTGGTCTGGGTGGGCGTGGTGCTGTCGGTGCTGATGGTGCCGCGCGTGCTGGATCTGGCGCTGCGCGACATGGGCGTGGAGCTTGCCAAATGCACCGCGCTGCTGCTCGCAGGCGTGCTGCTGCGCCTGTCCTGGCGGCCGGCGGGGCTGGTGCTGCAGGGCTTTTTTTTGGGCATGCTGCTGCCCATGATGGCCGTCGTGGGCCAGCTCTACATCGACTCGCCCCTGCGCCTGTGCAACGCCTACCTGCAAGATGACCAGATGCGCCTGGGCCGTTGGCTGATCGGCCTGGCGGCCCTGCTGGCCCTGGCCTGGCTGGCGCATGTGGGCTGGCGCCTGGTGCGGCGCGAAGAGGTCATGCTGATGACCGCCGAGCCCCAGGCGCCGGAATACCGCCGAAATTCACAATGAAATACGGCCTCTGCGCTTTATCAACAAGCGCCAATAGCTATAAAAAAAGAAGCGCAACGCCAAGCGAATAGAATTCCTGCACCCCACCGATCCACTGCCACCCAAGCGGCATCCCACGGGATGCCGCTTTTCATTGCCATGAGCGACACCCCCGCACAACCGGGCCTGAACGGCCTGTCCAAGTCCTTTGAACCCGCCGCCCTGGAGGCCCACTGGGGCCCCGAGTGGGAGCGCCGTGGCTACGGCCGCGCCGGCGTGCGCGGCACGGGCGCGCCCGACGCGGCCGCCCCGGCCTTCGCCATCCAGCTGCCCCCGCCCAACGTGACCGGCACGCTGCACATGGGCCACGCGTTCAACCAGACCATCATGGACAGCCTGACGCGCTACCACCGCATGCTGGGCTGCAACACGGCGTGGATTCCGGGCACCGACCACGCCGGCATCGCCACGCAAATCGTCGTGGAGCGCCAGCTGCAAAGCGAAGGCGTGAGCCGCCACGACCTGGGCCGGCCCGATTTTGTGAAGAAAGTGTGGGAGTGGAAGGAGCACAGCGGCAACACGATCACCACGCAGATGCGCCGCCTGGGCGACACCGTGGACTGGAGCCGCGAGTACTTCACCATGGACGACAAGCTGTCCAAGGTGGTGACCGAGACCTTCGTCAAGCTCTATGAGCAGGGCCTGATCTACCGTGGCAAGCGCCTGGTCAACTGGGATCCGGTGCTGCAATCGGCCGTGTCGGATCTGGAGGTGGAAAACGAAGAAAAAGACGGCTCGCTGTGGCATATCGCCTATCCCCTGGCCGACGGTTCGGGCCAACTGGTGGTGGCCACCACCCGGCCTGAGACCATGCTGGGCGACGTGGCCGTGATGGTGCACCCCGAGGACGAGCGCTATGCGCACCTGATCGGCAAGCAGGTCAAGCTGCCGCTGTGCGACCGCGAAATCCCGGTGATTGCCGACGAATACGTGGACAAGGCCTTCGGCACCGGCGTGGTCAAGGTCACACCCGCGCATGACCAGAACGACTATCAGGTAGGCCAGCGCCACAAGCTGCCGATGATTTGCGTGCTGACGCTGACGGCCACCATCAACGACCAGGCGCCCGAGAAATACCGTGGCATGGACCGCTTTGCCGCGCGCAAGGCCGTCGTGGCGGACCTGGAAGCGCTGGGCCTCTTGGTCGAAATCAAGAAGCACAAGCTCATGGTGCCCATCTGCACCCGCACCGGCCAGGTGATCGAACCCATGCTGACCGATCAGTGGTTTGTCGCCATGAACAAGGTGGGCCAGGGCGACGCCACCGGCAAATCCATCGCGCAAAAAGCGATTGACGCCGTCGCCAGCGGCCAGGTGCAATTCGTGCCCGAGAACTGGGTCAACACCTACAACCAGTGGATGAACAACATCCAGGACTGGTGCATCTCGCGCCAGCTCTGGTGGGGCCACCAGATTCCGGCCTGGTACGACGAGGACGGCAAGGTCTACGTGGCCAAGAGCGAGGCCGAGGCGCAGGCACAGGCCCCCGGCAAAACACTCACGCGCGACGCCGACGTGCTCGACACCTGGTACTCCAGCGCGCTGGTGCCGTTTTCCACCATGGGCTGGCCAAATCAAACCGACAGCGCCACCGACGACTACAACCTGTATTTGCCCAGCAGCGTGCTGGTCACGGGCTACGACATCATCTTCTTCTGGGTGGCCCGGATGATCATGATGAGCACCCACTTCACCGGCCGCGTGCCGTTCAAGCATGTCTACATCCACGGCCTGGTGCTCGACGCGCACGGCAAGAAGATGAGCAAGAGCGAGGGCAACGTGCTCGACCCGGTCGATCTGATCGACGGCATCGAGCTCGAACCCCTGCTCGACAAGCGCACCCAGGGCCTGCGCCGCCCCGAGACCGCACCCCAGGTGCGCAAGAACACGCAAAAGGAATTCCCCGAAGGCATTCCGGCCTACGGCGCGGACGCGCTGCGCTTTACCTTCGCCGCGCTGGCGTCCTTGGGCCGCAGCATCAACTTCGACAGCAAGCGCTGCGAGGGTTATCGCAACTTCTGCAACAAGCTCTGGAACGCCAGCCGCTTCGTGCTGATGAATTGCGAGGGTTTTGACTGCGGCTTTGACGGCGACGGCAGCTGCAGCGAGAGCTATCTGCATTTCAGCCAGCCCGATCGCTGGATCGTCTCGCGCCTGCAAAAGGTGGAGGCTGAGGTGGCCCGTGGCTTTGCCGAATACCGCCTGGACAACGCCGCCAACGCCATCTACGACTTCGTCTGGAACGAGTTCTGCGACTGGTACCTGGAAATCGCCAAGGTGCAGATCCAGACCGGCTCCGAGGCGCAAGAGCGCGCCACGCGCCGCACGCTGATCCGCGTGCTGGAAGCCATCCTGCGCCTGGCGCATCCCATCATCCCGTTTGTCACCGAAGCGCTGTGGCAAGTGGTGGCGCCCGTGGCCCGCATTGAGGGCGCATCGATCGCCATCGCCGCCTACCCAGAGGCGCAGCCGGCCAAGATCGACGAGGCGGCTGAAGGCTATGTGGCGCGCCTGAAAACCATGGTGGACGCCTGCCGCACCCTGCGCGGCGAGATGGGCGTGTCGCCCGCGCAGCGCCTGCCGCTTCTGGCCGTGGCCGACATGGCAGAGGACAGCGCCTTCCTGCGTGCCAACGCCGATGTGCTGAAAAACCTGGCCAAGCTCAGCGACGTGAAGGTGTTTGACGACGCCGCCGCCTGGGCCAGCGAGGCACAGAACGCCCCGGTCAACGTGGTGGGCGGCGCGCGCCTGGCGCTGTTTGTCGAGATCGACGTGGCGGCGGAAAAGGCCCGCCTGGGCAAGGAGGCCACGCGCCTGCAAGGCGAGATCACCAAGGCCAACGCCAAGCTCGGCAACGAAGCCTTCTGCGCCAAGGCCCCCGCCGCCGTGCTGGAGCAAGAGAAAAAGCGCCTGGCCGACTTTGGCAGCACGCTGGCGCGCATCCAGGAACAACTCGCCCGCCTGGGCTGACCCCGGGAGCGCCGGCGTCCCGCCGGCCCTCTCCACCAAGGAACCCCCATGACCAGCACCCGCGTCCGCAAAGCCGTCTTCCCCGTCGCCGGCCTGGGCACCCGCTTTCTGCCCGCCACCAAGGCGTCCCCCAAAGAGATGCTACCCGTGGTGGACAAGCCCTTGATCCAATACGCCGTAGAAGAAGCCTACGAGGCCGGCATCCGCGACATGGTCTTCGTCACCGGCCGCAGCAAGCGCGCCATCGAAGACCATTTCGACACCGCCTACGAGCTGGAGAACGAGCTGGAGCAAGCCGGCAAGCAGGCCATGCTGGAACTGGTGCGCTCCGTCAGCCCGTCCGACATGAACTGCCTGTTCGTACGCCAGCCGCGCAGCCTGGGCTTAGGCCACGCCGTACTCTGCGCCGAGCCGCTGGTCGGCCGCGAGCCCTTTGCCGTGCTGCTGGCCGACGACCTGATGGTGGGCGAAAACGGCGGCCCAGGTGTGATGGCGCAGATGACGGCTGCGTTTGAAAAACAGGGCCGCTCCCTGTTGGCCGTGCAGGAAGTGCCGCAAGAGCACACCAGGCGCTACGGAATCGTCAAGGGCGAAGCCGCCGGCGGCCCGCTCTTGCGCGTCGATGAAATCGTGGAAAAACCCGCCCCCGAGGTGGCCCCGTCGCGCATGGGCGTAGCCGGACGCTATGTGCTCACGCCGCGCATTTTTGAAGAAATCCGCAACCAGCCCAAGGGCGTGGGCGGCGAGATCCAACTCACCGACGCCATCGCCCGCCTGATGGCGCATGAGGCCGTTTACGCATACCAGTACAGCGGAAAACGCTATGACTGTGGTAGCAAAGAGGGTTTTCTTGAAGCGACCGTGGAACTGGCGCTACAGCACCCCGAGGTGGGAGCGTCGTTTCGGCAGTACCTGCAGCAACTGTCTCTGTGATCGGAGTGCATGGCATGTCGGATGTGGCGGAAGAACAAGTGGTTCTTGCTTTCGCCAAGGCGTGGAACCGTCTGGAGCCGGATGGTTTTCTGGCATTGCTTGCACCGGGAGCACGGTACACGTCGCAATGGGTATTCGAAGAACTGGTTGGTGCGGCCGCTATTTCAGACTATCTGCGGCGCAAGATGCACACAGTACGCGCTCGTGGCGTCAATGACCCGGATTCGCGTGTTCGGGTGGAGATTGGCCGCACGAGTCACGGAGAAGACGGCAGGCCTTGCTTTGATGACGCAAGGTCAGAGCGATGAAGTGAAAGCGGTCGTACTTTTTGAAGTCCATGACGGCATGGTTGCACGCTATGACCTGTGCATCCCGCAACTCGTCGGTGATGTGCGGACGGGTGTGTTTCCGGTTTAGGTGTACTCAGGGTGATCAGCGGCCAAGACACACCGCGAACTGACGGCCAAAGCCGAGAGCAAGCAGCAGCAGGCGACCCCGAAGGAGTAGCTGCCAGACCAACGGCGATTTGTTGCCGAATCGATTTCTATCCGCGCTTTTCCTGAGAGCCCATGCCAGATGGGACGCTGGCCACATGGTGCAACACGCAGTCACGCTGGCTACATGGTGGCTACCAAACCCGGATAACAAAAAAACCCCGCTATCTGTCGAATAGCAGGGTTTTCTTTGTTTACCTGGGGTGGCTGATGGGACTCGAACCCACGACGACAGGAATCACAATCCTGGACTCTACCAACTGAGCTACAGCCACCGTAGCCTTGAATTATAGCTCGATAAATCTATGCAAACGGAAATATCATCAGCTTTGTGGCTCGATTTGTCCAATCGGACGTGGCGCCTTGATTTGCACCTTGAAGCGTTGCTTGAGCAGGTCGTAGTATGCCTGTGCCTCGGCAGAACCCCAGGCCTGCAGGTATTGCTGGCGCTCCATGCGCGCCATGGCGTCGTCCACGGCGTCGCGGGCCACGATGCGGTTGACCTTGATCACGGCATAACCCTGCGCGGCCAGATCCACACCTACCCAGGCCGGCAGCTTGTCAACCGGCGCGTGCAGGGCGCTATCGACAACAGCACGCGGCTGGTCTTGCAGTCGGTCACGTGATACCGTGACCGGAGCAGACAGGCCCGTCGCACTATCGGGGGCTGCCTTCCACGCGGCTAGCTTGGCCTGACCTTCCTCACGCGCAAGTTTTGCTGAGTTCTCCGCCACGTACAGGGCTCGCACCTGATCACGTGCCTTGTCCAGTGGCAATGTCATGGCTGGTTGATAGGTCGTAATCCGACCCGCAGCCAAGGTACTGGGGGCAATTTCGACGGCCTCGGTGTTGCGCTTGTTCTGCAGCGAGTCAGGCTGAAACAGCGCCTCGAGAAAGCGAGGACTGGCCAACGCCCCTTGCGCACCACCAACCGGCATGCGCGTGATGGCGTCAGCCATGTGAATCTTGAGTTTGAGCTTTTCGGCCACGGGTTGCAGGCTGTCGGCCTGCTCATAAACCGCATTGGAAAACGCTTCCGCCACCTCGGCAAACTTGCGCTGCGCCTGCTGCTGCTTGAGCTCGGCCTCCAGCGTAGGGCGCAGTTCCTCGAAGCTGGGCTGGCGCGGTGTCTTGATGTCCGTGAGCATGATGATGTGGTAGCCGAAGTCGGTTTCCACGACATCGCTGATCTCACCTTTCTTCAGCAAAAACGTGGCATCTTCAAACGGTTTGACCATGGCGCCATGGCCAAAAAAACCCAGATCGCCGCCAGACGCAGCCGATCCGGGATCTTGCGAGTCCTTCTTCGCAAGTTCGGCAAAGCGGCCAGGCGCCTTGCGCAGCTCGGCCAGCAACTCCATGGCCTTGGCCTTGGCCTTTTCTCGCTCGGCAGCCGGGGCGTCCTTGGCTGCACCGATCAGGATGTGACTGGCCCGGCGCTCCTCCTTGCCAGCCAGACGGTTGAGGTTTTCCTTGTAATAGGTACGCAGATCGTCTTCATTGAGCGTGATGCCTGCCTTCACGGCGTCCAGATCCAGCACTACATATTCGACGCTGGCCTGCTCGGGTTGCTGAAACTTTGCAGGATTGGCCTTGTAGTACGCCTCCAAATCAGCATCGCTCACGGCAACGTTGGGCACAAAGGATGATGCATTGAATCGGGCCACCTGAATCTCCCGACGCTGCAGGATCGCATCGAGTGCCAGCTTGGCTTCGGCAGTGCCAGCGAATGCCGATGCCATGACGCTGCCCATGACCTGGCTGACCGAGATATCGTGGCGTATGCGCGCCTCGAGGCCTTCCGGCGTGAGCCCCTGAGAGCCTGCCAAGGCGCGATACGCCTCGGCATCCAGCGAGCCATCAGGCCGCTTCAAAGCTGCAATCTGGGGAATGCCTTGCAGCTCACGCGCCAGGCGTACGTCGCTGGTCAACATGTGCATGTTCTGCGCGGCAGTTTGCAGCACTCGGTCGCGCACCAGGCGTTCCAGGGTGGCATAGCGCGCCTGCGGTGTATCAAGCAGCTTGGCATCGATGTCTGGAGATTGGGCACGGACACGGTCGCTTTCCACGCGATGGGCGTTGTCCCAATCAGCCTGCGTGATGTCCTTGCCATCAACCCGCGCCACAACAGGGCTGCCGCCAGTAAAGTAGTTTTGGTCTATCCCGACGAGGACAAAGGACGGGATGATCAACAAGAACAACAAGCCCATCACCCACTTGGTGTGCTTGCGTATGGATTCCAACATGGTGAATCTTTCAACGGCTGCAAAAGAAAAGGCGAACTCGCGTTCGCCTTTGTCTGGGGTGGTGGGTGCTAACGGGCTCGAACCGCTGACCTACGCCTTGTAAGGGCGCCGCTCTACCAACTGAGCTAAGCACCCCCCATATTTCTTGAGTCAGTTCAAGGCGTCTTTCAATGCCTTGCCTGGACGGAACTTTGGCACTTTAGCAGCTTTGATTTTAATCGTAGCACCAGTACGGGGATTGCGACCGGTACGTGCAGCACGCTTGCCTACTGCAAAAGTACCAAAACCAACCAGGGACACTGTCCCGCCCTTCTTCAAAGTCTTCTTGACCGCCTCAATCGTGGACTCCAGGGCGCGCGCTGCGGCGGCCTTGGAGATATCTGCGTTGTTGGCAATGTGCTCAATCAGTTCGGTTTTGTTCACAAGAAACCTCTCGGGGTATGAGTGGGTGGATGTCTTATGTGGGTCTGCACTTCACGGTTCTGCGCTGGCGCTCAAGGTTCCCAAGCAAATCCGGAAGCTGCTCGCAGTAGCAGAGTGGCTACCGAAGTGTAAAACCATAGCGTCACGGGCTGTCAATGCAACGCGCCGCCTACGCGACAACATGGGGGCGAATTCTAGACGCATTTGAACCTCACCCCGGATCTTATGAAGCGCTTTGTCTCGCAAACGTCGTCGCTAGGCCGATTCCGTATTGACATGCCCTATTGGGGCGCGGACATACCCTTGCATGCTTGAGCCCCGCTACACGCCCATTGCAACGGTTATTTGGCCACTCGAGAACGTATCTCGGGCAAGGCCTTTTGCAGGTAGTACACCATGGACCACACCGTCAGCACTGCGGCCAACCAGATCAGCCAGGTACCCCATACGCTGGTATCAATGATGTCCAACAGGCGGTCGTCGTACAGCAACAATGGAATAGCCACCATCTGAACCGTGGTCTTGAGCTTGCCCAACATGTGCACTGCCACACTCTTGCCCGCGCCAATCTGTGCCATCCACTCACGCAATGCGCTGATGGCAATCTCCCTGCCGATGATGATCAGAGCCACGAATACATCGGCGCGCTGCATGTGCACCAGTACCAGCAGTGATGCGCAAACCAGAAATTTGTCGGCAACCGGATCGAGGAAGGCACCGAAGGCCGATGCCTGATTGAGCTTGCGCGCCAAAAAACCATCCAGCCAGTCGGTGGCTGCAAACACCATGAACATCACCGTAGCGATGAGGTTGCAGGTAGCGGGCTCCAGCGGCGCATAGAACACGCCCACAATCAATGGAATCGCGACGATGCGCGTCCAGGTCATGATCGTGGGGATGGTAAAAAACATGGGTAGCGATTGTGGCACGCATCGCCATGCCTCACAGCAGCATCGCCTCAACGCAAAGCACGGTAGATCTCTTCAGCCAAGCATCGGGATATTCCGTCCACTGTAGTCAGGTCTTCAATGCTGGCATCGGCCACGCCGCGTACGCCACCAAAACGCTGCAGCAAGCGTGCGCGCTTCTTGGGGCCGACGCCGGGTATGTCCTCCAGGCGGCTGCCACTCATACGCACCTTGGCGCGAGCCGCACGCATCCCGGTAATCGCAAAGCGATGCGCCTCATCACGGATCTGCGCCACCAGCATCAACGCAGCCGAGTCTCGGCCCAGGTAGACCTTGGCACGCCCATCGGCAAACACCAACTCCTCCAGTCCGACCTTGCGCCCCTCGCCTTTCTCGACTCCGACGATACGCGCAGTATCCAGACCCAGTTCGGTGAACACCTCGCGCGCCATGCTTACCTGGCCCTTGCCACCATCAACCAGCACAAGATCCGGCAGCCGTGCCAGAGCATTCGACACCTCGGCACCTCCGGCCTCGCGCTGCGCTTCCGCTACTTTGCTGTAGCGCCGCTTGAGCACTTGGCGCATGGCAGCGTAGTCGTCGCCGCCTGTAATACCCTCGATCTTGAAGCGGCGGTACTCGCCACTTTGTAGCTTGTGGTGATGGAAGACCACGCAGGACGCCTGCGTAGCCTCGCCCGCAGTGTGCGAGATGTCAAAGCACTCGATGGTCAGATCATCCAGGTTTTCAACATCCAGATCCAACGCCTCCGCCAAAGCACGCGTGCGCGCCTGCTGCGACCCTTCCTCGGCCAGCAGACGGGCCAGCTGGATCTCGGCATTCTGTTGCGCCATGTCCAGCCACGCACGACGCTGCTCACGAGGCTGATGCACCGCTGTCACGCGCACACCCGTTTGCAGCGTCAATGCCTCCAGCAACATGGGAGCTACCGCCTCACTGGTAATCAGCGAGGGCGGAACCGGCACGCCCATGTAATGCTGGGCCAGGAAAGCCGCCAATACCTGCGCCTCGACTGTGGGGCTCACCGGTACAACACCCTCGCCTTCGTCGTCCTCTTCCATGTGGAACACGCCAGCGGCATCGTCCACATGCACCGGGAAATAGGCCCTATCTCCCAGGTGCCGCCCTCCACGCACCATCGCCAGATTCACGCAGGCACGCCCACCTGCGACCTTCACGGCAAGAATATCCACGTCCTTGTCGGATACGCTTTCAATGGCCTGCTGATGCAGCACGCGCGACAGTGCCGTGATCTGGTTGCGCACCTCGGCCGCCAGCTCAAACTCCAGCCTGTCCGAATGGGCGAGCATGCGCTGTTCCAGCACCTGCATCAATTCCTGGGTTTCACCACGCAGCAAGGCTTCAGCGCCATGTACATCATCGGCATACGCCGCAGTGGAGATGAAGCCTACGCAAGGGGCCGTGCAACGCTTAATCTGATACAGCAGACAGGGGCGCGTACGGTTGGCAAATACCGTGTCTTCGCAGGTGCGTAGGCGAAACACCTTTTGCAGCAGCTGTATCGTTTCCTTGACCGCCCAGGCGCCTGGATAAGGGCCAAAGTAGCGATGGCACTTGTCCACGGCGCCGCGGTAGTAAGCTACGCGCGGATAGCACTGGCCTGCCACGCTACCCGTACCATCCTTGGCCGAAACGCCTGTTATCTTCAGATAGGGATAGCTCTTGTCGTCGCGAAAGAGAATGTTGTACTTGGGGTTGAGCGACTTGATGAGGTTGTTTTCAAGCAGCAGCGCCTCGGCTTCGGAACGCACCACGGTCGTCTCCAGACGCGCAATTTTTCCGACCATATGGCCTATGCGCGTACCGCCATGCTGCCTGGCGAAGTAGCTACCGACGCGTTTTTTCAGGTTACGTGCTTTGCCGACGTATAGCAGGACATCCTGCACATCGAAATAGCGGTACACGCCCGGCAGCGGCGGCAGGGCAGCCACCTGTGCCAGCAGTTCGGTGGAGTGGATTGCAGCCATGGCGCTATTGTGGACGCTGATTCAAAAACGCCGCCACCACGCCATCCAAGCGGCAGCGTTGCACTGCCGTCACACCAACAAACAATTCAATGCAAATGACGTGGACGACGACCGCCACCATGGCCACTGCCACCCTGCCCGCCAAGACCACGCGGTGGCTTGCCGATTTCCAGTGAACTCACCAAGGCATCAAAGCGTTGTGCAAACAGCTTGTCGACCTCTGACACCACGCCACCAAGTTCGGAAGCATCAAAGTGGCGCTCCATGAGGTTGATCACGTCCTGCACCAGCAGGTCACGCTGAACCTGCATGATGGCCGCGGGCGTGGGGCCGACGAAAAGCATCACAAAATCGTCGCGCGCGTCCTCGTCCTCAGGTGCATCTTCTTCATCAAACTCGGTGTCATAAAAGGTGACTTCAATGGCAGCACCCTGCTCCGCCAACTCGTTGATCCCCATGCACATTTCATCAAGCGACTGACGGAAATCCTCATCGCCTCGAACCGTCCAGCACATCTGCAGTACATGCTCCTTGACGTCAAACTGGATTCCAGGCTCTTCTTCATAGGCGCTGGCCGCACCATCGGCAAGCGATCGTGCACCCGCGTACTTCCACAAGGGCTTGAGCGCTTCCTGAAGCTGACTGAAGCCCACATCGGCGCGCAGTTGCACCTGACCATGAACATGGATCTCAAAAGGAGCGTTGTAATGTGACATATCGAACTCTTCGTGGTGCCCCGAGCCGGGGTCGAACCGGCACGCCCCTTTGCAGGAAAGCGGCGGATTTTAAGCCAGAGCATGGCATCCGCGCCGGGTTAACGCTGGGCTTGGATGAGGCTTGCTGTAGCAGGTTTCCCCTAGGGCCAATGCCTTCGATCATATCCCGGTGCGCGATGCAAACCGCCCCGGTTCCCTTTCACCTGGCTCCTAGCCGGCCCCTGGAATCGGGGGCTTTCAGGAGCACCTCATGGCAAAGATCAAACTCACCAAGTCCGTCGTTGACACGGCGCAAGCGCAGACCTGCGACGTGGAACTCCGTGACACGCTCGTTCCAGGCTTCTTATGCAAGGTTACACCAACGGGCCGCAAGGTATTTATGGTTCAGTACCGCACGAACTCCGGCGTGCGGCGCAAGCCGGCACTCGGTCAATTCGGCGAGCTGACGGTCGAACAAGCCCGGTCGCTGGCGCAAGACTGGCTGGCCGAAGTCCGACGTGGCGGCGACCCTGGCCACAACAAGGCCGAAGCCCGCAAGGCGCCGACGGTCAAGGAACTGTGCGGCCGGTTCATGGACGACCACTCCAAGCCGCACAACAAGCCCAGCACGCAGGCCGGCTACCAATACCAGATCGACAGCTTCGTCATCCCGGCCTTCGGTAGCAAGAAGGTTCACGAGGTCACGCGCCACGACATCACCGCGCTGATGAAGCGCATGGAGAAATCGCCCACCCAGGCCAACCGCGTGCTGTCGCTCGTCCGAAAGATGTTCAACCTGGCCGAACTGTGGGGCTATCGGTCCGATGGCTCCAATCCCTGCCGCCACGTGCCCAAGTACCCGGAAAAAGGCTCGACCCGGCTCATCACCGACGAACAGATGGTCAGCCTGTTCGCCTACTTGGACAAGGCCGAGGCCGAGGGGCTGGAACATCCGATCTATCTGCTGGCCGTCCGGCTGCAATTCGAGTTCGCGGCCCGCATGTCGGAGATCCTGCTGTTGCAATGGGATTGGCTTGACTTGCCCAATGGCCGGGTTGTCTGGCCGGACAGCAAGACGGGCGATATGTCCAAGCCGTTGAGCGAGGAAGTCCGCCAGCTACTGACGAACGCGCCTCGCTATGGCCAGTCGCCCTACGTCTGCCCGGCTATCCTCGACCATGACAAGCCACTTGGCCCCCATTCTTACTATCAGGCATGGCGGCGCATCCTTCATCGCGCCGGTGTGCCGAAGGTCGGCACCCACGGTATCCGCCACCGCTCGGCGACCGACATTGCCAATTCCGGTATCCCCGTCAAGGTCGGCATGGCGCTGACCGCGCACAAGACCGTGGCGATGTTCATGCGCTACGTCCACACCGAGGACGACCCGGTGCGTAAGGCAGCTGAGTTGGTGGCGAGCCGGCGCAAGTCGGTCGTCAGCACGCGCCAAGAACCGAAAGAGGCAACCACATGATCAGTGAGCAGAAACTCGCCATACCGGCCCTGATTGCCGTGTCGCCGTCAAGTCAAGTGGTTCGGCGGCCCTCCCCGCCCGTACATCGCGCTGGGGCCTGGAAAAGTGTACCCGTTTCGGGTATAGTTTGGGGGTCAAGATGACTATCGTCCTCAAGCGGAGGGACTTTGCGCGGTGGCAGGCGGGCGAAAAGCTGCCTGATGCCACCTTGTGCAAGGCGGTTCAGGAGATGGAAAGCGGTCTGATTGACGCGGACTTGGGCGGCTTCCTCTACAAGAAGCGGGTGGCCCGCCCCGGCGGTGGCAAGAGTGGCGGCTATCGCACGCTGCTGTCGGCCCGGTTCGGTAGCCGCTACGTGTTCCTGTATGGGTTCCCCAAGAGCGACAAGGCGAACATCACACAGGACGAAAAGAAGGCGCTGCAGTTCGCCGGCAAGGTGTTCCTGGAACTGTCCGCCGAAGCCTTGTCGAAGGCGTTGCAGTCGGGCGTGTTATTGGAGGTGCATTGTGAGCAAGATCATTGAATCCCTGCGTGGCGACCTGGCTGCGCTCCACGAAGCGGGAGCGATCAGCAAGGTGACGATGCGCGAGTTCGACGCGATCTGCCCGCCGCCGGTGCGGGAGTTCAACGCTGCCGACATCAAACGCCTGCGCGAAGCCTTGAAGTTCAGCCAGCCGGTGTTCGCTCTTCATTTGCACACATCGGCCTCGACCGTACGCAAGTGGGAGCAAGGCGACACCCATCCCACGGGGCCAGCACTCAAACTGCTCAACGTCATCGCCGACAAGGGCTTGCAGGCCATTATCTGATGCCTATTCGTATCTACTGACCGCTGCGGTCATTAGTGTTTCGAAAAGAACCCTATACCTTCCAGTTGGTCTGGTAGTTGGGACCGTCAGAAAGAGGCTTCGCGCTCGGCGGGAAGACTTGAATGGTCAACGGGATGGGGAAATCGGCGCCGATGATCGCAGCCTCGCCGGGCTTCAGATTGGGCAGAAACGACGATGCCGATCGGTCGATTTCGCCGCAGGCGCGTTCGACAACCTCGCGATCCCGATCATTCGTGAGCCGATGCACAACGAGTGTTCCCATCTGGCTCAGAACACCCTCCGTTATGTCGCGTGGGCGCTGAGTCGACAGACAAATGTTGAGTCCGTACTTCCGGCCCTCTTTGGCGATCAGCTCAAATGCGTCTAGGCGAGCGACTGCATCATCGGCTCCGATCTGTCGCCCGAGAAAGTTGTGCGCTTCATCGACGATAACGACCACAGGACGGCTCTTGAACGCGCCATTGCGCGCCATGTTGAGTAGATGCCGTCCGATTACATTCGCGACGATCTCGCGGGCCTTGAACTCGAAGGCAACGCCGCTGAGGCATATCCGGAGCAACCGATCCTCGTTTGAGACGAAGGACGAGATTTTCTCGGTCAACGCGGGAGCCTTCGACTTGAAGACGCACTCGAAGGACGATGAACTGAGAATGCCGTTGATGCGCGACATCAAGGACAGGCAGAACGAGACCTCGCCCGAGTCGCCACCCCATTTGGTGAAGTCCTTCTGCCCCCTGGCTGACCCGAAGCCATCTGGGTAAACGCACTCCTGTTCGATCTGAGAGACGAGCTTCCACACGTCGAAAGCTTGCTGCGGATCATCAAGCTTCTCCGCGATGCCCGCCTTGGCTTCCTCGGTCATGATCGGGACTTTGGACTGATCAATCTTCTTGATGATCCCGCCCGTCGCAACGTGGGGAGCGAGAGCGGCGAGTCGAAGGCTGCGAATCGCCGCGCGCAGTTTTGGTCCCTGAACCTTGCCGGCAGGCTCAAACAGCGCGATGAAGTCCGATTCAATGAAAGACGTTTGCGGCAAGGTGCAAGGGGCGGAAGATTTCGCAGTGTTGACCGGCGCGCCCAGATGAAAGTTGGCGACGTGCTCTCCATCGAACCCGCGATACTCCCCCATCGCGTCAAGCAAGATGATCTTGGTCTTGTAGCGCAGGCATTCTTCGATGATCCGAGCGGTCGTCCAACTCTTGCCACCGCCGGTGGCACCAAGAATCGCGCAATGCCGGCCGAACAACTTCTCTGGCTTCACCGACACATAGCTTTCAGGCGCGACATCGATCGACCCCAGCTTGAGAAGGACGTGGCTAGCCTCAGCCTCCGCGGCCTCCATGAACTTCGGCAGGTTGGCGATGAAGCTGTGCGGCGCCGCGTAGACGCGATCACCCAAGCGAGGGTACGAGTCAACGCCCGCCGAGATCCGAAGCGAGTCCATTGCAATGGAGCCCAGCAGTTGGATCGTCCCGATGCCATCCAGGTCCGGCACCCTGCCGTGCGAGGTGTCGATCAGGCGCCGGTCGGCGTCCGGTAAGTGGATCTCGACGACCCGCCCAAGCAGCAAGTTGATCTGTCCTTCGATCAGGACGAACTCTCCCACCTCACCTTTTCCGTACCGGCCGCCGAGAAAGTGGGAGCCGCTGGGCGAGCCCGCCTCGTTGAGATTGAACTTCACCGCCTGGGCGGAGACGGCGCACAGTTGGCCGACATACAACTCTGGCCGGAGCAAGCCGCGCGGAAAGGCGTCGGCAACGTCGAACGCGGTACTCATGTCGGTTTGACCAGCGACTTGATGTCGCGCGTAAGCCGCTGCGCGGGCGTCAGCGACTTGAGATCCGGGATCATCTCGGCGAACTCGCTGAACGTGGCATTGATCAGCCACACGTCCTCGCCCTGCTTGGCGAGGCCGTAGAGCGCATCCCAGTATCGGTTGTTTTCCTTGGGCCGGGAGGCCAGGTCGTCCGCCGATGGATTGACGATGATCAACCGCAAATGCGGGTTGGTGCGAACCGCCGCGACAATGGGTTCAGACAAGTGATCGTCATTGAAGCCGAAGCCCGAAACGATGAGGCAGGTATTCGGTTCACGCAGCGCCGCCAGGTACTGGGAAATTAGCTCCAGGTGCGGTTGTACGTAGGACTGCTGGTATTTGCCTTTGGCGGGATAGATGAGACAGGCCGTTGCTGGCGTCGGATCTGTCTTGATCTCGATATCGCCCGAACTGGATTGATCCCAGTTGACCGAGCCATGCAATTTGTAGAGGTGAAACACGCCCTCCAGCGGGTTGCCGACTTCATCGCCTGTTGAAGGTCGGCGGACGATGTCGTACAGGAAGAACCGCGGATCAAACTGCCTAGGTTGCGTGAACGAGAAGCCGTCGAGCAAGACCAGCCCCTGCTTGCCAGCAGCGTGTTCAAAGCACAAATCGTAGTTCGTCGTGAACAGCTTCATCCGCGAGTCGCGGACGCGGCGACGAGACAGTCGGTGCAAGAACGTGCGATGGCTGGCCAGTTTGGAATCGTCCGCGCCATCGAGAAAAGCGGAGCACTTCTTCAGAATCACGGCTTTTGAGGCGGACACGAATTTCTCGACCTGCTCGCTTTTCTTGATCTGAAGGTATGCATCGCACCGCGAAAGCAAGGCCTCGATGTTCTCGTGTTCGACGGCAGTCTCATAGCCGATCTCAGCAATGACGGCTTTAGCCTGCTCGGTCGGCTTTCGCTCATCCTTTCCAGTATCAGGATTCGAGTTCACGCAGTGATCCCACAGCGTCCACATCGAAGGGCCGTTGATCTCCCCCAGAGATGTTCCACTGCCTGCGAGGGCGACCACATGCTGCATCTGAAGCGAGGACAGCAATACTGCTTTCAGTTCTTCGCGCGCGGCAGCAGCTTCCGATAGCACCTGCTGCCTCTTCACATCGTCGGCCCCGCCAGTCACGTCCGGCCTGAGCGCCTTCCAAGTGCCGGCTTCCGGACTGAAGAAAAGTTGTTGACCGAAGGTGGTCGGCTGTGGCGTCGTCATGTCGTCCCTACAAATGTATTTGGATACTTCCGGATACCCAATCGCCCCGGACTTGCCTTTGGAATAGTAACAAAACGCTTCGCACATTCTGGCCGACCCGCGCCCCAATATCTGTGAAAGCCAAGGCCGTGCGTCCCGGCGCGATACGCCGTCGGGTTCGCGAACTGCGCCCCGCGCTTCGTGCCGAATCGCGGCCATTCGGCTTTGACCCCTGACGCCTCCGGCCCTCTCGGGCCTGCGCGCTCCGCTTGCCCCGAAAGCCGACTGTGTGCTGTGGGCGGGTGTGGGCGGTCTTGCTGTTCCCTTCACCGTATCACGGCGTTCTCGCCGTCAAGGGCAGCGCGCGCCATGCGCGCTTGCGTCCTGGCGGCCGGCTACGCCCCCCTGACTGCTTGCGCTGCGCCGTGCTGGCAACGGTTCCGGGCAATTCCGCCCGAGCAACCGGAGCACGATCATGTCGCAACTGTCCTTTTCCTCGTTCGATACCTCGCTGATGGTGCGTGACGCACAGAGCCGCTACCTGCTGGCCACGGCGGACCAGATTCTGGAGGCCGCGCGCCAGGCCATCGAGCACAAGATGCAGCGCGGTGCGTCGTTCACTTCGCCGGCGGCGGTCAAGGAATACCTGTGCGCCAAGCTGGCCGGCTTCGAGCACGAGGTGTTCGCGGTGCTGTTCCTCGATACACAGCATCGCCTGATCGAATACGCCGAGATGTTCCGCGGCACCATCGACAGCGCATCGGTGTATCCGCGCGAGCTGGTCAAGGAGGCGCTGCGGCTCAATGCAGCGGCGGTCATCGTTTCGCACAACCATCCGAGCGGCAATCCAGAGCCGAGCAGAGCCGACGAAGTACTGACCCAGCGGCTCAAGGAGGCGTTGGCGCTGGTGGATGTTCGCACGTTGGATCACATCATCGTGGCGGGTGGCAGCACCATATCCTTCGCCGAACGCGGTCTGATTTGAGCGAGGGGGCTTCGGCCCCCTTTTTGCTGCGATGGCGGTTCTCAGATCGCTGCTTGATTGACGCGCCTGCTCAGGGCTTCGGCGCTTTCCTTGCGCTCGCTGTAGCGATCCACGAGATAGGGTGCCACATCGCGCGTGAGCAGCGTGAACTTCATCAGCTCTTCCATCACATCCACAATGCGGTCGTAGTAGGCAGAGGGCTTCATGCGTCCTGCTTCATCAAACTCCTGGTATGCCTTGGCCACCGAGGACTGGTTGGGAATGGTCAGCATCCGCATCCAGCGGCCCAACACGCGCATCTGGTTGATGGCATTGAAGGATTGAGAACCGCCCGATACCTGCATCACCGCCAGCGTCTTGCCCTGAGTGGGGCGCACCGCGCCGATGGACAGTGGAATCCAGTCGATCTGCGTTTTCATCAGGCCGGTCATGGCGCCGTGGCGCTCAGGCGAACTCCACACCATGCTTTCGGCCCATTGCACCAGTTCGTGCAGTTCCCTGACCTTCGGGTGATCGTGAGGCGCATCGTCCACCAGCGGCAGGCCCGAGGGGTTGAACATTCGCGTTTCGCCACCGAGCGCACGCAGGATGCGCGCCGCTTCTTCGGCAGCCAGGCGGCTGAACGAGCGTTCACGCAGTGAGCCGTAGAGCAGCAGGAAGCGCGGCGCGTGGGTGGCACGCTCGGGCGCCATCAGCCGCTGGGCATCGGGTTGCTGGAACAGCGCGGTGTCGATATTGGGCAGGTCAACTCTGGATTCAGACACGGCGGCCTTCCGCATTCACGACGGCTTCGCCGTCTTCCTTGCTGAATGCACCGCGCTGCGGCTGGGGCAGGATGTCCAACACCGTCTCCGAAGGCCGGCACAGCATGGTGCCCAGCGGCGTGACCACGATGGGGCGGTTGATAAGAATGGGGTGCTGGAGCATGAATCCGATCAACTGCTCGTCGCTCCATTTCGGGTCATCGAGACCCAACTCGGCATAAGGCGTACCCTTTTCGCGCAGGACGGCACGTACCGGCACGCCCATGGCGGCGATCAGCGCTGTCAACGTGGCCCGGTCGGGCGGTGTCTTCAGGTACTCGATGACGACAGGCTCCTCGCCACTGTTACGGATCATGGCGAGCACGTTGCGCGATGTGCCGCAGGCGGGGTTGTGATAAATAGTGATTGGATTCATTGCTGTATGCCGACTCAGAAATTCGTAGGGTTGGGGATCTGTGTTCCAGTGGCCCAGGCGTATTCGATGGTTGCCAATATGCTGAGCAGCCCAAGCATGAGGTGGCCCAAGGCTGGGCCGCTCGGAACGTACAGCGCCATCCAAAGCGGCAGGTAGCGTTCGAATCGGCCCATAGGCGAGGCAGCGCGGGCCATGACACTCTCCAGCTCGCCAAGGCCCACAGGCGCTTTAGCACCCACGGGCCCTTCAGTCATGAGAGATGCGACGGCGTGGTGCCCGGCTTGATGGCTTCGATCGTGGCCGAGACGACGAAGTCGGTGACCTTGCGTCCCGGCGCCCAGTCCTCGATGAAGGTCTTCGACTCGTCTTTCGGCTGGATGCGGATCTGCTCGAATCCGGCGGCACGCATCATCGCCTCCAGGTCGGCAATCAGCGATGCGTTGCCCATGCACCCGGCAATGAGCGCGGCATCGTTGCGCATGTCCTCGGGCAGCGGGGCAGTCGCGACCACGTCGGAAATGGCCAACCGCCCTCCGGCCTTGAGCACGCGGAAAGCCTCGCGGAACACCTGGGGCTTGTCGGGCGACAGGTTGATGACGCAATTGGAGATCACCACGTCGGCAACAGCATCGGCAATCGGCAGGTGCTCGATCTCGCCGAGGCGGAACTCCACGTTTTCGTATTGACCCTTTAGCGCATTGGCACGTGCCTTGGAGACCATCTCCGGGGTCATGTCAACGCCGATCACCTGGCCGCTGCGCCCCACCTCGCCAACGGCCAGGAAGCAGTCGAAGCCACCGCCCGATCCCAGGTCGACGACTGTTTCGCCCGGCTTCAGTGCGGCAATGGCCTTGGGATTGCCGCAGCCCAGACCCATGTCGGCGCCAGCGGGCGCCAGATCCAAGTCGGCCTGGCTGTAACCCAGACGGGTGGAGATGAGCGTGTTGATGGCGCCATCGTCGCTGACGCCGCAGCAACTCGAAGCATTGCCGCCGCTTTGTCCTTTGCCGCTGACCTGAGCCACCTGGGCATAGGCATCTCGCACGGTACGGCGATGCGCATCGTCACTCATTGACGTCAACGATACGTTGGGCTGCGCCGCAGAGGCGCAGCAGGCATTCGGCTTGTCCATAGATGGGCTCCTTAGGTGAGAGGTTCCAGATACCCGTTTGCCGACATTCGTCATAACGCTGCAAAACGCACGCGCGTGCGGTTGGCAAAAGCCACCAGGGACAGCATCACTGGCACCTCGACCAGCACGCCAACCACGGTGGCCAGCGCCGCGCCCGAGTTCAGGCCAAACAGGCCAATAGCCACGGCCACCGCCAACTCGAAGAAGTTGGACGTGCCGATCATTGCGCAGGGTGCGGCAATCGGGTGCGGCAGGCGCCAGGCCCAGGCCCAGGCATAGCCCAGGGCGAAGATGGCGTAGGACTGGATCAGGATGGGCAAGGCAATCAGCGCAATCAGCGTGGGCTGGGCCAGGATCACCGGGCCCTGAAAGCCGAACAGCAGCACCACGGTGAGCAGCAGGCCGAGCATGGAGACAGGCTTGATGCGCGCGGTGAAGTCCGAGACGGCCGCCTCGCCGCCCTGGGCGGTCAGGCGCTTGCGCGTCCACCAGCCTGCGATCAGGGGTAGCACGATGTAAAGCACCACCGACAGCACCAAGGTTTCCCAGGGGATGGCGATTTCGGTGACGCCCAGCAGCAGGGCGACGATGGGTGCGAACGCCACCACCATCACCAGGTCGTTCACCGAGACCTGCACCAGCGTGTAATTCGGATCGCCCCGAGTCATTTGTGACCACACGAAGACCATGGCGGTGCAAGGCGCGGCGCCCAGCAGGATCAGGCCGGCGATGTATTGCTGAGCATCACCCGGGTTGATCAGATCAGCCAACAGATACTCAAAGAACAGCACCGCCAGCGCCGCCATGGTGAAGGGCTTGATCAGCCAGTTGATCGTCAGCGTGATCACCAGCCCCTTTGGTCGCCGGCCCACGGCCTTGAGCGAACCCAGATCAATGGCGATCATCATCGGGTACACCATGGCCCAGATCAGCACGGCGACGATGAGGTTGACCGAGGCGTATTCGATGGCTGCCAGTGCACTGAACAGCTCTGGCATCAGGTTGCCCAGAGCCAGCCCGGCCAGGATGCACAGCGCGACCCAGAGCGTCAGGTAGCGCTCGAACAGGCCCATGGGCGAGGCAGCGCGGATCATGAAACCCTCCAATTCGCCAAAGCCCGCAGGCGTTCCACACCCACCGGTTCCTCCGTCAGCAGCGGCACGATGGCGTAACGCTGCGCGTGCTTCGTGGCCACAGCGTCGATCTCGCGCAGCTCGTTGCGCGCGCGCTGGCGCAACAGCGGGGAATGCGGGTGCGCGGCCGCCACGCTGTTGTTGACGACCCACGCCCACGGCTCGATACCTGCACGACGCAGGTCGTCTTGCAGGTTGGCCGCTTCCAGCACCGGTGTGGTCTCGGCGAGCGAGACGATGAGCACCTTCGTCTGCTTGGGGTCTTGCAACTGCATCATCGGCGTCGTGAAGTGAACGCCCGTCTCCCCCATCTGCCGGGCAATGTCGCGGTGGTAGGCGCCGGTGGCGTCGAGCAGCAACAAGGTGTGGCCGGTGGGCGCGGTGTCCATCACCACGAACTTCCGTTTCCCTTCGCGGATGGCGCGGGAGAACGCCTGGAACACCGCGATTTCCTCGGTACAGGGCGAACGCAAGTCTTCTTCCAGCAGGGCGCGGCCTTCGGCATCGAGCTGCGCGCCCTTGGTTTCCATCACATGCTGGCGGTAGCGCGCCGTAGCTTCCTGAGGGTCGATACGGCTGAGCGCCAAGTTGGGAAGCGAGCCTTCCAACGTATCGGCCAGGTGCGCGGCCGGGTCGGAGGTGGTGAGGTGCACGGGCAAGCCCCGGCTCGCCAGCTCCACGGCGATGGCAGCGGCCAGCGTGGTCTTGCCCACGCCGCCCTTGCCCATCACCATGACCAGTCCATGTCCATCGGCGGCAATCTCGTTGACCAAGGCGGACAAGTCTGGCGCATTGATCTGGTCGGGCAGCTGGATGGCATCGGCGCCATGCGTGGCGTCGGTATCGACCAGCAGGTGACGCAGGGCATCGAGGCCGACGAGGTTGAACGGCTTGAGCGCGATTTGATCCCGAGGCAAGGCCTGCAGTGCCTGCGGAATGGTGGCCAGTGTGGCTTGCTCTCTTTGGTAGATGGCGGCGGCGAGTGGGTCGTTTTCGGCCTCGCCGGCGGGGAAGACACCGTTGATGACCAAGTGTTGCTGCGACAGGCCGATGGCGGCCAGTTCTTCATGGGTGCGTGCCGCCTCGCGCAGTGTGGGGCGCTGCGCACGGGCCACCAACACCATGCGGCTGCGCAAGGGGTCGGCCAGTGCCTCCACCGCAGCCTTGTACTGACTGCGCTGTTTTTCCAGGCCCGCCAGCGGCCCCAGGCACGACGCATCGCCCTTGCCCGCTTCCAGAAAACCGCTCCACGCGCCCGGAAGTTGCAGCAGGCGGATGGTGTGGCCGGTAGGGGCCGTGTCGAAGATGATGTGCGCGTAATCCTGCGTCAGCGCCGAGTCGGTCAGCAAGGCCGTGAACTCGTCGAAGGCGGCGATTTCCGTGGTGCAGGCACCCGACAGGGATTCTTCGATGCCGCGCACCACGTCGTCGGGCAGCACGCCTCGCACCGGGCCGACAATGCGGTCACGGTAGGCTTGCGCTGCCGCCTGTGGGTCGATCTCCAGCGCCCATAGGTTCGGTACGGCGGGAATCGCCGTGATGTGGTTGCCGATGCGTTCGCCGAAAACCTGCCCCACGTTGGAAGCCGGATCGGTGCTGACGAGCAGCACGCGCTGGCCCTGGGCCGCAAGTTGTACGGCCGTTGCGCAGGCGATGGAGGTCTTGCCGACGCCCCCTTTTCCGGTGAAAAAAAGGAAGCGAGGCGCCTGGGTCAGGAAGTGCATGGGATCTCCTTATTTAGCAGCAGCGGTCGCCAGAGCAGCAGGTGTTTTGGGCTGGAGAGGCTTCGGGCGCCTCGATGCCAGCCCAGCGGGTCAATTCGCTTCGGCTGGGGTAGCGGCCGGCCAAGGCCACCTCACAATCGACCAGAACCAGGGGCAGCGCCTCTTGGCCCGAGCGTTGCAAAAAGCCTTTCACGGTTGGGTTTTCGGCGAAAGCGAGGGGTTGCTGTGCCAGGTTGAAGCGTTCGACCTGAGCACCGTTTTGCTTGGCCCAATCCACATCGGCGGCGAAGTTCACTAAGTTTTGATCCACTTCAACGCCACATACGCCGGTGCTGCAACACAGCGCCGGGTCGAAAATCTGGATGTTTGGCATGGGGTGTCCTTTCAAGTCTGGTTGTTGATGAAGTGACGCTCTTCACTCTTGGCCGATGTTTCGCAACTCGCGGTTCAGGCCATCGACATGCAGGTGGACGTGGAAGCGCTTCATGGAGAGTTCCTTTCAGCAGGAGGCACAGGTGAAGGGCGATTCAGTGACTTCGCATACGCCGCCCTGGCAGCAGTGCTCGGTCATGTAGCCAAGCAGACTATTCATCTGCGCGAAGTCGGCGCGGTAGATCAGGTTGCGGCCTTGCTGTTCGATGGTGACGAGGCCGGCATGGGCCAGTTCCTTCAAGTGGAAGGACAAAGAGTTGCGGGCCACGTCGAGCTGGTCGGCGAGGACGCTGGGCGTCAGCCCCTCGGAGCCTGCGACGACCAAGGCGCGAAATACGCGCAGGCGTTGGGTGTGAGCTAGGGCGCCGAGGGCGGAAACAGCTTGATCTTCGTTCATGGTTTCATAATACAACGTTTATTGAATCATAGCGCAAGTAACCCTCATGGCGTCCCGGCGTGCCACCGTCGGGCTCGCGGGCTGCGCCCCGCGCTTCGTGCCGAATCGCGGCCATTCGGCTTTGACCCCTGACGCCTCCGGCCCTCTCGGGCCTGCGCGCTCCGCTTGCCGAAAACTCAGCGCGTGGAGGTGCGAGGGAGGCGGTCTTGCTATTCCCTTCATCGTGCCACGGCGTGCTCGCCGTCAAGGGCTGCGCGCCGATAGCGCTTGCGTCCTGGCGGCCGTCGTTGACCCCTGACTGCTTGCGCTGCGCCGTGCCGTGCCCTGGAAGGGTCGGGCAATTCCGCCCGGCAACCTTTCAGGAGTTCACCATGAACAACGCACTCATCACTGCCGAGCAGCGCATCGTGCTGCTGGCCAACGGCCGCGAATCTCTGGAGAACCCGGACTTCGATCCGGCGCCCGTGGTCAAGCTGTTCACGCCGGATGCCGGCGCGACCTGGCTGCTGACCGAGATTGATCCCGATGACCATGACCACGCCTTTGGTCTTTGCGACCTGGGCCTGGGGATGCCGGAAATCGGCTGGGTCAGTCTGGGCGAACTGGCGATGGTGCGCGGCGGGCTGGGCCTGCCGATCGAACGCGACCTGTCGTTCCGCGCCGAGAAGCGGTTGAGCGCCTATGCGCGCGATGCGCGGCTGGCCGGGCGGGTCGTCGTCTGACCCGGCCCTGGGGCGTCGCGGGATGCCCCTTCGCATCGCGCCCACGCGGCGCGATGCCTGCGCGCCTTCGGCTTGCTCTCCAGGGGAAAGCCCTACGGGCTATCCCCGCCGCGCAGGCTTGGCGCCCCTGAGCACCGCCGACCCGGCTACGCCGAATCGGCCAGATTCCATTCGCAGCAGATCCACGATGCCTTGCGTGTGCTCGCCCTGACCCTGTGGTTTCTTCGGCTTTGATGGTTGGGCGTCCCCGGCCCCCAAGGAGATGGCCGGTCGCGCTGTCGTGCTGCGCATCGAGCCGCCTCCGGCGTCTCGCCCCTGTCGGGCTTCCATCGTTCCTTCGCTCCGCTCGGCTGACGCCTCCGGCCCGGCTTCCAGCTTCGGGCCTGCGCGCTTCGCTTGCCGTGCGGTCTGCACATCAAGGCGGCCGTTGCCATGTCCAGCCGTCTTCCCTGACTTCATCACCTTGTCCGCGACTGTAGCCCGCGCCCGTGTGCCGTCAAGGCGCGCAGGGCCGTGTCCTCGGCTGCGCCTGCGGGCCGCACCAACCCTGCGCTTATCTCCTTGACGGCACACGGGCGCGCGCTCCTGACCGTCGCGGGCGATGAACTCAGGAAAGACGGTGGCAACAGGGCCGACCGGGTTCCTCGTGCCGACCGCACCGAACAGCCGAAAGGCTGGGCTCCGAATCTAGGAATCCGGTATGCGGTTTTTTTCAACAGCCAACTTTGTCAGGAGAAAGACCATGCTTGCAACCCGTTTCGCTTCCCACTCCCCGGTACTGCGCAGCGATTCCCCGCTGTCTGATGACCAGATTCACCGTGTGGCCCCGTCCATCTTCGCGGAAGCGCCGCACGAAAGCCGTTCGCAGAGGTACGCCTACATCCCCACCGCCACGGTGCTGACCGAGCTTCGCAAGGAGGGGTTTCAACCCTTCATGGTGACGCAGACCCGCGTGCGCGATGAAGGCCGCCGCGAGCACACCAAACACATGATCCGGCTGCGCCACGCCAGCCAGATCAACGGCGCGGAAGCCAATGAAATCGTGCTGCTGAACTCCCATGACGGCACCAGCAGCTATCAGATGCTGGCCGGGATGTTCCGCTTCGTTTGCAGCAATGGCCTTGTCTGCGGCGACACCGTGGCGGACGTGCGCGTACCCCACAAAGGCGATGTGGCCGGGCACGTCGTCGAAGGCGCTTATCAAGTGTTGAGCGGCTTCGAGCGCGTGAAGGAAAACCGCGAAGCAATGCGGGCCGTCACGCTCGACGATGGCGAGGCCGAAGTATTCGCCCGTGCCGCATTGGCCCTCAAGTACGACGACCCGAACAAGCCCGCGCCCGTCACCGAGTCACAAATCCTGATGCCGCGCCGGTTTGACGACCGCCGCCCCGACCTGTGGAGCGTGTTCAACCGCGCACAGGAGAACTTGACCAAGGGCGGATTGCATGGCCGCAGCGCCAACGGACGCCGCCAGCGCACCCGCCCCGTGCAGGGCATTGATTCCGATGTGCGCCTGAACCGCGCCCTGTGGCTGCTGGCCGATGGTATGCGCGCCCTCAAAGCCTGACCGTTCCCCCCGTCGGAGGGGCGGTTTCCCCTCCATTCCCTTGTTTCACTCGATTGGAGATTCACCATGAACGCCGTCACCCAAACCGAAGCCCGCGCCATCCAAGCCCCTGCGCTGGAAGCTGCCGACCCCACGAAGAACCTGATTCTGGTGCCGCTGTCGCGGCTGGTGCTGCGCCCCACGGGCCGCAACGTGCGCAAGACCCCGCGCATGTCCATTCCCGAGTTGGCTGCATCCATCCAGCGTGTGGGCCTGTTGCAAAACCTGATCGTGATTGCATCCGCCGATGGCGAGCATTACGAGGTGGTGGCCGGTGGCCGCAGGCTGGCCGCGTTGAAGCTGCTGGCGAAAAAGCACCGCATCAGCAAGGAATGGGAAGTGCCTTGCCTGCTGGTGGCCGACGGCACGGCCCGCACGGCCAGCCTCACCGAGAACGTGCAGCGCGAAGCTATGCACCCCGCCGACCAGTTCGAGGCATTCGCCGCGCTGGTGGCCGAAGGCAGACCCATTGAGGACATTGCAGCGGATTTTTCCGTCACGCCGCTGGTGGTGCAACGCCGCCTGAAACTCGCCAATGTCTCGCCGCGATTGATAGCCGACTATCGCGCCGATGCCGTCACGCTCGATCAGTTGATGGCCTTATCCATCACCGATGACCACGCTGCGCAGGAAAGCGCGTTCTACGATGCGCCGCAGTGGCAGCGCGGCCCGTCTGCATTGCGGGAACGGCTGACCGAGCGCGAAATTGACGCCCATCGGCATCCGCTGGTGCGGTTTGTGGGGCTGGATACCTACGAAGCCGCAGGCGGTGGCATCCGGCGCGATCTGTTCGCGGAAGATGACGCGGGCGTGTATCTCAACGATGCGGGTTTGTTGGAGCGGCTGGCGCAAGACAAGCTGACGGGCATCGCCGCCACGGTTCGCGCCGAGGGATGGGCGTGGGTGGACGCTGCGCCCGCTACCACGTATGCCGACCTGCAAGCCTTCCAACGTGCTCCGAGGGAACGCCGCGAGCCGAATAAGCGCGAAGCGCAGCGCATCGAGAAGCTGCAAACCAAGATGCAGGAAGTCGCCGAAGCTGTGGATGCCGCGATGGACGCCGAGGACGAGGACAAGGCCGATGCTCTGCAGGAGGAAGGCGAAGCCCTGGGCGAGCAGTTGCAGGCGCTGGAGGATGGTTTGCAAGGGTATGCCTCGAACGTGAAGGCCGCAGCCGGTGCCGTCATCACCATCGACCGCAACGGGCAGGCCGTGATTCATCGTGGGCTGCTGCGCGAGGTCGAGGCGAAAGCCCTTCGCACGCTGGAAAAGCTGCGGCAGGGTTTCAGCGGCGCGGATACCGCGAACGAGGACGAAGGCGAGGAAGACGAAGCGCCCAAGGTCGCAGCGATTTCCGACAGGCTGGCTCAGCGCCTGAGCGCCCACCGCACCGCCGCGCTGCAAATCGAGGTGGCCCAGCATCCGCAGGTGGCATTGGCCGCACTGGTGTATGGCATGGTGCAGACCGTCCTGCAGGGCCGCTACCACGGCCACGACCTCCCGCTGGGCGTGCGCCTCACGGTGCAAGACCGGCTGGAAGGCATGGCCCCGGACTGGCCGGAATCGCCCGCCGCCGTGGCTCTGCGCGAATTGCAGCAAGTCACGGGCGACGCCTTGCCGCAGGACAGCGCCGAACTGTTCGCCGCGCTGCTGGCGATGGAGCAAGGCGAGCTGGTGAAGCTGCTGGCCGTGTGCGTGGCTTCGACGGTGGACGTGGTGACGCCACGCGCCACGCCGCACCAGCCCGGCGCGGAACTGGCGCAGGCAGTGGGCCTTGATATGGCTGCATGGTGGAAGCCGACTGCGGAAGGCTACTTTAAGCACGTTCCGAAGGCCGTGATTCTGGATGCCGTGGGCGAGTTTGCGCCGGATTCCGTCAACCGGCTGGCGAAGCTCAAGAAGGCCGACATTGCCAGCGAGGCGGCGCGACTGGCCGAGGGTACGGGCTGGATGCCCGCCATCTTCAAGGCCGAAGAGCCGCAGGAAGAAGGCCCGAAGCAGGACGCCCCGGACGATACCAAAGCCGTGGCGGATGAACCCACCGAGGCATTGGCAGCTTGACCCGTGCCGAAGGAGAGCGCCCCGGCCTCAACCGGGGCGCATCCTTTCAGGGAGAACCGCCCATGACCCGCACCACTACCAGCCGCCCGCGCATGGCTGCAATCTACGCCCCCGGCACGGTGCGCGCCCGCCGCTGGCACGGCGATGGCGACGTACGCGGCTACCGCCCGCCCTCGGGCTGGACGGCCCGCGCCGACCTCACCGACGTTCACCCCATCACGGGCCGCGCCTTGGTGCGCGCCGTGTGGTGGATCATCGAGACGAAGGAATAACCGTCATCGGCACCGGCCCCAGCGTTTTACCGCTGGGGCCGGTGGATTCAAAAATCCGGGTGCGGCGGTGGCCGCACCCGGTGTCAAATCCGAACAACCTGGATACCACACCGCCGCCCTCGCTCATGCTCGGGCGGCGGCGCTGCAATACCCGAGTGGCATGCCTACACAACGAGTCAGATGGCCGCCGCGTGGCAGGCGTCCCTCATGCACTGCAACTTGAGCACCCCCCGCTGCATTTGCACAGGCGGGCACTTGACCGATCCGTAGGAGCAGAAAACGCAGCAGTCTCCCGTCTTTGGCCGCAGCAACGTATTGCACTGCTCGCACTCGTAGAAGAACTGGCAGGCATCGGTCGGCATGGTCTCATGCGTAGCATGGCCGCAGTGCGGGCAGGTCAGTACCGACTCCAGCGTGGGTGTGCCGGCCCTCATTTGCGCTCCGTCGAAGGGTAGCCCGCGTCGGTGGTCGCCTTGACGAGTGTCGAGACCTGGGCCTGGTCTGCATCGAACGTGATGGTCGCCGTCTTCTTGGCGAAGTCGATCCTGACCTGGCTGACGCCAGGCAATCTCTCCAGGGACTTCTTCACCGTGACCGGGCACAGCTCGCAGGTCATGTTCTGCACATGGAGCGTGGCCGTCTGCGGCGTTGCGGCCAGGGCAGCGAACGGCGACAGTGCCACGAGCAGTGATGCGACTGATTTACGCATGAGGGCTCCTTCAGAGAAACAAGGGTGCCAGCCAGGGCACCGACAACAAGGCGAGAAGCACCAGCGCGACGATCCAGAAGATCAGCCGCTGGCGCTTGAGGACGCTCGATCGGGCGCAGGCGTCGCCGGGCTCGCAGGCCGGCTGCTGAAAGTACAGACGCCGGAACGCCAAACCCACGAACAGAAACGTTGCCGCAATGAACCAGGGCCGCAGCGGCTCCAGTGCGGTGAGACTGGCGATCCAGGCGCCACCGATGCCCATCATCAGCAGCACCAGCGGCACCACACAGCACACCGAGGCGCCGATGGCGGCCAGCGCCCCGGCGACGAGCGAGTTCTTGAAGTTGAAGGTGGGCATGGGTGTGTGGAAACGTCTTCGATACTTGCCACTCTAAACTCCGTACCATGCTACGGAGTCAAGGGGGCGAACAATGAGCGAGCTGACGATAGGGAGCCTGGCCGACGAGGCCGGCGTCAACGTCGAGACCATCCGCTACTACCAGCGGCGCGGACTGATGCCGGAGCCGGACAAGCCGGCCCAGGGGTATCGCCGCTACGACGCCACCACGGTCAAGCGCGTGCGCTTCATCAAGCGGGCGCAGGCGCTGGGCTTCACACTGGAGGAGATCGGCGGCCTGCTCAAACTCGACGAGGCCCATGCCTGCGCCGAAACGCGCGAACTGGCCTCGCACAAGCTACAAACGATCGAAACCAAGCTGGCCGATTTGGTGGCAATGCGCAAGGCACTCACGGCACTGCTGTGCCAGTGCGATGCAGGTGCGATGAAGGGGAACTGCCCCATCATTCATGCTTTGGGGTCAGACTGACACCCGCGAAGCTTAGATTTCCACGCCTTCGCGCCTGCGGCGCTGCACTTGGCGCTCCTGCTGCACCGCCGAACCGGCTATGCCGGCTCGGTCAGGGCCTGGTCTCACATGCGCTAATGGCTGTGTTGGTGATGCACGTCCGGGAAGTGCGGATGGCGGTGCGAGAGGGGCTCATGCCGATGCGGGTGGGCGTGCGGCTCGACGCCATCCCAGGGGAAGTCATGTGTGTGGCGGTGGTGTTCGTCATGCACATGCCGGTGGGCATGTGCCAGGGGCTCATGCGTGTGCGCGTGTTCGTGCCGCTCGGTCAGGTGCAGCCAGACGCCCACCCCCATCAGCGCCGCCGCCAGCCAGAACACACCCGAGGTCGGCTCACCCAGGGCCACGATGGCGATGGCGGCTCCGATGAAGGGTGCTGTCGAGAAGTACGCCCCCGTGCGGGCCGAGCCGAGGCCGCGCAAGGCCAGCACGAACAGCACCAGGCTGACGCCGTAGCCGGCCAGTCCGACGCTCATGGCCTGTGCCACGCGCGGCCAGGCCGGCAGCGTTGCGCCGAGCGCCAGTGCCAGCGCGAGGTTCGTGGCGCCCGCCACCAGTCCTTTGGTGCCCGCGATGAAAACCGCATCAGAGGCCGACACCTTGCGCGTCAAGTTGTTGTCCACGGCCCAGCACAGGCAGGCGCCGGCCACGGCCAAGCTGCCCAGCGTGCTGCTCTGTCCCATGCCATCGTGTTGCGGCCAGGCCAGCAGCAGGCCACCCGCCACGATGAAGGCTATGCCCAGCACGATGCGTCGGTCGGCGTTTTCCCGGAAGACGACCCATGCCAGCACGGCCGTCAGCACCGCCTCCATATTCAGCAGCAGCGAGGCATCGGCGGCCGTGGTGTGCGCCAGCCCGATCATCAGCAGCAAGGGGCCCAGCACGCCGCCACTGGCGATGGCGCCAAGCAGCCAGGGCCATTCCCGCGCGGGCAGGCCGAGCGCGGCAAAGCCGCGATCTCTGATGAGGCGAACGGTCCACAGGCCGATGCCGCTGCCCAGGTACAGCAGGCCGGCCAGCATGATGGGCGACACGTCGCCGACCATCTGCTTGGCGAAGGGCGTGCTAGCACCGAACAGCAGTGCGGCGGCCAGGGCGGCGAGGATGGAGGAGCGGCCTGTCATGGAGGGTGAACTTACGAATCGAGGGGCAAATATCACCTTACACCGATTCCATAACGCCTCGATGATGCGGGGCTGGTTTGAGCGTTGATGCAGCAGGGCGTATCGGCGCAATGCGCCGCCGGGCTATTGGGCTGCGCCCCGTGCCGACTTTGTCGTCACGTCCATTCGGCGGCTATCCCTCACGCACCTTCGCGCCTGCGGCGCAGCGCTTACCTCCGGGGGAAAGCCCTGCGGGCTATCCCCGCCGCGCAGGCTTGGCGCCCCTCGATACCACCGAACCGGCAGCGCCGGATCGGCCGGGCCAGCGCCCCGTCGCATGGGCAGTGCCCGGTGGGTACGCCGGGGCTTGCTGCGGCAGGTTGTGCGAATGCGTGCCGTCCACGACGCTGGGGGCTCATTGCCCGTGTTGTCACGAAGGACGGTTCACGGATGGTCGCTCGGCCTTGCTGGGGACTCCACACCGTGCGTTCAGCATGACCGCCTGCATGGGATGAGGCGCATTCCCGCTGGTCGTTGGGGAATGGCCTTGTCGAGTCAGGGGGCGTGCCGCTGAAGCCTTCGTGCGGGGATGCCGGGGTGGCCATGGCTCCTTTCGGATGGGGGGTGGTTCGGCCCAAGGCGTCCTTGTGTTCTTGTGAATCCTGGCGGGGGCGCGGCTGCGCCTCGGGCTTCATGGCTGCAACCGTCCGGCGAAAACAATTTCCCCGCCGCTGTGCGGCTCCTCGCAGGACAAATTGTTTTTGCCCCCCGGTTCTCCACTGCGTTGCGACCGCAAGCGGTGCAGCCCGCCCGTCCACCGCCGGTCGGATCACAACAAGGACGCGATAGGCGCGAACCTTGTTCAACCGTAAGGAGATTCATCATGGCAACCATCGGCACCTTCACCGCGGACAAAGACGGCTTCACCGGCACGCTGCGCACCCTGACCCTCAACATCAAGGCCAAGCTGGTTCCCAACGACAAGGGGGACAACGAGCACGCCCCGGACTTCCGGGTACAGGCGGCAGGCTTCGACATCGGCGCGGCGTGGAAAAAGGTCAGCAAGGCCGAACGGCCCTACGTGTCCGTGACCCTCGACGATCCTTCGTTCCCGGCCACGGTCTATGCCCGGCTGATTGAGGACGAAGACGGCACGCATACGCTGATCTGGTCGCGCAGCAAGCCCCAGGCGGCCTGACGGCCGCCCAGCGCCCCGCCCGAGCGGCGGGGCGCTGGGCTGCTTTCGCAGCACGGCATGGAGGCAACATCGTCACTGGAGCGCGACCCGTGTCGGCCTGTTACAGCGTTGAGACCGTGGTTGCACGGACAGCATGGCGTGCCGGTGCTTTGCACCGCCGGGCTTTCGGGCTGGGCCCCGTGCCGGCTGCGCCGTCACGGCCATTCGGCTTCAATCCCTCACGCCTTCGCGCCTGCGGCGCTGTGCGCTTTGCTTGCCTCCAGGGGAAAGCCTTGCGGCTATCCCCGCCGCGCGACGCTTGGCGCCCCTGAAAACTCCGAACCGGCTGTGCCGGATCGGCCAGGCCAACGCCAATGCAGGCTACTGCGCATCGTCTTTCTTCAGCATGGCCTCCAGCTCCTGCCGCACTTGTGCCAGAAGCTGCTCGGCCCGCTGCGCGTCGTCGCCGGCATAGGCCAGCGTCAACAGCGTGAGCGGGTGAACCTCCATGACCTCGCACAGCTCGGCGAGCTTGTTCAAGGTGGGACTTTTCAGGTCGCGCTCCAGCGAACTCATGTAGGTACGGCTGGACACATCCGAGAAGGCTTCCTGGCTCAGTCCACGCGCCTTCCTGATGGTCTTCAACGCCTCCGACAATGTGTGTTTCGCTGCCAACCTTGGATCTCCCCGAAATCCAAGATGACAGTTGATTGCGCCTTATAGAGCTACAACCTATAGTGTTCATTACTGACCGATTATCGCTCTTGTGCTTTTATGGCAATCCGTATTCACGGCTTCCGACGCAAGCGCAAAACCGCATCCGTGGTTTTCCTCAAACCCGTCGATCCGGTTCTACGCTTTCACGCTTTGGCGGATTTGTGCAGCAAGAAGGGATTGCCATGAACCGACTCATCACCGAAGACGAGCGCAGGCAGTTGCTGGCCCACGGCCAATCCCGGGCCGCTGGCCAAGCCATCGACCCGCTGCCCGTGGTGCGGCTGTTCACGCCGGATGCCCATGCCACCTGGTTGCTGGCTGCACTTGACCCGGCCGATGGCGATACGGCCCACGGCCTGATCGACCTCGGGATCAGCATGCCCGAGCTGGGAACGGTGAAGCTCTCCGACCTCGCTGCCATCGTTGGGCCCCGCCAGCAGCCGGTGATGCGGGATCGGTATTTCCAGGCGGTGCGGCCTCTGTCGGAATACCTGCGGCTGGCGCAGAAGAACGGTTCCGTCGTCGATTGAAACGTTCGCGCGTCAGCCAAGTGGGGCGCATTCAGACTATTTCAGTCTGGCTCCAGACTCACCACGTCTCAATCAGCACTCTTGCGCGCAGGCCCTGTACTTGTGCTGGAAACAGTCACGATCTTTCATGCAGCTTGCGGCACGGTATCTGATGCCGCGCGATGTTTTGGAATTGCGCGGTCGTCGTATTCGGACGAATTTCGCAATACACCGGAGCCCATCGGTCTTGACACCCAATGTTACAGCCCAACCCGATTGTGATGGCAGCTGATCGTCTGCGATAGCCCCGTGTTGAACGCCCGTGACGACGTTCCTGATCTTCGACAGGAGCTTGGCGATCATGGGCAACCCTCACCATCTCGCGCACTGGTATCCGACCGCTGCCTACCTCTACATCCTGGGCCTGGATGCACTCGCGCTGGCCTGGGAGTACCTGCGCAGGCATCCCGATTACCGGCTCGACTGGCTGCGCCGTGCGCGCCGCCCCGATGCTGCGCAGCGCTGGGGCCTGCGCCTGCTGGAAGACCCGGCCCTGGATGCGCGCGAGGCGTATCCGGCCTGGGTACCCGGCCACGATGCCGTGGTGCAGCTCTATCCGGACGCTGATCCGCCGCAGGGTGCCACCACCTTCGCGTTCTGGCGCATCCCCGGCCACAAGCAACTGCTGCACGACGGCAAGGGGCTGATGCTGATCGCGCGAAGCCCCGGCCATTGGCAGCGCTTCGTACTGGCGCCCGGCCTGGAAGACGGCATGGCCGTGGCCCATGCCTATCGCGGTCGCGGCGTCACGCATGCGCCCGACACGCCGGCGCCAATGGCCCGGCCCAGGCCGCCCCCCGCTGCGCTGCTGGAACTGCACACCTTGCAGGCGCTGGACGCGACCCTGGCGGGCGCGTCCTCACGCGACGTCGCCGAAGGGCTGTTCGGCGCCGATGCCGTGGTCGATTGGTACAGCGACGGCGGCCTGCGCTCGAAGGTGCGCCGCCTGGCACGGCGTGGCGATGCGCTGATGCGCGGCGGCTACCGCCGCCTAGCACAACTGTCCCCGCTTGAGAAGGGTCGTTTTGAAGGCGACGCAAAACGGCCCTGAGCAAAAGGGCCGCATTTTCTGAGACTGCCTCCATCCGGTTGCGCTGTGTGGCCGGGCGTTTTCAACCGATGGAGGTTCACACCATGCGTCCCGCTCCCTTGCGGCCTGCCGCCACTGTCTCGACCACTGCCGCTGCGCAGCCGCAGCGTTACCTCACCAACGACGAAGCCGCCGACTACTTGCGCCTGTCGCCGCGCACGCTGGAGAAGCAGCGCGTGATCGGCGGCGGCCCGCGCTTTCGCAAGTTCGGCCGGCGCGTCATGTACGCCGTGGCCGACCTCGATGCGTGGGCCGCGGATCGCAGCTTTGAGACGACTTCTGATCCCGAATACGCTGAGCAGCACTCGGCCGACAGCCGTGCGCGCTGATCGGCGGCGCGCGGCAGGCCATCGCCATGTCCAGCACCGCGCTGCCGTCCCGGCAGCGGCCGTTGCAAGAGCGCGAACAGCTCAACCTGTTCCACGCCTTGCCGGGCGACATGGCACCGCGCGACAGCCAGGATTTGATGGCCTATCCGTTCTTCTCACTCGGCAAGTCCAAGCGGGTCAAGCCCATCGACTTCCGGGCGGGCAACGTCACGATCCGCGTGGAAGGCACGCAGGAGCACGGCATCGCCACGATTTGGGATGCGGACATCCTCATTTGGGCGGCCTCGCAGATCGTGGAAGCAAAGGACGCGGGCTTGCGGCCGTCGCGGCTGATGCGCGCCACGCCCTACGAGATCCTGCGCTTCATCGGGCGCGGCAAGTCGCTGCGCGACTACCAGCGCCTCAAGGCCGCGCTGGATCGCCTGCAATCGACCACGGTGGCCACGTCCATCCGCGAGACGACCGGGCGGCGCCTGCACCGCTTCTCGTGGATCAACGAATGGAAGGAGCTGGCCGATGCCAGCGGCACGCCGCTGGGTATCGAGCTGATCCTGCCGGACTGGTTCTATGCGGGCGTGTTCGATGCGGCCCTGGTGCTGACCATCGACCCGGCGTATTTCAGGCTGACGGGCGGCATCGAGCGGTGGCTTTATCGCCTGGTGCGCAAGCACGGCGGCAGGCAGCCGGGCGGCTGGCAGTTCGATTTCCGACACCTGTATCGGAAATCGGGCAGCGCCACGCGCTTCTCGGACTTCGCCTACGACTTGCGCGCGCTGGTCGCGCGGCAGTCACTGCCTGGCTACGTCCTGGGCATCGAGCGGATGCCGGACAACGGTGCCGAGCTGCTGACCTTCCGGCCCGTGCCGTTCACGGCACGGGGATAACTGCGGTAAAGCCTGTGGACGGGCTCGTGCTATCAGGCGTGCCAGGTATCGTGCTATCAGGCGTGGGACTATCGTGCTATCAGGCGTGTCCATCGCCCGCAAAGCCAATGCTGGCGCGGGTTTCGGCCTCCCTTAACTTCCCTAACTTAAAAACTCTAACTGGTAGTAGAAGCGCCGCGCCTCGGTGGACAACCACCAAACCGGCGAACGAAGGGCTCGAAAACCAGCAGCAACAGCCCGGCTTTCCAACACGGAGGGCCAGGCCATGATCGTCGCTTTGCTCAACCAGAAAGGCGGCGTCGGCAAGACCACGCTCGCCACGCACATTGCCGGCGAGCTGGCGATGCGGGGGCAATCGGTGATCCTGCTGGATGCCGATCCGCAAGGTTCTTCGTTGGATTGGACGCAGCGCAGAAGCCAGCAAGGCTTGCCAAGGTTGTTCAGCGCCGTGGGCCTCGCACGCGAAACGCTGCATCAAGAGGCGCCAGAACTCGCCAGACGTGCCGATCACGTCATCATCGACGGCCCGCCGCGCATCGCCGCACTGGCGCGCTCCGCGCTGCTGGCGGCCGAGCGCGTGCTGATCCCGGTGCAGCCCAGCCCCTACGATCTGTGGGCCAGCGCCGAGATGGTGGCGCTGATCCGCGAGGCACAAGTGTTCCGGCCGCTGCTCGCCGCAGCCTTCGTCATCAATCGGCGCGTCAGTACCACCGTGATCGGGCGCGAAGCGCGCCAGGCGCTCGCCGACCAGCCGCTTCCTGCGCTGCGCGCGGAAGTGCATCAGCGCATCGTGTTCGCCGACAGCGTGGCCGCTGGCCGGCTTGCACGCGAGACGGCGCCCGACAGCACCGCCGCGCGCGAAATCACCGCGCTGGTGGACGAACTGCTGCGGTGGCCGGCATGACAGCGAAGCCGCCAACGAACAGCAAACGCACGGCAAAGCGCGTCGGCATCGGCGCGCGTCCGCCCGCGAATCCGCACGCCGAGGCGTGGATTCGCCAGGGCGACGCCGATGCGCTGGGCAAGGGCGACCTCTACACCGCCCGTCTGACCCTCGACATCACGCCCGCCATGCGCTCGCGCATCAAGGTGTTGGCCTTCACGCAGGGCGTGACGGTGGTCGACCTGCTGCGCGGCCTGCTGGAGCGCGAGTTTCCCGAGCAACGCAGGGAGAACACACCATGAACGCATCCGCTTCGCCTGCTGCTGGCGCGACCACGGCTGCGCTCGCAGCACCTTCCGGCCAACCTGCCAGCACGCCGCTGACGCGCGTGGCACTGGCCTACATCGAACCGCGTTTCAAGCTCTACCTGCGCTTCGGCGAACCCGTGCGCACGCTCCAGATCGACCGCTGGCGGCGCTGCGCGGTGTTCCTGCCGGGCGCGATGTTCTGCCGCATCCGCTGGCAGGCCAACGACTACGGCACGATTCGCTGGCAGCTCATGGTGATGCAGGCTTGCACGCCGCTGGATGCGGCGCAGCGCATCCCTGGCGTGCAGCCGGGCGCGCGCCTGCTGCTGCACGCCGAGGGCGAGGATCAGGTGCGCGCCGTGCTGGAGCGCATCGACGCCATCGAGGCGCTGGGCATTGCGCCGGTCGGTGCCTCACCCGCGTACTGGCGCACGCTCGCCAACCGGCTCGCTGCGCGCCTGCCGCTGCCCGAATACACCGCCGAGCGGCACACCGCCTGGCTGGCCGGGAGGGCGCTGCCATGACCGCCGTTTCGACTGCCGGCACCGCGCCGCGTCCTCGCTCGCCCCGCGCACGTTTGCGCGCTCGCCTCGTACTGGCGGGCCTGTCCGCCTGCGGCCTCGCTGCGCTGGCCTGGGCGTTCTTCGTGCATCCGCTACCGCGCCTGATCTACAACCCGTCCGACAGCGTGGCGATCGGCTGGTATCGCGTCGATCCGCAGGGCCACGGCATTGACTCGCTGCCACATTCCTTCTCCGTCGGCAGCATCGTCCTGATTACGCTGCCGCCAGACGCCGCCGCGCTGGCCGCGCAGCGCGGCTACCTGCCGGCGCGCGTGCCGCTACTCAAGCGCGTGGGTGCCGTCGCGCCGCAGGAGGTGTGCACCGCTGGCGGTGTCGTCCGCATCGACGACGTGCCTTCGGCCACCGTGCTGCCCGCTGACCGCTGGGACCGGCCGCTGCCGTCCTGGCAGCAATGCCGTCGCCTCGAACCCGGTGAACTGTTCCTGCTCAGTGTGACCAACCCGGCGTCGTTCGACAGCCGGTATTTCGGGCCGGTCAGCGCATCCGCCGTGATCGGCGTCGCGCAACCGGTCTGGCTGGAGACACGACCATGATGGGCGCCGATTCGCTGCGCGTCATCGTGCTATCAGGCGTGCCAGTCCGGTGCCTTTCCACATGTCGTCGCGCGTGCAGTGCGGGTGCATTCGCGCCGCACTTCGCGCTGCCTTCGGCGCAGCCGTCCAACGTGCAGGCGTCTTGCCTCGAACGCGCCTGGCCTGGGGCCGTGTCTGCGTTCGCCGGCGCGCTGGCTGCAAGCAGCACAGGGCCGCCGGGCCGCCGACGCCCGGAGCGACAGCGAGGGGCAAAGGCGGAAGGCAAGACAAAAGGGTGCGGCACCTGTCGGCCCGCAAAGCCAGTCTGCACGTGGGGGTGGCGCGGCACGCAGCGGCTTCGCCGCCGTGCCGCGTGGGGCGCGAGGCCCGCGCCGATGCAAGCATGTCCGCGTGCTTCGCACGACAGGACACGCCAGAGCTTGCAGGGAGCACAGCCATGACCGACCGCCGCGACGATGATTTCCGCATCCGTCCCAGCGCGCCGAAGAACCGGGGCCAGAGCTTCGTTTCCAAGGTGCTCAAGCAAGCGGGCAAGGCCAGCGGCGGCAAGTTCACGGTGCGCCGTCCTGGCGGCAGTGGTAAGGGCACCGGAACCGGCCACCGGCCCGGCTCGCGCCTGGGACGCGGCCACACGGCGGCGCGCTTCGCGGGCGCGAAGCTGACGCCCATGTCTCGGCGTGTGACCATCAAGACGCTGTTGGTCAACCAGCGCCAGGCCAGCCCGCAGTCGCTCGCCAAGCACCTGCGCTACATCGAGCGCGACGGCGTGGGGCGCGATGGCGAGCCGGGGCAAGCCTACGGGCCGCAGACCGACGAAGCCGACCTCGATGCGTTCAAGGAACGCTGCGCCGACGACCGGCACCATTTCCGCTTCATCCTCTCGCCCGAGGATGGCGCGGAATTGGAAGACCTGCGCACCTACACCCGGCACCTGATGGGCCGCATGGAGGCCGACCTGGGCACGGGGCTGGAATGGGTGGCCGTCGATCACTGGAACACCGACAACCCGCACACGCACATCGTCGTGCGCGGGCGCGACGACACCGGCAAAGACCTCATCATCGCGGGCGACTACATCGCCGATGGCTTCCGCCATCGCGCCGCCGAACTGGCGACCGAATGGCTGGGGCCGCGCACCGAGCTGGAGATCCAGCAGACCTTACAGCGCGAGGTGGAGCAAGAGCGGTGGACGAGCCTGGATCGCGCACTCAAGCGTGAGCTGGGCGACGATGGCCAAGTGCAGATCGAATGCTTCAACGATCCACGACTGCAACGCCAGCGCCTGCTGCTGATCGGTCGCCTGCAACGCTTGCAGCGCCTGGGCCTGGCCGACGAGATGCAGCCGGGCACCTGGGCTGTTCATGCCGACGCCGAGAAGACCTTGCGTGCCCTGGGTGAGCGTGGCGACATCATCCGCACCATGCAGCGGGCCATGCGCGGCGAGCCGCGCGAGCTGGCGGTGTTCGAGCCGGGGGACGATGCCCGAACCATCCTCGGCCGCGTGACAGCCAAGGGGCTGGCCGACGAACTGCGCGACCGGGGCTATCTGGTCATCGACGGCGTGGACGGCAAAGCCCACTACGTCGCGCTCAACGTCCGCGACGAGCTGGCGAACTACCCGACCGGCGCCGTGGTGGAGGTGAAGGGATCGGCCGACGTGCGCGCGGCCGACAAGAACATCGCCGCGCTGGCGAGTGATGGCCTCTACCGTACTGACCATCACTTGGCCGTGGCGCAGGGTCAGGCCGTGCCGGGCCGCGACCCGCACGAAGTCGTAGCAGCCCACGTTCGGCGCCTGGAAGCCCTGCGCCGGGCGGGCATCGTGGAGCGCGTGGCCGAGGGGCTATGGAAAGTGCCGGACGACCTGCTCGAGCGTGGCCGCCAGTACGACGCTCAGCGCCTGGGCGGCGTGGCCGTGGAGCTGAAATCGCACCTGCCCATCGAGCGCCAGGCCCGCATCATCGGCGCCACCTGGCTCGACCAGCAGTTGATCGGCGGCGGCAAGGGGCTGGGCGACCTAGGCTTTGGCAGCGAAGCCAAGCAGGCGATGCAGCAGCGCGCCGATTTCCTGGCCGAACAGGGTCTGGCCGAGCGGCGCGGGCAGCGCGTGATCCTCGCGCGAAACCTGCTGGGCACGCTGCGCGGCAGGGAGTTGGCTCAGGCCGCCAAGGACATTGCAGCCGACGCTGGCCTGGAGCATCGGCCCGTGGCCGACGGGCAGCGCGTGGCGGGTATCTACCGGCGCAGCGTGATGCTGGCCAGCGGGCGTTACGCGATGCTTGATGACGGCATGAGATTCAGCCTGGTGCCGTGGCGGCCAGTAATCGAGCAGCGGTTGGGACAACAAATTGCCGCGACAGTGCGCGGCGGTGGGGTGTCTTGGGAAATTGGACGACGGCCTGGGCTGTCCCAAAATTAGTCAGGCCGACGCCAACGATTTCACAGAATGGATTCAACGTGCCCAGCCGCAACTCCAACGGGAGGCCATTAACCCGGAGAGTAGAGGCGCAGACGTGCGTCTCGTTCGCCAGGCGATTCGCTCAACAGTTCGTTGATCACCTGCTCGCGCGTCTTGCTAGACCCCACATCGGGCGTGCGGATTGGGAAGTTGCTCTGGCCGTAGGAAAGACGTCCCCGCTGCATGGCGGCCTTGGTTTCCTCGATGACCTGCGCGCGCGTCTTCCCGCTCTTGAAGTGCTCCGGATGAACGATGACGCCCTTTTCGTTGTTGGCCGGATGCTCGTACGCCGCCGAAGCCATCCCTGGAAGGCCCAGGGCAGCCGCCGCTGCGACAGCGGCGATCATGGAGGGAAGGGAGAGGCGGTATTGGGTCATGGTGAAGCTCCTGAAAGGTGGATGAAACTTGCATCTCTCATGCCCTGGACGGGCGTTGAGGAGATGGGTTCATCGTAGGGAGCGCACCCCAACAGAATCTGGACAGCCCGATGAGATTGTTGTCAGCTTCGCGGCTTGGCCACGCGATGCGGAAACACCAGGGTGAAGCAGGTGCGCCCCTGGCCCGAGCTCGCCGTGACGCTGCCGCCGTGGGCCTGGGCGATGGCGCGTGATGGCCAGGCCCAGGCCAGAGCTATCGATGTCGGGATGAACCTGCGCGGCGTTAGCGCGGTAGGAGCGGTCAAACAGCTGCTGACCTCCCTCAAATACGATGTCTGTGCAGCCGTTCTCTACCGCAACCGTGGTAGCTTCTACCGTATGGGTAATGCGTCTGGTGGTATTACCGCCCTCGGGCGTGTGGCATTGGACAGCAGATTGCTCAGCGCACGGCGGAATTGCTGCATCACACCGCCGAAGAGGTCTTCTTCGGCCACGTTGTCATCAAGAGTCTGCTCCACTGCGGCCACGAGTTCAGCGTCGGCACCCAGTGTCTGATGTTGCATTGCCGTCACCGAACAGGATCGTGCCACACTGGGCAGTGCTGACGCCAAGGTCAGGAATATGTTCGGGGAATTGTTCGGGCGAGATCGGCACCCGAGAAGAAATGACTGATTTCGGGCGTGCGGCTTCTCACACGGCAAGCGTTTGAGATCGGCTGCCGGGCGTGGTTATAAGCAGCACTGCTTCACGAGACATCACGTGTCGCCTCGGCATATCCTGAATTGCCGGATCAATGTTGTCGGTGTAGCAGCAGGAGAATCAGCCCGGAGAGTAAAGGCGCATACGCGCATCGCGCTCGGCGGCCGACTCACTCAACAGTTCGTTGATGACTTGCGCACGCGTCTTGCCGGAACCGGCGTCAGGAACGGGAAGCGGGTAGTTGCTGGCTTCTCCGTAGAAAAGACGGCCTTGCTGCATAGCAGCCTTGGTCTCCGCGATGACCTGCTCTCGCGTTTTCTCGCTCTTGAAGTGTTCTGGATGAACGATGACGCCCTGTTCGTTGTTGGCGGGATGCTCGTATGCTGCCGAAGCCATCCCTGGAAGGCCCAGGGCAGCCACTGCGGCTGCAGCGGCGATCATGGAAGAAAGGGAGAGGCGTTGTTGGGTCATGATTGAAGCTCCTGACAAAGGTGGATGAAACTTGCATCTCCCATGCCTTGGTTAGGCGCTGAGGAGATGTGTTCATCGTAGGGAGCGCACCCCAACAGAATCTAGACGGCCCGATGAGTTTGTTGTCAGCTTCAGGGTTTCGCGACGCGATGCGGAAACACCAGGGTGAAGCAGGTGCGCCCTTGCCCCGAGCTTGCCGTGACGCGGCCGCCGTGGGCCTCGGCGATGGCGCGCGTGATGGCCAGACCTAAGCCCGATCCGTCGGTGTCCGGATGGATCCTGGAAGCATCGGCGCGGTAGAAGCGGTCGAACAGCCGGGGCAGAATCTTGGCGTCGATGTCGGCGCCGGTGTTCTCCACGGCCACTGTCGTGGCCTGTACGGTGGTGGCGATGCGGATGGTGACGTCGCCGGCCTCGGGCGCGTGGCGCAGGGCGTTGGACAGCAGGTTGCTCACCGCGCGGCGGAACATCAGGCGGTCGCCCTCGACCTCGCCGTCGCCCTCCAGGCGCAGCCGGATGCGCTTTTCCTCGGCCACGGCCTCGTAGAAGTCGAGCAGCGCCTGCGCGTCCTGGCGGACGGAAAACCGCTCCTTGTGCGGCAGATCCACGCCGCGCTCGGTCTTGGCCAGGAACAGCATGTCGGACACCATGCGCGCCAGCCGCTGGAATTCCTCGGCGTTCGAGGCCAGGATGTCGCGGTAGGTTGCGGCATCGCGCTTGGTCGCCAGCGCCACCTGGGTCTGGGTCAGCAGATTGCTGATGGGGGTGCGCAGCTCGTGTGCCAGGTCCGACGCGAAATCGGTCAGGCGCTGGAAGTCCTCCTGCAGCCGATCCAGCATACGGTTCAGCTCTTGCGCCAGGTCGGCCATTTCCACCGGCACGGCCTGCACGGGCATGCGCTCACCGAGCTTCTGGCCCGTCACCTTGGCGGCCCGTGACTTCATGTCGCGCAAGGGCGCCAGCCCCTGGCGCGCGGCGAACCACGAGAGCAGGCCGCAGATGGCGATGGCGGCGAGCACATACAGGGCCAAGCTGCGCCGCAGGCCGTTGAGAAACTGCGTGTGGTGATCCGTATCCGCCGCGATCCAGACCATCAGGGGGGTGCTGGAGTAGGCAGGGGCGGCCTTGAAGACCAGTGTATGGAACCGGGCACCGTCGTGCCGCAACACCCCAAACACCTTGTTTTCACCGGCGCGCAGAGGCATATCGCCGCGCATGGTGGGGATGAACCCTCGGGATTGAAAGACCACTGCTCCTTGTCCATCCTGGACTTGGGCGTAGAGATCATGGTGATAGCTCAGGGCCTCGCCCAGTCGCCGGCGAGCGTCGTCCGCCGAGTTGGCATTGCGCAGAATTTCCTCGATCAGGTGTTGCTTGTCTTGCAGCGCCATCCGATCGAGCTCGATGAAATGCCGCTCGGTTTCGACCAGAAACAAGGCGCCCAGCCCCAGCACCACCGAGGCCGCCACCGCAGTGAAGAGCAGGGTCAGGCGCTGTGTCAGCGGCAACCGGCCCCAACGAACCCGAAGCAACACCTATTCCTCCTGCGGTACGTCGAGCACATAACCCATGCCGCGCACGGTCTGGATGAGCTTGACCGGGTGGCCCTCGTCAATCTTCATGCGCAGTCGTCGCATCGCCACCTCTATGACATTGGTGTCGCTGTCGAAGTTCATGTCCCACACCTGCGATGCGATCAGGGACCGCGGCAGCACCTCGCCGTGGCGACGCATCAGCAGTTCCAGCAGGCCGAATTCCTTGGCCGTCAGGTCCACGCGCTTGCCGTTGCGCGAGACCCGGCGGCGCAGCAGATCCAGCTCCAAATCGGCGACACGCAACATGGTGCCTTCGTTGCCCGCCGGGCCGCGGCGCAAGATGATGCGCACGCGGGCCAGCAGTTCCGCAAACGAGAACGGCTTGACCAGATAGTCGTCGGCGCCAAGCTCCAGTCCCTTGACGCGGTCTTCCACCTGGTCGCGTGCGGTCAGGAACAGCACTGGCATTTGCAGGCCGCGCTCGCGCAGCGATTGCAGCACCTGCCAGCCGTTCAGCCCGGGCAGCATGACATCCAGGATCACGAGGTCGTAGGCACCGTGCAAGGCCATGTGCAGCCCATCGGTGCCATGGGGCACCAGGTCCGCGACATACCCGGCCTCGCTCAAGCCCTGGCGCAAATATTCACCAGTCTTGGGCTCGTCTTCGACGATCAATATCTTCACCGGTTCGGCTCCTTTGCGGTTCTGGCGCAAGTGTGCCCCGTGTAAGGCCTGCCGGCATGAAGCTGACAGGAATGTAATGTTGCAAACATCTTGCTGAAAGGGTGGCCTCTCCAGAATCTCCCTATCGTGAGATCAAAGATTCTTCTAGAGGAGACCATGGCCACTTCCAATCACCTGCCGCCTTTCAGGGCCCTGTTGCCTTGGACACTGGCGTTGTTCGCAGGGGCGGCGTTTGCACAAGCCCCGGCAGATACCGAAGCTCCCCAGCCTTCACTGCCGACGAAGCTGCAGTATTCGTCCGCTATCGGTGCGTACCAGACCTATGCGGATCAACAGGTGCAATCCTGGCGTGAAGCCAACGATCGCGTGGGCCAAATCGGCGGTTGGCGCGCCTATGCCAAGGAAATCAAGACGGGCAAGTCCGCGTCCGTCAAGGATGCCACCCCCTCTAGCGACCCGCATGTAGGTCATCACGGGGGAGGCACGCCATGATGCGTTTGCGTGCCTCGCACGCCAGACTCGCCCTGTCTGCACTCGGGCTGGCGGTACTGACCGGATGTGCCAGCGTCAGCCTGGAGCAGAACATCGGCCGCGTCAACGACGAAGCGGGCGGCTTCACCGAAGGCAAACTGGCACTGGCACGCACCCAGGAGGAGCGCGACCGGCGTGCGCAAGCCACCGAAGCCCTGCTGGCGCAGCCTTTGGGGCAGAAAGAGGCCGTCCAGCTGGCCTTGAGCAACAGCCCATCCCTGCAGGCCCTGCTGGCGCAAGGCTGGGCCGAGGCGGCCGACGCCGCCCAGGCGGGGCGGATTGCCAATCCCATTTTCGATTTCGAGCGCATGACGGCCGGCCCGGAACTGGGCTTGAGCCGAGCGCTGTCCTTTGGCCTGTTGGATCTGTTGACCTTGCCGACCCGGTACGGCATCGCCACCCGGCGCATCGAGCAATCTCAATTGCGCCTGACCGGCAACGTGGTGGACCAGGTCACCGGGGTGCGCCAGGCCTGGGTGCGGGCCGTGGCCGCACAGCAGGCGCTCCAATATGCCAAGCAGGTCTATGACAGCGCCGAAGCGGGCGCCGAGCTGGCCCGGCGCATGCAAGGCGTGGGCAACTTCAACCGCATCACCCGTGCGCGCGAGCAGGCTTTCTATGCCGATGCGGCCACCCGGCTGAGTGAGACCCAGCACCAGGTCACGGCCCGCCGGGAAGAGCTGGTGCGCCTGCTGGGGCTGAATGAGAGCCAGGCGCAGGCGCTGAAGCTGCCCGAGCGCCTGCCCGACTTGCCCAAGCAAGCGCTGGACCCGCAGGCGGTCGGCGCGCTGGCCACCCGGGCGCGCCTGGACCTTCGCCTGGCGCAGACCGCGCTGGATGCCGCGGCCAAGGCCCAAGGCTTGAACATGGTGACCAGCTTCACCGATATCGAACTCACCGGGCGCCGCAATACCACCTTCGACAACGCTGCGGGAACCCGCGGCACCGCGCGCGGCTGGGAGATCGCGGTGCGCCTGCCCGTCTTTGACTGGGGCGGCATGCAGCGTGACGCGATGAACGCCCGAACCCTGGCGGCCGCCAACCAGCTCGAAGCGGCGGCGCGTGCCGCAGGCTCCAGCCTGCGTGAAAGCTACTCGGCCTATCGGACGGCCTACGACGTGGCGCGGCATTACCGCGACGAAGTGGTGCCGGTGCGCAAGGTGATCGCGGAGGAGAACCAGCTTCGCTACAACGGCATGTTGATCAGCGTGTTCGAACTGTTGGCCGATGCGCGCGACCAGGTCGGTGCCGTCACGGCGGCCCTGGACGCGCAGAGGCAATTCTGGCTGGCCGATGCCGCCTTGCAGGCCTCCGTGATCGGGCGCCCCACCAACACCACCCTGTCAGTCACCACCAGCGCGCCCAGCGACGCGGCTGCCGGTCACTGATGCACAGACGATTGCCATGACATCCAGAAGAGATTTTTTCAAGGTCGCCGGGATTGCGGGCGGCGCCGTCGCGGCCGGCGCGGTCAGCCGTGTCGCCATGGCGGCCTTGCCCGAGCCCGTCATTCAGACCAGCCCAAACACCATGGCGCCACTGATCCCCGATTCGGGCCGGCCGTACAACCCCGTGGTCACGCTCAACGGCTGGACGCTGCCTTGGCGGATGAACCAGGGCGTCAAGGAGTTTCATTTGGTGGCCGAACCCGTGGTGCGCGAGATGGCTCCGGGCATGAAGGCCCACCTGTGGGGCTACAACGGTCAGAGCCCCGGCCCGACCATCGAAGTGGTGGAGGGCGACCGCGTGCGCATCTTCGTCACCAACAGGCTGCCTGAGCACACAGCCGTGCACTGGCATGGCCAGCGCCTGCCCAACGGCATGGATGGCGTGACCGGTCTGACGCAGCCAGCCATTCCGTCCGGCAAGACCTTCGTCTACGAGTTCGTTGCGCGCCGCCCGGGCACCTTCATGTACCACCCGCACGCCGACGAGATGGTGCAAATGGCCATGGGCATGATGGGCTTCTGGGTCACGCACCCGAAAGCCAAACACTCCTTGATCGACGAAGTGCAGCGGGATTTCTGTTTCCTGCTCAGTGCGTATGACATTGAGCCAGGCGCTGCAACGCCCAAGGTCGCGGAAATGACGGACTTCAACCTGTGGACATGGAACAGCCGTGTCTTTCCGGGCATCGACTCCTTGAATGTCCGTCTCAATGACAAGGTTCGCATTCGCATCGGTAACCTCACCATGACCAACCACCCGATGCACGTGCATGGTCATGAATTCACGGTCACCGGCACCGATGGCGGCCCCGTGCCCAAAAGCGCGCGCTGGCCCGAGGTGACCACCGACGTGGCCGTGGGCCAGATGCGCCAGATCGAATTCGTTGCCGACGAGGAAGGCGACTGGGCCTTTCACTGCCACAAGAGCCATCACACTATGAACGCCATGGGGCACAACGTGCCCACGCTCATTGGCGTGGACCACAGCGGCCTGTCCAAAAAGATCAACCAGCTGATCCCGGACTACATGGTCATGGGCGAACGCGGCATGGCCGACATGACCGAGATGGAAATGCCGATTCCCGACAACACCATCCCGATGATGACCGGTGAAGGACCGTTCGGGTCGGTGGAGATGGGCGGCATGTTCAGCGTGCTCAAGGTGCGCCGTGACCAGAAGCCGGGCGACTACACGAACCCGGGCTGGTTCAAGCATCCCGCCGGCACGGTGGCGCATGAGGTCACCGGCCCCATGGCCGAGCCGGCGCGTTTCAGTGCCGAGGGCGGCCAGTCCATGCCGCGCCAGCGCAAGCCGGCAACGCCGACCGAAGTCAAGGTGCGCAAGCCCGCTTCGCATGGCGAGCATTGAATTTTCCCTTCGATTTCCAACCCGAGAACACCCATGAAATTCACGCGATCCACTATTTCTCAACTCTTCGCCATGCTTGCGCTGGCCGCATCGGGGGCAGCCTTTGCCAGCGGCAACCATGCGGGCGGCCACGGCCATGACGAGGGGGGCGAGACGGCCATTGGCAAGCCCGGTGTCGCCGCCAAAGCCAGCCGCACCATCACCATCGAGATGAGCGACAAGATGCGCTTCACGCCTTCCGACCTGACGGTCAAAAAGGGCGAGACCGTGCGTCTCATCGTCAAGAACACCGGACAGCTCAAGCACGAACTCAGCCTCGGCACTCAGGAGGAACTGATGGAACACCTGGAGCAGATGAAGAAATTCCCCGGGATGGAGCACGACGAGCCCGGCAAGATCACCCTGGAGCCGGGCAAGCAGGGCGAGATCGTCTGGCAGTTCACCAAGGCGGGTGTCGTCGATTTCGCCTGCCTGCTACCGGGCCACTATGAAGCCGGCATGAAGGGCGCCATCAAGGTGGGCCGCAAGTGATGGCCTGAAACGCCCACCACAGCCGGCCCAGCCATGGCCGAGCCAGCCTATAGATCCATCCATTCACCCAGAGGTCACCATGAACACCATCCAACGTCTGCTCACCCTCTCCGCCCTGGCCATGGGCCTTGCCCTGCCGATGGCGGGCCATGCCCAGGTCAGCCCCAGTCCAGGCCAGGTGGCGGCGCCTGTGTCGGACTCCATGACCGATGGCGAGGTCAAGAAGGTCGATCCGGACAACGGCAAGATCACCCTCAAGCATGGAGACATCAAGAACCTGGACATGCCCGGAATGACCATGGTCTTCACCGTTCGCGACAAGGGCCAACTCACCAAGCTCAAGCCCGGCGACAAGGTGCAATTCATGGTCGTCCAGGAAGGCGGGAAGATGGTCGTCACCGACATCCAACCCGCGCACTGAGCAGAGTCACCACCGCATCATGCCGCCGGACGCGGCTGCCCTAGCCAACCCCTGCAACGCAAGAAGGAAGCATCATGGTTCATATTCGCCATACCCTGATCGGTCTCTGTGTCGCCGCCGCCTCCGTGGGCGTGCTGGCGCAAGGCGCCGACGGGCACAAGGACCACCACCCGGCGGAAACGACCGCCCCTGCGGCGGCAGCTCCGGCGCCGGCTGCAGCACCGCCATCGCAGGCCATGAGCCCGGACATGATGGCCGCGATGGAACAACGCATGCGGGCCATGCACGAGAAGATGGCCGCCGCCAAGACGCCCCAGGAGCGCCAGGCGTTGATGGCCGAACACATGAAGACCATGCAGGACGGCATGCGCATGATGAAGTCGATGCACGGCCAGATGGCATCGGGCAACCCACCCGCCGGTATGGCTGGCATGCAGCACGACCCGCAGATGATGGAAAAGCGCATGGCCATGATGGAGTCGATGATGCAGATGATGATGGATCGAATGTCCATGCCGCAAACCTCCACTCCCGGCACAAAGTGAGGAGGCCGTCATGACCCATGACCATGCATCCCATCCGCAGAGTGTGCAGACCGGCGGGTTCTGGCGCTCGCGCTATGCCATCGGCCTGCTCGTGTTCGGCGCCGTCGCCGGGTACTTCCTATGGACCGAACACCGTGCCCACCTGGCGCAATGGTGGCCCTATGCCTTCCTGCTGGCCTGCCCGCTGATGCATGTCTTCATGCACAAAGGCCATGGTGGTCATGGCGGCCACGGTGGTGGCGCCGGAGCCACTGGCCAGGGCACTGGACAAAACTCCGACAGGGGCTGAGGCCATGGAGCACACGGGATCTTCGTATGGCCTGTGGACTCTGGTGGTGCTCAACGTGGCGATCTTCGTCATGTTCGCCTTCAGCTTCTTCAAGCCGGCCAGCGCGCGCGACTGGCGCAGTTTCGGGGCGTTCACAGCGTTCATCGTGGCGCTGTTCGTGGAGATGTATGGCTTCCCGCTGACCATCTACTTCCTGTCGGGCTGGCTGGGCCAGAAGCTCCCGGGCGTGGACCTGCTGAACCACAACGCCGGTCACCTGCTGGAGCTGCTGTTCGGCTGGGGCGGTGATCCGCACCTTGGGCCATTCCACATCCTCAGCTACCTGTTCATTGGCGGTGGCTTCTGGCTGCTGGCCGCGGCTTGGCCCGTGCTCTACGAGGCCCAGCGGCAGGGGCGGCTGGCGCGCACCGGTGTTTACGCTCGGGTGCGGCATCCGCAGTACATCGCCTTCGTGCTGATCATGTTCGGCTTTCTCCTGCAATGGCCGACCTTGCTGACGCTGTTGATGTTCCCGGTGCTTGTGGTGATGTATGCCCGCCTGGCGCACAACGAGGAGCAGGAAAGCGGACGCCGTTTTGGACAGGCTTGGCAGGAGTATGCGCAGCATGTCCCGCGTTTCATTCCGCGCTGGGGCGCATGGGTTCAGCCTTGAGCGACGCATCCGATGACCAGAATGTGACCATCAGCATGAAATCAAGGAAGTTGCGATGACGTTGAAACCGCTGATCCTGGGGGCCGTAGGATTGCTGGCCTTGCTGCTGGTCGCAGGGGTGGGTTACTTTTCCCTGCGCGCCAGCAACCGGCCAGTGACGCCGCCGCCGCACAGCATGCGTCCCGATGATCCCCAGGTGCTGCGCGTCGGCGCCCGCATCTACGCGCAGCAGTGTGCGGCTTGCCATGGGGCCAAGGGCGAGGGCCAGCCCAACTGGCGTGATCGTGGATCGGATGACTTGCTTCCTGCGCCGCCGCACGATCCCAGCGGCCACACTTGGCACCATCCCGACGAGCAACTGTTCGCCATCACTAAGCAGGGACTGGCCCAATTGATCAATCAGCCCGACTACCGTACGGCGATGCCCATCTATGGTGGAGTATTGAGCGACGACGAGATCGTGGCCGTGCTGTCATGGATCAAGGCGCAATGGCCGCCAGAGATACGGCGCCGCCACGACGAAATCAATGTCCAGTACCGCCAGTCTTTGTCCCGATAGCCATCGGGGCATGGGCCAATGCGGACCGAATGCGTCCACAAGGAAAGGGACTTGACCTTGCCGCGATGGCAAGGTCAAGAATCGAGATAACTCAACAAAGGCATGGGCATGAACCAACACCTGCATCACCACGGCCATACCGCAGGCGAACAGACCCCGGCAACTTCTGCCGCGGTGCCCATGGAGGCCCCGGCGGGCACCATCTACACCTGCCCCATGCACCCGGAAGTGCAGCAGGATCATCCCGGCAATTGCCCGAAATGCGGCATGTCGCTCGAACCGGTGATTCCGCTGGATGAGGAGGACAACAGCGAACTGATCGATTTTCAGCGCCGCTTCTGGTGGACCCTGCCGCTGACCGTGGTGGTCACCATCCTGGCGATGTTCGGCCACCGCCTCGGCTGGTTCGACATGAAGACCCAGACCTGGGTCGAGCTGGTGCTGTCGCTGCCGGTGGTGTTGTGGACGGGATGGCCATTCTTTGTCCGCTGCTGGCAGTCCATCGTCAACCGCAGCCCCAATATGTGGACGCTGATCGGCCTGGGCACCGGCGCCGCCTTTGTCTACAGCGTGGTCGCCACCCTCGCGCCCGGCGTGTTTCCAGACTCGTTCATCGCCCACGGCCGCGTCGCCGTCTATTTCGAGGCGGCGGTCGTCATCATCTCGCTGACCATGCTGGGTCAGATCATCGAATTGAAGGCGCGCTCGCAGACTTCGGCGGCCATCAAGGCTCTGCTGGGCCTGGCCCCCAAGACGGCGCGCCGCATCAATGCCGACGGCAGCGAGGAGGACGTGCCTTTGAACCATGTTCACGTCGGCGACCTGCTGCGCGTGCGGCCCGGCGAGAAAGTGCCCGTCGATGGCGTGGTGACCGAGGGCAGCAGTGCCGTCGATGAATCCATGCTCACCGGCGAGCCCGTGCCGGTGACCAAGCGCGCCGGCGACGGCCTGATTGGCGCCACGATGAACACCAGCGGCGCACTGGTGATGCGCTCGGAGAAGGTCGGCGCCGCCACCATGCTGTCGCAGATCGTGCAGATGGTGGCCAATGCCCAGCGCTCCAAGGCGCCGATGCAGCGCATGGCCGACGTGGTGGCCGGCAAGTTCGTGGTCGTGGTGGTGCTGATCGCAATCGCGACCTTCTTCGTCTGGGGATTCTTCGGCCCCGAGCCGAGCTGGGTGTTCGGCCTGATCAACGCCGTGGCGGTGCTGATCATTGCCTGCCCTTGCGCGCTGGGCCTGGCGACCCCGATGTCCGTGATGGTCGCCACCGGCCGCGCGGCAACGCAGGGGATTCTATTCCGCGATGCCGGCGCCATCGAAAAAATGCGCGAAGTGGATACGCTGATCGTGGACAAGACCGGCACCCTGACCGAAGGCAAGCCGGCCTTCGACACCGCCGTCGCCGACCCGGGCTACACGCCGGATGAGGTGCTGCGCCTGGCGGCCAGTCTGGATCAGGGCAGCGAGCACCCGCTGGCGGATGCCATCGTCCGCGCCGCGCGGGACAAAGGGCTGAGCCTGACCAAGGCCGACGACTTCGAATCGGGCAGCGGCATCGGCGTGCGCGGCACGGTCGAAGGCAAGCATCTGGTGCTGGGCAACACCGCCTTGATGCAGCAGGAGAACGTGGCCACCGATGCGCTCAAGGCGGACGCAGAGCGCCTGCGCAGCGAGGGTGGCAGCGTGATGCACCTGGCCGTGGACGGGCGGCTGGCAGGCATCCTGGCCGTCACCGACCCGATCAAGGCCACCACGGCCGACGCCATCAAGACGCTGCACGACAGTGGCCTGCGCATCGTCATGGCGACGGGCGACGGCCTGACCACGGCCCGGGCGGTGGGCGCTAAGCTCCGCATCGACGAAGTGCATGGCGAAGTCAAGCCGGCCGACAAACTGGCCTTGGTGGAGCGGCTGCAGAAGGAGGGGCACGTCGTCGCCATGGCCGGCGACGGCATCAACGACGCACCTGCCCTGGCCAAGGCCGACGTGGGCATCGCTATGGGCACCGGCACCGACGTGGCCATGAACAGCGGCCAGATCACCCTGGTCAAGGGCGATCTGCGCGGCATCGCAGCCGCGCGCGACATCTCCATCGACACCGTGCGCAACATGCGCCAGAACCTGTTGTTCGCCTTCGTTTACAACGGTATCGGCGTGCCCATCGCCGCCGGCGTGCTTTATCCCATCACGGGCTGGTTGCTGTCTCCATTGATTGCAGCACTGGCCATGAGCCTGAGCTCGGCCTCCGTCATCTTCAACGCGCTGCGGCTGCGGCGCGCACGAGGCTAACCCGCATCGAGACAATCAAAGAAAGGAGATCGATCATGATGAACGGAATGTATATGAACGACATGGCGTGGTGGTTTGGCGCCCACTGGCTGATGATGCTGCTGGGTGCGGTGGTGATCGTGCTGCCGTTTTGGAAGATCTTTGCCAAGGCGGGCTTTTCCGGCTGGCTCGGCCTGCTGATGATCGTCCCCATGGTCAACCTGATCGCACTGTACGTGCTTGCGTTCTCGGAGTGGCCGAGATCGAAACGCGCCGACAAGTTGGATTCCGGTGAAATGAATCCAGGGTCTCGGTGACCTCGCATGCGCGGTGACTGGGCTGTCACGCGGGTAGATGAGCCATGGTGGCACTTCTTTCCTGGGACGGCTCTCTGATCCGCGGCAAGTTGTCACACATCCAGCACAGCGAACATCCCACCATGGTTTCCATCCGACGCATCGTCACACAATGGGGCCGCCGAATCGTCGGCGGCCTCATCGTGACCTTGTTGTTCTCGCAGATGGCGCTGGCGATGTATGCCTGCCCCAAGCTGGATGCGGATACGCACGCGGCATCGATGCAGATGGCGGGCATGGCCATGGACGAAGCCGCCGGCATGTCCGCCATGCCGGACTGCCATGCCATGCCAGGGACGATGGACGACGAGTCTCCGCAGTTATGCCGTGCCCATTGCAGCGGTGACGGCAAGCCCGCGCCGTCTCCGCAAGGGCTGGACGTTCCATCTATTGCGGCGGCCCATGCGGTCTGGATTGCCTACCTGCTTCCCGTGGTGCCCGACCCGCAATCATCGACCGGCGCCAGGTTTGACCCAGCGTGGCTCGACCACCGAACGGGCTCTCTCCCCCTCTATCTCACTTTCCAAGTCCTGCGCAATTGACACACCAGGTCGTGCCCGTCGTGCATTGGCACGGCAGAACACGTGACTTCGTGGCTATCAATTTCGAGGACCATCATGCTTATTTCTTCCTCCGGCGCTCCCGGCGAGCGTCGCCCCGCGCCTGGACATGGCGTATTGCGTGCGATCCCGCGCCGCACATGGATACATCGACTGAGCATCTTGAGCATTGCCCTGGCTGGCAGCATGTTCGCCGCCAGCCGGACCTACGCGCTCAGCTTTGCCGAAGCACGAGAAATCGCTGAACAGCAAAGCCCGCGGGTTTCCGCGCAGCGATTGCAGATCGACGCGGTCGAGTCCGCGCAGAAGGCCGCCGGCACGCTACCCGATCCCAAGCTCTCCGTCGGTCTTGAAAACCTCCCCATCAGCGGCATGGACCGCTGGAGCCTGACGCGCGAGTCCATGACCGGGCAGCGCCTGGCCCTGATGCAGGAGGTTCCCAATCAGGCCAAGCGCGCGGCCAAGGTGGCCAGCGCCCAGGCGCGCGTGGAACGCGAACGCGCGGCGCTGGTGCTGCAGCGCCTGCAGATACGGCAGGAACTCGGTCTGGCCTGGATCGCCGCGCAGGCAGTCGAGCAGCGGGAACAGTTGCTGACGGAGCTGCTGGCGGAGAACCAGCGCCTGCAAGACAGCCTGCCCGCGCGGGTGGCGGGCGGATCGGCCCAGGCAGGCGACCTGCTGGCCGCGCAGCAGGAGGCGCTGGCGCTGTCGGACCGGCGCGACGACCTGCAACGCGACCGGTCCAAGGCGCGAGCCATGCTGCGGCGCTGGGTCGGGCCGCGCGCCGACGAATCGCTACAGGGCGGCACCGGACCGCTCATCCATCCCGTTGCGCAGTTGCGCGCCGAGCTATCCAGCCACGCCGAGCTGGCGCTGTACCCGACCATGCAAAGCATGGCACGGGCGGAATCCCACGAGGCGCAGTCGGAATCGCGTGGCGACTGGTCCTGGGAAATTGCCTATAGCCGACGCGATCGTCGATGGGGCGACATGGTGTCGTTCCAGGTGACGTTCGATCTGCCATGGCAAAAGGATCGACGCCAGACCCCGATGATCCAGGCCAAGCAGCGCGAGCTGGAGCGCCTGGAAGCCGAGCAGGAAGACGTGGCGCGGCGGCATTTGCAGGAGCTTGACGACAGCGCGGCCGAATTGCAGGCCCTGGACAGCCAGATCGAGCGCCTCAAGTCCACCGGGCTGCAGTTGGCGCAGGGGCGAGCGGAGCTCGCGCTGGGCAACTACCGGGCCGCCAAGGGCGACCTGGGCGCCGTGCTCGGCGCCCGCGCTCAGGTGCTGGAGACGCGCCTGCGCCTGATCGACCTGCAAGCCCAGCGCGACGGCGTGACGACGCGCCTGAACAGCCTGATCGCTGATTAACGGATCTCACAACCATGAACAACTCTCTGAAAAAATCGCTCGCGGGCCTGACGCTGATCGCCATCGGCGTGGCCGCGGGTTGGGGCCTGTCCCAATGGCGCAGCAGCACACATGCTGTGGACGGAGCAGCGCCCCAAGCCGGCGCGGCGGCCGAGCGCAAGGTGCTGTACTGGTACGACCCCATGTCGCCGACGCAGAAGTTCGACAAGCCCGGCAAGTCTCCTTTCATGGACATGGATCTGGTACCCAAGTATGCCGACGAGGATGCCCAGGACAGCGTGGGCCTGAGCGTATCGGCCCAGACCGTGCAGGCGCTGGGTCTGCGCACGGCCGAGGTGGTGCAGCGCGCCATAGGCTCCGATGTGGACGCGGTGGGAACGGTGCTGCTCAACGACCGCGATGTCAGCATCGTGCAGGCGCGCTCCGCCGGCTTTGTGGAGCGGGTCTATGCGCGCGCGCCGGGCGATGTGATCGCGGCCGGCGCGCCGCTGGCGGATCTGCTGCTGCCGGAATGGGTGGCGGCGCAGCGCGAATTTCTGGCGGTGCGTGCGCTCAAGGATGAGTCGCTGACGGCGGCCGCCCGGCAAAGGCTGCTGCTGCTGGGCATGCCGCAGGCCCTGGTGGCCCAGGTGGAGCGCACGGGCGAGCCCAGGGGCGTCTACACCGTGACCACGCCCCAGGGCGGGCTGGTGGCCGAGCTCATGGTGCGCCAGGGCATGACTATCTCTGCGGGCGCAAGCCTGGCGCGCGTGAATGGCCTGGGCACCGTCTGGATCGAGGCCGCAGTACCCGAGGCGCAAAGCGGCCCGCTGCAACTGGGGCAAGAAGCCCAGGTGCGCCTGGCGGCGTTTCCCGGCGAGGTGCTGCGGGCGCGCATCGTGAGCATCCTGCCGCAGGCCAACAGCGACACGCGCACGGTGCGCGTGCGGCTGGAACTGGCCAACCCCGGCCAGCGCCTGAAGGCCGGCATGTCCGGCCAGATAACGCTCAAGGGCCGCGAGCAGCCCGCACTGCTGGTTCCCAGCGAAGCCGTCATCCGCACCGGCAAGCGCGCCCTGGCCTATGTGGTCGATGGCCCTGGCAAATTCCACCCCGTGGAGGTGCAGCTGGGGGCGGAGATCGGCGACCAACTCGTGGTGCAAGGTGGACTGGAGGCGGGGCAGCAGGTGGTGGCCTCGGCACAGTTCCTGATCGACTCCGAGGCCAGCCTGCGCGGCCTGTTGCCCGCAGCGCCGGGGGCGACGCCGGAGCATGGGGCGCATGGCGCGGCCCCGGCCTACACGGTGCGCGGTGTGGTGGAAGAAGTCTCCACTGCCGAGCTGACGCTGGCGCATGACGCCATCCCCGCCCTCAAGTGGCCCGCCATGACCATGGGCTTCAAGCTGGCCGACCCCCGCCTCGCCGCAGGCCTGGCACCCAAGCAACAGGTGCGCTTCACCTTCTCCAAGCAGGGAGAGGACTACGTGATCACCGCCATCGAAGGGATCAAGCCATGATTGCCAAATTGATCCGCTGGTCGGTGGCGAACCGCTTTCTGGTGCTGCTGGCCACGGCCATGCTTACGGCCTGGGGGGTGTGGGGCGTGCGCAGCACGCCCGTGGATGCCTTGCCGGACCTGTCCGACGTGCAGGTCATCATCCGTACCAGCTACCCCGGCCAGGCGCCGCAGATCGTGGAAAACCAGGTCACCTATCCCCTGGCCACGACCATGCTGTCGGTGCCGGGGGCCAAGACGGTGCGCGGCTTTTCGTTTTTCGGGGACTCGTTCGTCTATGTCCTGTTCGAAGATGGCACTGACCTGTACTGGGCGCGCTCGCGGGTGCTGGAGTACCTGAACCAGGTTCAGGGACGCCTGCCGGCCACAGCCAAGCCGGCCCTGGGGCCGGATGCCACGGGGGTGGGCTGGATCTTCCAGTACGCACTGGTGGACCGCACGGGCAAGAACGATCTGGCGCAGTTGCGCGCGCTGCAGGACTGGTTTCTGAAGTTCGAGCTCAAGAGCCTGCCCAATGTGGCAGAGGTAGCCTCGGTGGGCGGCATGGTCAAGCAGTACCAGGTTGTGCTCGACCCGGTCAAGCTCGCCTCCTACGGACTGAGCCAGGAGCAGGTGCGCGCGGCGCTGGTGGCCGCCAATCAGGAAACTGGCGGCTCGGTGCTGGAGCTGGCGGGGGCCGAATACATGGTGCGCGCCAGCGGCTATCTGAAAACCCTGGATGATTTCCGTGCAGTACCGCTGGTGGCGCGCGGCGGTGTGCCGGTGCGCCTGGGCGACGTGGCCACGCTACAGATCGGGCCGGAGATGCGGCGCGGCATCGCCGAACTCGATGGCGAGGGCGAGGTCGCCGGCGGCGTGGTCATCCTGCGTTCGGGCAAGAATGCCCAGGAGACGATTGCCGCCGTCAAGGCCAAGCTGGGCGAGCTGCAGGCCAGCCTGCCGCAGGGGGTGGAGATCGTCACCACCTACGACCGCAGTGCCCTCATCGAGCGCGCCATCCGCAACCTCACCATCAAGCTAGGGGAGGAGTTTCTGGTGGTGGCGCTGGTCTGCGTGCTGTTCCTGTGGCACCTGCGCTCGGCGCTGGTGGCCATCATTTCGTTGCCGCTGGGGGTGATGATGGCCTTCCTCATCATGCGCTACCAGGGGATCAATGCCAACATCATGTCGCTGGGCGGCATCGCCATCGCCATAGGCGCGATGGTGGATGCGGCCGTGGTCATGATCGAGAACGCGCACAAGAAGCTGGAAGCCTGGCAACACGCGCATCCGGATCAGCGGCTGCAAGGCAAGGAACGCTGGGAGGTGATCACGCGGGCCGCGGAGGAAGTCGGTCCGGCGCTGTTCTTCTCGCTGCTCATCATTACCTTGTCCTTCATCCCCGTCTTTACCCTCGAAGCCCAGGAGGGACGCCTGTTCGGGCCGCTGGCGTTCACCAAGACCTACGCCATGGCGGCGGCGGCGGGCCTGTCCGTGACGCTGATCCCGGTGCTCATGGGCTACTGGATTCGCGGACGCATTCCCGACGAGCAGAAGAATCCCATCACCCGCATGCTGATTGCGGTGTACCGGCCCAGCCTGGAATGGGTGCTGCGCTGGCCCAAGGCAACCTTGCTGATCGCGGTGCTGGCGCTGGCGACCACGGCCTGGCCGCTGGCCCGGCTTGGTGGCGAATTCCTGCCCCGGCTGGATGAGGGGGATCTGCTCTATATGCCCTCGGCCTTGCCGGGGCTGTCGGCGCAACGCGCCACGGAGCTGCTGCAGCTCAGCAACCGCATGATCAAGACGGTGCCCGAGGTCGAAACCGTGTTCGGCAAGGCGGGTCGTGCGGAAACCGCGACCGACCCCGCGCCGCTGGAGATGTTCGAGACCTCGGTGAAGCTCAAGCCCCGAGAGCAATGGCGCGCCGGCATGACGCCCGAGAAGCTCATCGAGGAGCTGGATCAGGCGGTGAAAATCCCCGGCCTGTCCAACATCTGGATTCCGCCGATCCGCAACCGCATCGACATGTTGGCTACCGGCATCAAGAGTCCGATCGGCGTCAAGGTGACGGGCAACGACCTGCATGTGATCGATCGCATCGCGGCAGAGGTGGAGCAGGTCGCGAAGGGCATTCCAGGCGTGTCGTCATCGTTGGCGGAGCGGCTGACCGGCGGCCGGTATGTGGACGTGCAGATCGACCGCGTGGCGGCGGGGCGCTATGGGCTGAACGTGGCCGATGTCCAGGCGGTCGTCGCCGGTGCCGTCGGTGGCGAAAACGTGTCGGAGACCGTGGAGGGGCTGGCGCGCTTCCCGATCAATCTGCGATACGCGCGTGAATGGAGGGATTCACCGGAAAGGCTGAAGCAACTGCCCATCTTCACCCCCATGGGGCAACAGATCACGCTGGGCACGGTGGCGCGCATCGCCATCACCGATGGCCCGCCCATGCTCAAGAGCGAGAACGCGCGCCCGTCCGGCTGGGTGTACGTTGACGTGCGCGGGCGCGACCTGGCCTCGGTGGCTAACGAGCTGCGCGATGCGATCAGCCGTCAGGTGAAACTGGAGCCGGGGGTGAGCATTGCCTACTCTGGGCAGTTTGAGTACATGGAGCGGGCCAATGCGCGCCTGAAGGTCGTGGTGCCGGCCACCTTATTGATCATCTTCATCCTGCTGTACCTGACCTTCGGGCGCGTGGACGAGGCGAGCTTGATCATGGCCACCTTACCGTTTGCTCTCACAGGGGGTATCTGGTTCCTGTATCTGCTGAACTACAACCTGTCCATCGCCACAGGGGTCGGGTTCATCGCGCTGGCGGGTGTAGCGGCGGAGTTCGGCGTGGTCATGCTTATTTATCTGAAGCACGCCCTGGAGGAACGCTGCCCTGATGGCCGCAGGCCGACGCTGCCAGAACTGCTGGACGCGATTCGGGAAGGCGCCGTGCTGCGCGTGCGACCCAAGGCCATGACCGTAGCGGTCATCCTGGCGGGCCTGGTGCCCATCGTCTGGAGTAGTGGCACGGGCTCGGAGGTCATGAGCCGCATTGCGGCGCCTATGCTCGGAGGCATGGTGACGGCACCATTGCTGTCCTTGTTCGTGATTCCCGCTGTATATGTGTTGATGCGCAAGCCGCGCTAGCTTGAAATACCAGCAGGATTGATTCATGTAATTACGCCACCTTCGCTGCTTTATCGCAGTCGCAGAGGAACTTCACTTTGCTCGCGCGGCCGAGAAATTGCATATCGAGCAATCACCGTTGTCGCGCGCAATCAAGGAGCTGGAAGAAGAACTGGGCGTGATGCTGTTCGCCCGCACTACGCGCAGCACTCGGCTGACTCGCGCTGGAAGGTTGTTCCTGGAGCATGTGCAGCGTGTCTTCACCGCTTTGGAGCAGGCGCGCGACAGTGTGCAAGCCGCAGCCAACGGGTTCGACGGTCAGTTACGTATCGCCTTGTCCGACGGCATCACTCCTTCACGTCTTCCGGCCTTGCTCGCGCGCAGCCGCGAAGAAGACCCGGAGGTGGAAATCCGGCTGTTCGAGGTGCCTTTGGCCCAGCAGATCAAGGGGTTGCATGACGACCTGTACGACGCCGGATTCTCGATGGCCGAGGATGCGGGCGATGGCATCCTTGTAGAACCAGCCTGGGACGATCAGCTGATGGTGGCGGTGCCGGCACGCCACCCCGTATTGGCCTTCAAACGTATCCCTTTGGATGAGGTTCTGCGCTACCCATTGGCATTGGGTGATCCGGCAAGCTGCGAAGGGCACGCGCGCCAGGTGGATCGCTTCCTGCGCCAGCAGACAGCGCAGGAGCCGCTGATCGCGCAACGGGTGGCGACGTTCGAGGTCATGATGACGCTGGTTTCCGCTGGGCTGGCCCTGGGGCTGGCAGGCGCTGCGCACATTGCATCCAGCCGCGAACTGAACGTGGTGGCCCGCCCCTTGGCAGGCAGGCCACCGATGTTGACTACTTACCTGCTGCGTCGGGATACTGAACCGACTCAGGTGCTGGCGCGCTTCATCGAGCGGTTTCAGCTTATCGGCTCGACAGGCGGTGATGCGGCCACCATTCGGGGAGGTGTGTGATGCGTGATTCAGTGATGCTTGCGGCATTCGCCGCCATTGTTCTTGTCGCCTGCGGTAAACCCGAGTCAGCCGCGATGGAAACTGTGGAATCGCTGGCTGCCAATCCAGAGCGCCTCAAGACGCTGCGCGAGCAGTGCAGGCTGGAGAGGGCCAAGATGGGTGATGAGCTGTGCAATCGTGTCTCGGAGGCGACGCGAAAACGCTTCTACGGGAATGGCAACGTACCCTACACACCGCCGAAAGAACCACCCAAGTTCTAACTGCCCAATTGCCGATCGTGACCGGTGGGCCACGCACCATTCGCTTTTTGCTTGACACGCCGCAATGCGCCCGCGCTTGCGGCGGTTTTACGTGCTGCGCCCCGGCGCGAATTCTTGCTTTTTTCTCGACCGTTCTCACGATAACAGTCTTTGACCGGCACTCCCTGCGGCACTGATCCTGATGCCTGCGGCACGTCGTTGTGTCGTAAATGGAGGCAGGGGCATGCAAGGGACGAATGTGCTGTTCGGTCAGATCGCCGTCGTGTTCGGCATCGTGATCGCTGGCGTGTGGGCAGCCACACAATGGACGGCAGCGGCCCTGGGCTATCAGCTACGCCTTGGCTCGCCTTGGTTCGATTTCTTCAGCACGCCGGTCTATCACCCTTGGCGGTTGTTCGAGTGGTGGTTCCTCTTCGACGCCTACGCGCCGCGCGTCTTTGACACGGGCGGCGCCATCGCGGGTGGCAGCGGCTTGCTGGGGGTGGTGGTCGCCATCGGCATGTCGATCTGGCGCTCGCGGCAGTCGCGTTTGGTCACGACCTACGGATCGGCCCGCTGGGCGAGTGCGCAAGACGTTCGCAAGGCCGGCCTCACGCAGTCGACCGGCGTGTTCCTTGGCCAGCACGATCGCCAGTATCTGCGCCATGAAGGCCCGGAACACGTCCTGACCTTTGCGCCCACGCGCAGCGGCAAAGGCGTCGGTCTGGTTGTGCCGACGCTTCTGTCCTGGCCCGCGTCCGCCGTCATCCACGACATCAAGGGCGAGAACTGGAGCATCACCGCCGGCTGGCGCTCGCGTTTCTCGCACTGCCTGCTGTTCAACCCCACAGACAGCCGGTCGGCCGCCTACAACCCGCTGCTGGAGGTGCGGCGCGGCGCGCATGAAGTGCGCGATGTGCAGAACATCGCGGACATCCTGGTCGATCCCGAGGGCGCGCTGGAGAAGCGCAACCACTGGGAAAAGACCTCGCACGCGCTGCTGGTCGGGGCCATCCTGCACGTGCTCTACGCGGGCGAAGACAAGACGCTGCGCGGCGTGGCGAACTTCCTGTCCGATCCGGCCAGTCCCTTCGAGCTGACCCTGCACCGCATGATGACCACACACCACCTGGGCGATGGGCCGCATCCGGTGGTGGCCTCGGCGGCGCGCGAAGTGCTCAACAAGAGCGACAACGAGCGTTCCGGCGTGCTGTCCACGGCCATGTCGTTCCTCGGCCTGTACCGCGACCCCACGGTGGCGGAAGTCACTTCGTGCTGCGACTGGCGCATCGCCGACCTGATCGCGGCCGAATCCCCCGTATCGCTGTATCTCGTGGTGCCGCCTTCGGACATCTCGCGGACAAAGCCGCTCATTCGCCTGATCCTCAACCAGATCGGGCGGCGCCTCACCGAATCGCTCGACGGCTCCGACGGCATCAAACGCCGCCACAAGCTGCTGCTGATGCTCGACGAGTTCCCGGCACTCGGACGTCTGGACTTCTTCGAGACGGCGCTGGCCTTCATGGCCGGCTACGGCATCCGCAGCTTCCTCATCGCGCAGTCGCTCAACCAGATCGACAAGGCCTACGGCCAGAACCACTCCATCCTCGACAACTGCCATGTCCGGGTGACGTTCGCCACCAACGACGAACGCACCGCCAAACGGATTTCCGAGACGCTGGGCACCGCGACCGAACTGCGCGCGCAGCGCAACTACGCGGGCCACCGACTGGCGCCGTGGCTGGGGCACCTCATGGTGTCGCGCCAGGAAACGGCCCGTCCGCTGCTGACGCCGGGCGAAGTGATGCAGCTTCCGCCGGATGAATCGGTGGTGATGGTGTCCAGCCTGCCACCGATCAAGGCCAAGAAGCTGCGCTACTACACGGACGCCAATTTCAAGTGTCGCGTGTTGCCGCCGCCTTCGCTTGCGGATGGGCACTACGCCGACGTGCCTCCCTCGCGGCTCGACGACTGGAGCGGGCTGGCGCTTCCCGCCGTGCCGGTCGCACCTGTTGCCGATGCCGCCGAAGGCTTCGCTGCCGCATCCGACGGCGGCCCACGCCGTCAGCCCGAGCTAACTGAGGCCGTCGCCTACGACCCCGGGCTGGCCGCTCCCTCCACCGACCTCGCGCTGCTCGACGACGACGACCTACTACTTCCCCTTCCTCGCCAGCTTGATCCGGCCATGCAGCGCACGGCCCGGCTGGCTTCCCTCGACCCCAACGACGGAATCGAGCTATGAGCCAGCACCGCCTGAATCTTTTTATTCAACCTGAGCACGCCAGGCGTCTGGACGAACTGGCCGCCAAGAAAGGCGTGTCCAAGTCGTCCATCGTCGCAGCGGCACTCGCATCGTGGCTGTCGCCCGATGCCGCCGACCAGCGCGAGGCGGCGATTGCCAAGCGGCTGGATCGTCTCTCGCGCCAGGCTGAGCGCCTGGAGCGCGACCAGAACATCCAGATCGAAACGCTGGCGCTGTTCATCCGCTACTACCTGACCGTGAGCACGCCGGTTCCCGAGGCGCATCAAGAGGCCGCCCGCGCCCAGGGCAAGGCGCGGTTCGAGCAGTTCGTGGAGCAGTTGGGTCGCCACCTGCTGCGCGGGCGCAGCCTGGTGCGCGACGTGGTGGAGGAGCTGCACCCCCAAGTTCACGAGTTCGGGATGCGGATGGAGGACGCGGCGGCGGTTGCGCAGGCGCGGGAGCGTGCGTCATGAGCGCCCGCATTCCCATTGAAGGGCAGTCCATGACCGCCACCTCGCTCAACCGCCGCATCCAGATGCTGCGCACGGCGATGGGGCCGCTGATCGCCGCTGCACTTGAAGACCCGGACGTGGTGGAGGTGATGCTGAATCCCGATCGCACCCTTTGGGTGGATCGGCTTTCCTCGGGCCGTGCGCCGATGGGCGTGGAACTGTCCGAAGCGGACGGCGAGCGAATCATCCGTCTTGTGGCCGCCCACGTCGGCGCAGAGGTGCATCGCGGGCAACCACTGTTGTCCGCTGAATTGCCAGAAACCGGCGAACGCTTCGAGGGCATCTTGCCGCCTGCCGCTCCGGGGCCGGCCTTCGCCTTGCGCAAGCGCGCCGTGGGCGTGATCCCACTCTCGCGCTACATCGAAGACGGCATGATGACGGCTGAACAGGCGGGCTTTCAGGTGCGGGCCGTGCGCGAGCGCCAGAACATCCTGATTGCCGGCGCGACAAGCAGTGGCAAGACCACGCTCGTCAATGCGCTGCTGGCGGAGATTGCCGCCACGGGCGACCGCGTGCTGGTGCTCGAAGACACGGTGGAGTTGCAGTGCGCGGCCCGCGACCATGTGCCACTGCGCACGCGCCGGGGCGTCGTGTCCATGCAGGAGCTGGTGCGCTCCTCCAACCTGGCCAGCCTGCCGTTCAGCGTAGTGAGCCGCCTGCGCAGTAATCTGGCGCTGACCCAGCGGCTGATCGAGCAGGCCAAGGGGCTGGCTTACGACGTGGCGAATCTGGACAAGGAGTTCAAGCGCCTGTATCCCGAGCAGTACGCCGCCACGGTGAGCGGCAATCAGATGTACCTCGATGCGCAGGAGCGTTGGAAGAACACGCTCAATGGTCTGCGAACCACCATGCAGATGCAGGCTCAGGCGTCGCAGAACCTGAGTGACGACGAAAGCGTGCTGGCTGACCTCGTGGGTAAGAGCCAGTCGGCCGAGGGCGCGCTGCAAGCGATGCAGGCCATGAACCAGCTGCTGGCCTTGCAGGCCAAGCAGTCGATCCAGACACAACGGTTGCAGATCACGCAGGACCGGGCGGCCTCGCTGGAACTGGCGCGGCAGGCGGCGGCTGCGGAACGCGGGCGTGAGGTGCGGCGACGTTTTCTTGGCACGGGCACGCCGTACACGCCGCAGACCGTCAACTTCTACGGCAACTGACGAGCCGGGTCATGAATGACGTGACGGTCATCGACCGATTTCTCGACACGTTCTCGCGCTACATCGACTCGGGTTTCGGTCTGCTGCAGGGGGAGGTGGCTTTCCTCACGGCGACGCTGATCGTCATTGACATGACGCTGGTGGGCTTGTTCTGGGCCATGGGTCATGCCAGCGGCCAGGGTGAGGACGTCATGGCCAAGCTGATCCGCAAGGTGCTCTACGTGGGCGCCTTCGCTTACATCATCGGAAACTTCAATACCCTGGCGGGCATCGTGTTCCGGTCGTTTGCTGGGCTGGGACTGACGGCCAGCGGTTCGACCCTGAGCATGGGTCGCTTCCTGCAACCGGGGTGGCTCGCAAAGACAGGGCTGGATGCGGCAGCGCCCATCCTTCAGCAGATCGGTGATCTGGCAGGCTTCCCCGAGGTGTTCGTCCACCTCGACATGATCGTGGTGCTGTTCTTCGCTTGGCTGGTGGTCATCGTCAGTTTCTTCGTGCTGGCGGTGCAGCTCTTCATCACGCTGATCGAGTTCAAGCTGACCACGCTGGCCGGGTTCGTGCTGGTTCCGTTTGCGCTGTGGAACAAGACTGCGTTCCTGGCCGAGAAGGTACTGGGCAATGTGGTGTCGGCGGGCATCAAGGTGCTGGTGTTGGCCGTCATTGTGGGCATCAGCTCGGGGCTGTTCGCCGAATTCAGGATTCCGCCTGGCTCCGAACCTTCCATCGACCGGGCGCTGGTCATCATGCTGGCCTCGCTGTCCATGCTGGCCCTGGGCATCTTTGGGCCGGGCATTGCCACCGGACTGGTGTCGGGCGCGCCACAGCTTGGCGCTGGCGCGATGGCCGGGGCCGCGCTGGGTGCGGCCGGCGCTGCCGTTGCCGTGGGTGCTGCGGCCACGGGCGTCGGCGGTGCGGTAGCCGCCGGGGCACGCATGGCGCCCGCAGCCGCCAGGCTGGCTGGTAGCGGCGCGCGGGTCGCCGCTGGAGCCGCCAGCAGCGCGCGGTCGGCGTTCCAGGCCAGCTCCGCATCCGCCGGCGGCGGCCTCAAGGGCGCCGCCGCTGGTGTAGGCAATGTTGCCAAGACCGGCGCGCAGGCGGCCGGGCAGAAGGTGGCCTATGGGGCGCGCTCGATGAAGGAGCGTGTCGCTGCCGCCTTCCGGCCCGATGAAGCTGCCTCGGCACCCGGGGCTGGTGCCGAGGCGCAGGGCGCCAGCAATGCCACCGCTTCATCCCCATCCACCGAGCAACCCGCCTGGGCCAAACGTCTGCATCGCCGTCAGCAACTCGCCCATGCCGCGACCACTGCCGCCCACACGCTGCGCGGGGGCGATGGCGGCGGCTCGGGACAAGGGCCGAGCTTGCGTAGTCCAGATGAATGAAGCGATTCCTGATCCTCAAGGAGAACCCCCATGCGATTCAAACGACCGCAGGTGCGCTACGCCGATACGCCGCAGCCTGCCACCCCGTACCAATCCGCGGCGCAAGTCTGGGACGAGCGCATCGGTTCGACCCGCGTGCAGGCCAGAAACTGGCGTTTCATGGCCTTTGGCTGCCTCACGCTGGCGGTGTTGATGGCGGGCGGCCTGGTCTGGCGCTCGGCCCAGTCCATTGTCACGCCTTATGTCATCGAGGTGGATAACGCGGGCCAGGTGCGTGCTGTCGGCGAAGCCGCCACGCCCTACAAGCCGAGCGATGCGCAGATCGCCTACCACCTCGGCCGCTTTATCGGCCTGGTGCGCTCGCTGTCCATCGATCCCATCGTTGTGCGGCAGAACTGGCTCGATGCCTACGACTACACGACCGACAAGGGCGCCGTGGTGCTCAACGAGTACGCCCGCGTGACCGATCCGTTCGCGCGCATCGGCAAGGAGTCGGTGACGGTGCAGATCACCAGCGTAACCCGCGCCAGCGACACGTCTTTCAACGTGCGCTGGACGGAGACGCGCTTCGTCAATGGCGTGCTGGATCGCACTGAACGCTGGAACGCAGTGATTTCCACGGTGCTGCAAGCCCCGCGCACCGAGCAGCGCCTGCGCAAGAACCCTCTGGGCATCTACGTCAACGGCCTGTCGTGGAGCCGCGAACTGGAAGCGAATGAAGGAGCAAAACCATGAATGATCTTTTCTGTAAATCTGCCTTGCCGGTGGCGCTGTTAGCTTCGACGGTGCTGTTCTCTGGCTGCGCCACGCAGGGCAAGCCGCCGCCGACCATTTCGCTCGATGAGCCGGTGCAGGCCCAGCCGCTGCCGGAGCCGCCTGTGCCCGTGGAGGTAGTAGCCGTATCGCAGGTGCTGCCGATGCCGGCGCAGATGAAGCCTGTGCCGGATGCCAAGCCCGCCGCAGAACCTGCCGATGAAACCGTGCGCGTTTCGCGCGCCAATGCCGAAGCGCGCATTGCGCCTACGCGCGAGGGCTATGTCAACGCGATTCAGGTCTGGCCCTTCACCGATGGCGCGCTGTACCAGGTCTACGCGGCCGTGGGCCGCGTGACCGTGATCGCGCTCCAGCCAGGCGAGGAACTGGTGACGGTGGCGGCGGGCGATACCGTGCGCTGGATCGTGGGTGATACATCGAGCGGCAGCGGCGATGCGCTGCGCGTCAACGTGATGGTCAAGCCGATCCGCTCGGGCCTGAAGACCAATCTGGTCATCACCACCAGCCGCAGGACGTACCTGCTGGAACTGACTTCGACCGAGAAGACATGGATGGCATCGGTGTCCTGGGAGTACCCGAAGGACAAGATGCTGGCCCTGCAGCGCCAGTCGCAGGCGGCCAGCGCCGCCGCGCCGGTCGATAGCGGCCTGTCGCTGGAGAAGATCCGTTTCCGCTACGCGGTCAGCGGCAGCAATCCGCCGTGGAAGCCGCTGCGCGCCTTCGACGATGGCGAGAAGGTCTACATCCAGTTCCCCGCCGGCATCGCACAAGGCGAGCTGCCGCCGCTGTTTGTCATCGGCGCGCAGGGTGACGGACAACTGGTGAACTACCGTTTCCGCTCGCCGTACTACATCGTGGATCGGCTGTTCGGCGCGGCCGAATTGCGCCTGGGCGGCGACAAGGGCGACGTGGTGCGCATTGAGCGCACAGACGGTGTCTCGGGTGGCACGCGGAGGAACTGACCATGAGCCAGGACGATTCCCCTGACCTTGCGCCGCAAACGGGCAAGGTCGCGCCCGAGGCGGTGGCGCTGCGCGCCCAGCCGCGCCCGGTCACGCGCCTGAACCGGCGCACCTTGGCCATGCTCACCGGCGGCCTGTCGGTCGCCGTGCTCGGGGCCACGATCTGGTCGTTGCAGCCGCATCGACGCGGTGCGGGCGAGCAGACCGAGCTGTACAACGTGGATCGCATGTCGAAGTCCGAAGGGCTGGACGGCCTGCCGTCGGATTACTCCAAGCTGCCGAAGGTGCCGGAGCTGGGGCCGCCGCTGCCGGGCGACCTTGGCCCAGCCATCGTGAAGTCGCAGCAACCGATGGCGCCGACGTATGCGCCACCGGGCCACGACCCGGAGGATGCACAGCGCAAGGAGGCCGAAGCAGCCGCAGCTTCTTCGGTGTTCTTCCGCTCGGGCACTCCCGGCAAGGGCGCAGCGCCAGGCACGGCGCAAGTCGCTGCGACTGGCTCGGCATCAGGCTTGGCGGGCTTCGACCCGCTGGCCGCTGGCCCGGCCTCGACGGCGGCCCAGCCCGCCGACCCGACCGCCGTGCAGAACCGGCAAGACCAGAAAGAGGCGTTCCTGAAAGGCGGTTCTACGGAAACCCGTAATTCCGGCAATCTGCAAATGCCGTCCTCGCCGTACCAGGTCATGGCCGGAACGGTGATCGCCGGGGCACTGGTGACGGGCATCAAGTCGGACTTGCCGGGCGACGTGATCGCCACGGTGACGGAGCCGGTCTATGACACGGCCACGGGCAAGTTCCTGCTGATCCCGCAGGGCTCGCGCATCCTGGGCAAGTACAACAGCCAGGTGAGCTACGGGCAAAGCCGCGTGCAGGTGGTGTGGAACCGCATCATCCTGCCAGACACGTCGTCGCTGAAGCTCGACAACCTCGCGGGCACCGATCCGGCCGGCTATGCCGGGCTGGAGGATGGTGTCGATTGGCATTGGGATCGCGTCTTCGCGGGTGCGGCGCTGACGACCCTGCTGGGCGTGGGCGCCGAGCTGGCCGCGCCGGAGAACCGGCAGGATGGCAACCGCATCGTGATCGCCGGGCGCGACAGCGCGCAGGACAGCATCAATCAGGTCGGCCAGGAGATGACCCGGCGCAACATGAACATTCAGCCGACCTTGACCGAGCGGCCGGGCCTGCCGGTACGGATCATCGTGAACCGTGACTTGGTTTTGCGACCGTACCAACCGCTGTTCTTCAACAGGGGGGCGATGCGATGAACACGACCAAGAAGCTGCGGCTCGGGCCGCTGCCCAAGACCGAAAGCGTCAAGCTGACCTTTGCCTGCCCGGCCAGCCTGAAAGCCGACCTCGACCGCTACGCCGCGCTGCACGCGCAGGCATACGGCGAGGCAGTAGATGCCTTGACGCTGATTCCGCACATGTTGGAAGCCTTCATGGCTGGCGATCGGGGATTCAAGCGCACACAACCCAAGAACGGAAAAGCCGCCCCTGCGTAAACGGGGGCGGCTCTGGATTGGTGCCCGAGGCCGGAATCGAACCGGCACGCCTTTCGGCGAGGGATTTTCTTACCACTTCGACTTTCGCCGCCAGCGCACACGCGCTGTTCGTGGTCTGGAGCACGCCTTCACCATAGCCTTGCGGCCGTAGGTGCCCGCCGTCTGCTCTCTACACCTTCCCAAACTGTAGCTTGGGCTTGGCTCGGCGTTGGCTCGGATGCCGAAGCATCCAGGGCTTTCGCCGATTTTGACGGGCTTCACTTCAGGCGTTTCCCCCCGAAGGCTCAAATTGTTCAAGTCCCTTGTGTCTACCGATTTCACCACTCGGGCGTAGTGCGCAATGCGCAGGAACACCTACTTCCATCTACTGGCGCCTAGTTGGCCCCTAACCGCCAAGCCAAGCTATGAAGCTGCATCTTGAATGCTCGCAAACCGTTGTCACTATTGACCTTGTGACTCGTTGGCGCAAGCAGAGAAGACTTGACAAAACAGATTTTAAGTCCGCAGTGTCTACCAATTTCACCATCGGGGCGCCGGCCGCCAGGCAAGCGTCGGGGCAGCGTAACCGTAGCAGCACTTCAACGCAAGCCACGGACACATTCACCACCTCACAGCCGCTTTTGCCAAGAAAAAAGGGAAGCCTAAGCTTCCCTTTCAATTTTGGAGCGGGAAATCGGTCTCGAACCGACGACCTCAACCTTGGCAAGGTTGCGCTCTACCAACTGAGCTATTCCCGCAAACTCTCTACGCACGCCATTCAATGCATACGTTTCAAACAATCTTGCATTCTACTATTGATTTCAGCCGTCATGCAAACGAATACCGAAACCTGCACGAGGCAGACAAAACCCAAGTTAGCAGCCACCACACCAACACATCACATGCATTGCACATTGATGAACTGGAGGCGCGGGCCGGAGTCGAACCGGCCTCAACGGATTTGCAATCCGACGCATAACCGCTTTGCTACCGCGCCAAATCTGACCTCTTGGCAAAAAAGGGGGAAGCAAAAGCTTCCCCTTTTTGCCGAAAAGTGGAGCGGGAAATCGGTCTCGAACCGACGACCTCAACCTTGGCAAGGTTGCGCTCTACCAACTGAGCTATTCCCGCATTTTACCGAAGCCTGCCATTATATGGCGTTTCGCATCGACGGGATAAATTGTAGTCTACTTTTTGAGTCCCACAAGAAAAAAGCCGACTTTTTTCATCAGTGCTTCACAGAGCCCTGCACCACCTCACCGCCGGGCGCCACAGCAACCGCAGGCGTTACTTCGTGATCTGTCAGGGCAGCTGGCTTGCGCTCCAGCGCTACCTCAAGCACCTTGTCTATCCACCTCACGGGCACGATCTCCAGGCCACTCTTCACGTTGTCAGGGATCTCCTGCAAGTCTTTCACGTTTGCTTCAGGGATCAGCACTGTCTTGATCCCTCCGCGCAGGGCTGCCAGCAGCTTTTCCTTCAAGCCACCGATCTCGGTGACTTCGCCGCGCAATGTGATCTCACCGGTCATGGCGACATCGGCACGCACCGGTATGCCAGTGAATGCAGAGACGATGGCCGTGGTCATGGCAATACCAGCGCTGGGTCCGTCCTTGGGCGTAGCGCCGTCAGGCACATGCATATGCAAATCGCGTTTGTCAAACACCTCGTCCCGAATACCCCACAAATGCGCTCGGCTGCGCACCACCGTGCGTGCGGCCTCAATAGATTCCTTCATCACATCACCAAGCGAGCCTGTACGCGTAATGTTGCCCTTGCCAGGCATGGTGGCCACCTCGATGGTCAGCAAATCACCTCCCACCTCGGTCCATGCCAGGCCGGCCACCAAACCCACCTGGTTCTGCTTCTCTGCATGCCCATAGCTGAACTTGCGCACCCCCAGGTATTCGGACAAGTTGTCGGCCGACACCTCGACCTGTGGCTGCAACTTCTTGAGCTGCAAGCCCTTGACCGTCTTCCGGCAGATCTTGGACAGTTCACGCTCCAGCGAGCGCACGCCAGCCTCGCGCGTGTAGTAACGCACTATGTCGCGCACAGCCGACTCGGTGATTCGCAACTCCTCATCCTTGACGCCGTTGTTCGTCATCTGCTTGGGCAGCAGGTATTTGATAGCGATGTTGGTCTTCTCGTCCTCGGTATAACCCGATAGGCGAATCACCTCCATGCGATCGAGCAGAGCTGGCGGGATGTTCATCGAGTTGCTGGTAGCAACGAACATGACATCTGACAGGTCAAAATCAACCTCGACATAGTGATCACCGAACTTGTGGTTCTGCTCAGGGTCGAGCACCTCCAGCAGGGCGCTCGACGGATCCCCTCGGAAATCCGTACCCAGCTTGTCGATTTCATCCAGCAGAAACAGTGGGTTGCGCGCGCCAACCTTGTTCAGGCTTTGCAATACCTTGCCCGGCATGGCGCCGATGTAGGTGCGGCGGTGACCACGAATTTCGGCCTCGTCACGCATGCCTCCCAGCGCCATACGCACGTATTTGCGCCCAGTCGCCTTGGCAATGGACTGGCCCAGCGAGGTCTTGCCCACCCCCGGTGGCCCCACCAGGCACAGGATGGGCGCCTTCACCTTGTCCACGCGCTGCTGCACAGCAAGGTATTCCAGGATGCGATCCTTCACTCGATCCAACCCGTAGTGGTCTTCGTTCAATACATCTTCAGCGTACGCGAGATCGTGCTTGATCTTGGTCTTCTTGCTCCAGGGCATGCTGGTAAGCACATCGATGTAGTTGCGCACCACCGTAGCCTCGGCCGACATGGGAGACATCAGCTTGAGTTTTTTCAACTCACCCTCGGCCTTCTTGCGTGCCTCGGCGGGCATCTTGGCGGCCTTGATCTTTTTCTCGATCTCATCGATGTCTGCGCCATCCTCGCCCTCTCCGAGTTCCTTCTGAATGGCCTTGACCTGCTCGTTCAGATAGAAGTCGCGCTGGCTCTTTTCCATCTGGCGCTTCACACGGCCCCGGATGCGCTTGTCCACGTTCAGTATGTCAACCTCGCGCTCCAGCTGCTCAAAGAGGTTTTCCAGACGCAGCTTCACATCCGCCAGATCGAGCACACGCTGCTTGTTTTCCAGCTTCAACGGCAGATGTGCCGCAATGGTGTCGGCCAAACGGCCAGGATCGTCGATGCTGGCGATCGAAGTAAGAATCTCGGGCGGAATCTTCTTGTTCAGCTTGACGTACTGGTCAAACTGCTGCATCACCGCACGGCGCAGCGCCTCGATCTCGCTGGACTGGTCATCCTCGGACTCGACCTCGCCCGGCACGGGCGTTGTCGTGGCAGTGAAGTGTGACTCGGCCTCATGCACTGCATCCACCAGGGCGCGCTGCTGGCCTTCGACCAACACCTTCACCGTGCCATCGGGCAGCTTGAGCATTTGCAGGATGGTAGAAACGCAGCCGACTTCAAACATGTCGGACACCTGCGGCTCATCTTTAGCGGCCGCCTTTTGGGCCACGAGCATGATCCTGCGATCGGCATCCATGGCCGTCTCCAGGGCCTTGATGCTTTTGGGACGGCCCACGAACAGGGGGATCACCATATGGGGGAATACCACCACATCGCGCAGCGGCAGCAATGGCAGATCCAGGGGTGTAGCGGGCAGGGGCGTATGTCCAGACATGGGCATTCCTCAGGTAAGTCCATGGCATATGGTCCATGGACAGCGTTTTTCAACCCGGCGACACCACTGTCAGGCGCGCATGGCGCCAGTGGTCGCCGCAGCGGGACAAACTGGCGAGCCTCAGGCTGTCTTGACCGCCTCGCGGTAGAGCAACAGAGGCGCCTTGTTCTCTTCGATGGTGGCCTCGTCCACCACCACCTTTTCCACGTTGGAAACGTTGGGCAGGTCGAACATGGTGCCGATCAGGGATTGCTCCAGGATGGAGCGCAGCCCCCGCGCGCCCGTCTTGCGGGCAATGGCCTTGCGGGCAATGGCTTTGAGTGCGGCCGGGCGTATCTCCAGATCGACTCCCTCCATGCCCAGCAGCTTGCTGTACTGCTTGACCAGCGCATTCTTGGGCTCGGTCAGGATTTGCACCAGCGCATCCTCACCCAGTTCGGCCAGGGCGGTCACCACCGGCATGCGCCCCACGAGTTCGGGAATGAGACCGAACTTGATCAAATCCTCGGGCTCGATGTCCAGGTACACCTCTGTCAGCGAACGCTGCTTCTTGCTGCGCACGGCCGCACCAAAACCAATGCCCGAAGCCTCGGTACGGTTTTCGATGACCTTTTCCAGCCCCGCGAACGCGCCACCGCAGATAAACAGGATGTTGGTGGTGTCGATCTGCAGAAAGTCCTGGTTCGGATGCTTGCGTCCACCCTGAGGCGGCACGCTGGCCATGGTGCCTTCGATCAATTTCAGCAAGGCCTGCTGCACGCCCTCGCCCGACACGTCGCGCGTGATGCTCGGGTTGTCACTCTTGCGGCTGATCTTGTCGATTTCGTCGATGTAGACAATACCGCGCTGCGCGCGCTCGACGTCGTAGTTGCAGCTTTGCAGCAACTTCTGGACGATGTTCTCCACGTCCTCGCCCACATAGCCGGCCTCGGTCAACGTGGTGGCATCGGCCATCACGAAAGGAACATCAAGCTGACGCGCCAGGGTCTGAGCCAATAGCGTCTTGCCGGAGCCGGTGGGGCCGATGAGCAGGATATTGCTCTTGGACAACTCGACATCATCCTTGCCGGCCTTGTCCTTGTGGCGCAGGCGCTTGTAGTGGTTGTACACGGCCACGGCCAGGGTACGCTTGGCCTTTTCCTGGCCAATCACATAGCTGTCCAGGTTGGCCTTGATCTCGGCGGGCGTGGGCAGATCGCCCCGACCCTCGCGCGCAGCTTCACCCGCGGGTTGTTCGTCACGGATGATTTCGTTGCACAGGTCAATGCACTCGTCGCAAATAAAGACGGAGGGTCCGGCGATCAGCTTCTTTACTTCATGCTGGCTCTTGCCGCAAAAAGAGCAGTAAAGGGTTTTCTCGCTGGAGGAGCCTTTTTTATCGGCCATGGAAGCAATGCCTTATCACTGGGGAAGTCGGGAAGATGATAACGAAATAAAAACGGCGCTTCCCGCAGGGGGAAACGCCGCATCCGGGCAAATAAGGCCCTCAGGGGCGCTTGGAGATCACCTGATCAACGATGCCATAGTCCATAGCTTCGTCAGCGGTCATGAAATAGTCGCGCTCGGTGTCCGCCTTGACCTTCTCAATGGGTTGTCCAGTGCGCTCGGCGAGGATGCGGTTCATCTGATCCTTGGTGCGCAGGATATCCCGTGCGTGGATCTCGATGTCGGTCGCCTGCCCGCGCGCGCCGCCCAGCACCTGATGGATCATGATCTTCGAGTTGGGCAGGGAAAACCTCTTGCCCTTGGCACCGGCCGCCAGTAAAAACGCTCCCATGCTGGCCGCAAAGCCGCAGCACAGCGTGGACACGTCCGGCTTGATGAACTGCATGGTGTCGTAGATCGCCATACCAGCCGTGACACTGCCACCGGGGGAGTTGATATAGAACGAAATGTCCTTGTCCGGGTTCTCGCTCTCGAGGAACAGCAGCTGCGCCACCACCAGGTTGGCGGTCTGGTCATTCACCTCACCCACCAGGAAAATCACGCGCTCCTTGAGCAGGCGTGAATAAATGTCGTAAGACCGCTCGCCGCGGCCCGACTGCTCGATGACCATGGGAATCATGCCCAGGGCCCGTGTTTCCAATGCGCTCATGTATGTCTCCAGTCAGGCGGATACCGTATTCAGAAAAATAACATGGGGCCTGTGCCGCAAAGCACAAGCCCCGCAAAGCTTCACCGGTGGCGCGCCTCCATCAGGCGGACCACCTGCGTGTATCAGGCCTGCTGGCCCATCAGTTCGTCGAACGACACCGCCTTTTCGGTGACCTTGGCCCTGCCCAGGACGAAATCGGTGACATTGTTTTCAACGACCACGGCCTCCACCTCGGCCAGGCGTTGGCGGTCGCTGAAGTACCAGCGAATCACGTCTTCCGGCTTTTCGTAGCTGGCAGCCAGCTCGTCCACATGGGCCTTGAGCTGCTCGGGCTTGGCCTGCAGCTCGTTGGCGCGCACCAGCTCGGCTACCACCAGGCCCAGGCGCACGCGGCGCTCGGCCTGGGGACGGAAGATGTCGTCGGGGATCTCGGCCTTGTCGGCGTCCTTGATGCCGCGCTGCTTCAGGTCGGCGCGGGCGGATTCCAGCAGGCGGGCAACCTCGGCCTGGACGCTGGCGTTGGGCAAATCCAGCTCGGCCTTGGACACCAGGGCGTCCATCACTGCCGCCTTGTTGCGCGCCAGCAGGCGGAACTTGACTTCACGCTCCAGGTTTTTCTTGATGTCGGCGCGCAGGCCTTCGACGGTGCCGTCGGCAATACCTAGCGACTTCGCCAGCTGCTCGTTCACTTCGGGCAGGTGGGCGGCCTCTATCTTCTTCACGGTGACCAGGAAGTCGGCCGTCTTGCCGGCCACGTCCTTGCCGTGATAGTCCTCAGGGAAGGCCAGCGGGAAGGTTTTGCTTTCGCCAGACTTCATGCCGCGCACGGCGTCTTCGAATTCCTTGAGCATCTGGCCTTCGCCGACCAGGAACTGGAAGTCCTCGGCCTTGCCGCCCTGGAAGGGTTCGCCGTCAATCTTGCCCTCAAAGTCCACGGTCACGCGGTCGCCATCCTCGGCGGGCGCACCCTGGGCGCGCTGGGCAAAGCTGCGGCGCTGCTTGCGCAGAATGTCCACGGTCTTGTCGATAGCGACTTCGGTCACTTCGGCGGAGACCTTTTCCACCTCTGCCTCGGACAGGTCGCCGATCTTGACCTCGGGGAATACCTCGAACACGGCGTCAAAGCTGACCTGGCCCTCGGGGGCGCCATCCTTTTCGGTAATGCGCGGCTGACCGGCCACGCGCAGGTTGGCCTCGTTGGCGGCCTGGGCAAAGGCTTCACCGACCTTGTCGTTCAGCACCTCGTACTGCACCGAGTAGCCGTAGCGCTGGGCCACGACGCTCATCGGCACCTTGCCGGGACGGAAGCCGTCCATCTTCACGGTGCGGGCCAGGCGCTTCAAGCGCGCATCGACTTCGCTCTGGATGGTGGTGACAGGCAGGCTCAGCGTGATCTTGCGCTCGAGCTTTTCAAGAGTTTCAACCGTTACGGCCATGATGGTTCCTAGTGTCAGGGATGTGGATCGTGCCGACCTTGACGGCGCTGCGCTGCATCAAGGTCTCACGTGGTGCGCGGGGGGGGACTCGAACCCCCACACCATTGCTGGCGTCAGGACCTAAACCTGGTGCGTCTACCAATTTCGCCACCCGCGCGGTTCTTCAAGCCACCCGGATGGCCCCCTTGTTCAAGGCCACCCCGGTGAAATAGGTCAAACGTTGGATTTTACCTTGTCGCAAACCCGATTCTGTTTCGGCGGTCTCATTCGGGCTCCGAATCCGGTTTTTTCACCCGGAACCAGGCCGCGTACATGGCCGGCAAGGCCAGCAGCGTGAGCACCGTGGCGACGATCAAGCCACCCATGATGGCCACGGCCATCGGGCCCCAGAACACGTTGCGCGACAGGGGAATCATGGCCAGCACGGCGGCGGCGGCTGTCAGCGCGATCGGGCGCATGCGCCAGACGGCGGCGGTCACGATGGAGTCCCAGGTGGAACGGCCAGCGGCGCGGTTGAGCTCGATCTGGTCAATCAGGATCACGGAATTGCGCTGGATCATGCCCATGAGCGCAATTACCCCCAGCAGCGCCACGAAGCCGAACGGCCGGCCCAGCAACAGCAGCGCCCCGGCCACACCGGCAATGCCCAGTGGCCCGGTCAGAAAGACCAGCATGGAGCGGCTAAAGCTGTGCAGCTGCAGCATGAGCAGCGTGAACACAATGAACAGCATGATGGGTACGCCAGCCACGATGGAGGACGAGCCCTTGCTGCTCTCCTCCACCGCGCCCGCGACCTCGATACGCACGCCGTTGCCGCCGGTGGCCTGCCAGCGCGCCTCGAGCGTGCGCAGCTCGGGCAGCAACTGCTCGGTGATGGTGGCACCCTGCATGCCTTCCACCAGGTCGCCCTGCACGGTGATGGCGTAGTCGCGGCCGGAGCGCCACATCACCCCGGGCTCCCAGCTGAACACCGGCCGGGCGATCTGCGTGAGCGGAATGGAGCGCCCAGAGGCCGTGGGCAGATAGGCGTTGGCGATGCCGGAGATGGTGTCGCGCTCGTCCTGGCTCTGGCGCAGCACGATGTCGATCAGGCGATCACCCTCACGGTACTGGCCGACCGTGGTGCCGGTGAACATGGTGCGTGCCGCCTGGGCGATGGACTGGCTGCTCACCCCCAGGGCGCGGGCCTTCTCCTGGTCGATCTCCAGGCGCACGGCCTTCACCGACTCGTTCCAGTTGTCGTTCACGCCGATCATGTGGGTGTTGGCGCGCATCACGGTCTTGACCTCGTCGGCACGCTGGCGCAATACGGCCGGGTCGCTGCCGATCACGCGAAACTGCACCGGATAGGGCACGGGCGGGCCATTGGGCAGCAGCTTGACGCGGCCGCGCGCCTCCGGAAACTCGGTGGCCAGCAGCGCCGGCAGGCTGCGGCGCAACTGCTCGCGCTCGCCCAGGCTGGCGGCCTGCACGATGAACTGCGACACATTGCTCTGCGGAAACACCTGGTCCAGCGGCAGATAAAAGCGCGGCGTGCCCGAACCGACCCAGGTGGCCACGTTCTTCACCCCGGCCTGCTGCAACAGGCGCTGCTCCACGCGCAGCGTCACCTCCTCGTTGGCGGCAAACGAGGTGCCCTCGGGGTACCACAGCTCCACCATCACCTCGGGCCGGCTCGAATCAGGGAAGAACTGCTGCTGCACCCGCCCCATGCCCACCAGCCCCAGCGCAAAAATGGCCAGGGTGATGGCCAACGTGGTCCAGCGACGGCGCACGCACCAGTCCACCGTACGGCGAAAACGCGCATAGAACGGCGTGTCGAAGACCTCGTGCGGAGGCGCATCGGGGTCGTGCGGCTTGACCCGCAGCAGCAGCGTGCCCAGGTAAGGCACGAAGTACACCGAGACGATCCACGACAGCACCAGCGCGATCACCGTCACGGCAAAGATGGCGAAGGTGTATTCGCCGGTCACCGACTTGGCGATGCCGATCGGCAAAAAGCCGGCCGCCGTGATCAGCGTGCCGGTCAGCATGGGCATGGCCGTGATGTCGTAGGCAAAGGTGGCGGCACGCATCTTGTCGTAGCCCTCCTCCATCTTGCGCACCATCATCTCCACGGCAATGATGGCGTCGTCCACCATCAGCCCCAGGGCAATGATGAGCGAGCCCAGCGACACCTTGTGCAGCCCTATGCCGAAGTAATGCATGGCCAGAAAGGTGACGGCCAGCACCAGCGGGATGGTGATGGCCACCACCAGGCCCGGCCGCCAGTCCACGTACCAGCCAAAGCGCCCGCCCTTGTGCAGCCCCAGCGACACAAAGCTCACCGCCAGCACGATGACCACGGCCTCGATCAGCACCTTGACAAAGTCGTTCACCGACGCCGCCACGGCCGCCGGCTGGTCTTGCACCTGCGCCAGCTCCACGCCGGCGGGCAGGCGCTGCTGGATGTCGGCCACGGCGGCGCGCAGCGCCTTGCCCAGGGCGATGATGTCGCCGCCCTTGGTCATGGAGATGCCCAGCGCGATCACCTCCTGGCCCTGGAAGCGCACCTTGACGTCGGGCGGATCGACATAGCCGCGGTGCACCTCGGCAATGTCGCCCAGGCGCAGCTGGGCCTGGGACTGGGGTGCGCGAATCGGCATGGCGCGCAGCTGCTCCACGCTGGTGAACTGCCCGGCCACGCGCACCTGCACCATGTCCTGCGGCGTCTGTATGGTGCCGGCGCTCTCCACCGCGTTCTGGCTGCCCAGCTGCTGCAGCACGCCGGCCTGATCCAGCCCCAGCTGCGCCAGGCGCTTTTGCGAGACCTCGATCCAGATCTTCTCGGGCTGCACGCCGAACTGCTCGACCTTGGCCACGTCCTTCACGCGCAGCAGCCGCTGACGCGTGTCGTCGGCGAAGTCCTTCAATTCGGCGTAGCCGAAGCCCTCGCCGCGCAGCGCGTAGATCACGCCGTACACGTCGCCAAACTCGTCGTTGAAGAACGGCCCCTGGATGTTGCCCGGCAGGGTATGGCGCATGTCACCGATCTTCTTGCGCACCTGGTACCAGGTGTTGGCGACCTCGGCCGGCTTGGAGGAATCCTTGAGCTCGAAGATCACCTGCGACTCGCCCGGCTTGCTGTAGCTGCGGATCTTGTCGGCGTAGGGCACCTCCTGCAGCGTGCGCTCGATCTTGTCGGTGACCTGCTCGGCCACCTGCTGCGCCGTGGCGCCGGGCCAGTTGGTGTGGATCACCATGGCGCGGAAGGTGAACGGCGGATCCTCGTCCTGCCCCAGCTGGAAGTACGCGGCAAAGCCCAGCAGCATCAGCACCACCATCAGGTAGCGCGTCAGCGGCACATGTTCCAGCGCCCAGCGCGAGAGGTTGAAGCCCTTCTTGGGTTCCAGCAACGCCATGGCCTGCCCTCAACGCACCGCGGCAGGCGCCGCAGCTTTATCATTATTGATAGCTGCCGGCGCTTTATCTGCGGGCGTTTTGTCGAATTTTGGCTTGTATACCGTGACCTTTTGCCCAGGCGTGAGCACATGCACCCCCGAGGCCACCACCTGCATGCCGGGCGCCAGGCCGGCGGCGATCACGGCCTCGTTGCCGTCGGCCGTGGCCACCTGCACCACCTGCGAGCGCACCGTACCGCCGCCGCCGCCGCCGTCGCCCGGCTCGTACACCCACACCGCCGTCTCACCGCCCTCTTGGCGCAGGCTGCTCGTGGGCAGCTTGATGGCCTGCAGGCCCTCGGCCGCATGCCATTGCGGCGTGACATAGACCGTGGCCCCCAGCGGCGGCACATCCTTGGCCTGCACCGCTACCTTGACCAGGAAGGTGCGCGTCACCGGGTCGGCGCTGGCCGCCACCTCGCGCACCTCGCCCGGCATCAGCGTATCGGCCGACCAGGCACGCACCTGCACCGGCAGGCCCACGCGCAGCTGGCCCACCCTATCCTCGGGCACGAAGAACACCGCATCGCGCGGGCCGTCACGCGCAATGCGCACCACCGGCGTACCGGCCGCCACCACCTGGCCGGGCTCGGCCTCTATGCCCGTCACCACGCCGGCGGCATCGGCCAGCAGGCGCGTGTAGTCGGCCTGGTGGCCCTGCGTGGCCAGTTGCGCGCGCGCCTGATCAAGCTGCGCCTGGGCCGACTTGAGTTGCGCTTCGCGCCGATCCAGCTCGGCGCCGCTGATGAAGTTCTGCGCCTTGAGCTTGGAGAAGCGCTCAAAGTCCGCCGCCGCCAGATCGCGCTGCGTGGTCGCCGCCGCCACCTGGGCGCGCGCGGCCTGGGTGGCCAGGGCATAGTCGCTCACATCCAGGCGCGCCAGCAACTGGCCGGCCTGCACACGCTGGCCCAGCTCGGCCTGGCGCTGCACGATCTTGCCGGCGACGCGAAAACCGATGCGCGACTCGATGCGCGCGCGCACCTCGCCCGCATACTCCAGCTGCATCTGCAGCGCAGACGGCCCGACGGTCACGAGCTTGACGGAACGCACCGGCTCGGGCGCAGGCTCATGGCGCGAGCAGGCCGTCAGCAGCGCCACGCAGGCGGTCAGACTGCACAAAAAAAGCCCCGAACGGGGCCGCGTCAGGGCAGGAAAGCTTGGCATGGAACGAAGCGCGCCCAACGGCGCTTAATGACTGATCGGTTAGTAATTGGTTGGTAATCTATGTGAAACCTATTTTCACTGTCAAGCGACAATGCCGGCCGTGAACCCCAGCCCCTCATCACCCGACACCCTCGCGCCAGCCATGGCTGCGCCCGTCACGCATTACGAAAACTTTCCCGTCGCCTCGCTGCTGTGCCCGCCGGGGCTGCGGCAGCCGGTTGCCGCCATCTACGCCTTTGCGCGCACCGCCGATGACATTGCCGACGAAGGCGAGGCCACGGCCGGCGAACGCCTGTCCGACCTGGCCGCCTACCGCGCCGAACTGCGCGCGGCAGCCGCGGGCCAGGCACCCGGCGCACGCTGGGCCGGCGTGTTCGGGCCGCTGCAGGTCGCGCTGCAAAGCCACCGGCTGCCCACGGCGCTGCTCAAGGACCTGCTGGACGCCTTTGCCCAGGACGTGGCCATGACCGAGGCCGGCGCCTGCTACCCCGACCGCGAGGAGCTGCTGGACTACTGCCGGCGCTCGGCCAATCCCGTGGGGCGATTGCTGCTGCACCTGTACGGCGTGCAGGACGACGCTGCGTTGCGCGAAAGCGACGCCATTTGCAGCGCCCTGCAGCTCATCAATTTCTGGCAGGACCTGAGTGTGGACCTGCCACGCGGGCGCCACTACCTGACCGACGCCGACTGCGCCGCCCACGGCGTGGCGCGCGCCGACCTGGCGGCGCGCCAACGCTCGGCCGCCAGCGACCGCCTGATCCTGGACTGCGCCGCCTGGGCCCGCGCCCTGATGCTGCAGGGTGCCCCCCTGGTGCATCGTCTGCCGGGGCGAGCCGGCTGGGAGCTGCGCCTGGTGGTGCAAGGCGGCCTGCGCATCCTGGACAAGGTGGACGCGCTGCAGGGTGCCAGCCTGTGCCAGCGCCCGGTGCTGCGGCCGCTGGACTGGCTGCGCATGGCGGCGCGCGCGCTGGCGATGTAGATGGCGGGCAGCACACCCTCCCCGGCCCTGCTGTGGCGCATGACGCGCCCGGCGTTCCTGCTGCTCACCGTGGTCGCCTGCCTGCTGGGCACGGCCACGGCCGCCGCCTGTGGCTGTGGCCTGGACTGGTGGCTGGCGGCCGCCGCCACGCTGCTGGCGGTGCTGGCCCATGCAGCCGGCAACCTGCTCAACGACCTGCACGATGCCAAAAGCGGCGCCGACGCCGCCAACCACCAGGGCATCTACCCCTTCACCGGCGGCTCGCGGCTGATCCAGCGCGGCCTGGTCACCGAAGGCCAGACCGCGGCCCTGGCCCACACCCTGCTGCTGGTGCTGGTACCCGCCGGCCTGCTGCTGGCCGTGAAGACCGCCGGCGGCGTGCTACTGCTGGGCCTGGCCGGGCTGCTGCTGGTGTGGGCCTATTCGGCCCCGCCGCTGCGCCTGATGGCGCGCGGGCTGGGCGAGCCGGTGGTCGCGGGCGCCTGGTTTCTGGTGGTGCTGGGCAGCGACTATGTGCAGCGGCGCCAGTTCTTCATCATCCCGGCCAGCGCGGCGCTGAGTTTTGCGCTGCTGGTGGCGGCGCTGCTGCTCATCAACGGCTGCCCCGACGCCGATGCCGACGCGCGCGTGGGCAAGCACACCCTGGCCGTGCGTCTGGGGCCGCTGGGCGCGGCCTGGGCCTACCTGGGCCTGGTGCTGGCCGCGCACGGCTGGCTGGCGGCCAGCGTGTGGCTGCTGATACCGCCAGCCACGGCGCTGTGGGGGCTGGTGTCCCTGCCCCTGTCGCTGGCCGCAGCCAGCCTGCTGCTGCAGCGGGCGCATCAGCCCCAGCGCCTGAAACCGGCGCTGGCCCTCACCGTGGCGGCCACCCTGCTGCATGGTGTGGGCATGGCCGCGGGTTTTGCCCTGGTCGCGCTGCAGCATTGAGCCCGTGGCGCACATGGGACAATCGCCGCCCAGCCACCCCCGCCCCGCGATGAGTACCCCAGAACAATACGCACAGGAAAAGGCTGCCGCATCGGGCAGCAGCTTTTATTACGCCTTCCTGTTCCTGCCCAAGGAACGGCGCGCGGCCATCACCGCCTTTTATGCCTTTTGCCGCGAGGTGGACGATGTGGTGGACGAAGTCAGCGACCCCGGCGTGGCCCAGGCCAAGCTGGCCTGGTGGCAGGACGAGGTGGCCAAAGCCTTCGCCGGCCAGCCCAGCCACCCCGTGATGCAGGCACTGATGCCGCATGTGCCCGCACATGGCCTGCGCCAGGATCAGCTGCAGGCGGTCATCGAAGGCTGCCAGATGGATCTGGAGCAGGCGCGCTACGCCGACTTTCGCAGCCTGCAGCGCTACTGCCACCTGGTGGCCGGCGTGGTGGGCGAGGTGGCCGCGCAGATCTTCGGCCAGCAAGACGCGCACACCACGCAGTATGCGCACAAGCTGGGCCTGGCCTTCCAGCTCACCAACATCATCCGCGACGTGGGCGAGGACGCCATGCGCGGGCGCATCTACCTGCCGGTGAGCGAACTGCAGCAGTTCGAGGTCACGGCCAATGAAATCAGCAACCGCACATATTCCGACCGTTTCACCTCCCTGATGCGTTTTCAGGCCGAGCGCGCCCACCTGTTCTACGACCAGGCCCTGGCCCTGCTGCCCGAGGTGGACCGGCGCACGCAAAAGCCCGGCCTGATGATGGCCAGCATCTACCGCACGCTGCTGCGCGAGATCGAGGCCGACGGCTTTCAGGTGCTGCACCAGCGCACCAGCCTGACACCGCTGCGCAAGTTCTGGCTGGCCTGGAAGATGCAGGCACTGGGTCTGATGTGAAGGTTGCCGTCATCGGCGCCGGCTGGGGCGGCATGGCCGCCGCCGTGCAGGCGGCGCAGGCCGGCCACGCTGTCACCGTCTTCGAGGCCGGCCGCGCGCCGGGCGGGCGCGCCCGCGCCGTGGCCGCGCAGCGCGCCGACGGCACGCCGGTGCTGCTGGACAACGGCCAGCACATCCTGATAGGCGCCTACACCGAATGCCTGCGACTGATGCGCGCCGTGGGCGTGGACCCCGACCAGGCCCTGCTGCGCCTGCCGTTGCAGCTGGTCTTTCCTGACGGCGCCGGCCTGCAGCTGCCCGATGTTCCACCGCCCTGGGACGCGCTCACCGGCATCGCCCGCGCACGCGGCTGGAGCCTGGGCGAGCGCCTGGCGCTGCTGGCGCGCGCGGCACGCTGGCGCCTGGCCGGCTTTGCCTGCCCACCGGGCACCAGCGTGGCCGGCCTGTGCGCCGGCCTGCCGGGCAGGCTGATCGATGAATTCATAGACCCGCTGTGCGTCTCGGCCCTGAACACCCCCGCTGGCGCGGCCTGCGGCCAGGTGTTCTTGCGCGTGCTGCGCGACAGCCTGTTTGCCGGGCGCGGCGGCTCCAACCTGCTGCTGCCGCGGCGCGACCTGGGCGCGCTGTTCCCGGAGCCCGCAGCGCGCTGGCTGCAGGAGCGCGGCCACGCCGTGCATCTGGGCCGGCGCGTGCAGACCCTAGCGCGGGGCGGCGCAGGCTGGCTGGTGGACGACGAGCCATTCGATGCCGTGCTGCTGGCCAGCGGCAGCCACGAGGCCGCGCGCCTGGTGGCGCAGGCCGGTACCACTGCGGCCCTGCAGTCCTGGGCCGCCTGCGCACAGGCCCTGCGCCATGGCGCCATCGCCACCGTCTATGCCGAACTGCCCGGGGCCCCCGCCGCCCTGCTGGCGCGCCCCATGCTGGCGCTGCGCCCGCGCGCCGGGCGCCCGGCGCAGTTCGTCTTCGACCGCGCGCGGCTCGATGGCCAGCGCGGCCTGCTGGCCTTCGTGGTCAGCGCCTTCGAGGGCGAGCGCGCCCAGCTGGAGCGCGAGGTGCTGGCCCAGGCCGCCGAAGACCTGGGCCTGCCCGGCCTGCGGGTGGTGCAAACCGTGGTGGAAAAGCGCGCCACCTTTGCCTGCACGCCCGCCCTGGCGCGACCGCCGCGCCACATCGCGCCCGGCCTGCAGGCCTGCGCCGACTATGTGGCCGGCCCCTACCCTGCGACACTGGAGGGCGCCGTGCTGCATGGGGTGGCCGCGGCGCAGGATTTGAAAGGGTAGCCATGCACCTGAGCTGGCAAGAACTGCGCACCGTGACGCTGGCCCAGGCCCTGGAGCGGGCCGACACCGAACGCACCCTGGTCAGCCAGATCGAATGGGACGAGGCCACGCGCCAGGCGCTGGCCGCCGCACGCGAGCGCGGCGCGCAGCGCGTGGGCGTGGCCGAGGTGGTGCTGGAGCGATCGGCCGCCGTCGTCGCCCGGGCCGCCGGGCGCAACGCCGGCGTGGCCGCGCTGCAGCAGCCGGGCGCGCTGCTCTGGCTGGCGCGCGGCCTGCCGCTCCTGGCCCTGCTGCTCGGGCTGCTGCTCGACCGCATTGCCAACGCCCACCGGGTGGATCTGCTCTCGCCCCCACTGCTGGCGGTGCTGGGCTGGAACCTGGTCATCTACGCCGTGCTGGCCTGGCGCGCCCGGCGCTCGGGCAGCGCCCCCACCGCGCTGGCGGCGCTGCAGCAATGGCTGCTGCGCCGCCAGGCCCATGCCGGGCCGGCCGGGCGCAAAAGCCTGGCCACACGCATTGCCGCCGACTTTGCCGCGCACTGGGCGGGCCAGACGCACGCACGCTTTGCCCGGCAGGCCGCCGCCGTGCTGCACCTGTGCGCCGCCGCCTGGGCTGCGGGCATTGCCCTGTCGCTGCTGCTGCGCGGGCTGGTGGTGAGCTACCGCTTCGGCTGGGAGAGCACCTTTCTGGATGCCAGCCAGGTACACGCCATCGTCAGCCTGCTGTTTGCGCCGCTGACGCTGTTTGGCCTGGCGCCGTTTTCGCTGCAGGACATTGCCGCCACGCAGAACTTTGCCGGAGAAGGCGTGGCCGGCGCCCGCTGGGTGTGGATGTATGTCGGGCTGCTGGCCCTGGTGGTGGTGCTGCCGCGCCTGTTGCTGGCGGCCTGGGCCGGCTGGCAGCAGGCAAGGCTGGCGCGGCAATGCACGCTGGATACCGAGGGCCGCGACTTCGACGCGCTGCGCCAGGCGCTGCCGGCCGACCTGCACATCGGCCTGCTGTGCACCCACCCCATCCAGCCCGAGGCGCTGCACGCCCTGCTGGCGCCGCACGCCGGGCATGGCGCCATGGATAGCCCCCAGGGCGACCGGCTGCACCTGGCCCCACCCAGCGAACCGGCCGGCCCCGTCGATGCCGTGATCGCCTGGGGCGACGCACCCGCGCCCGAGGCGCCCGCCGCCTGGCAGACGGCCCCGCGCGGACGCCTGGGCGCGGCGGAGTTTGGCGCCAGCTGGGTGCAGGACGGCGCGCTGTTCGCACGCCTATCCAGCCTGCTGCCCGAGCGGCGCCAGGCCCTGCAGCGCCTGGGCGACGCCTGGCAGGCGCGCAACGAGGCGCTGTTCACGCAATCACTGCAGGCCCTGGCCCAGCACCTGCACGCCTGCGCCGCCCTGGGTCCGGGCGTGGATGGTGCGGGCCGCCATGCCCAGCTGCTGCAGGCGCTCGATGCCCGGCTGGCCGAGTTGCACGGCCTGGGCGCGGTTGTCCGGCCGCTGCCCGCCCAGCTGCCCCCGCCCGCGCAGCCGGCGCAGCAGCGCGGCAGCGACAACAAGGCCCTGGCCGTGGGCACATCGGCCGGTGCCGCCGCCGGTGCCGCCGCCGGCGCCAAGGTGGGCGCGATGATCGATGTGGGCACGGGCGGCCTGACCCTGGGCCTGGGCACGGCCCTGGGCGCGCTGCTGGGCGGCGGCACCGCCTGGGCAGTGCGCAATCTGCAAAAGAAGGACGCGCAGCTGGAGGGCGCGCAAGACCTGCTGCAGCACATGGCCGAGGCCGCCTGCACGCGCTACCTGGCGCTGGCCCACCTGGGGCGCGTGCCGGCCGAACAGGCGCAGGAACTGGGCGCGCGCTGGCAGGCCGAGGTCACCGGCACGGTGGCCGCGCATTGGAGCGAGCTGAACACAGCCCTGCGCGCCGATCCCCCAACCAGCGACCCGCTGCAGCCGCTGCTGGGCAGCATGCTGCGCGGCATCTTGCAGCGCAGCTTTGTCGCCGAGGCGCCCTGATGGGAACGCCGGCACCTTGCGGGCAAGATGCCAAAATATTAATCAAGTAGGCATCTAGCGCTTACCCATCAAGCGTAATCAGCTATTTTTTCAATAGTGACTGCGGCGGCATGCCAGGCGCCTGCGGCCGCTCCAGCACATCGGCCAGCCGCAGCACCTCCAGGCCGGTATGGCCCCAGAAGCGCTCCAGCGCCTCGGTGCGCGTGAGCAGCAGGCGCTGCACCAGCGGCTCCATGTGCGTCGTGGCGGGGTCGGCCAGCAGCACATAGCGCGCATCCACCGAGCCGGGCGCGCCGGTGGCGGCCTCATTCACCTGCACCACCCAGTCGAGGGCCGTGAGCGCGTCCAGCACCGGCTCCAGCTGCAGCACCTCGACGCCCAGGCGCTGGGCCAGCTGCGCGGCCGTGAGGCCATGCGCGGCCTGGCCGCGTGCGCCATGCAGCTGCTGCAGCGCCTCCACGGCCAGCAGGAAGGGCCAACCCTGCCCGCCGGCGCGCCGCGCCACGCCCGCCAGCAGACTGGGCAGATAGGCGGCCACCACCGCGCCCAGCAGCACGATGACCCAGGCCATGTAGATCCACAGCAGCAATATGGGCAGGGTGGCAAAGGTGCCGTAGATCACCGAATAGGTGGGCACCTTGGCCAGGTACAGGCCCAGGCCCTTTTTGGCCAGCTCCATGGCCAGCGACACGAACAGGCTGCCGGCCCAGGCGTCGCGCCAGTGCACCTGGGTGTTGGGCACATAGCGGTACATGGCGGCCACGCCGGCGGCCAGCAGCAAAAATTCGATCGCGTCCAGCAATAGGCGTGCGCCGCCGGGCAGCGTGGCGCCCAGCTCGCGCGAGGCGGCGCCGGCGATGGCCGTGGTCAGCGCCAGGCTGGCCGCCAGCACCAGCGGGCCCAGCGTCATCGCGGCCCAGTAGATCAGCACGCGCTGGCCCAGCGGGCGCAGCCGGCGCACGCGCCAGATGCCGTTGAGCGTGCGGTCTATCGTCAATATCAGCGCCAGCGCCGTCACCATCAAGATGGAAAAGCCCGCCGCCCCCAGCCCCCCGGCCTTGGCCGCGAACTGCGTCAGATAGCCCAGCACCGGGCGCGAGATGCTGTCGGGCACCAGGCTGTCGATGAGCCAGCGCTGCAGCATCAGCTGCATCTTGCCAAAGATGGGAAAGGCCGCGAACACCGCCAGCGCCACGGTGAAGAACGGCACCAGGGCCAGCAGCGTGGTAAAGGTGAGGCTGCTGGCGGTGACGCCCAGCCGGTCCTCGCGAAAGCGCTCGCGCAGCATATGGGCCGTGGTACGCCAGGGGAAATGCGACAGTTGAACCCACCACGCCTCAAGGCTCTGCGCAGTGGCATTAAGGGAAAACGCCATGGCCGATATGATGCCAGCCCCATGCAGTCAGAAACCGCCCCCCCGCCCTCTCCCATCCTCCCCGATGTCAGCACCGATGTCGCCGCCACGCGCTGGCTGGCCGTGGGTAGCCTTCTGGGCCTGATCCTGCTCTGCCTGGCCTGGGAGCTGTGGCTCGCCCCCCTGCGCCCGGGCGGCACCTGGCTGGCCCTCAAGGCCCTGCCGCTGGCCCTGCCGCTGGCGGGGCTGCTCAAGCGCCGCATGTACACCTACCGCTGGGTCAGCCTGCTGGTGTGGCTGTACTTCACCGAAGGCGTGGTGCGCGCCTGGAGCGACCCGGCCCCCGGCAACTGGCTGGCCGGCGCCGAAATCCTGCTGTGCCTGCTGCTGTTCACCGCCTGCGCCATGCATGTGCGCCTGCGCCTGGCGGCGGCCAAGGCATCTACCCAACCTGCCACGGAGCCCACATGACCACCGCCCTGCTCGACACCCTGCGCCAGATCGTCGGCGCCGCCCATGTGCTGACGCACGAAGACCCCACCACCGACCTGACGGCCTATGAGCAGGACTGGCGCAAGCGCGCCACCGGCCGCGCCCTGGCCGTGGTGCGCCCGGCCTCCACCGCCGAGGTGGCCGCCGTGGTCAAGGCCTGCGCGGCGGCGCGCACTGCCATCATCCCCCAGGGCGGCAACACCGGCCTGTCGGTGGGCGGCACGCCCGACGCCAGCGGCACCCAGGTGGTGCTGAGCCTGACGCGCATGAACGCGGTGCGCGCCATCGACCGCGACAACCTGACCATGACGGTGGAGGCCGGCTGCATCCTGCAGACCCTGCAGGAAACCGCGGACAAGGAGGGTCTGCTGTTCCCCCTGAGCCTGGCCGCCGAGGGCAGCTGCACCATAGGCGGCAACCTGGGCACGAATGCCGGCGGCACCCAGGTCGTGCGCTACGGCAACGCGCGCGAGCTGTGCCTGGGCCTGGAGGTGGTCACGCCCCAGGGCGAGGTGTGGGACGGCCTGTCCGGCCTGCGCAAGGACAACACCGGCTACGACCTGCGCAATCTGTTCATTGGCAGCGAGGGCACGCTGGGGGTGATCACCGCCGCCACCATGAAGCTCTATCCGCAGCCCGCGGCCCAGCTCACGGCCTGGGCCGCCGTGCCGGACATGGCGGCCGCCGTGCGCCTCTTGGGCCTGGCACACCAGCACCTGGGCGCGGGGCTGACGGGCTTCGAGGTCATGGGGCAGTTTGCGCTGTCGCTGGTGATCAAGCACATGCCCCAGCTGCGCGTGCCGTTCGCCGGATTGAAGGGCGCGCCGCCCTACTACGTGCTGCTGGAAAACAGCGACAGCGAATCCGAACAGCATGCGCGCGAGCGCTTCGAGACGCTCCTGGAGCTGGCGTTTGAAGACGGCTGCGTGCTCGACGCCGTGGTGGCCGAGAGCCTGGCCCAGGCGCACGAGCTGTGGCATATCCGCGAGAGCATCCCCCTGGCCCAGGCCGAGGAAGGCCTGAACATCAAGCACGACATATCGATTGCCGCCTCGCGCATCCCGGCCTTTGTGGAGCACACCGACGCGCTGCTGGCGCGCGAGATTGCCGGCGTGCGCCTCGTCAACTTCGGCCACCTGGGCGACGGCAATCTGCACTACAACGTGCAGGCGCCCGAGGGCGGCGACGCGCGCGATTTCCTCGCCACCCAGGAGGATCGCGTGAACCAGCTGGTCTATGACGCGGTGGCGCAGTTCGGCGGCTCCTTCTCGGCCGAACATGGCGTGGGCCAGCTCAAGGCCGATAAGCTGGCGCAGTACAAGTCGCCCGTGGCCCTGTCGATGATGCGCGCCATCAAGCAGGCGCTGGATCCGCAGGGACTGATGAACCCCGGCTGCATTCTTCAAAAACAATAGCTTCCTGCGCTTGAAAGATAAGCGCTAGAGCCACTTTAAATACCAGAATTGTCATGCTGTGCAAGCCCCTCACCCCTCCCTCTCCCCAAAGGGGCGAGGGCGACCGGTCGCGCCCCGGTCTTTCTCCCTCTCCCTCTGGGCAGAGGGCGGGGGTGAGGGCCAGCCACCCTAATCCCAAACATGCCACCCACCATGACCCCACCCCCCATACGCAGCCAATACGAAGACTTCATGCGCCATGTGTTCGAGCATGGCGTCAGCAAAGGCGACCGCACCGGCACCGGCACGCGCAGCGTCTTCGGCCACCAGATGCGCTTTGACCTCTCGGAAGGCTTTCCGCTGATCACCACCAAGAAGGTGCACCTGCGCTCCATCATCCAGGAGCTGCTGTGGTTCCTGACCGGCTCCAGCAACAATAATTGGCTCAAGGATCGCGGCGTGACAATCTGGGACGAATGGGCCCGCCCCGACGGCGACCTGGGGCCCGTCTACGGCGTGCAGTGGCGCAGCTGGCCGACGCCCGACGGCGGCCACATCGACCAGATCGCGCAGGTGGTGCAGCAGCTCAAGACCAACCCCGACAGCCGCCGCATCATCGTGAGCAGCTGGAACGTGGCCGAGCTTGACAAGATGGCGCTGATGCCGTGCCATGCGTTCTTCCAGTTCTACGTGGCGCCATCGCAGGTGGCCGGCGAGCCGGGCAAGCTAAGCTGCCAGCTCTACCAGCGCAGCGCCGACATATTCCTGGGCGTTCCGTTCAACATCGCGTCATATGCCCTGCTCACCCACATGCTGGCCCAGCAATGCGACCTGGCCGTGGGCGACTTCATCTGGACCGGCGGCGACTGCCATATCTACAGCAACCACTTCGAGCAGGTGCAAACCCAGCTCGCGCGCGCGCCCTATGCCTACCCCACGCTGAATATCAAGCGCCGGCCGGCGTCGATCTTTGATTACGAGTACGAGGATTTCGAGGTGCTGGGCTATGAGTGCCATCCGGCCATCAAGGCGCCGGTGGCGGTGTGAGCCCTGATCATTCAGCGAGAATTTCATGGACCTGGCACAAAAATCCGACGCGGAAATCCTGGCCGTGGTAGACCCCATCATGGACAACCTGATGGACGCCTCCACGGCCATCGACTATGACCGGCATGTCCGCGACTTCACCGACCGCGCCAGGAGTGTCATGCCCAGGGAGTTGCTGCAGGCCATCTGCAAGGACTATCAAGCGTCCAAGGGCTTCTTTACCAGGCGCGAGTTCGTCGCTGTATTCAGACGCACGGACTCCGTCGCGGTCGTGTGGCGGCAGTGGTTCACCAAACAGCCCGGCGAGTTCGTGGCCGAGCTGGTGTTGGTGCAGCGTGACGGCAGGTACCTCGTCGATCACGTCATGGTCTTTTAGCTTGCCTCACCGCGCAGATCAACAACGGTATAGCGAAGCTGCACTCCCTGATCCGCGTTTGTGCGACACATCATCTGTCGCATCAACTGATTTACGACAATCAAACTGTCGCAATCCTGCCTCCCCCCGGCACAGCCTCGTCCATACCACGCATCACCCCTCAGCAAGAGTTGGCGGCAGAGATCGCCGACCCGTGCGAGCAGGCCTTCTCTTTGGTGATGCACCTGCCCTACCTGCAGCCCTTTGAGGACGTGAACAAGCGCGTGTCGCGGCTGGCGGCCAACATCCCGTTCATCCGCCACAACCTCTGCCCGCTGTCCTTCATCGACGTGCCGCAGCAGGCCTATGTGGATGCCATGCTGGGCGCGTACGAGCTGAATGCTGCGCGACATGTTTGTGTGGGCCTACGAGCGCTCATGCCAGCAGTACGTCGCCGTCCAGCAGCACCTGGTGCCACCGGACATCTTTCGGATGCGCCACCGACTGGCACTAGCCGAGGTGATTGCCGCCATCGTGCGACAAGGAGTGGCGGCAACGGAGCAGACCGTGAGGGGCAAGATCCAGTCTTCGGTACCGGCAGCCGAGCACGCGCATTTCACGGCCTTGGTGCTGGCCGAATTCGCCACACTGCACATGGGCAACGCGGTGCGGTTTGGGTTCATAGAACGCGCGCTGGCATTGGCGAACGCACGGACTCGGCCTTGACTGCAGGGTTGATCTGATAGATCATTCCTGCGGCCGATGAAAGCTTCCAAGATCCAAGAAATTTATGCCCCAAAGGATGTAACCATTCCGACAAGGCTGGGCGGCGGATTCCTGAAGGAGCGGGGCATCCGTGAGTTGCAGTCCAAGAAGGCCATCAGTTACGCGCTGGCCTACATCAACCCACTGATCTTCAGCGGCGACAACGGCCGGGTGCTAGGGTATGACAACAGCCACGGCTACTCGCATCGGCACTACATGGGTGCCATCAGGCCGGAGCCCTTCACCAGCTACGAAGAGCTTTACGACCGGTTCGAGCAAGAGTGGCAGGCGATTGCCGTCAAATTCGTCAATGGAGAAGAGGTATGACGAAGCAAACGATCACGCTGGCGGATTTCGCCAAAAACCCCGTGCTGCAGGAGCATTCCCGCAAAAGCAAGGCTGTTGCACGCGCGTTAGACAAAAAAGCGGACAGGCTGCCGTATTCCAAGACCTTCACCAGCTTCGAATTCGAAGACTTCCTGAGCCAGCTCACGCCCAAGCGGTTCGAGTTGCTGCGACTGGCCAGCAAAGGGCGGCTATCCATTGCAGAGTTGGCGACTGCAGCCCACCGCGACCAGAGTGCCGTCTCGCGCGACGTTGCCAAGCTGAGCCAACTGGGCTTGGTCGAGGTGGAGGTGGTTACTAATGAAGGGCACGGGCGAAAAAAAATCGTGCTGCCTGTCGCCGCCACAATCTCCATCAACGCGTCGATTGCAGCGGCTTAAGTTATTCGACGGCATCGCCACCACCGCCTCGGCCTGGCCGTGGACTCCAACGGTCAGGGCTGGTTTGCCTTAGGCTCTTTTCGCGAAACGTATGGATGAGATCTTTATTCCAGCCCGTTAGCCCCCAGCTGAAGTACATGGCGCACGTGCGCCTTCCACGTACGGGAGCCGAACATGAAGCGACCCAAACTTCATCAGTTGATGCAGGCCATTGCCCGGTTGAGCTGGCGCCAACGCAGGGTGCTGCAGGCCCAGCTGGCCGCGCTGCAAGCGCGAGAGGCCTCCATTGAAACCATCGAATCGCAAGCGCCTGGCCGCTGCCCCCATTGCGGCGGCACGCACTTCGTCAAGAACGGCTTCGCCCGAGGCCTGCAGCGCTTTCTGTGCCGTGGCTGCGCTCGCACCTTCAACGCGCTGACAGGCACGCCGCTGAGCAAGCTGCACCTGCGGGGCAAATGGCTGGCGTACGCCCAGGCGATCGACCAGGGCCTGAGCATTCCCCAGGTGGCACAGCAGCTGGACATAGCCTGGAGCACTGCGTTTCGCTGGCGCCACCGCTTCTTGCAGCTGCCCAGTCAACGGCAGGCCTGCGCGCTGCACGGCATTGCCGAGGCGGACGAGTCCTACTTCCTCGAATCGTGCAAAGGCCAGCGGGCGCTGGCGCGCAAGGCGCGCCGGCGTGGCGGCAAGGCCAGCCAGCGCGGCGTGAGCAAGCAACAAATACCCGTGCTCATGGCGCGCGACCGCGCGGGCGCCACCGCCAACATCATCGTGGCGCGCACCAGCGCTGCCGAGCTCAGCGCCGCACTGGCGCCCCTGTTGCCCAAGGACACCGTGCTGTGCACCGACAGCAGCAGCTCACTGGCGGCTGCGGCCCAGTTGTTGGGCGTGCAACACCACAGCATCAACGTCAGCGCCGGCATTCGCGTCGATGGGCCTTGGCATGTGCAGAACGTCAATGCCTACGTCAGCCGCTTGCGCGGCTGGATGCGCCGCTTCAAGGGCGTGGCCACCAAGTACCTGGCGTCGTACCTGGGCTGGTTTCGCATGCTTGACTGCACCCCTGGGGCAGCCCCGCAGCCCGCGTCGGTGCTGGCTTTGGCTATGCATGGGTGAGTCCATCCATACGTTTCGCGAAAAGAGCCTTGCCTTATCGGCCTGCTGGCGCACGGCAGGCAAAAGCTTCAGCAATTCTGGCAGCGCCGTTTGCACGGTGTCCCACACAACGTCCAGATTGATGTCGAAATCGCCGTGGGCAATGCGGTTGCGCATGCCGCGCATATTGCGCCACGGCACCTGTGTTTGTGCCTGCACAAAACCGGGGTAGCCGTCCATCACCTTGGTGGCGGAACGCCCAAGATGATGAGGCTCATGATGACGGCCTGCTGGGTAACGCTTTTCCTGGCGGAAATCTTCCTGTGCCAGCCCTTCGACGAAGGCGCACGCGTCCATGGCCGCCTGCTGCATGTGATCGAGATAGTCTGCCAGGCGGTTTTCGTTCATACCGGCTGCGCCTGCGCCAGCACCTGGGCACGAAACCTGGCCGGCAAATCAGCCGGGGTCAACACGTCGACCTGCACTCCAAGCACGGTTTGCAGTTCGTCCTGCAGGCCGCCCAGATCGAACAGGGTTGCACCGGGCAGGGCGTCCACCAGCAAATCGAGGTCGCTGCCCTCCTGGTCGTTGCCGTGCAGCACCGATCCGAAGACACGCGGGTTCGCAGTGCGGTAGCGGGCCGTCGCTTCCCGCACCAGGGCACGCTTGAGAGTGAGCGCATCAGAGGGGCGCATGGGCATCCTTTCGTTTCTGCTCAAGCCTGGAAGCATTTTCACTTCCGTCCATCAACGCTGGCAATTCAGCGGGTGCAACAAGCCAGTCAAAGCAAGATAACAGAAGCCCGAAACCGCAACAGAAATCTCTCTTCGGTTGCGGGCCGTGCCCCATAGACCGTCTTCAGGGGCTTGGGTGCCCCGCCCCCAGTAGACATCCTTGAAACTACCTGCGAAGCTGCCCCCTTCGAGGAGCAATCAACGATGACCACATCCGACGCCACATCCATCGAAACCATCCGCAACCTGGCCCTGGTCGGCCCCACGGCGGCCGGCAAGACCACCCTGGCCGAGGCCCTGCTGCTGCACAGCGGCGCCATCACGGCGGCCGGCAGCGTGGAGCGCGGCAGCACGGTCAGCGACCATGACCCGCTGGAGATCAAGACCCAGCATTCGCTGCAGGCCTCGCTCATGCATGCCGCGCATGGCGGCTGCCGCATCCATTTGATCGACACCCCCGGCCTGCCCGACTTCATAGGCCAGAGCCTGGCGGCGCTGGAGGCGGTGGAGACCGCGGCCATCGTCATCAGCGCCGCCGCGGGCATAGAGCCCATGGCGCGGCGCATGATGGAGTACGCCGGGCAGCGGCAGCTCGACCGCCTGATCATCGTCAACAAGATCGACGCCGAGGGCGCCGACCTGCCCGCCCTGCTGGCCGACATTCAGGCCACGTTTGGCAAGGAATGCCTGCCTTTGAACCTGCCCGACGCGGGCGCGACGCGGGTGGTGGACTGCTTCTACAACCGCGCCGGCCACAGCGACTTTGGCGCTCTGGCGGACGCCCACCGCGCGCTGGTCGAGCAGGTGGTGGAGGTGGATGGCGCCTTCGTCGATCGCTACCTGAACGACGGCGACGTGGATGCCAGCGAGCTGCACGCGCCGCTGGAGCAGGCGCTGCGCGAGGGACATCTGATCCCGGTGTGCTTTGTCTCGGCGCGCACGGGCGCGGGCGTGGCCGAGCTGCTGGACGTGATCGCCCGGCTGCTGCCCAACCCCGGCGAGGGCAATCCGCCCGACTTTCTGAACGGCGAGGGCGACGCCGCCAGGCTGATGCACGCCAGGCCCGACCCGGCGGCCCATGTGCTGGCCCATGTGTTCAAGGTCAGCATTGACCCTTATGTCGGCAAGCTGGGCTTTGTGCGCGTGCACCAGGGCACGATAGGGCCGGCCACGCAGCTGTACGTGGGCGACGGGCGCAAACCGTTCAAGGTGGGCCACCTGTACCGGCGCCAGGGCAAGAACCAGACCGAGGTGGCCAGCGCCGGGCCGGGTGACATCTGCGTCATCGGCAAGGTGGACGAGCTGCAGTTCGACGCCGTGCTGCACGACGCCGCAGAGGACGACCATATCCATTTGAAACCCCTCCCCTTCCCCGTGCCAGTGCACGGCATCGCCCTGCTTCCCAAGCGCCGTGGCGACGAGCAGCGCATGTGGGAGATCATGAACAAGCTGGTGGCCGAAGACCCCTGCCTGCTGATCGAGCATGTGCCGGCCACCAACGAAACCATAGCCCGCGGACTGGGTGAGCTGCACCTGCGCGTGCTGCTGGATCGCCTGCGCGAGGTCTACAAGTTCGACGTGGACACGCGCGCCCCGCGCATCGCCTACCGCGAGACCATCACCCACGGCGCCGCGGCGCAATACCGCCACAAGAAGCAGAGCGGCGGCGCCGGCCAGTTTGGCGAGGTGCATCTGCGCGTCGAGCCTTTGGCACGCGGCGCGGGCTTCGAGTTCGTGGACCAGGTCAAGGGCGGCACGATTCCGGGCCAGTTCATGCCGGCGGTCGAGAAAGGCGTGCGCGAGGCGCTCAGCGAGGGCGTGATCGCCGGCTTTCCGGTACAGGACTTGCGCGTCATCGTCTACGACGGCAAGCACCACGCGGTGGACAGCAAGGAGGTGGCCTTTGTCACCGCCGGCAAGCGCGCCTTCCAGGCGGCGATACGCGAGGCCGCCGCGGTGGTGCTGGAGCCGATTGCGCGCCTTTCGGTCAGCGCCCCGGAGAGCGCCATGGGCGCCATCACCGGCGACCTGTCGGCGCGCCGCGGCATCGTCAGCGGCACCGACAGCGACCGGCAGGGCCAGCTGACCATCCTTGGCGAAGCGCCCCTGGCCGAGCTGGCCGACTACCAGAACCGGCTGAACGCCATGACCGCCGGCCAGGGCAGCTACACGCTCGCCCTGTCGCACTACGAGGCGGTGCCGCCCGCGGTGCAGCAACAGCTGGTGGGGCAGTACAAGGTGCAGGAGGAATGACGGCTGTGCCGCCGGCGTTATGCTCGCCGCACCATGGAAATCGCTCTCATCTATGCCCGCGCCGCCAATGGCGTGATCGGCCACAACGGCACCATGCCCTGGCACCTGCCGGAGGATCTGGCGCATTTCAAGGCGCTCACCCAGGGCCACCCGGTGATCATGGGGCGCAAGACCTGGGATTCGCTGCCGGCGCGCTTTCGCCCGTTGCCGGGGCGCACCAACATCGTCATCACACACCAACCAGATTGGCATCAAAACGGCGTACAGCGCGCATCCAGTCTGGGCGAAGCACTATTATTTGCAGAGCAAACTGATACGCCAACGGCATGGGTCATGGGTGGCGCCCAGATCTACGCCCAGGCCCTGCCGCTGGCCACGCGCATCGAGATGACTGAAATCGCACAGGACTTTGCCGGCGACGCCCACGCACCCACACCCGGCCCCGAATGGGTGGAGTCGGCGCGCAGCAGCCATGTGGCGGCCAGCGGCCTGCCATACCATTTCGTCACCCTGCGCCGGCAGGGCTGAATACGGGGGAGCGATGCGCAGCTTTGAAACCCCCGACGGCCAGCACTGGCAGGCCGCGCTGCTGGAGGCCTCCTACGGCCAGGTGCTGCTGATCTTCAGCACCGACGCTGCGGGCGATCTGCGCCAGCACAGCATGCCGGCCGAACACCTGGCCGAGGCCACCGAACAGCTGGCGGCGCTGGACGATGCCGGGCTGGCCGCCCTGCTGACCCAGGCCGCGCCCTGGCAGCCCGGGGGTTAGCGCCTTAGCAGCGCAGCGACGCGCCGGCCGAGTCGCGTATGCCTTCCAGCACCTCGGGGTTGACCGCATCCAGCCCCAGGTTGTTGCCCTCCAGCACGCGTTCGGCGCGGTAGCTGGAGCGCACGAAGGGGCCGGCCACGGCCTCGACGAAGCCCAGGCCCAGGGCGTACTCGCGGTACTTCTGGAACTCGTCGGGCGTCACGTAATGCTGCACCGGCAGGTGGTTCTTGGTCGGGCGCATGTACTGGCCCATGGTCACCACGTCCACGTTGGCGGCGCGGATGTCGTTCAGCGCGCGCTCGATCTCCTCGTCGCTCTCGCCCAGGCCCAGCATCAGGCTGGTCTTGGTGATGGTCTGCGGCGCGTGGCCCTTGGCAAACTTCAGGATGGCGAGCGTCTGCGCGTAGCCCGCGCGCGCGTCGCGTACCGGGTGCGTCAGGCGCTCCACGGTCTCCAGGTTCTGCGCGTAGGTGGCCAGGCCCGCGTCCAGCACCTGGGCCACGAGGTCGTGGCGGCCCTGGAAGTCGGGCGTCAGCGCCTCCACCGCGGTGTCGGGCATGCGCTCGTGGATGGCACGCACGCAGGCCGCGTAGTGCGCGGCGCCGCCGTCAGCCAGGTCATCGCGGTCCACCGAGGTCAACACCACGTATTTCAGGCCCATCAGCGCAACGGCCTCGGCCACCTTGGCGGGTTCGTCATGGTCCAGCCAGCCCTGCGGGTTGCCGGTGCTGACCGAGCAGAACTTGCAGGCGCGCGTGCACACCGAGCCCATCAGCATCAGCGTGGCCGTGCCGCGGCCCCAGCATTCGGAGATGTTGGGGCATTTGGACTCGGCGCAGACGGTGGACAGCTGGCGGCTCTTCACGATCTCCATCACCTCCTGGTACTTGGCGCCCGAGGGCAGCTTCATGCGCAGCCATTCGGGCTTGGCATGCTTGTCGGGCACCAGGGTGATGGGGCTGACCTTCACGCCATCCTTGATGGCGCGCGTGCCCTGCGGGCTGACAAACTTGGCGCCCGGTACGGGGCGCAGGGGAATGGTGGGCTCACTCATGGTCTGACGGTCCTTGCACCGTGGATAGCGCCGGTCGCGGCGGCGATCGTGATGAAAACGGCACCCGGGCCAGGCCATGCCGGCCGGGGCAAGGGCAGCATTATCGGGCTTGGGGCAATTCACGCCTTGATCCAGGGCCCATGGGCGGCACTTCGTGCGCCCGCCAAAGGCCTGCCCGGCGAGGGGATGTCGGATCACCAACATCCTGTTTCCATTTCTCCCTGAATGCACTACCATGACAAATATTAGATTGTTCTAAATTTAGAATCATCGGAGGTACTGCCATGCCACTGCCATCCCTGCAACGCCGCCAGCTGCTGGCACTGGGTGCCGCCAGCGCCGCCGCCACGCTGGCCAGCCCCGCCGCCCAGGCCCAGCAGCCACACAAAACCCAGGCACGCATCGTGATCGCGGGTGCGGGCGCGGCGGGACTGGCCGCTGCATCGCGCCTGGCGGCGCTGCTACAGGGCGCGCCCATCACCCTGATCGACGCGCGTCGCGAGCATTTCTACCAACCGGGCTTCACCCTGGTGGGTGGGGGCATCAAGCCGGCCACCTATGTCACCTCCAGCACCGCGGACTATCTGCCACCAGGCGTGGAGCTGCTGACCGAGCGCGTAGCCGAGTTCGACCCCGATGGCAACCGCGTGGTGACCGAGAGCGGGCAGGCCATCGCCTACGACTTTCTGATCGTCGCCGTGGGCCTGACGCTAGAGTACGGCCTGATCGAGGGCATGAGCCCGGCGCTGATCGGCAAGCACGGCATTGGCAGCATCTACCACAGCCCGGCAGCGGCCGAGGCCACCTGGCAGGCGATGTCGGCCTTTGCCGACCAGGGCGGGCGCGGCGTGTTCCTGCGCCCGGCCACCGAGATGAAATGCGCGGGAGCACCGCTCAAATACACCTTCATCACCGAGGATCACCTGACGCGACGCGGCAACCGCGGCAAGGCCGAGCTGGTCTATAACTCGAACAACAACGCACTCTTCAGCGTGCCCATCGTCTCCGAGAAGGTGCGCATGCTCTACCAGGAGCGCGGCATACAGGTGAACTACGGGCGCGTGCTCCAGTCCATAGACCCGGGCCGGCGCCTAGCCACCTTCAAGACGGCCGAGGGCAGCGAGGAGCAGCCCTATGACTTCATCCACGTCATCCCGCCCATGCGCGCGCCCGAGGCCGTGCGTAGCAGCCCCCTGCCCTGGACGGCCGACAAGAACAAGGCCTGGGCGGCAGAGGGCTGGCTGGAGGTGGACAAGGGCACGCTGCGCCATCTGCGTTACGCCAACGTGTTCGGCGTGGGCGACATTGCCGGTGTACCCAAGGGCAAGACCGCCGCCAGCGTGAAGTGGCAGGTGCCGGTGGCGCTGGATCATCTGGTGGCCGAGATTGCCGGCAAGACCTCGAATGCCCTGTACACCGGCTACACCTCCTGCCCGCTGATCACGCGGCTGGGTCGGGCCATGCTGGTCGAGTTTGACTACCAGAACAACTTGGTGCCGTCATTCCCCGGCGCCATTGCGCCGCTGGAAGAGCTGTGGGTGAGCTGGGTGATGAAGACCATGGCCCTCAAGCCCACCTATATCAGCATGCTGCGCGGCCGCGCCTGAAAGGAGCGTCACCATGAAAGAACTCGATCCCCTGGTGTTCCTGGCCGTGTTCCAGGAGATGCTCGGCCCCTGGCTGTGGGTGCTGCTGGGCCTGGCCGCGTTGACCACGGCGGCCTTCATCTGGCTGCTGCTGCGCCAGCGCGGCATTGCGCCGCGGCGGCTGGTGTTCGCGCAGCTGCTGGGCCTGGCAGGCGGCGCCCTGGCCCTGGTGCTGATGGCCAAGGTGTCGTCCTCGGGCTTTACCGACGCCGCAGGGCCGGCCGACTGGATACTGATCACCCTGGTGTTTGCGCTGGGTGCCATTGGTGCGACCATCGTCACCTACACCACCCTCGGCTGGTGCAGGCGCAGCCGCAAGCAAGCGGGCTGAAATACCCCCACTTTCCTCCACATCAAGGAACTACCCATGGTGCAGACAACCGACTACGTGGCCACCGTTTTTGATGGCAAGAGCAACCCCGCCAAGGTCACCGTGACCTTCACCATGGCGCTGAACGCCGCCCTCAAGGGCCACAGCGCCACCGTCATCCTGATGGTCGAGGCCGTGGAGTTGGGCGTTCCCGACGCCACCCAGGGCATGGACGTGGGCAAGCCCTTCGAGCCCGTGCAGCAGCTGCTGCACAAATACCTAGCGCTGGGCGGGCGCGTGGCCATCTGTAGCTCGTGCATGATCCACAACGGCTTTACCGCCGAGCAAATGGATCCGCGCTTTGCCATCATCACCGCGCCCGAAGTCATCGACCTGCTGATGAACGCCAAGGGATCGTTGCAAATCACCTGAGCATCGTGCATCGCCCATAATCGGGCCCCGCGCCAGGGGCCCGGCATGCACCACGCATGCCGCCAGATGGTTCTGAAGCCCCGGCCCCACAGCCACTGCTCTCAAGAACCATGCAAATCGCCACCTGGAACGTCAACTCCCTATCCGTGCGCCTGCCCCAGGTGCTGGCCTGGCTGGCCGCCAACCCCGTCGATGCCCTGGGCCTGCAGGAGCTCAAGCTGGTGGACGATAAGTTTCCGCACGACGCCTTCGAGGCCGCCGGCTACCACGCCGTCTGCTTTGGCCAGAAGACCTACAACGGCGTGGCCATCGTCAGCCGCACGCCGGCGCGCGGCGTGGTGCGCAACATCCCCGGGTTTGGCGACGAGCAGGCGCGTGTCATCGCCGCCACGCTGGATACCGCAGATGGCCCGCTGCGCCTGGTCAACTGTTACTTCGTCAACGGACAGGCGCCGGGCACGGACAAGTTTGCCTACAAGCTTGAGTGGCTGGCCGCGCTGCAGGACTGGCTGCGCGACGAGCTGGCAGCGCACCCGCGCCTGGCGCTGGTGGGCGACTTCAACATCGCGCCCGAGGATCGCGACTCCTACGACCCGGTGGGCCTGAAGGACACGATTCACCACACGGTGGAGGAACGCGCGCATTTCCAGCGGCTGCTGGACCTGGGCCTGACGGATGCCTTCCGCCTGTTCGAGCAGCCCGAGAAGAGCTACTCATGGTGGGACTACCGCATGCTGGGCTTTCAGAAGAACCGCGGCCTGCGCATCGACCATATCCTGGTCAGCCAGGCCCTGCGCGCCGGTGTGACCGCCTGCCATGTGGACCGCGCGCCGCGCAAGAACCCCCAACCGAGCGACCATGCGCCCGTGGTAGCCACGCTGGGCTGAAGCAGAACAGGGCACCAATCACTACATTTTATATAGCTGTTGACGCCCACCAATAGGGCGCTACAACCATTTTTACTCCTCACTTGGGGCATCCAGACCAAGCTCCTGGATCTTGCGCGTGATGGTGTTGCGGCCTATGCCCAGGCGCTGCGCGGCCTCCATGCGCCGGCCCTGCGTGGCCTGCAGGGCGGTGGTGATCAGGCGCGACTCGAAGCGGCGGGTGAGCAGATCCCACACATCGCTGCGGCCGCTGGCCAGCAGCTGGCCGGCCTCGCGCTCCAACGCGCTCTCCCAGCCCTGGCTGTTGCCGGCTTGCGTTTCCGGGGCTGCGCGCGCGTCCGGCGGCGCTTCGCCGGCCGGCAGCACCTCGGGCGGCAGATCCTGCTCGGAGATGACCTGCGCCGGCGCCATCACGGTGAGCCAGTGGCAGATGTTCTCCAGCTGGCGCACGTTGCCGGGAAAGGCAAAGCGCGTCAGGCGCGCCAGCGCCGCGTCCGAGATGCGCTTGGGCGCCACCGCCAGCTGCGCCGCGCTGCGCTGCAAGAAGTGACGCGTGAGCATGGGCACGTCCTCGCTGCGCTCGCGCAGCGCAGGCAGGCGCAGGCGGATCACGTTCAGGCGGTGCAGCAAATCCTCGCGAAAGCTGCCGTCCTTGACGCGCTGCTCCAGGTTCTGGTGCGTGGCGGCAATCACGCGCACATGGGCCTTGACCGGGGCATGGCCGCCCACGCGGTAGAACTGGCCATCCGAGAGCACGCGCAGCAGCCGCGTCTGCAGGTCAAACGGCATGTCGCCAATTTCGTCGAGGAACAAGGTGCCGCCCTCGGCCTGTTCGAAGCGCCCGCGCCGCTGCGCCTGCGCGCCGGTGAAGGCGCCGCGCTCGTGGCCGAAGAGTTCGCTTTCCAGCAGGTCCTTCGGAATCGCTGCGGTGTTGATGGCCACGAAAGGCCCGCCCGCCACCGGCGAATGCTTGTGCAGCGCACGCGCCACCAGCTCCTTGCCGGTGCCCGATTCGCCGGTGATGAGCACCGTGACCGCGCTCTGGCTCAGCCGGCCGATGGCGCGGAACACGTCCTGCATGGCGCCGGCCTGGCCCAGCATCTCGGGGGTGGCGGCCAGCTGCTGCTCGGCCACCTCCTCGCGCTGGCTTTCCTGCACGGCGCGGCGGATCAGCTCCACCGCCTTGGGCACGTCAAACGGCTTGGGCAGGTATTCAAAGGCGCCGCCCTGGTAGGCCGAGACGGCGCTGTCCAGGTCGGAATAGGCGGTGATGATGATCACCGGCAGGCCGGGCAGGCGCGCGCGCAGCTGCTCCAAGAGCTGCAGACCCGAGCCGCCGGGCATGCGTATGTCGCTGACCAGCGCCGCCGGGCCCGGCTCGCCGGCCTCGGCCAGAGCGTCCAGCACCTCGCGCGGCTGGGTGAAGCTGCGCGTGGGCAGGTGTTCGCGCGCCAGCGCCTTTTCCAACACGAAGCGGATGGAGGCGTCGTCGTCCACGATCCAGATCGGCTTCATGCGTGTAGTTCTCTATGACTAATCATGGCAATGGAATGAGGATGCGAAAGTCCGTACAACCCGGCCGGCTCTCGCAGTCGATCATGCCCTGGTGGTGCTGCACAAAGGCCTGCGCCAGCGGCAGGCCCAGGCCCGAACCGCCACCCCGGCCGGTCACCAGGGGATAAAAGATGCGCTCCTTGATGGCCTCGGGCACGCCCGGGCCGTTGTCGATGACATGCAATTCCAATGCCAGCCTGTGCCGCTGGCGCCCCAGGGTGACCTGCCGCGCCACGCGCGTGCGCAGCGTGATCTGCGCATCGCCAGCGGCCATGCGTTCGCCCAGCGCCTGGGCGGCGTTCTGCACGATGTTCAGCAGCGCCTGGACGAGCTGCGCGCGGTCGCCGCGGAACTCGGGGATGGAGGTGTCGTAGTCGCGCTGGATCACCAGGCCGCGCGGGTGCTCGGCCAGCACCAGGCGGCAGACATGCTCGCAGACCTCGTGGATATTCACATCGCCCACCAGGCGCGGCTGGCGGTGCGGTGCCAGCAGCCTGTCCACCAGATGCTGCAGCCGATCGGCCTCGTGGATGATGACCTGGGTGTATTCGGCAAGCTCCGGGCTGGCCAGCTCCAGCTGCAGCAACTGGGCCGCGCCGCGTATGCCGCCCAGCGGGTTCTTGATCTCATGCGCCAGGTTGCGTATCAGCTCTTTGTTGGCCTGGGCCTGCTCCAGCAGGCGCTCCTCCCTGTCCTGGTGCGCCTGGGCCAGAAGCGGCCACAGCTCGACCACCTGTTCTCCAGCGTGTTCGGCCGGGGCGATATGCGCATGCACCGGCAAGGGTTCTTGCTGCGGGCGACGCAACGCGGCCTCGCAGCGCATCTGGGCATAGTCCTGGGCGCGCACCGCGGCCAGGGCGGTCTGCACGGTGGCCGGGTCGCCAAACAGCGCAGCAAAGTCAGCACCCAGCAGCATCCGGCGCGACAGGCCCAGGGCGTTTTCCAGGGCGGCATTCACATACAGCACCCTGCCCTGCGCATCCAGCACGGCTACGAGCGTGGACAGCAGATCCAGCGCCTGGTAGCGCGGTGGTGCGGGTGGCGCTGGAATGACGGTGCCCCTGGGCGCTTAATTTCCCAGACGCCCCAGTTCGCGCTTGATGCCGGCCACATCGGCCTCGGCGCGGGTGACGGCAGCCTTGAGCTCGGCGGTGCGCTCGATATAACCCTGCGGGTTGCGCAGTTCCAGGGCCGAGCGCTGCGGCGCGCCGTCGTTGTACTCCTTGCGCAGATCGGCCAGGCGGCTTTCGGCCTTGCGCAGCTCATCCTGCAGAATGGCGCGCGCATCGGCGTCGCGAGCGCGCTGTTCGGTCGCCGCGACGCGGGGTGCATTCGGGGGCGAGGCTGCGGCCTTGCTGGCCGATGGTGCGGCTGCACCACCCGCGGGAGCGGCTGCGGGGCGCGTGCCCTCGACCACCGTGACGTTGCCGCCCTCGACCAGCTTGCAGCCGCGCTCCTTGGCCTGGGCGGCGTTGTTGGTGTACTCGTTGCCGCAACGGTAGATGCGATCCTGCGCCCAGGCAGGCTGCAGCATGGCGGCAATGACGGTCAGGGCGAACAGGCAGTGTTTCATCGAGATCCTTACAGGGCATGCGCCAAGCATGCACGATGGCGGCGAGTATCCAGCAATCACCGCATGGCACCCATTGTGCCGCCATGCGATCAGCTCAAAAGACCCGAGATGGCGCCAAATGTTCCGGCTGTTGCCAGCCATCATCCAGAAACGACCAAGGCGGCCGCAGCCGCCTTGGTGCCATGGGCCGCAAGCCCCGCTGCGACTTACAGCGAGTAGTACATGTCGTACTCAACCGGGTGCGGCGCCATGCGGAAGCGCTGCACCTCGCCCATCTTCAGCTCGATGTAGGCGTCCAGCATGTTGTCGGAGAACACGCCGCCCTTGGTCAGGAAGCCGCGATCCTTGTCCAGCGCCTCCAGCGCCTGATCCAGGCTATGGCACACGGTGGGCACCAGTTTGTCCTCTTCGGGCGGCAGGTGGTACAGATCCTTGGTGGCGGCCTCGCCCGGATGGATCTTGTTCTCCACGCCGTCCAGGCCGGCCATCATCAGTGCCGAGAAGCACAGATAGGGGTTGGCCAGGGGATCGGGGAAGCGCGCCTCGATGCGGCGGCCCTTGGGGTTGGCCACATAGGGGATGCGGATCGAGGCCGAGCGGTTGCGCGAGCTGTAGGCCAGCTTCACCGGTGCCTCGTAGCCGGGCACCAGGCGCTTGTAGCTGTTGGTGCCGGGATTGGTGATGGCGTTCAGCGCGCGGGCGTGGTGGATGATGCCGCCGATGTAGTACAGCGCAAAATCCGACAGGCCGGCGTAGCCGTCACCCGCGAACAGGTTTTTACCGTCCTTCCAGATGGACTGGTGCACATGCATGCCCGATCCGTTGTCGCCGGCATAGGGCTTGGGCATGAAGGTAGCCGTCTTGCCATAGGCGTTGGCCACGTTCCACACCACATACTTCAGCACCTGGGTCCAGTCGGCGCGCTCGACCAGGGTGGAGAAGCGCGTGCCGATCTCGTTCTGACCAGCGCCGGCCACCTCGTGGTGGAAGACTTCGACCGGAATGCCCAACTGCTCGAGGATCAGCACCATCTCGGCGCGCATGTCCTGCGTGCTGTCCACCGGCGGCACGGGGAAGTAGCCGCCCTTGGTGGTGGGGCGGTGGCCGCGGTTGCCGCTTTCGAACTTGGTGCCGCTGTTCCAAGGGGCTTCGTATTCCTCGATCTCGAAGAACACCTTGCCCGGTTCGTTGCTCCAGCGCACGCCGTCAAAGATGAAGAACTCGGGTTCGGGGCCGAAGTAGGCCGTGTCGCCCAGGCCGGAAGCCTTCAGGTAAGCCTCGGCGCGCTTGGCGATGGAGCGCGGGTCGCGGTCGTAGGCCTTGCCGTCGCCGGGCTCCACCACGTCGCACTGCAGGAACAGCGTGGTTTCCTCAAAGAAGGGGTCGATGTTGGCCGTGCTCGGGTCGGGCATCAGCTGCATGTCCGAGGCCTCGATGCCCTTCCAGCCGGCGACGGACGAGCCATCAAAGGCATGGCCGGAACTGAACTTGTCTTCATCGAAGTGAGAAACAGGCACCGTCACGTGCTGCTCCTTGCCGCGCGTATCGGTGAAGCGCAAGTCCACGAACTTGACTTCGTTCTCCTCCACCATCTTCATCACGTCTGCAACGGTCTTGGCCATCAGGTTTCTCCAAAAATAAAGGACTCATCCACAAAGATGAACATTGGTAAGCAGCTTGCGTGCCAGCGCTGCAGCACCCAGGCAAGCAAGGCGCGTGATTCTAAGATTACAAATGACGCACCGTTTCGGGGCCCATCACTGCACCAAACTGGTGCAATGCTTGGTGCATCTGCTGCCACGCGGCAGGCACCAGGGCTGCGGCGCCTTTCACGCCCAACTCGACATGCCTGCCATGCACCGGGTGATCGACGCTGGGCAGGCTGAACACCTTGATGCCGGGGTGAGCCGCCTGGATGCCCTCCATGAGCGGGGTGAGCGTGGCCTCCATGGCGCCATATAGCACGACGGAGTGCTCGGTCTGCGGCTGGCGGTTGAACCACTGAGCGCAGTAATGCTCCAGCGCCCACTCCACCATGGGCCAGGCCATGACCGGAAAGCCCGGGACGAAATGCACCATGCCACCGCCGGGGCCGTCGCAGCTAAACCCCGGGATCTTGTTGTAAGGGTTGGGAATGATGCGTGCGCCTTGCGGAAACACCCCCATGTTCAGGCGGTGCAGGTTGTCGGCGCGCCCGGGTTCATACGGCTGGCCCTGTTCGCGCGCAACGTCCTGCATGCGCTCGCGGATCAGCGCCGCTGCTTCAGGGTGCAGTTCCAGGGGCTGGTTGAGTGCCGCCGCCGCGCACTGGCGCGTGTGGTCGTCGGGCGTGGCACCAATGCCGCCGCAGCTGAAGACCATATCGGACGCGGCAAACGCCCGTTGCAGCGTCGCGGTGATGCGCGGGCGGTCGTCGCCCACATAGTCGGCATAGCCCAGCGCCAGCCCGCGCGCGGCCAGCAGTTCGATGACCTTGGCCAAATGCTTGTCCACGCGCTTGCCGGAGAGGATCTCGTCGCCGACGATGATGAGGCCGAAGTTGGGAGTCATGGGAGCTGTGGGCCTGAAGACGGGGGAGCGGCCAGTGCAGGCGGTGCGCTGGTGGCGATGACCGGTGGGGCCGGCACGGCTCTGGCTCCCGCATCACCGCCCTGCTCGCGCAGCCGCTGAAGCGCTGCCAGGCAATAGTGCGTGAACCACAGCGAGGAAAAGGCAAATACCAGCGTGTAGATCCAGATCGCCACCGGCACCAGCACAAAGAAAGCCGCCGCGAACACCACCCCCGAGGCCCAGACGATGCCTGGCGCGGCGCCCAACAGCCCGGTCAGAATGCCTATGGCCAGCAGGCTGAGGCGGTGGCGCTTGAAGATCTCCTGCCGCTCTGGCTTGCTGGCATGCTCGGCCAGCGCATCAAAGGCCATCACCCGATAGGTCAGCCAGCCCCAGATCAGCGGCGGCAGCACTAGCACCAGGGGCGGAACCAACCACAGCGGCATGGAAAGCACCAAGGCCAGGATCGCCGCCAGGGTGGAGCCAAGCGACCACAGCACGCTGATGAACAAGGTGCCGCCGCGCTTGCGCTCCAGTTGTTCGAAGCGCCGCTGCGCAACCAATGACACGATGGAGGGCGCCATCAGCACGGCCACGACCAGCACACAGACAATGACGATGATGGGTATGGCCAGCATGAGCACCAGCAGCGGCGCCAGCATCACGGGCAGGTTGTCCACGCCAAAGTGGTGCAGCCAGCCCCACAATAGCTGGAGCCAGTTGGCACCCTCCAGCTGGGCCTGTGTCCAGGCCACGGCCGCTGCCCAATAGAAATGCGCCCCGCCTGCGGCCACCAGGGTGATCAGGATCAGTGGCAACAACGATAGCGCAATGATGCGCGGCATCAGGCAATAGCCCACGGCGCGCCAGAAAGAATCTAAGAGTGGCCCCATACCCGCAAGCATAGCGCGGCTGCCCGCTCAGCCACGCCCCGCCAGGCGCAACAGGCCGCGCCATTGCTGCGCCCAAAAGCCTCGGCCGTAGTCGCGCAAGCGGCCATCGGCCCCCGGTTCGAGTTGGTCGCGCACCCCCGTGGGCTCATAACGATGCTCGAAGTTGGCCGTGCCAAACAGCATGTCCCACCAGGGCAGCAGCACGCCAAAGTTGCGCCCGCCCAGGGCCATGCTGCCCGTGCCCGGCCCTGCGGGTGCAAGCGATTCATGGCCCACGCCGACGGCATGGTGCAGCCGGTGAAAACGCGGGCTGATCCACAGGCGCTCGCCCCAGTGGCCAAACCACAGGCGCAGGTTGGCATGGTGCAGGTTTTCGCTGAGCTGCGTCAGCGCGACGATGGCCACGAACTGCCCCGGCGCCACGCCTATGCACTGCGCCACGCTGACGATGATGGCGTCGCGCAGCAGGTCGTCCAGCAGGTGATTGCGGCTGTCGCTCCACTGGGTCATCTGGCGCTGTGAATGGTGCAGGGAATGCAGGCTCCACCACCAGTCGAAATGGTGTTGGCCACGATGTATCCAGTAATCCAGCAGATCGAAAACCAGCAGATACAGCAGCAGGCTGAGCAATGGCTGGTCGGTCACACCGGGCCATAGCGCGTCGAGCTGCCAGGTTTGCCAGCCATGCGTGCGCAGGGCACCAAACAAACCATCCCAGAGCACGGCGGTGGCGAAAAACAGCACTACACGTACCAGGCCCAGACGATGGATCAAGGTGTAGATCACATCGGTCCGCACCGCCGCATGATCGCGCAGCGGCTCCACCGGGCGCCAGCGCTCCAGCGGGGCGATCACGACCAGCATCACCGCCAGTTGCAGCAAACCCACGAGCAGCCAGCCGGTGGCGGCGTACGCATCCTCCAGCACGCTGGCCTGGCCCAGCGCAAACAGCAGGGGCTGCACCAGGGCTTCGAACAACCACTGCTGAGCGGTGTCGAACCATTGACTCGGCCAGGACAGGGCGTTTGCCATCAATCGGCCCTCATCGACGCCCGGAACCACTGCGGGCTGCGTCATCAGAGGTCAGCCCGGCCTGAAAGCGCGGATGCTCACGCAGGGTACGAAAACACAGGCCACGCTCCTTCAGGCCCTGGATCAGGGGTTCGAGCACGGCCGGCGCCCAGGGATCCTTGCGCGACCAGATGCCCAGGTGTGCAAGCAGCACGTCGCCATCGTGAATAGCGCGCAAGGCTTGTTGAAGCAGCTGGGCGTTGCTGTAGCGCTCGCTCGGCAGCTCATCACCCAGGAAACCGGCAGGCGTCCAGCCCACATGGTGGTAGCCGCAGGATTGCGCCACGCGCAACAGGCGCGGCGAGGTCTTGCCACCCGGTGCACGAAACATCGGCAACGGCTCCTTGCCGGTGATGGTGCGCAGCCGCTGCGTCGCGGCATCGATCTGTGCACAGTATTGCGCCGCCGTCAGGGTCAGGTTCTGCCCGGCCTGGGGGCCGGCGGTGGGCCTGACCCTGAAGGACGGCTGCCGGGCCGTACCCGCGTCGCCACGCCAGTACACATGGTGCATCGTGTGCGAGGCGAACTCGTGCCCTTCGGCCACCCGCGCGCGCCACCAGGGGGCCCAACGCTCATCCAGGCTGCTGCCTCCGGTCTGGGTATGCTCGTCAGCGGCAAAAAAAGTGGCCTGCACGCCCTGCCGGTGCAGCACTTCGGCCACCAACGAGGCTACGCCCATATGGCCGGTATCAAAGGTCAGGTAGACAGTGCCTTTACAGGCATTTTCCGCCTTTGCGCTTATCGGCAAAGCGCAAACAGCTATTAAGTATATAGCAAAATGAATATAGACCCTGCGTGACGACGGCGAATGGCGGTCAGCGTTTGGCATGTTTCAGCGTCCAGACACCGTGGGGCGACTTGCCCACTGGGATGGATCGTGCCACCTTGCGCTCCACGGTGTCGATCACAAGCAGCTTGCGCGCCCAGCGCGCGCTCACATAGATCCAGCGTCCATCGGTCGAAACATCCATGCAATCGGGCCCACCCGGCGCAGGGTAAGAGTCCACAACGCGCAATGCCTGCATATCGACCTTGCTGATGGTGTTGGCCACCCGGTTGCTGACGAACAGATGCCGTCCGTCGCCGGCGGCGCGAAAGGCGTGAGCGCCACTGCCGGTTTTGATGCGCTGCACGCTGCGTGGCTGCTCGCCCGATATATCGAACACCTCCACGCTGTCGCTACCGGTGAGCCCGACAAATATGCGCTTGCCATCCGGGCTACCGTACACGTCGGCGGGCATGGCGCCGGTGCTGGTGCGCCACAGGACTTTCTGCGTACCGATGTCGATGGCGACCAACTCGTCACTGTCCTGCATGGACGCATACAGTACACGGCTGCCGCTGTCTATCCACAGATGGCTGGGCGTCTTGCCCGTGGGCACGCGCTGCACCAGCGTCAGGTTCTGGCCGTCCCAACGGTAAAAATCGACATGGTTAAGCCGGTTGGCCGCAGTCACCAGCCAATGCATGTCGGGCGAGAACCGCAGGTGATAGGGATCCACAATGCCACGCACCGTGCGCTGCACCTGGGCCGTGGCCGGATCGACAAAGGTCAGGCTGTCGCCGAGAGCATTGGCAACGATGAGCGATTTTTCATCCGGCGTCAGGTAAAGATGGTGCGGCTCCTTGCCGGTGGGGATGCGCGCCGTCTCGACCCAACTCTCCGGGTCGATCACGCTGATGTCGGCCTGCAGGGAATTGAGCACAAACACCGGCGGCTGTGCTGCCTGCAGCCCGCATGCCCAGCAGGCGACCATGAACATCCCGACAGCCCGCAGCATCATCAGTTGTTTCACTCTTGCTCCCTTGAAATTAGCGAGTGCCAACAACCAGCTGCAGCACGCACGCCCGATGAAAGGCCTGATGCATAACGCGCATTCAGTATTCATCGTTGACGCGCTCCCAATCATTGCTGGGAACGCCGACTATGTGAGCAGCGCGATCTGCTGCGCAGTCAGCCACCGCCACTGCCCTGGCTGCAAGTCGTCAGGCAATGACAAGCCACCGATACGGGAACGATGCAGTGCCTCGACGCGATTGCCCACGGCGGCAATCATGCGCTTGACCTGGTGGTACTTGCCCTCTGTCAGTGTCAAGTCAATGCACCGCTCATCCAGCTGCACGCAGGCAGCAGCCCGTACCGGGCGCGGGTCGTCATCCAGTACCACTCCAGCCTGTAAACGTTCAATCTGCGCGGCGGTCACTGGATGTTTGGTCGTCACCTGATACACCTTGGGGACATGCTTCTTGGGTGAACTCATGCGATGAATGAACTGTCCATCATCACTGAGCAGCAGCAAGCCGGTCGTATCCTGATCCAGCCGCCCAACAGCCTGCACACCACTCACCGCGCCCTTGCTCGGCCGCTGCCGCAGTGGCGCCGGCAGTAGCGTATACACACTGGGATAGGCTGATGGCTTTTGTGAACATTCCGTGCCGACGGGTTTATGCAGCATCACATAGGCCTTGGCCTGGTACGGCCAGTCGAAACCCTGGACACGCAGCACCAAATCCTGCGCCTGAAAGTCTTGCGTCGCTTCCAGGCATGTCATCGGCTCCGGAAGGTTCGCCTGATACACGGATACCCAGCCTTGTTGAATCAAACCCGCACAAACACGGCGAGTGCCAAAGCCCTGTGAATAAAGAATATCTTGAAGTTGCATAGAGCTCAAATCAAATCCCCAAAGCAAAACGCCCTCCCACTATGTAAGTGGGAGGGCGGTTTGGGCTGTAATAGCCTGACGATGACCTACTTTCACACGGGGATCCGCACTATCATCGGCGCGAAGTCGTTTCACTGTCCTGTTCGGGATGGGAAGGAGTGGGACCGACTTGCTATGGTCATCAGGCATAACTTGGAGCTATGCAGTCGGTGTGTGACTGCACGGCGAATTCATAGAGTCTGGAATCAGGTGTGTATTTGATTGCGTACTTGGCATAACAGTCTTTGCTCGTGTTGGAGCAATCAAAGTTATAGGGTCAAGCCGCACGGGCAATTAGTACTGGTTAGCTTAATGCATTGCTGCACTTCCACACCCAGCCTATCAACGTCGTGGTCTACAACGACCCTTCAGGGGGCTCAAGGCCCCGGCAGATCTCATCTTGAAACGAGTTTCCCGCTTAGATGCTTTCAGCGGTTATCTCTTCCACACTTAGCTACTCGGCAATGCCACTGGCGTGACAACCGATACACCAGAGGTGTGTCCACTCCGGTCCTCTCGTACTAGGAGCAGGCTTCCTCAAATCTGCAGCGCCCACGGAAGATAGGGACAAAACTGTCTCACGACGTTTTAAACCCAGCTCACGTACCTCTTTAAATGGCGAACAGCCATACCCTTGGACCGACTACAGCCCCAGGATGAGATGAGCCGACATCGAGGTGCCAAACACCGCCGTCGATATGAACTCTTGGGCGGTATCAGCCTGTTATCCCCAGAGTACCTTTTATCCGTTGAGCGATGGCCCTTCCATACAGAACCACCGGATCACTATGTCCTGCTTTCGCATCTGCTCGACTTGTCAGTCTCGCAGTTAAGCACGCTTATGCCATTGCACTATCGTCACGATGTCCGACCGTAACTAGCGTACCTTCGAACTCCTCCGTTACGCTTTGGGAGGAGACCGCCCCAGTCAAACTGCCTACCATGCACTGTCCCCGATCCCGATAAGGGACCTGGGTTAGAACCTCAAACGCACCAGGGTGGTATTTCAACGTTGGCTCCATGTGATCTAGCGACCACACTTCAAAGCCTCCCACCTATCCTACACAGATCCGTTCAAAGTCCAATACAAAGCTACAGTAAAGGTTCATGGGGTCTTTCCGTCTTTCCGCGGGGAGATTGCATCATCACAAACATTTCAACTTCGCTGAGTCTCAGGAGGAGACAGTGTGGCCATCGTTACGCCATTCGTGCAGGTCGGAACTTACCCGACAAGGAATTTCGCTACCTTAGGACCGTTATAGTTACGGCCGCCGTTTACTGGGACTTCAATCAAGAGCTTGCACCCCATCATTTAATCTTCCAGCACCGGGCAGGCGTCACACCCTATACGTCCACTTTCGTGTTTGCAGAGTGCTGTGTTTTTATTAAACAGTCGCAGCCACCGATTTTTTGCAACCCCTTTCGGCTCCCTTTGTACAAGTTCACCTAATCAGGGCATACCTTCTCCCGAAGTTACGGTATCAATTTGCCGAGTTCCTTCTCCTGAGTTCTCTCAAGCGCCTTAGAATACTCATCTCGCGCACCAGTGTCGGTTTGCGGTACGGTCGTCAATAGCTGAAGCTTAGTGGCTTTTCCTGGAAGCAGGGTATCACTCACTTCGTCTGCAAGCAGACTCGTTATCACCCCTCATCTTAGCCCGGCGGATTTGCCTACCAGGCACGACTACAGGCTTGAACCAACTATTCCAACAGTTGGCTGAGCTAACCTTCTCCGTCCCCACATCGCACTATTGATCGGTACAGGAATATTGACCTGTTTCCCATCAGCTACGCATCTCTGCCTCGCCTTAGGGGCCGACTCACCCTACGCCGATGAACGTTGCGTAGGAAACCTTGCGCTTACGGCGAGCGGGCTTTTCACCCGCTTTAACGCTACTCATGTCAGCATTCGCACTTGTGATACCTCCAGCATCCGTTACCAGACACCTTCACAGGCTTACACAACGCTCTCCTACCACGCACAGTAAACTGTGCATCCGCAGCTTCGGTAACTGGCTTAGCCCCGTTACATCTTCCGCGCAGGACGACTCGATCAGTGAGCTATTACGCTTTCTTTAAATGATGGCTGCTTCTAAGCCAACATCCTGACTGTTTTAGCCTTCCCACTTCGTTTCCCACTTAGCCAATTTTAGGGACCTTAGCTGGCGGTCTGGGTTGTTTCCCTCTTGAGTCCGGACGTTAGCACCCGGTGCTCTGTCTCCCAAGCTGTACTCTGCAGTATTCGGAGTTTGCCTTGGTTTGGTAAGTCGCCATGACCCCCTAGCCAAAACAGTGCTCTACCCCCGCAGGTAATACTTGAGGCACTACCTAAATAGTTTTCGGAGAGAACCAGCTATTTCCAAGTTTGTTTAGCCTTTCACCCCTATCCACAGCTCATCCGCTGGTTTTGCAACACCAGTCGGTTCGGACCTCCAGTACCTGTTACGGCACCTTCATCCTGGCCATGGATAGATCACTTGGTTTCGGGTCTACACCCAGCGACTGAACGCCCTGTTCGGACTCGATTTCTCTACGCCTCCCCTATTCGGTTAAGCTCGCCACTGAATGTAAGTCGCTGACCCATTATACAAAAGGTACGCAGTCACCCTTGCGGGCTCCTACTTTTTGTAAGCATGCGGTTTCAGGATCTATTTCACTCCCCTCCCGGGGTTCTTTTCGCCTTTCCCTCACGGTACTGGTTCACTATCGGTCGATGATGAGTATTTAGCCTTGGAGGATGGTCCCCCCATGTTCAGACAGGGTTTCTCGTGCCCCGCCCTACTTTTCTCTAGCTCAGTACCACCAGTCGGTTTTCACATACGGGGCTATCACCCACTATGGCCGGCCTTTCCATGCCGCTTTGTTAACCGTCTGACTATCACTAGAAGGCTCCTCCGATTTCGCTCGCCACTACTTTCGGAATCTCGGTTGATGTCTTTTCCTCGAGCTACTTAGATGTTTCAGTTCACTCGGTTCGCCTCGCAACCCTATGTATTCAGGTTGCGATACCCTTGCGGGTGGGTTTCCCCATTCAGAGATCTCCGGATCACAGCTTATTTGCCAGCTCCCCGAAGCTTTTCGCAGGCTATCACGTCTTTCGTCGCCTATCATCGCCAAGGCATCCACCACATGCTCTTAGTCACTTGACCCTATAACTTTGACTTCTTTTGCAAGAAGCTTCCATTTCGAGTTCAAAGACTTGCGAGGTCTCGCACCTCGCGCGTTATGCCGTAATGTGAATGTTTCTTCGGTTGCGTCTTTCAACGCAGCCTCGAGAACGATTCGTCATTACTTGAACAAAATTGCTTCTGTTCGTTTTGACGCAATCAAATTTAGGTTGCTAGCGGCACGGTGCGCCTTTCGGCGCTTTCCGCTAGCAACGCTGATTCGACTCTATGAATTTTTAAAGAACAGCCGTGTCAATCGATCTATATCGATCAACGCCAAAGCAGCCTCTTGCAAAGCCGCTTTGGTGTTGAACTTCTCTTGGATGGTGGAGGATGACGGGATCGAACCGACGACCCCCTGCTTGCAAAGCAGGTGCTCTCCCAGCTGAGCTAATCCCCCCAGGATTTCTCTATCCTCGCGTTGGACGCTTGGTGGGTCTAGTTGGGCTCGAACCAACGACCCCCGCCTTATCAAGACGGTGCTCTAACC